>JBMDXB010000018.1:0-151384 GCA_048594885.1 Vicinamibacterales bacterium
CCGTCCTTTTCGTCGGGGTTGAGGACGAGGCCCGGGCCGACCCGGGGGTGCCACAGGCGGTTGCGGCGCGTCGGGGCCTGGCGGCGGTTGCGCGGAGCGGTGAAGCTCGCGGCGGCAGCCGCGCGACGGTCCCCGGGCGACGTCGACGCCGGCGTGTGGCCGATCTCCGGGAAGAGGAACGCCGGTTCGGCGAAGCGGTTCTGCGCGACGTCGCAGCGATAGAGCTGCAGCGACGGCTCCGGAGAAAAGAACGCGGCGAGCGCGTAGGCGTCCTTCAGCTTCCACTTGTTGATGAAGCTGTCGTGACACGCATTGCATTTCAGGTTGATGCCGAGGAACACCTGCGCGGTGTTCTGCGACGCCTGCATCCACGGCGTCACGGCCGGATTCGTCTCGCCGCGCCAGTTGACGCCGACGAGAAAGCCGTCCGGATCGTCTGGACTTGCCGGGTTGAGGAGTGCGCGGACGAACCGGTCGTACGGCAGGTTCGTCTTCAGCGCGGTCAGGAGCCAGCCGGTGATGCTCTTGCGGCTGGCGTTTTCCGAGAAGTAGGTGACACCGTCCTCGTTGCGGAGCAGATCGTTCCAGAACGAGATCCAGTGCTCGGCGTACTTGTCGCTGTCAGCCAGCAGCGCGGCGACGAGCGTTTCGCGCTTGTTCGGGTTGGGATCGTTGACGAACGACTGGAGCTGCTCGGGCGTGGGCAGCAGGCCCCAGAGGTCGAGGTAGGCACGTCGCGCGTAGACCGCGTCTCCCACAGCCGTAGGGCGCAACTTCAGTTGCGCCAGGTACGCCGCGACGAACCGATCGATGGGCGACGTCCACTCCTTCCAGACGACCGCCGGCGTCGCCGGCTTCGTCAGTGCGAGCGGCACTTCCCATGGCTGCGGCGCGGCGGGGGAGGTCGGCGTCTCCCGCGCGCCCTGATCGATCCAGCGGCGAAGGAGGGCGACCTGCGCGGCCGTCAGTGGCTCCTCGTCCTTCGGCATCTGCGGCTCGACCTCGCCGGCGATGCGATGGACGAGCAGGCTGCCCGCGCTGTTGCCCGGCCGGATCGCCGCGCCGCTGCGTCCCCCCTCGAGAGCGTCGCCGTAGGTCGCGAGCGACAGCCCGCCCTTGCGCGTTTCCTGACTGTGGCACTCCAGGCAGCGCGCCTTCAGGATCGGCTGCACCTCGCGGGCGAAGCCAGCGCGCCCCGCCACCTGCGCCGCCGCATCCGGCCGCGCCGCAGCCGACAGCGCCGCAATCCAGCTTGCGGCCGCAAGCATGATCAGAACGTCATGGATACGCATCGGATCAGAGGATCTCGAATGCAGGAGCGGGGAGGAGGGGAGCTATTGTTTCTTTCAAGAAAAAATAGTTGCTCCCTTTCTCCCATTCTCCTGCTGACGGTACCGCTTCGAGTTATCTACCTGCCGTCGTCGTGGTCGTGCCCGGCGCGCGTTTGTGCTTGTCGAACCACGCCATCAGGTACAGCTGCTGCAGGAGGCGGTGCGACGGGCGGCGCCAGCCGTGGAACTCGTCGGGCATGCGGACGAGCAGCGTCTCCTTCTTCAGCATCTTCAGCGCGCGGTAGAACTCCTCGCTCTGGCCCATCGGCGTCCGCAGATCCGCTTCGCCGGTCATCACCATCGTCGGCGTCGTGACGTTGGCGACGTAGTGCAGCGGCGAGCGCACCGCGTACTCCGTCGGATCTTCCCACGGGTACTTCTTGAACTGGCGGTACCAGCTCGGGCCGTCGGTGGTGCCGACAAACGAGTGCCAGTTGATGACCGGCCGCATGGAGACGGCCGCCGCGAAGCGGTTGGTGTGGCCGACGATCCACGCCGTCAGCACGCCGCCGCCGCTGCCGCCGCAGACGAACAGGTTGCGCTCGTCGATGAACCCCTTGGCGATCGCCGCATCCACGCCCGTCATCAGATCGTCGTAGTCCTTGCCCGGATACGAGTGCTGGATGCCATTGACGAAGTCCTGGCCGTAACCGGTGCTGCCGCGCGGGTTGGTGTAGAGGACCGCGTAGCCGCTGGCGGCGAAGTTCTGGAACGACCAATTGAAGCTGACGTCGTACATGGACCACGGCCCGCCGTGAATCCACAGCACCATCGGGTACTTCTTGCCGGCCTCGAAGTTCGCCGGCTTGATCAGCCATCCCTGGACCTTGAGACCGTCCTTGGACGTGTACCAGAGCTCCTCGGTCTCGCCGAGCTTCGCGTTTGCGAGGACGTCGGCGTTGACGTCGACGAGCATCTTCCACGTCGAGGCGTCGCGTGCGGCGTCGATCTTGAAGGTGACGAGATCGCCCGGCTTGTACGGCGTGCTCCTGACCGTGGCAACCTGGCCGGCGTTCGACAGCGACAAGCCGCCGAACGTCTGCTGCGCGTCGGCGGTGAGCTTGCGGAGCTGCCCCTGGAGCGGTGCGAAATAGATGGAATCGGATCCCTTCTCGCCGACGGTGAAATACACGCCGGTGTTGTCGGTGGCCCACGTGACGTCGCCGGGCGAGCTGTTCAAGCCGCCGGCGAGCACCCGCTTGGCGCCGCCGCTCCGATCCATGAGATAGAGCGACGCGAGGTGGCTCGTGAAGTCTTTGTCGTCATAGCCGGTGTAGGCGATCCACCGCCCGTCGGGCGAGACGGTGGGCCCGTTGTCCGGGCCCTTGCGATCGGTCAGCGTCTTCAGCTCGCGGGTCTTCAGGTCGACGGCGTAGATTTCGCTGTCGCCGCGCTGATACTCGGCCTCCGGCTTGCGGATGCCGGAGAGGTAGATCGTCTGGCCGTCGGCCGACCATTCGGGATTGCTATGGCTGTACTTGCCGTCGGTGATTTGCTGCGGCGTGCCGCCGAGCACCGCGTCGATGACGAAGACGTGCGTGTAGCCCTTCTCGATCGGACCGGTGCCGTCGCGCGCCCACGTCAGCCGATCGACCACCGTCGCGCCGCGCGCCCACTCCGCGCCGCGCGGGCGCTGTGGAAGCTGGACGCGCAGGATCGGATCTTCGTCCGGGAGCATCTGCGTGAACGCGATCTGCTTGCCGTCGGGCGACCACTTGATGCCGGACGGCGCGCGTTGCAGGTGCGTCAACTGCGCGACCTCGCCGGTGTCGACGTACATCACGTGAAGCTGGTTCGTCCCGTCGCGGTCAGACAGGAACGCGATCCGCTTGGAGTCGGGCGCCCATGCGGGAGCGCTGTCGCGCCAGCCACCGCGCGTCAGCTCGCGCACGCGCGACCCGTCGGTGTCGACGATCCACAGGTTGCTGCGCGACTGGTCCTTCATCTTGTCGATCCAGGTACGCGCGAACACGATCTGGCGTCCGTCGGGAGAGATGGCCGGGGCGCCGATACTCTCCATCTCCATGAAGGTGTCTTTGTCGAGGAGCCGCTGCGCGGCCGGCTGAGCCTTGGCGGCCTGCGCCGCCAGCTCCGCCGACAGCAGCCCGACGGCAGCGACCATCGCGCACACACTGGCAAAACGGTGTGAATACCGCCTCATAGGACATCCTCCCTGTGGGTCACGTTTATACCACGCCGCGAGACCGCGCCGACGGGCAGGACGCCCCTCCGTTCGTGCTCCGTTCTGTCCGTTTCTTCGTTGTGAAACGTCCGCAGTACTTCGCTTTGACGAACTATCTCGACATCGCTAGATTGGCGCGCGTGACACTCGACCGCGCCATCGAGCGCATCCAGTTCTGCTATCCGCAGGTCTACCACGCGTGCCACACACGTCACGATCGCGCCCGATCGTCCGCGTCACACGTGTCGATGCGCGATTCGGCGATCCTCGTCCACCTCGACCGCCGCACACCGCTGACGCTCTCGGAGCTCGCCGCGCACATGGATCTCTCGCGATCGACGCTCTCGGAGGCGGTCAAGAGACTGGAGTCGCTCGGTTACGTCGCGAAGGCGCGGCACGCGAAACGCGACGCTCGCCACGTCAGCCTGGTGCTCACGCGCACAGGAGTGGATGCCGTCCGCGCCAGCTCCGTGCTCGAGTCGCGGCGGTTGAAAGCGGTGCTCGCCGCGCTGCCGCAGAGCGATCGGGACGCGGCAGTCGCCGGCCTGGAGCTGCTCGCGCGCGCCTGCCGTCAGGTCGCGCTCGCCACTTACCAGAGAGGTTGATTACTCGTGCTGAAATGGACGCTGGACATCGTCGTCGGCCTGATACTGCTCGTCGGCGTCGTCGCGCTGATTGGCCTGCTGCTGCCGAAAGCGCACCGCGCGTCTCGCACCGTCGTCTACAGCGCGCCGCCCGAAGCGGTCTATGCGGCCATCAGCGGCTTCGCGAAATTCCCCGAGTGGCGCTCCGGCGTGAAGAGCGTCGAGATCCTGTCGGCCGGCGACGAGCCGACGCGGTTTCGCGAGGACGGCTCGAACGGAGTCATCACCTACAGAGTCGAGACGCGCGAACCGAACGCGCGGCTCGTGACGCGTATCGACGACCCGTCGCTGCCGTTCGGCGGCACGTGGACGCTCGAGGTGAAGCCGGTGGACGGCGGCACCGAACTGACGATCACGGAAGAGGGGGAGATCTACAACCCGATCTTCCGGGTGCTGTCGAAGGTGGTGTTCTCCCCGTACGACACCATCGATGCGTATCAGGCGGATCTGAAGAAACATTTGCGAGCGTAGCGGCCACCTCGATAGCCGTAGGGCGCAACTTCAGTTGCGCCTCGCGTGCTACATCCGTCGGCGGCAGCTCGTAGACGACGGCGCGGCGGAACGCAATTTCTCGGAGGGATAGAGATCATGGGTATAGATGCTCGTCTTGAGAACGAGCGCGGCGATGTTGTCCGTGAAGTCACGGATCCACGAGGGCACGTGAATTGGCTGCTGGGGACAATCAGCGCCGAAGAAACATCATGCCTTCGGTTCGTTGACCCATACGGTCAGACGGTTTTCAACCGCGGACAGATGAACACGCTCCGTCACGAACTGGAGGCACTGCGTTCGCGGATAACGGAACAGATCGTCAGGGATGCGAAAGACGACTATCTTCGCTCAGCGAGCGGCTGGCCTGAAACGGCGAGGACTGAGGCAGGCGAGTATGTTGCGTCGTTATCGACGAATGATTTGATCGATCACGTGGATAAGCTGTTGACCCTTGCCTCTGATGCACTTGCATGCGGGCCGCATCACTGCATCCGGTTCCTCGGAGACTAAAAGCGCGCTCGAATTCCGAACGACGCGGCTGTGGGCGTAGCCGCCCGTCAGTTCCGCCTCGACGCTACGTCCGCCGTCCGGGCGGCAGCTCGTAGTGGACCACACGGCGGAAGGCTTCCAGATCCTTGTGCTCGGTCAGCGCGTAGAGCGTGCGCAGGCGTCCGGCGATCATCCGATCCTCAATGGCGCCGACGCGATATGCGCCCTCCGCGGTGAGCACCACCGTCCCTGTGCTCCAGTCAGGCTTCGGTCGTGACGAGACGATGACGAAGTCCGCGTGGTCGATGCCGAGCTGCGAGGCGCTCATGATGCGGTCGGGCAGCGCCGGACCGGCGAGCTTCTGCCGCTGCATTTGTTCCGCGCGCGCGCGGCTGCGGCGCGCGCCGCCGGTCGCGAGCTTGTCGATGCCTGTCAGCAGCGGATCGCCGAACGCGGCATCGTCGAACAGGGGCGCGATGGATCGCAGCACGCCACTCACCGCCATGTAGAACGAGAGAAGTCCAAGCGGAGTCGTGAACAGAAACAGCGGAAGCGCGAACGCCGTGAACGCCATCGGACCGCTTCTCAGAAAGATCCCGATCTTGTCGTCGTGCTGTGGATTCTGCTGCGCGACAGTCCAACCGGCGTCGAGATTGTCGGAGGAGAGCTGCCGGGCGTAGGCGAGAAACCCGAACAGGCCGATGAACGCCGCGGCGAGGAGCGTGAGGATGCCGGAGATGTGCGCGCAATCGCTCGCCGGCACGTAGCGATCGAGCCACCGCCACCAACGCGCGGGCAGCATCGCCGCGATGATGCCGAGCGCGTAGCGAGCCGCGTTCGCCATGAAGGCGATGAATCCGGTGACGTGCCGCATTCGGGTGCGGAAATGCTACCGTAGACGCCCATATGAATCCTATGCTTGCGGCCGGTCTCTTCATCGGCGTGTTCTGCGGCCTCTGGACGTTCGTCATGGGCTTCACCGGGTGGTACAAGGACCCCGTGATGATGAACGCGTTCTTCGCGGTGATCGTGATCGAGATCATCGGGCTCGTCTGGGGCCTGCGTCAGACGGCGCGGGAAGGCCGCGGGTGGGCAGGTCAGGTGGTTGTCGGCACGTACATGTCGGTCATCGCCGGCGTGGTGATCATCGCCTCTTCGCTGCTGTTCACGACGGTCGTGTTTCCCGACTACTTCAAGGAGGTCGAGGAGATGGGCCGCACGGTGATGCAGCAGCAGGGAAAGTCAGAGGCGGAGATCGCGGAATCCGTCGAGCGCAGCCGCGCCATGGCCACACCCATGGCGCAGGCGCTCGCCGGTTTCACCGGCACGTTGATTACCGGGATCGTCGCGTCAGCGGCGATCGCCGTTGTCATTCGATCGAAACGTGTCGCTGAGCAGTAGATCACGTCAATGCTGAATGCCAAATCCTGAATGCTGAAAATGAGGAATGTCGAATTCGGCATTCACCATTTTCAGCATTTAGCATTCAGCATTCAGCATTGACGATCACTCTCCCATCATGTCGACGTCGGACGGCGTGATCGGGTCACACTGCCCGTTGCGCCGGCGCAGGCCGCGCACCGCCATCGCCGTGCCGACGCCGACGGCCGCTAGCGCCGCGAATCCGGCGACGGCGTTCTGATCGACGCTGCTCGTCGCGGTGCGCACGTTGCTGGCCATGCCGCGGACGCGATCGGCGTAGGGCTGCACGGCGTTCCGCACGCGCTCGCGCGGATTCAGGCGGTGCTGGAGCGCATCCAGCTTCCGGTGCAGCGACATTCGGGTCTCGACGATCTCGTGCTCGATCGTCTCGGGATCGGCATTCGCAAGGTCGCGGGCGGTCATTGGAAGTTCTCCTTCATCGTGTGCACCGTCCGCGGCAGCGGTTGAACGGTGCGGATGGCGCGGCGGCCGCCGTTGTACGCGATCGCGCCGGCAATGCCGAGCAGGATCGCCACGACGGCGAACCCCGCCCACGCCGGCCAGTCGAGCAGCGCGGCGATCCCCAGTGACAATGCCGCGACGAAGCAGCCGGCGGCAAACAGCAGCGCACCGAACGCGATGCCGAACTGCGTCGCGGCGCCGCTCGCCTTGCCCATTTCGTGCCGGAGCTCGGCACGGGCCAGCGCGATTTCCTCTCTGATCAGGTCGCGCACGTCGTCCAGGACGCCGCGGACGAGCCCGCCGATTGAAGTGTCGGTCTCATGAAGCATCACAGTCCCCCCCACAGAAGTACCCCTTCTGAGTGGACTGCAAGCGCCGTTCACTCGGCTGTTTCTGACGTCCGGCGCCAGCGGACGGCAAGGCCCAGCAGCGACGCCTGGCCGAACAGTGCCAGCGCGCCAAAGGCGATGAAGTCCGGCTGATGCAGGAATGTGACCGCAATGACCATGGCGATGGCGAGATTGCGGACGGCGAACTCCACGAGCAACGCGAAGCGATCCGCCGAGGGGAGCCGCAGCACGCGGCCGAGGCTCCATCCGGCAGCCATGCCGATCAGCGCCAAGAAGGTCGCCGCGGCGCCGCCTATGAAGATGTCTGCGCGGAACGAGCCGGCGCTCTGAATGATGCCGATCGACACGATGAGCACGACACCAGCAGCCGTCAGGGCGCGGAGCCGGCGTCCGTACCGCCGCTCGAGCTCGGGCCGGCGGTCGCGAATCCAGGCGCCGAGCGCTACGGGGATGACGGCCATCACGAGGAGCTGCACCAGCAGCGTCGGAACGGGCAACGCGAAGCCGCCGCGCCCGCCGAGCAGCAGCTCGTAGGCGGCGAAGAGTGCCGGCATCGTCAGCAGCGCCGCCACGCACGAGGTCGCTGTCAGTGTCACGGACAGCGCCGTGTTCGCGCGCGCGAGATACACATAGACGTTCGACATGCCGCCACCCGGCGAAGCCGCCATCAGCAGCAGATAGCCCGCGATGGTAGAGGACGGAAGGATGGCGGCAATTGCCAGGGCGGCCGCCGGGAGCACCAGTGCCTGCGCCAGCGTGGCGAGCGCGATGACCCCGCGCTGCCGGACGACGTGTCTCAAATCCTCCCGGCTGACGTCGAGACCGACGGCGATCATCAGGAGAAACGCGACGACTGGAACGCCGGTTTCGAGGATCCTCAGCAGCACCCGGCTCTCCTGTAGAATCGGCTGATGGCGCCGCGTCGTGTCTCCCGGACTGCGTTGCTGCTCGTCGTTCTCGCGGCTCTCTCCGCGCGCGCACAGACGCTGCCGCCGGTTGCGCCTGCCCCCGCCGAGCGCCCCAGCTTCGACGACTGGCTCGTCGAACTGAAGGCCGAAGCCGCCGCCAAGGGCATCCGTCCTGAAATCATCGCCGCAGCGCTCACCGGGATTGAGCCGGTCGAGCAGGTGCTGGAGCGCGACCGCACGCAGGCGGAGTTCACCCTCGACCTCGAGGCGTATCTGAAGCGCCGCCTGACGCGAGCGACGGTCCGCACGGCGCAGCAAATGTACACAAAACACCGCGCGCTGCTGCGGCGCGTGGGGAAGACCTACGCCGTCGATCCCCGCATTCTCGTGTCGATCTGGGGGCTCGAATCGAATTTCGGCAAGTTCGCGGGCGTGCGTCCGACGATTCCTACTCTGGCGACGCTCGCGTACGATCCGCGGCGCAGCGCGCGATTCCGCGCAGAGCTGTTCAGCGCCCTGGAGATCCTGAATCGCGGCGACATCGAGCTCGAGAAGCTCAAAGGATCGTGGGCCGGCGCGCTCGGGCAGCCGCAGTTCATGCCCTCCAGCTACCTCGAGTACGCGCAGGATTTCGACAAGGATGAACGGCGCGACATCTGGACGTCGCTGCCGGACGTGTTTGCGTCGATTGCCTTCTACCTCCAGAAACGCGGCTGGACCAGCGGCGTCGCATGGGGCCGCGAAGTGACGATCCCCGCGAGGGTCCGCGACGATGTTCTCGCAGTGCCGCAGCGCCCCGAAGGATGCCGCGCCGAGCGCTCGATGTCCGTGCCGCTGTCGCTCAACGAGTGGTCGCGCAAGGGCGTTCGCGCCCTGCGCCGCCGCCCGCTGCCGAAAGGCGATCGCGGCGCGTCGCTCGTCGTCGCCGGCACCCGCAGCTTTCTCGTGTACTCGAACTACGAAGCGCTCCTCGAATACAACTGCGCCCACAGCTACGCGTTGAGCGTCGCCCTGCTCGCCGAGAGACTGAAGTAACCCCGAGTCGAAGGAACGATTCATGAGGGAGACTCTGCTGTGTCTGCTGGTCGTCGCGTTGCTGCCGGCGTCTGCCCTGGCGCAGGCCGATGACAACCGGATCGCACAGGACTTGAAGCGCCTGACGCTGGAGCAGCTCGGCGAGGTCGACGTGACCACCGTGTCACGCCGATCGGAGCGCCTGTCCGACGTCACCGCCGCCGTGTCCGTCGTCACCGGCGAGGACGTGCGGCGGTCGGGTGCGACGACGCTGGCGGAGGCGATGCGGCTGGCCGATGCTCTCGATGTCGTGCGCGTGCACGGCAACGCCTGGGCGGTCAGCGCGCGCGGCTTCACCATCACCACGGCCAACAAGCTGCTCGTCCTCATCGACGGCCGCACGATCTATTCGCCGCTTTTCTCCGGCACGTTCTGGGATGCGCAGGACATGCTGCTCGCCGACGTCGATCGCATCGAGGTCGTGCGCGGTCCCGGCGGCGCGACCTGGGGAGCGAACGCGGTCAACGGCGTGATCAACGTGATCAGCAAGCCCGCAGCCGCCACGCGCGGAACGTTTGCCCTGGTCACGGCGGGAACGCTCGAGCACTTCATCGGCTCGGTCCGCCACGGCGGCCGCTTCGGCAGGGGTGGCAGCTATCGCGTCTACGGGAAGGTGCGCGATCGCGGCGCGCAGTTGCTCGCCTCCGGCGGCAGCGCCGGGGATACGTTCCGCGCCGGGCAGGGCGGCTTTCGTCTGGAGTCCGCCGCGTCCGGCGCACGGACGTGGTTCGTGCAGGGCGACGTCTATCGCGGATGGAACGGGCTGCTGGAGCGCGAGGACGCGGATATCGCCGGCGGAAACGTGCTGGGGCAGTGGACGCGGCGGTTCTCCGGATCCTCGGAGGTGCAGCTCCAGGGGTACTACGACCGGACGTTCCGGCACGTCCCCGGCCAGTTCAAGGAGACGCGCGACACGGCCGACGCGGAGCTGCTACATCGACGCCTCGCCGGGCGTCATCACTTCGTCGCCGGCGGCAGTGTGCGCGTCAGCGATGGTCGGGACATCGGCGCGTCCGGCTTCCGCTTCGACCCGGAGCGCAGGACCAACACGCTGATCGGCCTGTTCGCGCAGGACGAGATCACGGTGCGTCCGGCCCACGTGTTCGTCACCCTCGGCTCGAAGTTCGAGCGAAACGACTTCACTGGATTCGAGGTGCAGCCGACGGCGCGGCTCCGCGTCACGCTGAGCGGCCGTCAGACGGCGTGGGCCGCCGTGTCCCGCGCCGTGCGTCTGCCGACGCGCTTCGACACGGATCTCCGGCTGGTGAACCCGGCGACCGGCGCCGTGACGCTCACCGGCAGCGAGTCCTTCGACGGGGAGAACGTGCTCGCGTACGAGGCCGGGTACCGGGTGCGTCCGCATCCGCGGATCTCGCTCGACGCGGCGGCGTTCGTCAACCGCTACAACGATCTTCGCAGCCAGGAGCTGCCGGGGGCCCCCGGGCAGCCGATCGTCCTGGCCAACATGCTCAACGCCTCGACCGCCGGCTTCGAGCTGGGCGCGCGCATCCATCCGACGGAAGGGTGGCGCATCCAGACCTCCTATGCCTATCTGCACCGCGATTTCAGCGTCGATCAGGGCAGCCGCGATCCGTTCGACGGGATGTTCGAATCGAACGATCCCGCCCACCTGTTCTCTGCGCGCTCGATGCTCGATCTGCCCTACGGTTTGGAGCTCGACGCGATGGCTCGCGTCATCGGCCCGCGGCCCGCGCCCACGGTCGAAGGCTACGGCGAGCTCGATCTGCGCCTCGGATGGACCGTCCGGCCGGGATGGGACGTGTCGCTCGTCGGCCAGAATCTGCTGCACGCGCGACACGCCGAGCTGTTCTCGACGGGCTCGCCCCGCTACGCGATGAGACGCGGCGTCTATATCCGTACCACATGGCATTTCTGACGACCGCGCGCCGCGTGACGGCTGCGATGGCCCTCGTCACCACGGTCATGGTGTGCGCGGCTGCCGCGCACCTTCGCCAAGGCTCCGGCGCGCAGGCGCAGGTGCCGTCCGGTGGCCCCGGCGAAGACGACGTCAAGGCGGCCTACGTCTACAACTTCACCAAGTTCGTGGAGTGGCCGGCCAGCGCGTTCAGTGGCCCAGCCGACCCGCTCAACGTCTGCGTCGTCGGCGACGCGGCAGTGCAGAGCGCCGTCGAGCGCATTCTCGCGGGTGAGCAGGTCGAAGGGCGGGCGCTCAAGCTCGTGGCGCCGCCGCCCGAGGGCGCCGCCGGCTGCCATGTGCTGTTCGTCGGCCGCGGCGGAAGCGAGCGCGGCGTCCGCCTCTTGACGTCGGCGGGCACTGCGCCGATGCTGACGGTCGGCGATTCGCCGCGATTCCTCCAACAGGGCGGCATGATCGCGTTCGTGGTCGAGGAGCGCCGGGTGAGATTCGACATCAGCCTGACCGCAGCGGAACGCGTGGGATTGAAACTCAGTTCGAAGCTGCTGCGCGTCGCGCGCCACGTGCGGAGGTCTCGGGACTCGCAATGACGTGGTTCCGCCGGCTCTCCGTGCGTCACAAGCTCGTCGCGATGATCATGGCGACGACCGGAGCGGCGCTGCTGCTGATCAGCGGCGGCTATCTCATTGGCGACTACTACCAGACACGCCGCGATCTCGAGAGCGAGCTGCGCTCGCAGGGGAAGATCGTCGCTGAGAACAGCACCGCGGCGCTCGGCTTCGAGGATTCGGAGGCCGCGTCGCAGACGCTCCATACGCTCGCATCGGACCGGCACGTGCGCACCGCCTGCCTCTACCTGCCAGCCGGCAACGTCCTCGCGATGTTCCGGCGGTATCCGGACTCGCAGGCGTGCCCCGCCTCGCCAGGGGACGATCGCGTCGAGTTCACGCCGAACCGGATCACGCTCGTCGACGGCGTCGTGCTCGACGGCAAGCGCATGGGCACGCTCTATCTGCGCAGCGACGTCGAGCAGCTGACCGCGCGCGTGCAGATGCAGGCGGCGCTCGTCGTCGCGCTGCTGCTCATGACGCTCGGGGTCGCGCTCTTCATGTCCGCGCGTCTCCAGGCGATCATCTCGGAGCCCGTCGTATCGCTGGCGCGCACCGCCTCAGATGTGTCGCGTCGCGGCGACTACTCGCTGCGCGCCAAGCGGCGGACCGACGACGAGCTCGGCCTGCTGGTCGATGCGTTCAACCGAATGCTGGAGCGCATCGAGACGCGCGAGGCGGAGCTGTCGCGCGCGAACGAGGAGCTGCGGCGCGAGGTGACGGAGCGCCGCCGCGCCGAGCAGGAGCGTGCCGAATTGCTCGTTCGCGAACGCGAGGCCAACCGGCTGAAGGATGAATTCCTCGCCACGCTCTCGCACGAGCTGCGAACGCCCCTCAACGCGATCCTCGGGTGGACGAAGCTGCTGCGCGCCAACGCCGTGCCGCCTGCCGGCATCGATCGCGCGATGGAGAAGATCGAGCGTAACGCGCAGGTGCAGACGCGGCTCGTCGAGGATCTGCTCGAGGTCTCCCGCATCACCACTGGCAAGCTGCGGCTCGAGCTGAGGCCGGTCGACCTCGTCGCCCTGGCAAACACGGCCATCGAATCGATCCGCCCCGCCGCGGAGGCGCGCGGCGTCGCGGTCGAACGCCGCCTGAACGCCTACACGATGCCGACGGTCGGCGATCCCGACCGCCTGCAGCAAGTGATCTGGAACCTGCTGTCGAATGCCGTGAAGTTCACGCCCGCCGGCGGCGTCGTGACCATCACGCTGACACGCCACGACGGCGACGACGAGCTGTCGGTGACGGACAGCGGCATCGGCATCGATCCGGCATTCCTGCCGAGCGTCTTCGACACCTTCCGCCAGGCCGACGCGTCGGCGACGCGCACGCAGGGTGGACTCGGTCTGGGTCTGTCGATCGTGCGGCGGCTCGTGGAGATGCACGGCGGCGAGGTGCGCGCGGCGAGCGCCGGGCTCGGTCAAGGCGCGACGTTCACCGTGCGGCTGCCCGTCCGCCGTCTCGAGCAGGCGCTGCCGGCGGCGCCCGTCGATGTGCCGACGAGCGAGTCGGCGGAAATCCTCAAGGAGCGGCGGCTCGCAGGCGCCTCGATTCTGGTGGTGGACGACGATCTCGACACGCGCGAATTGCTGGTGTCCGTTCTCGAGGCGGCCGGCGCGCAGGTGCACGCGGCGGCCTCCGCCCACGAAGCGCTCACCACCGCGATCCACGCGCGGCCCAACGCCATCGTCAGCGACATCGCGATGCCGGAGCAGGACGGCTACAGCCTGATGCGCGAAGTCGACGGAGCGCTCGGACCGGACGCGCCGCGGGTCAGAGTCGCGCTGACGGCGTTTGCCGGCGAGCGCGACCGCACGCAGGCGATTGACGCCGGCTATCAACGCCACATCGCGAAGCCGTTCGATCCGGCGACGCTGGTCAGGGTGCTGGCGGAGATGCTGGAGGAGCGCAGTACGGTCGAGCGCTAGTCAGCTCAGGCCGGCGGCCCTCGTCGTCGCAGGCTCGATGAGGAGCAGCGACGCGAGGCTGGCGACGGACACGACGATCAGCGGCGCGGCGAACTCTTCGTGCGCGGCGCCGATGAACGCGGCGCCGGCGAGCAGCACGAGCACGAGCATCGCATCGGCGGCGACCACGGTCGGAAAAATGCGCTTGCGGTGCTCGACCAGTTGATCGGCCTGCACCCGCGCGCTGAACCACAGGTTCAACCGCAGCGTCACCGAGATCGTCGCGAGCACCAGCGTCGCCGAAAAGAACGCGCGTCCCCATCCGGCGCCAAGTTCATGCCGCGTGAGCCATGCCGCGACCGGCATGATCCCATGGACGATCGAGATGACGATCTGGTGCGTCTGCCACCACCAGAGCCGGTTCTCGCCTTCCACAAAACCGGTGGTCATGCGTGACGTGCGCCACGCGCGGAGGGTGCGCAGGTCCTCGAGCACTTCCTCGGCCGACTGGTAGCGCTCTGCCGGCGACGCGCGCATGCATCGCCGCGCGATGCGATCGAGCTGCGGAATCGGCAGCGGCCGCGACAGGCCCGAGGCGCGCCCCTCCATCAGCTCCGTCATCCGTGCGAGAAGAGCGGCTGGATCCGCGCCGAAGGGATGCTCGCCGGTCGCAAGCTCCCACATCATCACCCCGAATGCGAAGAGATCCGTGCGCGCATCGACCTTGCCGCCGCCAAGTTGCTCCGGCGCCATGTAGCCGGGCGTGCCGAGCGCGATTCCCGTTTCGGTGAGGCGCTGGAACGTCGGGAGGTTGCTCCCCTCGCCGAACTGCGCCAGGCCGAAGTCGAGGACTTTGATCTGTCCGTCGGTCCGCCTGATGACGTTCTCCGGCTTCAGATCGCGGTGCACGATCCCCTGTTGATGGGCGGCGGCGAGCGCCGAGGCGACGTCGCAGAGCGTGGCAATGAGGCGATCGGGCGGCAGCGGCCCGTCCGCGACCTCCGCGCGCAGCGTCCGCCCGCGCACCAGCTCGGAGACGATGTACAGCTCGCCGTTGATTTCTTCGAGTGAATAGATCGTCGCAATCGCCGGATGCGACAGCGCGGCCGCGGCGCGCGCTTCGCGCGTCAGCCGCTCGCGCCGTACCGGGTCGCTCGTGTAGGCCGGCGTCAGCGCCTTCAGCGCCACCGTCCGTCCCAGGCGCACGTCTTCGGCCGCATAGACGACGCCCATGCCGCCGCGCCCGAGCTCCTCGGTGACCCGGTAGGTGCCGACCTCTCGGCCGACGAGCGAGATCTCGTGTTCCTCGAACATCAGCTCCGGCTCTACACCCCACGCCGGCGTGTCGAGAAAACCGCCGGCGCGCGCGTGCGTCTGGATCAGGCTCTCGACTTCGCGCCGCAGCTCGGGATCGTCCTTCGTCGCCTCATCCAGGAACTGCTCACGGGCAGGGCCGCTGCGCTCCAGCGCGTCGTGGAAGATCTGGTTGATCCGCCGCCAACGCTCGGGCGTCATGTCTGCGCGTGGCCTTCGAGTTCGCGCGCGAGCCAGGCGCGCGCGACCGCCCAATGGCGCTTGACCGTCGCCGGCGAGCTGCCCATGGCGTCGGCCGTCTCCTCGACGGTCAGGCCGCCGAAGAAGCGCAGCTCGACGAGCCTCGCCTGCTCGGGATCGAACGCGGCCAGCCGCTCGAGCGCTTCGTCGAGCGCGACGAGATCGATCGATCGCTCGGGGCCGCCGAGCAGCCCTTCGTCGAGCGTCACGCGTGGCCGCAGGCCGCCGCGCTTCAGCGCGCCGCGCGCCCGCGCCCGTTCGATCAGGATCTGCCGCATCGAATGCGCCGCGATGGCGCAGAAGTGCGCGCGGTTCTGCCAGCGCTCCGGGTTGTCCTTCAGCAGCCGCAGGTAGGCTTCGTGGACGAGCGCGGTCGGCTGCAGCGTCTGCCCCGGCCGCTCGCGCCGCAAGTAGCTGGCCGCGAGCCGGCGCAGTTCCTGGTAGACGAGGGGCAGGAGCGTGTCGACCGACTGCCGCTCGCCCTTGTCGGCCATCTACGCCTCTCGCTCGATCGTGACGCTGTTGATCACGACCGGCGTGACCGGACGGTCGTTGCGGCCCGTCGGCACCGACCCGATCTTCTTCACGACGTCCATGCCGTCGACGACTTCGCCGAACACGGAGTGCCGGTTGTCGAGATGCGGCGTCGGGCCGAGCGTGATGAAGAACTGGCTGCCGTTGGTGTTGGGGCCGGCGTTGGCCATGGAGAGGATGCCCGCCTTGCCGTGGCGGAGCGAGGGATGGAACTCGTCGGCGAACCGGTAACCGGGTCCGCCCGTCCCTTGCCCGAGCCGGTCACCCCCCTGAATCATGAAACCGTCGATGATGCGGTGGAAGACGACGCCGTTGTAGAACGGTTCCTTCTTCTTCGCCCCGGTCACGGGGTCGGTCCACTCCTTCGTTCCTTCGGCGAGGCCGACGAAATTGGCGACGGTCTTCGGCGCCTCCTGGTCGAAGAGGCGAATCTTGAAAGTGCCCTCGCTGGTGTCAAAGCGCGCGTAAGTACCGGTTGCCAAGTCGAGCCTCCGATCTGCCGGGGATAGCTTTGAAATTATAGCCCCGCGGAACCTCCGTCCTCGTGTTAACCCGGCCGCTCGGCGTGCGTAATAGGATCGGCGCCGATTCAGGGAGAATGCGATGAAGGCGAGAAACGTCATGGTGGCGACCGGTCTGCTGCTTCTCGTTGCCGGAACGCTGGAGGCCGGGCAGCGTAACCGCTTCTCGTGGTCAACGCGCGAGGCCACCTACCGGGTGAGCTACGAAGGGGAGATCGAATTCACCGACGACGATCTCGACGTGAAGTCGATCTCGCCGGGCGGCTCGCTCGAGCTGTCGGACGGCGGCTGGTTCGGCGGCAAGGGCGTCGATTTTCGCGCCGATGCGTCCGGCGCTATCAGGCGCCGCTATCGCGTATCCATCATCGAGAAGCCGTACGAGCCGGAGGGCCGCGCGTGGCTGACGCGGATGCTGCCCGCATTCATCCGCGAGAGCGGCATCGGCGCACGCGCGCGCGTCGCCCGCATCCTCAAGTCGCAGGGCCTTTCGGGAGTGCTTGCCGAGGTGTCGCGCATCCAGGGTAGTTGGGGCAAGCGCGTCTACTTGACCGAGTTGCTGCGCAGCGGCCCGATCGACCCGCCAACCGTCGCCCTCGTGCTGCGCCAGGCCGCGCGCGAGGTGCGGTCCGACTACGAAATGGCGGAACTGCTGGTGTACATGGCGAGGCTGCCGCTCGATCCCGCTTCGCAGCACGCGTTCATCGACGCGCTCTACACGATCGACAGCGACTACGAGCATGCACGTGCGGTGACGGCGCTCTGCGCGCGTCCCGACCTGACCGACGATTTCGCCGCCGGCATGCTGGAGTCAGCGTTGAAAATCGGCTCGGATTACGAACAGGCGCAGTTCCTCGTGCGGCTCGCCAGGCAGCGGCCGATCGACGGCCGCGTGCGCAGGCCGTTCTTCGCCGCCGTAGACACGGTGCAGTCCTCGTACGAGCGCGGCCGCGTGCTTCAGCAGGTGGCGCGGCACCCCCGTACGCCGCCCGACACGATCGTGTCCGTGCTGCGTGCGGCGGAGGACATGGACAGCAGCTACGAGCGATCGCAGGTGCTGCTCGCCGTCGCCGCCGCGCGGGAGCGCAAGTAAGTCCCTGGTCCCTGGTCCCTCGTCCCGGGTCCCGGGTCCTGGTCCCGGGGTCCCTTGGTCCTTGGCCCTTGGGAGTTCCGGTCCTTTGGTCCTTGGTCCTTGGCCTTTGGAAGTTCCGGTTTCTTGGCCCTTGGTCCTTGGCCTTTGGGAGTTCCATCCGACCTCTCAACTCAGGGTCGGATGGATGGCGTGCCACTTCGTCGCGCGCTCGAACGCGAGCGCCACGGCCAGGACCGTTGCCTCGTCGTAGAGACGCCCCGTCACCATGATCTCCACCGGCGTGTCGTTGTAGAACCCCGCCTTCAACGCGACGGCCGGATGGCCCGTCAGGTTCGTCAACCCGAGACTCGCGCTGGCAGTCGGCGTCAGGAACACGTCGAACGTCGACATCACGTCGTCCATCTGCTTGATGAGGAGCGTGCGTACCCGCTGGGCGCGGATGTACTCGACGGCCGGCACGAACCGGTGCGTGCGGAACGTGTTCGGCCAGGTGTTGAGCGACCGATCCTGGATGTCCTTGCTGCGCGTGAGATCGTCGAACGCCGCCGCCGCCTCGGTGCTGAGGATGAACGACAGGTTGTTCGACATCGCGGCGGGCGGCAACTCGATCGGCTCCAGCCTCGCGCCCGCCTTGCGGTAGACATTCAGCGCGTCGTTGAGGATCTTCAGCGTCGCTTCGCGCTGTTCCGGACTCATGCCGCCGCGTCCGCCGCGTCCCGTGTCGGGACGCGGCTCGAATTCCGCTTTCACGTACCCGACGCGGAGCTTCGACAGCGGCACGGCGGCGTTCCATGCGAACGGCGCGTCGACGACGGTGTCGTCGCGGCCGTCGGGCCCGTAGACCGCGTTGAATACCAGCACGCAATCCTCGACCGTCCGGCACATCGGGCCAATCTTGTCCATCGTCCAGCTCAGCGCCATTGCGCCGTAGCGGCTGACGCGTCCGTAGGTCGGCCGGAGCCCGACGACGCCGTTGACGGCCGACGGCGAGATGATCGAGCCGCGTGTCTCGGTGCCGATCGAGAGGCCGACGAGGCCTGCTGCGGTCGCGGATCCGGGACCTGCGGACGATCCGCTCGATCCGCGCTCGGGGTTCCACGGGCTGCGCGTCATGCCGCGGAACCAGCGGTCGCCCTGCGCGAGCGCGCCCATCGACAGCTTCGCGACGAGCACCGCGCCCGCGTCGCGCAGCCGTTCGACCACCGTCGCGTCGTAGTCGAACACCTGGTTCTGATACGGCGCCGCGCCCCACGTCGTCGGAATGCCCTTTGTCGCGAGCAGATCCTTGGCGCCCCACGGAATGCCGTGCAGCGGACCGCGATAGCGGCCGCCGCGGATCTCCTTGTCGGCCTGCGCCGCCTGGGCGAGCGCCAGCTCCTCGGTCAGCGTCACGACGCAGTGCAGCAGCGGATCGTACTTCTTCAGCCGCGCGAGGTACATGCGCGTGAGATCGGTCGACGACACGTCGCGTCGCTGGACGAGCGGCGCCAGCGCGGTGACCGGCAGGAAGGCGAGGTCGTCGAGCGACGCGCGCCGCGCGGAAGGCGGCTGCAGCGCCACTTTGATCCTGGCGCCCGGCGTCGCCCCCGGCTTCGGCTGCTTGCCCGGCAGATACGGACGGAAGGTGACCGCCGGCTCCGTATTCGCCGGGACGTTGATTTCGCGCAGCCGCTCGAACGTCTCGAGGTTCCGGTTGACGCCGGAGAGCGCCTGCCCCTCCTCCGCATCGGTGAAATCGACGCCGAAGATCTTCTCGCCGCAATCGAGCGTGTCTTTGCTGATCCGCTGCGGCCGCTCCGGTTGTTGCCCAATCGCCGGCAGCGCCATGCCGCCCGCGACCGCCGCGGGGATCGTCTTCAGGAACCGCCGCCGCGCTGCCCGGCCCGCCTCGTCACGCCTTGCTGCCATCGTGCCTCCGTGTGCGGAATGACGGCGGCTAGCATACAACGTGTGCGTTTCCGCACGCGGCGAAAGGCCGCGACAGCGCCGATCGTTTCTGTAGAATAGGCTCGTCTCCCACGACGATGCTTGCGACTTTCCGTGTCCTCCTGGTCGAGGACGACGATCCGTTCGCAAACTTCATCGCCACCCAGTTGAAGGCGGCGTCGGTCATCGCCTCGCTCCATCGCGCCCGCACGCTGGCCGCGGCGCTGTCGACGATCGAGACCGCCCCGGTCGACGCCATCCTGCTCGACCTCGGCCTGCCGGACAGCAGCGGCCTCGACACGCTCGATCGGGTCTGCGCCGCCGCGCCCCACATCCCCATCGTCGTGCTCACCGCGCACGACGACGACACGACCGCGATCTTCGCGATGCAGCGCGGGGCGCAGGATTATCTCGTCAAGGGCAGCACGGATGCGGACATGCTGGCGCGCGCGCTGCGCTACGCGCTGGAGCGGCAGGGACTGCGGCGGGCGATCTACGAGCGCGAAGCCCGGTTCCGCGCGCTGCTCGAGCACAGCTACGATGCGATCACGCTCATCGACCGCGAGGGCATCGTCCTCTTCGACAGCGGCTCGGTCGAGCGCATCACCGGCTACTCGCCGGCGGAGCGGTTCGGCCACCGGTTCGACGAGCTCGCGTACGAAGACGACCGGCCGCTCATCGATCAGCAGTTCGCGCACTGCCTTCGCACCTGTGCCGACGCGGTGAGCGTCGAGTATCGATGCCGGCATCGCGATGGATCGTGGCGCTGGGTCGAAGCCGTCTGCGTCAACCATCTCGACAACCCGGCGGTGCGGGCGATCGTGGTGAACCACCGCGACGTCACCGAGCGGAAGCTGACCGAGGAGGCGCTGCGCAACAGCGAGGAACAGCTCCGGCACTCGCACAAGCTCGAGGCGGTCGGGCGGCTGGCCGGCGGCGTCGCGCACGATTTCAACAACGTGCTGACCGCGATCTTCGGCTACTCGGATCTGCTGCTCGAGCAGTTCAGCGACGACGACCCGCGCCGTAGCGATGTCGAGGAGATTCGCCGGTCGGCGGAGCGCGCAGCAGCGCTCACGCGGCAGTTGCTTGCGTTCAGCCGCAAGCAGGTGATGCAACCGCGGGTCGTCGATCTGAACGACGTCATTCGTGGTCTCGAGACCCTGATCGTGCGCCTCGTGCGCGAGGACATCCGCGTCACCATCAGCACGGCGCCGGATCTCTGGAGGGTGCGCGCCGATCCCGGACAGATCGAGCAGGTCCTGATGAACCTGACGGCGAACGCGCGCGACGCGATGCCGGAGGGCGGCGACCTGACGGTCGAGACCAAGAACGTCATGCTCGGCGAAGACCCGACGCGGCCGGACCTGCCGCCGGGCGATTACGTCGCGCTCGCGGTGAGCGACACCGGCACCGGGGTCACGGAGGGCGCCCGCGACCACATGTTCGAGCCGTTCTTCACGACCAAGGAGTTCGGGCAGGGAACAGGTCTCGGGCTGGCAATGGTCTACGGGATCGTGAAGCAGACGGGGGGCGCGATCTATCTGGAGAGCGAACCGGGCGCGGGCGCCCGGTTCGTCATGTACCTGCCGCGGGTTACTTCGCCTTGAAGCCGGCCGGCAGCTCGAGCTCCGCCGCCGGAACGCTGGTCGACACTTCCTGCACCTCGTGCTGCATCGTCATCACGGTGGCGCGAGGCTTCGGGTCGTCCTTCTTCATCACGCGGCGCGCCAGCCTGCCGCCGATACCACCGCCGCCGCCGCTCTCGCGCGACGATTCCTGCGCGAGCTGTTCCTTGCTCTTGACGGCCTCCACGGTCGTCGTCACCGCGAGTGGCGTGCCGTCGAGATTCACGTTCTCCTTGCGCATGCGCTCTATCGCCCCGGCGAGCATGGGGTACATGGCAAACACTGCGGCCATCTGCTCGGCGGAGACGGCCCCCGTCTCGCCCCCCTGCAGCTTCTGCCAGTAGCGCAGCTCGAAGTCGGCCTTTTCCTTCATCGCCGGGATGCGCGGCCCGAGCCAGTTGTTCGCGGTGAGCACCAGGCCGCCGCCCTCCTCGATCGTGCGGCCCTTCTCCCGGACCGTGATGGTCATCACGACCTCACGCGCGTCGTAGCCGGCGATCTGCCGCTTCTGACCGGTCTCTTTGATGTCGAAGTCCATCTCCATCTGGCGTTCGGACTTCGCGGCTTCTTCCTGACGGCCCTCTTCCTTGCGGGCGTCCTTCGCGGCGCGCTCCTGCGCCTCCTTCAGGCGCTGGCGCAGCTCGGCGAAGGTGGTCACCTCGTAGGTCTTCTTCTTCAGGTCCAGGTCGTAGATCTTCTCTTCCGTCAGATCGACGATCTGTCCCCGCGAGTCACCCATGGTCACCTTGCGGTCGCCGCGCACGGCGGTCGTCGAGACGACGCCTTCACGCGCCGCCTTGCCGCCGAAGAGGCCGACCATGCGGCCGAGCATGCCTTCGAACTTGACGGCAGTCTTTTCGCGCGTCTTGACCTCGGCGAACGCCGGGACCGAACTGGCTCCGACGAGCGCCAGGGCCGTAGCACAGCACACCACTACACGTTTCATCGAATCCTCCAGGGCTGGGAAGCCCTTCAATTGTATGCTGACGCGCCGTGTCCGTTAACGACCCGCCGCCCGCGGCGTCCTCCCATCAGGTGAGTGTTGCGCTGGACAGCAGCGGGGCTTGCTTCTCCCCGCAGCATGCGTCGGAAGATGCGCGGTTCGTCCGGAGCGCGCGCAGCGGCGACGAGTCCGCGTTCGCGCGGCTCTACGACCGCTACGCGCGGGTCATCCATGGCGTCGTGCTGTCGCGGGTGCCGTACGCCGAGGTCGAGGACCTCGTGCAGGAGATCTTCCTGTCCGCGTGGCAGCGGCTGGATTCGCTGCGGGACCCTGCGGCATTCGGCGGCTGGCTGTCCATGATCGCGCGGAACCGCGCGACGGATGCGCGCCGGCGGACCGTGACGACGGACGAGCTCCCCGACACGCTGACGGCGCGCGACGCCACGGCTGAACGTACCGAGGCGCTGGCCATCCTGGACATGATTCGCACGCTGCCGGACGCCTACCGCGAGACGTTGGTCCTGCGGCTGGTCGAGGGCATGACGGGACCGGAGATTGCGGCGCGCACGGGCCTGACGCCGGCGTCGGTGCGCGTGAACCTGCACCGCGGCATGAAGCTGCTGCGGGAGAAGCTCGGAACATGAAGGACGAGAGCCAGAACGATTACTTGTGGGACCGTTCCGGTCCGCGCGACCTCGAGATCGCGCGACTCGAGGATGTGCTGGGGACGCTGCGCCTGCAACGGCCGGCGCCTGCGCCGCCGCGGCGGGCACCTGCACGCCGGGCGTACTCGATCGGCCTGCGGGCGCTCACGGTCGCGGCCGCCCACGTCGTCGCCGTGGCAGGCGTCTGGTTCGCGCTCGGCTTCTGGCGAACGGGGTGGACCGTCGAGAGCGTGGAAGGGCGGCCGGTGGTCGATGGCGAGCGGATCTCGGATGCCGCCAGGCTCCGCATCGGCGGGTGGTTGACGACGGATGCCGCGTCGCGCGCGCGCATGGAAGTCGGCAGCATCGGCCGTGTGGACGTATTCCCCAACACGCGCGTGCAACTCGTCGAAGCGAAAGGGCGCGAGCATCGCCTGGCGCTCGACCGCGGCACGATCCACGCCCGCATCTGGGCGCCGCCGAAGATCTTCTACGTCAACACGCCGGCGGCCGTCGCCGTGGACCTCGGGTGCGAGTACACGCTGCAGGTGGACGACACCGGCGCCGGGCTGCTGCGCGTGACACAGGGGTGGGTCGCCTTCGAGACGGACGGCCGCGAATCCTTCATTCCGCAAGGCGCGATGTGCGAGACGCGCCCGGGTATCGGGCCCGGGACGCCGCGCTACGAGGACGCGCCGTCCGGCTACGGCGAGGCGCTGAAGACACTCGATTTCGGGAGCGCCGACGCCGCCGCCCGGACGGCGGCCTTCGACGTCGTCTTGTCGCGGGCCCGCCGGCGCGACGCGCTGACGCTGTGGCACCTGGTCGCGAGCACCACGGCGGAGGAACGTGCGCGCGTCGTCGATCGCCTCGCAGAACTGGCACCGCCGCCGCCGCACGTCTCGCGCGAGGCGGTCATGCGGGGCGATCGCGATCATCTCGCGCTCTGGTGGGACGCGCTCGGCCTCGACACCGGGTCGTGGTGGAAGATCTTCAAGAAGAAGTTCTGAGGCGGGGCATTTGCCCTTTGCCCTTTACCCATTACCCTTTACTCTTTACCCTTTACGAATGTCCCACGCCGGTCTTGCGTTCGTTCTGGCCGCGGCCTTCTCTCTCATCGCCATGCAAAGCAAAGAGATCGTGACCGCCGGCCCCGCGCCGGTCGGGCCGTACAGTCCCGCGGTCAAGGCGGGCGGAATGATCTACGTCTCCGGCACGCTCGCGCAGGACGACAGGGGCGCCATCGCCGGCGCCGGCGACGCCGGCGCGCAGACGCGGCGCATCATCGAGCGCACGGCGGCAGTGCTGAAGGCTGCCGGCTCGTCGCTCGAGCAGGTCGTGGCGGTGACGGTCTATCTGAAGAACGCGGCGGACTTCCAGGCGATGAACGCCGTCTACCGCACCTACTGGACGAAGGATCCGCCGACGCGGACGACTGTCGGTGCCGATTTCGTCCTGCCCGGCGCGCTCGTCGAGATCTCGATGATTGCCGTGCCGGCCGGCGCCGAACGCACGGTCATCCATCCGGCCTCGTGGATGCGGTCGCCGAATCCGTACAGCTACGCCATCAAGACCGGCGATACCGTGTTTCTCTCGGGACTGGTGTCGCGCAACGGGCGCGACAACTCGGTCGTCAAGGGCGATGTCTCCACGCAGACGAAGGTGATCCTCGACAGCGCCGGCGAGTTGCTGAAGGCCGCCGGCCTGACGCACGCGAACGTCGTCAGCTCGCGCGTGTTCCTGCCGAATGGCGCCGACTTCCAGGCGATGAACGCGGCGTATCGCGGCTCCTTCCCGTCCGAGCCGCCTGCGCGCGCGACCGTGATCGCGCCGCTGGCCGGGCCGGACTACTCGGTCGAGATTACGCTGGTCGCGTCCGCGGCGAAGAAGGAGGTGATTGGCGGCGGGCGTCCCGCGAATCCGAACCTGAGCGCCGCCATCCGCGCCGGCAACCGCGTGTATCTCTCCGGCCTTCTCGGCAACACGCCGCAGACCAGCGCTGACGCCGCCGCGCAGACGCGCGAAACACTTTCGCGCGTCAAGGCGCTCCTCACCGAGGCGGGCTGCACGCCGGCCGATGTCGTGGACGGGCTCGTCTACCTGACGGACGTGAAGAACTTCGGCGCGATGAACCAGGAGTACCGGTCGTTCTTCCAGCGTGACTTTCCCGCGCGCGCGACCGTGCAGGCAGGCCTCGTCGCGCCCGACGGCCTCGTCGAGATCATGATGACGGCGGTGAAGCCGTGAACCTGCCGCTCGGCCTCGACGTCTTCGAGGCCGCGTACGCGCGCGTCCAGCCGTACATCCACCACACGCCGCTCCTGACGTCGAGGATCCTCAGCGAGAAGACCGGCTTCGACGTCAGGCTCAAGGCGGAGATGTTCCAGCGCACCGGTTCCTACAAGATCCGCGGGCCGCTGAACAAGTTCACCTTCCTGAGCAACGACGAGCGGCGCCGCGGCGTGATCTGCTCGTCGGCCGGCAACCACGCGCAGGGCGTTGCGCTCGCCGCGCGGATCCACGGGATCAAGGCGGTGGTCGTCATGGCCGCGAATGCCACGCCGTCGAAAGTCGCCGCAACCCGCGGCTACGGCGCCGAGGTCGTGCTGCACGGCTCGATCTGGGACGAGGCGAACGAGAAAGCCAAGGAGCTGGTGCGGGAGCGTGGCTATACCTACGTGCATCCGTTCGACGATCTGCAGCTGATCGCGGGGCAGGGGACGCTGGGCCTCGAGATCGTCGGCGATTGGCCGGAGGTCGACGTTGTCGTCGTACCGATCGGCGGCGGCGGACTGATCTCCGGTGTGGCGATGGCCGTGAAGGCCGCCAAGCCTGGCGTGCAAGTGATCGGCGTCGAGTCGTCCGGTGCGCCGGGCATGCGCGACAGCGTCCGTCGCGGCGAGGTCGTCACGCTCGATCGCGTCGACTGCATCATCGACGGCCTGCGCGTGAAGCGCGTCGGCGAGACGACCTTCGAGGTGGTGCGGAGATACGTCGACGACATCGTTACGCTGCCCGACGAGCAGATCTTCGACGCGATGATCTGGATCATGTCGCACGCCAAGCTCGTCGTCGAAGGCGCCGCCGCCGCGCCGGTCGCCGCGCTGCTGCACGGCCTCGTCCGGGCGTCTCCCGGCGCTAAGGTTGCGTGCGTCCTCAGCGGCGGTAACGTCAACCTCGATCAGATTCGCGGGCTCCGCTGGAACTAGGGGTCAGGTCTTGAATTATCACTTTTTTCAAGACATGGCCCCCTTGGTCGATCGCCCGAAAGGGTCACTCCTTGAAAAAAGTGATAATTCAAGACCTGACCCCCCGGCTCCGCATCGGGATCTCCTCGTGTCTGCTCGGTGAGCCCGTGCGCTACAACGGCGCGCACAAGCTGGTGTCGTGGCTCGATGCGCTGGCGGCGGAGGTCGAGTGGATCTCGGTCTGCCCGGAGGTCGAGTCCGGGATGGGCGTCCCGCGCGAGCCGGTGCGGCTCGAGCGGACTCCATCCGGCACTCGCATGATCGGCATCTCGAGCGCCGTGGACTACACGTCGCGGATGAACACCTGGGCCGCGGCGCGGATCGATGCGCTCGCCGCCGCCGGCAGCTGCGGCTACGTGCTGAAGAAGGACTCGCCGAGCTGCGGACTCGCCGGCGTTCCGCTGCACGACGACGGGGCTGTCATCGATCGCGGCAGCGGTCTCTTCGCCACGGCGCTGCGGAAGCGTCTCGGCGATCTGCCGATCCAGGAAGAAGACACGCTTGCCGATCCCCGCGCCCGCGCCGACTTCCTCGCGCGCTGCCGCGCCTACGCAGTCCGGCATGTCTGACGCGCCGCTCCAGCCGTACCGCCGCGTCAGCGTGATCCGCTACGGCCGCGGCAATCGCCGCGGCAGCGACGCCGCTGCGACCGAAGAGCCGCTCGAAGTGCGGCTGCACGGCAAGCCGTTCGCCGTGATCATGCGCACGCCCGGCGCTGACCGCGAGCTCGCCGCTGGCTTCCTGTTCTCCGAAGGCGTGATCGGCTCGGCCGCCGACATCGGCGCCGTCGAGCACTGCAAGCATCCGGATCACCCTCACGTTCACAACATCGTCGACGTTTATCTGATGGGCGCCGCCGCGGGATCGGTAGACGCGCACCTCGACGAACGACGCCGTGTGCTGACGACGTCGTCTTGCGGGCTGTGTGGCCGAGCGACAATCGAGTCGCTTCGCGTGCGCGCGTCGCCACTGCCGATCGACTGGACGATCGACGCCGAGGTGGTCGTCACGCTGCCGAGCCGACTGCGCGGTACCCAGGCGGTGTTCGAAGAGACCGGTGGGCTGCACGCAGCCGCGCTGTTCGACGTGGACGGCTCGTGCGAACAGGCGGCCGAAGACGTCGGCCGGCACAATGCGGTCGACAAGGTCGTCGGCTCGATGCTGCTGCTGGAGCGACTGCCGCTATCCGGGCGAGCGCTCGTCGTCAGCGGCCGTGCGTCGTACGAAATCGTTCAGAAAGCGTGGCTCGCCGGAATCGGCCTGGTCTGCGCCGTGTCGGCGCCGTCGAGCCTGGCCATCGAGCTGGCGGACGACTCAGGCATCACGCTGCTCGGGTTCGTTCGGGACGGGGGATTCAACGTCTACACGCATCGCCAACGCCTCACTGGTGTGTAGCGCGATACCCACGTCCGGTCACGCCGCACGCTCAGCCGCAAAAATCACGCGTACATAACCACTTGATAGCTCCACCGTGCGTGGCATTCCGGTTGCTGAATCAAGGTTCAGGATGCGACGTCACGGGATTCTCCTCACCGTATTTTCAGTGGCCGCGCTCGCGTGGACCGGTGCCGTGCGAGCGTCGGCGGCCATCCTCGACGTCGTGTCGGAGCTGGGCAGCGTCGAAGAGCTGGCGTCGCTCGCGCCGCGTCCGCAGGCGACGATCGTGTTCGACCGACATCGCCGCCCCGCGTTCTCGTTCTTCGTCGAGCAGCGGGTCGACGTGCCGCTCGAGTCCGTGTCGCCGCACGTGATCGACGCGGTGCTCGCGATTGAAGATCGACGTTTCTATCAGCATCGCGGCATCGATCTGCCACGTGTCGCGGCCGCCGCCTGGCGCAATCTGCAGGCACGCCGCATCGTCCAGGGCGGCAGCACGATTACGCAGCAGCTCGCACGGGTTTCGCAGCTCTCGCCGGTGCGGACGTATCGGCGCAAAGTGCGCGAGGCGTTCCTTGCCGTGAGGCTCGAGCAACGCTACCCGAAGGCCGAGATCCTCGAGCAATACCTGAACACCGTCTACTTCGGCGAGGGGCTGTACGGCGTGGAAGCCGCGTCGCGCGGATACTTCGGCAAGCCCGCGTCGCAGCTGTCGACTCACGAGGCGGCGCTCCTTGCCGCGCTCGTGCGTTCGCCGTCGAACGACTCGCCGTGGGTTGCGCCGGATCGCGCGCTGAAGCGCCGCAATCTCGTGCTGCGCCTGATGGAGCGGCAGGGGAAGATCACGTCCGAGCAACTGCAGGCGTCGGCCGCGGCCCCGCTGCCGAGGCGTTCGGACGATCGCGCGTCGGTGCTGGTTGCCGGCGACAGCGGGACCGGGCAGTACTTCCAGGAGGAGATCCGGCGCCAGCTCGTGTCGCTGTTCGGCAACGACCGCGTGCTGCGGGATGGGCTGCGCGTCTACTCGACGTACGACCCGGCGTTGCAGCGCGCTGCCGAGCAGGCGATCTCGAAGCGCGTCGCGCAGATCTCGCGGACGCATCGCAGCGCGCGCAATCTGCAGGGTAGCCTGGTCGCGATCGACCCGGTCACGGGCGACGTACCCGCGCTCGTCGGCGGCCGCAGCTTCGCCGAGAGCAGCTTCAACCGCGCCACACAGGCGAAGCGCCAGGCAGGCTCGGCGTTCAAGCCGATCTTCTACGCCGCCGCGCTGGAGCGCGGCTACGGACCCGGCACGCTGCTGCGCGAGCTCGACACGCCGATCCTCGCCGGCAACAAGGAGTGGCTGCCCGGCGGCGGCCACGAGCGTGCGGAGTACACGCTGCGTCAGGCGCTCCGCGTCTCGAGCAACCGGGCCGCGGCGCAATTGTTTCAGCAAGTGGGTATCAGCGCCGCCATGTACTACGCCGCGCGGCTCGGCATCGAGTCGAAGCTGCCGATGGTGCCGTCGCTCGCGCTCGGCACGGGTGAGGTCACGCTCCTCGAGCTCACGACGGTCTACACCGCATTTGCGAACAGAGGAACGATGTCTGCGCCGCGGCTGATCACGCATGTCGAAGACGCACAGGGCCAGCTGATCTGGGAATCGCCGCCGCGCCAGACGCAGGCCATCACGCCGACGACAGCGTTCCTGATGTCCGACATGCTGGCGGAAGTGGTCTCGCGCGGCACGGCGTCAAGCGCGCGGTCTCTCGGGTTCAAGCTCCCGGCGGCGGGGAAGACGGGGACGACGGACAACTTCGCAGACGCATGGTTCATCGGCTACACGCCGCACCTCGTCACGGGCGTGTGGTTCGGACTCGACAAGCCGGCGCCGATCATGCGCGAGGGGTTCGCCGGAGCCGTGGCGGTCCCCGCGTGGGCGCAGTTCATGCGCGCCGCGACGGCCGGCGCGCGCCCCGACTGGTACTCGATGCCGCCGGACGTCGAGCGCGTGGCCATATGCCGATTGAGCGGTGGCCGTGCGACCGATGCCTGCCGTCATCACCTGGTGGACGCGGGCGAGCTGACCGAATACGCGTACATGACTGTCTCGCGCCCGCGATATGAGTCCACGGTCTACGAGGATCTTTTCCCGATTGGCGCCGTCCCGATCGGCGATTGCTGGATGCACTCGCCTTCGCCTTATGGGTTCGGCGGAGCAGGCTCGCCTTCGGCTCCGTCGTATTCGAGCGAGACGACGCTTGGCTCGCTTCCCTCATCCACGGAGCCGCCCGTGGCCACGCCAATGGTCGATGAGCTCTTGAGGCAGCAGCGCGAGCAATCCGTGGGCACGACCGGCACGGTGGATCACTCCGCGCCGTCGATCGTGACGACCGGCAACGGCTCGAAGCTCTCCATCCAGCGCGTCGTCGGGCCCGACGGCGTATCTCGCATCGTCGTGAAGCAGATTCGATAGGCCGCGCCTGCGCGATCGTCCTTGAGTATGATCATACTTTTCAGCATACTACCGGTATGCCCAGCTCGGAACGCGTCACCGTGACCCTTCGCGCCGATCTCCTCGAGGAGATTGACAGAGTTGAGCGTAATCGAAGCCGTTTCATCGCCGAGGCGGTCGTACGCGAGCTCGAGCGACGACGCCGCGAGGTGCTGCTGCTGTCTGTCGCGAATCCGCACCCCGAGACGACGGATCTGGCGGATCTTGGACTTGGCGACTGGGTGAAGGACCTCCCCGAGGAAAACGACTTGGTCGACCTCTCGAGTGGCACGCCTGTCCGGTGGGTTCAGGGACGAGGCTGGGTCGAGGAGTCGACGTGACTGTTGACCGCGGCACGGTCGTCCTGGTCGAACTCGATCCAACTGTGGGGCGTGAGCAACGCGGCGTGCGGCCGTGCATTGCCGTCAGCGATCCGACCGTTAACGCCGGGCAGCGGTTCCCGCTCATCGCAGTGGTGCCGGTGACAGGGACGATCGGTACGGGAGCGCTGTACCCCCTCTTGGCGCCGGGCGCGAGCGGGCTGGTCAAGGAATCGTCGGCGCTGATCGATCATCTCCGAGTGATCGACAAGCGGCGCATCCGCCGGATCTTCGGCCGCGTCTCAGCGAGCGAACTCGCGGCGATCGATCAGGGCCTCGAGTTGTTCCTTGGACTAGGCGCAGAGAGCTGAAAGCTGCGCGAAGGAGCGCGCTGTAAGTCTCATCGAGGTCGACGCACCCGAATTCTCAAGGACAACGCCCGCGAGGCGAACGCTGGTGAATCTGCGACCTGCGGCAACTGGACGGACACGACTTCGTCCGGCGTGATCCTGATCGTCGCGGTCCCCGAGGGAAGGCCTGCCGGGAGGCTGCTTCGAATCGAAGATCCGGCTGCGCGTCATGATCTTCACGTCGCTGGTGCGATCGCCAGGAGCCGCCGTGACTTCGCCGAAGATGTCGAGAATCATCGGCCCCGCCTTGATCGAGTCGAAATAGAAGGGAATCGGCCGGTGATACAGACCACGCAACGACAGCGGCTGGCTCCGCCCGGTACCGTCTTCGAGCTTCTCGACAAGCCAGAGATCCAGTGCCAGAAGCCGGCGATCGTAATCTGGATCGGGGTACCGGAATGCGGTTACGCGCAGCGACGCACCGATCGTTCGGGGTTGGCTCGAGCAGGGGCGATGCACGGAGTCGAGTGTGATCGATTCCCCAGGATGCAGTGTTCGCTCCATGTCGCGTTCTGGCTGCGTCGAGGCTTTGCCGTCGTCTCGCGTACGAGCCCAAGCCAGACGAAACGTCACCGCGTCATTGACAACGCGGACCGGTGTGATCTCGACGGCCCACCCGAGGTCGGCGTTTGGTTCGACAGCTCGCGACACGGCCCAAGTACAGTCCGGCCGCAGCGAAAGGCCGTGCCGCACCGTCCGTCCCGGCTCGTTGGGATTAGCACCGCCGCCCACGCGCAATTCCTCGCCGCCTGGTGAGGAAATGGTCGCGCCTTGTACGGCAATGGAGAACCGCTCAACGCCATCCGTCTGTGCGCGAGCTGCCGCGGCGAAGACGACCGTGATGACGGCCGAGGCGATGAGCGTCTTCATTTCACACCGCCCAATTCCTGCCAGACGGGTTCGGATTGCACCACGCGCGTCGGTACGGGCGGTCGCGGCGAATCGTCCGTCGACTGACGCTGGCCAAGCTGATACCCGCTCACGAGCGCGATCAACACGGCCGCGGCCGCCACCAAATACAGCGGTCGCTTCGTCCGCGGTGCTGCCGCATGCATAACGGCGCCGGCTGACTCCTCCGACTGCGCCAGGTGCCGCAGCAGGACGAAGTCAATCAGGAGCGATCGCCCGGTAGGATCGGCCAACGCCTCAGCCAACGCCTGCGGTTCGCAGGAACACCTCCTGCGTCAGGTCCCTGGCGAGCTCGGTTTCGCCGGAGGCACGGCCCAGATATCGGCGCAGCCGGTCCTGGTACAGGGCGAAGAGCGTCTCAGCGTCGGTCACGGATGTCACGGTCGCCTACTCTCAGGAACGCCCGGCGCGCCCAATCCTCTCAACGTTTCGAGGGATCATTCTCCGCCGTCGATCGTGACGACCGGCAACGGCTCGAAGCTCTCCATCCAGCGCGTCGTCGGGCCCGACGGCGTGTCGCGTATCGTCGTGAAACAGATTCGATAGAGGCCTCCCCATCCTCGCCACCGGCGTATCATGAGCCATTAGTCGGAGGAATCCGCAATGGCGCAGACACGGCGCACATTCCTGCACTCGGCAGCGCTGGCTCTCGGTGCCGTAGGAACCGGTCCAGCGGTCACCGGGCACTCGGCTGCGCTCGCTTGGGAGGCCCAGCCGCCCAAGCCGGCGACGCAGGTTCAGATCCCGAAGGTCCGCTTCGCTGGAGCGGACATCAGCCGGCTGATCGTCGGCTGCAACCCGTTCTACGGGTTCGCGCACTTCAACAGCACGCTCTCGACCGTCATGCAGGAGTACTACACGGCCGAGCGCGTCTGCGACGTCCTGCACCAGTGCGGCCGGTTCGGCATCAACACGTACAACTACGTGAACCTCGGGCGCGCACCGAACGACTGGGAACGCTTCCTGGCTGAGGGCGGCCGCATGCACCTGATCGTCCAGGGCATGGACGACCCGGTGCCGCTCGTCAAGACGCTGAAGCCGCTCGCGATGTACCACCACGGCGGCCGGACGGATCGGGCGTTCCAGGCCGGGAGGATCCCCGAGGTTCGCGAGTGGTGTGCCCGCGTCCGCGATCTCGGCGTGACGGTCGGCGTTGGCACGCACAAGCCCGAGGTGATCGCGCTCGTCGAGGAGCAGGGGTGGGACGTCGATTTCTACGCCGGCTGCGTCTACAACGTCACGCGCACGCCCGAAGAATGGCGCCGCGCGCTGAACGGCGAGTTGATGGAAATGCCGGGCGAGATCTACATGCAGAGCGACCCGCCGCGCATGTTCCGCGTCATGCGGCAGACGCGCAAGCCGTGCTTCGCGTTCAAGATCCTGGCGGCCGGCCGCATCGGCGAGCGCGACGCCGATCGGGTGTTCGCCACCGCCTTCGAGAGCATCAAGCCGACCGACGGCGTGTTCGTCGGCATGTTCCCGCGCGTGAAGGACGAAGTTCGCGAGAACGCCGAGCGCGTCCATCGCATCCTGTCGGCGCGGCTGAAGACGTAGCCGTGAGCCGCTACGTCTGACACTTCGAGCACCAGTACGTCAGCCGCGCGTCGTCGCCGTGCTTGCGCGCCGAGATGGGCGTACCGCAGCGGCGGCACGGCTTGCCGCCACGCCCGTAGACCCACAGCCGCTCCGCTGGATCGCTTCTCCTCGTCGTGCGCCGGTAGCCGGTATAGGTCGTCATCGCGGGCAGGCCTTCGCCGACGTTCAGGCGCAGTACGCGCCGTGCGGTGTCGATCAACTCCTTCAGCCGCTCGTCATCGAGCCGCGCGACCGGCGTGAACGGATCGATGCGGCACATGAAGAGCAGCTCCGATTTGTAGACGTTGCCGATCCCGGCGACGACGCGCTGATTGAGGAGGACGTCGGCGATCGGCAGCGCGGGCCGCGTTCGCATGCGCGCGAGCACTTCGCCGGCGTCGAAGTTCTCGGCGAGCAGATCGGGCCCGAGTGTCCGCAGCTCGTCGTGGCGGTCGAGGCTCGCGGCGTCGACGAACTCCGCAACCGGGACGTTGAACGCGACCGCCTCGAACCGTTCCGTCGCGAGCACGATGCGCATGTCGCGCCGCGGGCGGCGCCATCGCTCTCCGGGACGGTAGATGTGCCAGCTTCCATTCATGCGCATGTGCGTGCGCAGGACGAGATCACCAGAGAACCGCATCAGGAGATGCTTGCCCGCGGACGTGACGCTCTCGACGGTGCGGCCGGCGATCGGTGCGTCCTCGTCGACGCGGGTGAGGGCAGGGAACACGGACTCGAAGCGCGTGACGACATCTCCCGCGAGCGCGCGGTTGAGCGTGCGCGCCGCGCGGAAGATGGTATCGCCCTCAGGCACGCCGTCTGATCTGAAAACCCATCGCAGACGGATTGAATCCTGCCGCGATCAGGAACGGAGCGAGCGGATGATCCTGCGGTGGAGCGCCGTTGATCTCGCCGACGAGAAGCCCCAGCTCCGCGAGCCGGCGTGCGAGCGCGCGGCCCACAACGGATCGCTGGGGCTCGTCCTCCGGCAGCAATGCGGAGAGCTGGCGCGAGCCACGGCTGATGTACGCGGCAAACGCGCCATTGACCAGGATGACGAGCGCGCCGACGGATCGTGTCAGCCGGGCCTGTGCGGCCACGTCGGGCAGCTTCAGCGTCGTCCCGTACGGATTCGCCGGATCTGTTGCGGCGAGGAGCACCACTTCCGCCTCCTCCGGCTGCTCGCGCAACGACCGAAGCAACTCGAGCGCCGGCGGCAGCGCGAACTGCGTCGCGGCGACTTCGGAGACGAAGTACCCGCGCCGGATGCGTCCCGCATCCTCGAGCGCCTTCAACACGTCGTAGACGGCGCTGAAGCCGCCGGCGATTCCTTCAGCGGCCGCAACCTCTCGCGTGATGACGCCGTAACGCGACAGCAGCTGCTGCGCCGTGGCGGTGGCCCACTCCGTGGGAGTGACGGTTGCGCCGATACGGTTGTCGACTAACGACCATCGACCCTCTGCGGACGGCGGTGCCACCCGCCGGCTCCGAAAGGCCCGGCCGGTCGCCGCCTTGCGGTGCCGCCGCTCCGGCGCGCGCGTGAACGCGCGCAGCGCGTGCAGCGTGTCGTTCGTGAGCAGCCCGCGCCAGACGAGATCCCACAGCGCCTGCACCGTCTCGCCCGGATAACCGCCGCCGGCGGCTTCGTGGATCGCGGCGAAGAACGACGCGCCCTGCCGCTCGAGATGGTCGAGGATCGCCTGTTCGCGTGTGCCGAGATCGTCCATGCGCGGCAGCCGGCGCAGCCGCGGCAAGTGATCGGCGAGGTAGAGCGCCAGGCGTCCGTCGCGCTCGCCGAGAGGTTCGAGACCGCACCACACGATCTCGCCGGCAGCCGCCAGCGTGTCGAGATCCGACGGGTTATAGCCCTCGACGCGCGCCGACAGAATCTCCGCCTCGAAGATCGACGCGGCAAGCGGCGCGCCCTGCAGGTTTTCGATTGCGTCGAGCAACGCGTCGAGACCGGATCGACGACGGACGACGCCCTGCCACGTGGTGACGAGACGGCCGAGGACCGCCGACTCGACCGGCTCCACCTGCTTGCGAACCTTGGCAAGCGAGCGGCGGCGGATGGACTGCAGGACGTCGGGATCGCACCACTCACGCCCCGATCCGCCCGGACGGAACTCTCCTTCGAGCAGCCGGCCACTCGCTTCGAGCTGCTCGAGCACGGCCTCGGCCGTCGATCGCCCCAGCGCATACCGGCGGGCGAAATCGGCTGTCGTGAACGGTCCGTGCGTCCGCGCATAGCGGCGCGCGAGATCCTGCGCCGCGTTCGGTGCCGGCCCGAGCAGCGCTTCGGGAAGTCCCGTCGGCAGCGGCACGCCGAGCGCGTCGCGGTATCGCGCTGCATACTCGACCGGCACGAGCCTCCGTTCGCCGCCGATGTGAACAGCGACCGCGCGGCGCTCGCGAAGCAACAGGTCGATCGCGGGACCAGCGCCAATGCGGCTGCGCGCGGCAATCTCGTCGTCCGTCAAATCGCCGAGGCGCAGCAGTAGATCGTGAATGCCGTCGGTCGTCTTCGCGTGCTGCGACGGCTCGAGCTGCTGGAGCTGGCGTTCGACGTCGGCAAGCGCGTCCGCGTCGAGCAGCTCGCGCAGCTCGGCGTCGCCGAGCAGCTCGCGGAGTTGCGCCTGGTCGATCGCCAGCGCCTGCGCGCGCCGCTCGGCCAGCGGCGCGTCGCCGTCGTAGATGTAGTTCGCGACGTATCCGAACAGCAGCGCCGACGCGAACGGCGACGGCATCGTCGAATCGACGGTCGCCGTCTTCACGTCACGCATCTCGATGCGGCGCAGCGTCTCGACGAGCGAGGGAATGTCGAACACGTCGCGCAGGCACTCGCGATATGCCTCGAGCAGCATCGGGAAGGAGCCGAACTGTGACGCGACGGCCAGCAGGTCGGCGGCGCGCTTGCGCTGTTGCCACAGCGGACTGCGCTCGCCGGGCCGCCGCTTCGGAAGAAGCAGCGCGCGCGCCGCGGCCTCGCGGAACTTCGCCGCGAAGAGCGCCGTTGCGCCCAGCTGGCGGACCACGAGCGCCTCGACTTCGTCGGAGGCGGGCAGCATCAGTTTGGGATCGGGTGGCTCGTCGGTCTCCGGAAACCGCACGACGAACCCGTCGTCGGTCCACATCGTCTCGACGTCGATGCCGCGCTCGGCGCGCGCGCGCTCGGCGACGGCCATCGCCCACGGCGCGTGGATCCGGCCGCCGAACGGCGTCAGCACGCAGATGCGCCAATCCCCGAGCTCGTCGCGGCAGCGCTCGACGAGGATCGTCTTGTCGTCCGGAACGACCCCCGCGGCGACCTGCTGATCGGCGAGATAGCGCATGAGGTTCTCGGCGGCCTGTTGATCGAGATCGTGGTGGCGCACCAGACGCTGAACGGCGGCGGCGGGTGTCATCTGGCGGAGCGAGCGGACCAGCGCGCCGATCTCGCGTCCAAGCTCCAGCGGGCGGCCAGGCGCGTCGGCTTTCCAGAACGGCATCTTGCCCGGTTCGCCTGGAGCGGGCGACACGATGACCCGATCGTGCGTGATCTGCTCGATGCGCCAGCTCGAGGCGCCAAGCAGGAACGTCTCGCCGACCCGGCTCTCGAACACCATCTCCTCGTCCAGCTCGCCGACGCGGGCGCCCGGGCCTTTCTCGCCGATCAGGAACACGCCATAGAGGCCGCGGTCGGGAATCGTGCCTCCGTTGATGATGGCGACGCGCTTTGCGCCTTCGCGCGCCCTGAGCGTGTTGGTCAGCCGGTCCCAGGTGAGCCTGGGACGCAGATCCGCGAAATCGTCCGACGGATAGCGGCCCGACAGCATGTCGAGCACGCCGTCGTAGACGCTGCGACTGAGATCCGAGAACGGTGCGGCCCGCCGGACGGCATCGAACAGCGCGTCGGCGTTCCAGTCGTCCATCGAGACCATCGCGACAATCTGCTGCGCGAGGACGTCGAGCGGGTTGCGCGGGTAGCGGCTCGACTCGATGTGCGCCTCGTGCATCGCCCGCGTCACCGCCGCGCACGCGACGAGATCGCCGCGGAACTTCGGAAAGATGACGCCTTTGCTCGCCTCGCCGATGGTGTGGCCGGCGCGGCCGATGCGCTGCATGCCGCTGGCGACCGAGGGCGGCGCTTCGATCTGGATGACCAGATCGATCGCGCCCATGTCGATGCCGAGCTCGAGCGACGACGTGGCGACGAGGCCGCGAATGAGACCCGCCTTGAGCCGATCCTCCACCTCGATGCGCTGCGGACGCGCCAGCGAGCCGTGATGCGAGCGCACGAGCGGCTCGCCGGCGAGCTCGTTGAGCGCCGACGCCAGCCGTTCGGCGATCCGCCGGCTGTTCACGAAGATGAGCGTCGATCGATGCGCGCGTACGAGCTCGAGGAGGCGAGGATGGATGGCCGTCCAGATCGAGTGGCGCACCGGACCCTGCGACGCCGGTCCGCTGGGAATCTCCTCCGGCTGGCCGATCTTGGCCATGTCTTCGACCGGCACCTCGATGCGCAGCTCCAGCCGCTTCTTTTCGGAGGTATCGACGATGGTGACGGGACGGTGGTGGTACGCGCCGGCGGAAGCGGCGAACTCGTCGTGAATCGCTGCCTCGCTGGTCGCTGTCCGCTGTGCGCTGGCCGCTGTGCGCTGATCGCCGATCGCTGATCGCAGATCGCGTCGTCCTGAACTGCCGCCAAGAAATCGCGCGACTTCGTCGAGTGGCCGCTGTGTCGCGGACAACCCGATTCGCTGGAATCCCAGCCGCCCCGACCCCCCAACCCCCAAACTCCCCACCTCCTCCAGCCGCTCGAGCGACAGCGCCAGGTGCGCACCGCGCTTGGTTGGCACGAGCGCGTGGATCTCGTCGACGATGACGGTGTCGATCGAGCGAAGCGATTCGCGGGCGCTGGACGTGAGGAGCAGATAGAGCGACTCCGGCGTCGTGATCAGGATGTCGGCCGGCTCGCGGATGAAGCGGGCGCGTTCGACCGCGGGCGTGTCGCCCGTACGGACGGCAATCGCCGGCGCATGGTGCGCATCGCCGCGTGCGACGGCCCGATGGGCGATGCCGGCAAGCGGCGATCGCAGGTTGCGCTCGACGTCGACCGCGAGCGCCTTCAGCGGCGAGATGTAGAGCACGCGGCACCGCGCCTCGGGCGGCGGCTGCGCATCGAACATCAGGCGGTTGATGCACCAGAGAAACGCGGTGAGCGTCTTGCCGCTGCCCGTCGGCGCGAGAATGAGTGTGGACTCGCCGCGCGCGATCGCCGGCCAGCCCTGCGCCTGCGGCGGCGTTGGCGCGTCGAACGACGAGCGGAACCATTCCGCGACGGAGGGGTGGAACAGCTCGAGGACGTCTTCACGGCGTGGCACATCAACACTTTACCCTTTACTCTTCACCCTTGACTCTTTCAGTATTCGTGTATGGGCGATTCTGGAGAAGGCCTGGTCGACGCGGAAGCGCGCATCCAGGAACGGATGGAAGAACGTGAGGCCGAGCGCAAGGCACGCGCCGGCGCGGCGCCGAAATTGGATCCGAACAAGGTCCGCGAGATGGAGTCGCTGCGTCTCGCGAAGGCGAACCTGGAACGGCAGGCGGCAACGACCGAGCATCCCATCCGCAAGCAGCAGATTCAACTGGCGATCGCGGAGATCGACAAGCGCCTCGCGGCGTCGTAGCGGTCTACATCCCCGCGGCGGCGGCCATCAGATGGGCGAACGCCTGCGGTGAGGCCGGCCGCCGGTCGGGCTCGGGCTCGAGTGCCGCCCGTACCGCGCGCTCAATCGCGGCGGGCATGTCCTTCAGCGGCGGCACGCCGCGCGAGTGCGCGAGCACGACCTCGGCGAGCGATCCCCGCCCGAACGGCAGCTCGCCGGAGAGCATCTCGTAGGCAATCACGCCGAGGCTGAACACGTCGGTGCGCGCGTCGGCGGGAGCCGCGCGCAGTTGCTCGGGCGCCATGTAGGCCGGCGTGCCGACGATCGTGCCGGCCGCCGTCAGGAGCGTCGCGTCGGCAGTGACCGCGTCGCGCCGTTCGTCGACCACCTTCGCCACGCCGAAATCGAGGACCTTCGCCTCCACGTCGCCGCCGGGCAGCAGGATGTTTTCCGGCTTCAGATCGCGGTGCAGCACGCCTTCGCGATGCGCCGCCTCGATGGCGCTGCAGACCGTCGTCAGGATCCGCACCGCGCGTCCCGGCTCGAGCCGCCCTTCGCGCTGCAGCACGCGCCGCAGATCCTCGCCTCGCACCAGCTCCATCACGAGATAGGCGCCTCCGTCGGGGAACGTGCCGAAGTCGAAGACGGAGACGATTGCCGGATGCTGCAGCCTCGCGACGATCTGCGCCTCGCGACGGAACCGGCGCCGCGCCTCCGGATCGCCCAACAGCTCGGCCCGCACGACCTTCAGCGCGACAAGTCGATCGAGCCGTGCGTCGCGGGCGCGGTAGACCGCCCCCATGCCGCCGCGGCCGAGCACCTGTTCGATCCGGTACTTGCGCTCGACCACGCGAGGAACGCCAGCCACCACGGTCATCAATGCGCCGTCCATCGGGCACACGGCGGTGCCGGACTCCTCGCATCGCCCACATCGAGGGCACTCGGTCATCGGCAGCGACGACGGCGTCATGATCTTCGTCGTCGCGCCCGTTGCGCCGGAGCGGCCCTCTTGGGAATCGAGCCCGCGCCGAAGCCGGACGACGTCGAAGCCGAGGCCCATCTGTGCGGCGATGCTTGAGAGGAGCTGACGATCTTCGGCGGTGTAGGCCTCCTCCGACCGCTTCTCGCCGAGCGCAATCACCGCAATCAGCGCGCGGTCCTGTCCGAGCACCGGCACGAGCAGGCGCGCGCCCGTGCAGTGCAGCCATTCCTGCTCCTCGGCCGGCAATCGACGCGCGGGGGAGCGCGGGTCGTTGAGGAAGATCTCGAGCGGCTCGTCCGACCATCGCAGCATCGAGACGATCCCGCTGTCGAGCGGCAGCGATTCGGCGCTGCCGTGGAGGACCGTGACGGGCGTGAGCTGCCCCTCGTCGATGCCGCTGACGAGAATCGCCGTCGCCTGCGGGTGCAACGCCTCGTCTATTTGCGTCACGACCATCGACGCGAGATCCGACGGATCCGTCTCGAAGCGAACGCGGCTCGCGAGCGACAGCAGGATCTTCCGCGCGTCGTACTCCTCGCGGAAGAAGCGCTGGTCGAGCCACTGACGCGCGCGGTTGCGATAGCGGAACGCTGCGATCGACGCGGCGATGAGAACCGTGAAGAGCGGCCAGGACCCGGCCGCGACGTCGCCGATCGTGCTGCCGCGCCTCGCGACGAGGAGCACGACGAGCGCGACCGCGGGCAGTACGGCCACGACCGTCAGCGTCCGGCTCGCAAGCGCGTACTGCAGGCTGCGCCGCAGCACCGTCCGCGGGCCGAGCACGCGCTCGACCCCGACGGCATACACGAGTCCGAACCCGGGCAGCAGCACGAGCGCCTGCAGGAAGACGGTCATCGCGTCCGGCATCGCGGGCACCGCGTCGCCGGCGAGCTCCGCGACGATCGGTACGCCGTCTTTGATCGCGTAGGCGAGCACACCCGGCACCGCGGTGTAGACCGCCATCCGGATCCGCCGGCGCTCGTTCGCGTCGTGGTTGTAGCGATAGCGATACAGCCCCTCGACGATCGCGGCGAGATTGACGCCGAGCGCGGCGGCAAACGACGTGTAGTACACGCCCGGATGTGTTGCGTCCCACAGCGCGATTCGGCCTGCCGCATCCACGCTGCTCAGGTAAAGAGCCGTACCCGTGCCGCCTGCAATCATCGGCAGCGCGACGGCCGGCGGCACGGCCTGCAGGAGCGGATATCTGTCGAGCAGTGGCGATCGCGCCGGGAAGTACAGAATCGCCAGCGCGATGATGGGGAACGCCAGCGGCGTGGCGAGCCAGGCGAAGACGGTGAGGAGATGATCGGCGCCCGGCGGAAGAACCTTCTCGGCGCCGAACAGCGGCCCGCCGCCGCCCACCGCGCTCGCCGCCAGAGCGAGCACGCAGAGCACCGCCGTCGGATCGCTGCTGCGCAGGAACAGGAGCACCGCGGCGCAGAGCGTGAAGACGGCGATCTGGACGATCATGCCGGCGTGCCGCCGAGCCCACTCGCCGCGCGGCCCGCTCCGCCAGATCGGTGTGTCCGACAGCAGGGCGCGGTTACGGTAATCGTCCCGCCACCGCGCGAGCGCGATCTCCGGATCGACGGTCGGCTCCAGGTGGGGCCGCGCGATCAGCCGCGCGAAGCCCGGCGTTCCCGCCTTCGCCTGCTCCGCCGGCCAGGCGTACGGCCGCACGAAGCCCACCTGCAGGACCATGTACGCGGCGGAGAGAGCCACGACGAGGATTGCGGCCCACGTGAAACGGGGCATCGGGGCGCCATTCTACGCTGCGGCGCCCCGCAAGGACCAAGGACCAAGGACCAGGGACCAAGGACCCGGGACCAGGGACCAGGGACCAGGGACTTGTTAACATCCGCCAGCATCGGCCAGCGCGATCTGGCGGATGCCGCGGCGTGAGATGTCGGCAAGCATTACGACCGCAGAGCCGCCGCTGACGATCTCGATCGCCCAGATCTCCCGCCCACGCACGTGCAGCACGCCCAGCGCGCGCAGCCGCGCGTCGGCATCACCCGCGGCGAACGCGGGCAGCGCCGTCCGCACGCGCGCCAACGCGCGGTCGACTGCTGCGCCGGTCGGATGTTCGACAGCCTGTGGGCTGTCGAAGGCCAGCCGGAACGTGCCCTCATCCTGCGGTGCGCCGCCACCGGTCGTCTGCAGCACCACCGGGCTGATGCATCGATCCCATCGGCCGACACGTAGCGTCTCTGCGATGCGCCAGCCGTCGCGATCGAGCACGGCCCAGGCCTGCGGCACGTCGCCGCCGAGCCAGGGTTCAGGAATGTCGTCGATGTTCGAGAAGGGAACGGGCTCGTGCCGTTCGAGCTGCAGCGTCCAGATGTTGCGCCAGCGGCGGCCGTCGAAGCGAGCCACCGGCAGCAGCCGGCCGTCCGCGTCGATGACGGCAACGATGAATGGCTTTGTAGGACTTGGCGTCGGAGAGACGCCGATGAACAGCGCCAGCGCCGCGGCGAGAGCGGAGGACTGCATCAGAGCCTTCCACTCTCTGTGACACCCATGGCGGAACTAAAGTTCCGCCCTACGGTCGTCAGGCCTTCGCGCCGGCCTTTTCCATCACCGACTTGATCTCGTCGGCGTCGATCGATTCCTGATCGAGCAGCATCCGGGCCATCAGCTCGACGGCCTTCGTGTTCCTTTGAATCAGCCACTTGGCGCGGTCGTAGCCGTTCATCACGACGTTGCGAATCTCCTGGTCGACGCGCTGCGCCGTCGCTTCGCTCACCTGGTGGGCGCGGTCGCCCTCGAAGGCATTGCCGGGCTTGCGGAACGCCAGCGGGCCGAGCGGCGACATGCCCCACTCGCACACCATGTGCTGCGCGATGTCCGTCGCGCGCTCGATGTCGTTCGAGGCGCCGCTCGTCATGTGATTCATGAAGATCTCCTCGGCGACTCGGCCGCCCATCAGCACGGCGACCTGCGATTCGAGGTAGTCCTTCGTATACGTGTGCCGATCCGCCTCCGGCAACTGCATCGTCACACCCATGGCGCGGCCGCGAGGGATGATCGTCACCTTGTGCAGGGGGTCGGCGTTGGGCAGCAGCGCCGCGACGACGGCATGACCCGCCTCGTGATACGCGCAGTTGACGCGGTCGAGTTCGCTCAGCTGGACGGAGCGGCGCTCGACGCCCATCAGCACTTTGTCGCGCGCTTCCTGCAGATCCGCGTCCGTCACCATCTGCCTGCCCGCGCGCGCCGCGAAGAGCGCCGCCTCGTTGACGACGTTGGCGAGATCCGCCCCCGAGAAGCCTGGCGTGCCGCGCGCGATCGAGCGCAGATCGACGTTCTCGTCAATCGTCACCTTGCGCGAGTGCACGCGCAGGATTGCCTCGCGTCCCTTCAGGTCGGGATTGGCGACCATCACCTGCCGGTCGAAGCGGCCGGGCCGGAGCAGTGCCGGATCGAGAATGTCCTGTCGATTCGTCGCGGCGATCACGACGATGCCGTTGCGGCTTTCGAAGCCGTCCATTTCGACGAGCAACTGATTGAGCGTCTGCTCGCGCTCTTCGTGGCTGAGCGAGGTGCCGCCGCGGCTGCGGCCGACGGCGTCGAGCTCGTCGATGAACACGATGCACGACGGATGGCGGCGCGCGTCCTTGAACAACCGCCGCACGCGTGATGCGCCGACGCCGGCATACATCTCGACGAAGTCCGATCCGCTCGCGAACAGGAACGGCACGCCGGCTTCACCCGCGATCGAGCGGGCGAGCAGCGTCTTGCCGGTTCCCGGGGGACCGATGAGCAGCACGCCCTTGGGAATGCGGCCGCCGATCGCTTCGAAGCGTGCCGGATCGCGAAGGAAGTCCACGATCTCGCGCACCTCGTCCTTCGCTTCGTCGACGCCCGCGACGTCCTGGAACGTGACGGTATTTTCGCCGCGTTCGGCGATGCGTCCGCGCCCGGACATCGAGGGAATGCGGCCGGCCGTGGTGCGATACACGGTGAAGCAGAGCAGGCCGAAGAAGGCAATCGCCGTGGCCAGCGCGCCGTAGTTCATCCTGGCTGGATCGGCGGGTTGGGTGACGTCGACGCGAATGCCGCGCTTCACGAGATCGGTCACGAACGCCGAGTTCGCGGTCAGGAAGTCGGGCGGCACGATCGTCTCCGTCGTGCGGCCGTCCTTCAACGTCGCCGTGATCTCCCGCTCGCGCTCGCCGAACGTCACCTGCGTGACGGCGCCCGCCTCGACCTGTTGCACGAACTCGGAGAACGCCAGCGGCGGCGTCACTGGCTCGGTGCGTGCGTAGAACACCCCGACGGGTACGGCGGTCAGCGCCACGATCGCCGCCGTGAGGGCGAGGACACGAGTACGGGTGAAGCGAGGTAGAGCCACAGATCGATTCCGTTCGTTATTTGCGGCGGTGCCGTGTACGCGCTGGAATGGAGGGTACGCGCGACAACAGGCACTCCGCTGAATGTGGAATGTGTGGAGATTCTACAACGCCGGAAGCCCGAAGTAAACGACACTTATGAATGGAGTGACACCTCAGCCGTCGCATCTCCGCCGTCTGTTCGCCTGGACTGTTCACGCCTACACCGCCACCGGCGCGATCGCAGGGTTCGCCGGCACGCTGGCGGTCTTCGACGGACGGTACCGCGACGCGTTCCTCTGGATGGTGGCGGCGACATTCGTCGATGGGACCGACGGAGTGCTCGCGCGGCTGGCGCGAGTGAAGGACGTGACCCCGCGATTCGACGGCGCCCGGCTCGACGATATCGTGGACTACCTCACATACGTCTTCCTGCCGGTGCTCCTTCTCTATATGGCGGGTCATTTGCCGGACGCGTGGGGTCTCCCGGTGGTCGCTGCCGTACTGCTGAGCAGCGCCTACGGCTTCGCCTCGACGGACGCGAAGACGGACGATTACTTCTTCACGGGCTTTCCCTCGTACTGGAACGTCGTTGCGCTGTATCTCCACGCCGCCGCCCTTCCGCCCGCCGTGAACGGCGTCATTCTTGCGGTGCTGAGCGTCCTAGTGTTTGTGAGGATCGGCTATGTGTATCCGTCGCGGACGCCGACGCTCCGCCGTACGACGCTGACGCTCTGCGCCATCTGGAGCGTGATGCTCCTCATCATCGTGCTGCAGCTTCCCGGCGTGTCGCGGCCGCTGCTGGCGACGTCGCTCTTCTTCCCGATCTACTACGTCGTGCTGTCGCTCATCCTGCAACAGGGCCGGGCAGCCGCCTCCGCCGAGGCTCCGGCGCCCAAGAGCCCGGCCCCTACGGCCCGGCGATGATCGCCATCAACCGCCGCCTGCGCGACCGCATCTTCGCGGTCGTGTTCGCTACGCTCGTGGTGTTCACGGCCATCGGGCTGGTGTGGACGTTCCGGCAGGCCTGGTCGGTGTACCAGCTTCGCCGCGGCGTCGGCGACCTCTGGTTCCTCGCCGCGGACGGCCGGCGCTGGTTCCGGATGGACGAGCGGCGGCAGGATGTTTCCATCACCGACATCTCGCCCCATCTTCAGCACGCGTTCATCGCCATCGAGGACCACCGCTTCTATACCCACCCGGGCGTCGATCCGATTGCGTTCGGCCGCGCCGTTTTCCGCAACCTCCGCTCGGGCGGGACGGTCGAAGGCGGCAGCACGCTGACGCAGCAGCTCGCGCGCACGCTGTTCCTCTCGAACCGCCAGTCGTACGGGCGCAAGGCGCGTGAAGCCGTGCTCGCCCTCATGATCGAAGCGAGCCTCACGAAGGAGCAGGTGCTCGAGCTCTACCTCAATCGCATCTACCTCAGCGCCGGCCTGTACGGCGTCGAGACGATGTCGCGAAGCCTGTTCGGCAAACCGGCGAAGCAGTTGAACATCGCCGAGAGCGCGTTGATAGCCGGCCTCGCGCGCGCGCCGTCGGCGCTCTCGCCCTGGTCGAATCTCGACGGCGCGGTCGAGCGCAGCCACGTCGTGCTCGCGCGCATGCGCGAAGAGGGCTTCATCACGCCGGCGCAGGAGCGCGAAGCGCGCAGGACGAGGCTCCGCATCCGCCCGTATCCGGGAACCACCGATCCTCGTTCCGGCTACGCGAAGGAGTACCTGCGGCAGTTGTTTCGCGAGCGGTTCGGCGGCGACCATCCGCCCGACTGGTACGTGCGGACGACGTTCGTGCCCGAGCTGCAGGAGGCGGCGGAACGCGCCGTCGGCGACGGGCTGCGGCGCTTCAACAGCCGCGATCTGCAGGCGGCGCTCGTCGCCATCGATCCGGCGACCGGCGACATCCTCGCCATGGTCGGCGGCCGCGATTTTCGCCAGTCCGAGTTCAATCGCGCGGCGCGCAGCCGGCGGCAGCCGGGATCCGCGTTCAAGCCGCTCCTGTTCGCGGCGGCGCTCGAGCGCGGCTACTCGCCCGTCAGCGTGCTCGAAGGGCTCTCGACGATCCGCCCGCAGGGGCCGGACGAATGGGCGCCGCGCAACGCGAGCGGAGGGACGCCGGACGTGCTCACGCTGCGCGCCGCGCTAATCGAATCGAACAACCGCGCGGCGACGTCGCTGCAGCAGCGTGTCGGCACTCGCGCCGTCCTGCGCCTCGCCTCCGACGTCGGGCTGCGCGACATGCCGGACGTTCCCTCGCTGTCGCTCGGCACGGGCCTCGTGACGCCGCTCGAACTCACCACCGCGTTCGCGATGTTCCCGAACGGCGGCTATGCCGTCCGCCCCCGCGCGATCGTGCGCGTGACGGACGCCGATGGCGCGGCGGTCCTCGAGAACGACTCGCACACGGATCGCGTGATCTCGCCGCAGGTCGCCTACCAGATGGTGTCGATGCTCTCCGACGTCCTCGATCGCGGCACCGGCGCGGCGGCGCGCACCTGGGGCGTGCGATTCCCGTCGGGCGGAAAGACCGGCACGACCGACGACTTCAAGGACGCCTGGTTCGTCGGGTTCTCATCGTCGATTGTCGCGGGTGTGTGGGTCGGCTTCGATCAGCCGCTGACGATCGCGGAAAGCGGCTACGGGTCGCGCTACGCGCTGCCGATCTGGAGCGACTTCATGCGCCGCACCGCGCGCCGGCGTCCTCCCCGCGAGTTCGAGCGTCCGGCGGGCCTGCGCGAGGAGACGCTGTGCAGCGTCTCCTACCTGAGACCCGTCGAGGAGTGTCCCACCTACATCGAATATCTGAAGGACGGAGACGATGCGCCCGGCCGGCTCTGCACCGTCCACCAGGGGACGATCAAGCAGCGCGTGCGCCGGACGCTCGAAGGGCTGTTCGGAAAGCTGAAGGGAATCTTCCGCTAGCTATTGGATCTTCCACACGTCGGCGCCGTTCTTGGCGACGAGATCGTCGATCGTCTTCTTCATCCGATCGCGGCGCGCGAGGATCGAGCGGATCTCGCTGTTGCCGATCCACGGACCCAGCTTCGCCTTCATCGACTCGAAGTCGAGCGTGAGCATCTTGTCCCACAGCGCCTTGTCGATGTGCTCCATCGTGTGCGGCAGCTTCTTGTCGGTCGTGAACGCGCGCGAGTGGTCGATCAGGTAGATGTAGCATTCCTTGTCGACCAGCAGGTTGCCCTTGTTCCGATCGGAATTGCCAATCAGGTTGTCGAACATCTTCATGCGCACGACGTTCGGCGTCCAGTTGGAGTTCTTCGGCGACCGCAGCGCCTCCTCCCACGAGCGGACGCCGTTCAGCCACAACACGGCAGCCCCTTTGTCGCCTTTGATCCGCCGCTCGACGACAACCGGCACCATGCCCAGGCCGAGCATCTTATCGAGCTCGTAGGCAGCGATTTCCGCCTTGTAGCCGTCCCAGAAGCCCTTGTGGATGCCCGGGGGCAGCGTCTTCCACGCAAACGATTCCGCGAGACCACCGGGTTCGAGATAGGCGCGCTGCGGCCTGGTCACGCCAATCGGTACGTCGACGATTTTGGCAACCGGCGCCGTCCTCAGGTATTCCTCGAATTCCGCCTCGCGGCCCACCCAGACTTTCGCAGATGCTGGCGGGGCGACCGCCTCCTGCAGTGAGAAAACGAGCAGCGCGGTGACGATCCAGAACATGGTCCCTCCGGACGGGGGTGTTGTACCACCGACCGGGCGGCAAAGGAAGCGCAAACGCGAGCGGCCCGAGCGCCAAGAACGATGTGATTAAATGCACGCGTTGCTCATCCCCGGTCAAGTTCTGGACGGACGCTACGAGGTGCTTGCGCCGCTTGCGGAAGGCGGCATGGGCGCCGTCTACCGGGCGCGTCGCCTGCTGCTCGGCGACGACGTTGCCATCAAGATCCTGTTGCCGGACAACGTCGGTCCGTCCGCGCGGGAGCGCTTCATGCGCGAGAGCCGCGCCTGCGCCGGCCTCCGCCATCCCAACATCGTCTCGATCCTCGACTTCAACGTCGACGCAGAGAGCAGGCCGTTTCTCGTCATGGAACTGCTCAGCGGCCCGAGCGTCCGCGAGGAGATCTCCGCGCGCGGACGGCTCGACGCCGAGGACGTGCAGCGGATCCTGCCGCCGATCTGCGCGGCCCTGCGCCTCGCGCACGAGCGGCGCATCGTCCACCGCGATCTGAAGCCGGCGAATATCGTCGCCCACGAGTTCGAGTCGGGTGAACGCGTCTACAAACTGGTCGACTTCGGTATCGCGACGCTGCGCGAGTCAACGGATACGACGCGCCTTACCGGGCCGCACCAGTTCCTGGGCACCGTCGCTTACGCCTCGCCGGAACAGTTGACGGGCGGCACCATGGACGGCAGGTCCGATATCTACAGCCTCGGCATCGTCATGTTCGAGATGCTGATCGGGCACGTGCCGTTCGACGCGGACGATCCGATGGCCGTCGTCTCCGGCCACCTGACCACGCCCGCGCCGCGCCCCTCGAGCCTTCGACCCGGCATTCCGGTGTGGGCCGACGCCGTCGTTTTGCGAGCGCTGGCGAAGAGTCCCGACGATCGATGGCAGTCGATTGCCGAAATGGCGAACGCCATTGCGGCAGCCACGCGGGCGTCAACCTCCTCCGCGCTCTTGCCATCGAGCGCCGCGCTGCTGTCGACGTACGAAATCGGCGAGCGTCTCGGATCGGGACGGCTCGGAAGCGAGGTCTATCGCGGCGTTCATCGCACGCTGGGGCATGCCGTCGCCGTGCGGATCCTTCGACGCGACGATCGGCGCAACTGGGACGCGGTGCGCGGACGGCTGCTGCGCGAAGCACGCACGCTGCAGGTACGCCATCCGTCCGTCATCCAGGTGCGGGATTACGGCGAGGAGCCGGACGTCGCGTACGTCGTCACCGATCTCATCGACGGGCCAAGCCTTCGCGAGGTCCTCACCGCCATCGGCGCGATGCCGTGGGATCGCCTGCGGCCGCTGCTCGCACAGCTCGTCGAGGCCGCCCGCGCGCGGCACCGCCGGGGCGGCCTGCTGTGCGGCCTCAGTCCGGAGATCATGCGGCTGGCAAACGCGGGGACGTCGGACGACGAGGGGGAGCGGCTGATGATTTCGACCGCGGGCGTGTGGCAGGCGCAGGATCTGCTCGCAACGCTGCAGGAGCAGACCGTGCGCGGCGCGGCGCTCGCCGACATCGAACTTCGCTACGTGGCGCCGGAGCTGATGACGGGAGAGACCGCCGACGTTCGCTCCGACGTCTTCACGATGGCTGTGCTCGCCTACGAGATGGCGACGGCGTCCCGCCCCTACGAGGGCGCGACGATGGCGCAGCTCCTCGGCGCCATGCTGCGCGGGAAACCCGAGCATCCGCGGATCGCGCAGCCGGCGTTGCCGGGATCGGCCGCGGAGGCCATCCTGCGCGCGCTGCGCCCGTCACCGGCGGAGCGGTTCGAATCTGCGAAAGAGTTCGGCGGTGCGCTGCTGGCGTAACACTACCGCCTCCTCAGCACCGGGTGCGTCTTGGCGTCGTCGAGCAGCTCGTCGAACGCGTTCCACACCGTCAGCCCGTCGTCCGAGGCCGGCTCCAGCAGGTAGAACGCAAGCCGTGCGAGGGGCTGGTTCATCGGGATCTCCATCCAGTCGCCGCGCGTCGCCGCCGCCGTCGGTGCCGGCTGCCACTTGCCGTCGAGCATCCTCATCTCGTGCCGCTGGAACGTCTGCGTGCGGCTGCTCTCGATGACGAACTCCTCGAGGCCGCGCACCCGGCCCGTCACGTCGAGCATCTCGATGCCGTGCGCCCGCAGCAGGTCGAGTGCGGCCACCGCCTCGCGCGGCACGTAATAGGCGCGCGGCACGATCTCCGTTGCCGCCGGCTCGAACGTCGTCGCGTCGATCATCTGCTCGGGCTTCGACACGTTCTTACGGCGAAGCATCCGTCCGCCGGTGATCGGGTTCTTCTCCTCCTCGGTCTCGCCCATCAGGACTTGAATCAGGCCGTCGCGGTGCAGCCTCGCGCGCGTGGCGAGCGGCTTGCCGACGAGACGCTCGCGTTCCGCCGCCTCGATGGCGGTCTTGATGCGGGAGACATTCCGGCTTGCGAAGGTGAGCATCTCCTCGAGGAAGTAGCTTGTGGCCTTGATGCGCTCCTCGAAGGTCGAGTAGGAGTACGCCTCGCTGAGGATGCCAAAGCGGTTCCGCAACCCGATGTAGTTGTTGTTGAAGCGCGGCACGTGCTCGAACGTCTGCCACTCGCGTGGGCCGGCCGGCGAGGCAGGTGTCGGCTGCTCGGGCGGCGCGGCGCCGCGACGCCCCCGGCCGCCTCCACCCGGGACGTTGCCGTAATAGAAATAGTCCCAGCCGTGCTTCTCCTTGACGTTCTTCGTCATGAACGGGAACCACTCGTTGCGCAGCAGCGTGACGATTGACCGCGCCGTGTTCGGGTTGAGCGGTTCAGAGTACGTGAGGTGGTACGCATGCTGGGTGCCGTTGGTCGTGTGGAGATCGATGCCGACCTGCGGGTCGTACTCGTTCCACAGCTTGACCAGGGCGCGCGCCTCGGGCGAATCCAGCTTCACGTGGTCGCGATTGAGGTCGTAGTCCTGCGCGTTGGGGCGCTGTCCGGAGCCCTCAATCGGCCCGTTCTGGGCGCCGCGGTTCTTCGGCCCGATCCGCTCGTTGCCGTCGGCGTTGTAGATCGGTGCCATGAGCAGCACCACCGAGCGCAGCCAGTCCGCGTGCTTGCCTTCCGCCAGATCGCGTAGCAGGATTTGCGCCGACTCCTTGCCCTCGACTTCGCCGCCGTGGATGTTCCCCTGGATGTACACACGCAGCTTGCCGGTGCGCCGCACGGCGTCTGCCGTCGCAGCCGGCGCGCCGACAACGGCGAGCGGCAGCGATCGGCCCTCGACGGTCTTGCCGAACGTGGTCAAGTGAATCGTCTGCGGTGCGGCTTCAGCGAGCGCGTTCAGGAAGGCCACGACATCCTCATAGCGGCTCGTCTCGCGATACTCCGTCCGTTCGGGGCGCGTTTTCAGCTCGGAAAGAACCGAGCGACTCTGCGCTCCGGCGAGCGCGGGTACGAGCAGGGCCAGCAGAAGCCGCCGCCATCGATTGGTCCGCATGAGCGCCATTCTACGTCGTAGAATCTCGGCATCCACACTTCGATGACCGCGACCAGCCAACCGGATGTTGCCCTCGTGTTCAGCGGCGGCGGCGCGCGCGCGGCCTACCAGGTCGGCTTCCTGCGCGTGCTCGCCCGCAAATTCCCCGGGGTCGTTCCGGAGATCGTCACCGGCGTATCCGCGGGCGGCATCAACGCCGCCTACCTCGCGGCCCGCGACGAGCCGTTTGACCGGAAGGTCGAGAACCTCGCGGACGTCTGGATGGGCATCCGCATCGACGACGTGTTCCGCGTCGATCTGCGGGACCTCACGTCGAGGACGCTGCGCTGGGGCGGACGGCTGATGTCCGGCGGCAAGGCTCCGCTGCCGCCGGCGAAGAGCCTCGTCGACACGACACCGCTCCGCGAGCTACTGACGCGCGTGCTCGGCGGCGAAGTGCTCGACGGCATTCCGCGCAACTTCCAGGCGGGCTGGCTTCGCTCCGTCGCGCTGACCGCCTCCAGCTACACGACGGGTCAGTCGATCACCTGGGTGCAGAGCTGCGATCGATGCGGCATCAACACGTGGGAGCGCCCGCAGCGAAAGAGTCTCGCCTGCAGCTTGAGCGTGGACCACGTCATGGCGTCGGCGGCGCTGCCGTTCTTCTTCCCAGCGATCGAGGTCGACGGCGCCTGGTATGGCGATGGAGGCATCCGCCTCACGGCGCCGCTGTCGCCGGCGGTGCACCTCGGCGCGCGGCGGATCATCGCCGTGTCGACGCGCTACGCGCGCACGCGAGAGGAGGCGGACCGCCCAGCCGTCCTCGGCTATCCACCGCCCGCCCAGGTCGCGGGCGTGCTCTACAACGCCATCTTCCTCGACCAGCTCGACACGGATGCGCTGCACATGCAGCAGATCAACAAGCTCATCGGGCGGCTGCCGAACGCCCAGCACGACGGCCTGCGCCATATTGATTTGCTCGTGCTGCGTCCGTCCGAGGACCTCGGCCGGCTGGCGAACGCGCACGAGCCGCAACTGCCGCGTGCGTTCCGGTTCCTGACTCGTGGGCTGGGCACGCGAGAGACGCGTTCGAACGACATGCTCAGCCTGATGATGTTCCAGAGCGACTATGTCAAGCGGCTGATCGATATGGGCGAGGCGGACGCGATGGCGCGGATCGACGATATCCGGCGATTTCTGGCATGACGGCCGTCATACCGGTAGGTGGCCTTCAGTCGTAGGCTGGAAGGGTGAAACGAATCAAGTTACCCTTGCACCCTGCTAACCCTGACCGGATCTGCTGGGGGTGCGAGAAGTATTGCCCCGCTGACGACCTCGCCTGCGGCAACGGGACCATCCGGACGCCGCATCCCGTCGAGCTGTTCGGTGACGACTGGGTGGAGTGGTCGAAGACGCGATCGGACAGGACTGCCGAGTCCAGCCGTACGTAGGGCGGAACTTCAGTTCCGCCGTACACCTCACAGATGCAGCGCCGCCTCGCCCTGATGATCGAACGCATCGAGGATGTAGGCGTGGTTGCGATCGAAATTCCAATGAACGTCCCTGAAGTACGCCCGGAGACCCTCGGCATCGCCGGCCGCGGCCAGCTTGATGATCGCGCGGTGCTCTGCAATCGATTTGCGCAGCCAGTCGGCCAGCGTCTGCCGCTGCACCGGGAACGTGTAGAGCGGGCCGCGCACGAGATTGCACGTGTCGCGCAGCACGCGGTTATCGAGCTTGAGCAGGAACACGTCGTGGAACCGGCGGTTCAGCTCGCCGAACGCCTGTAGATCCGCGTTCGCCGCCGCCGTCGCCATCATGCGATTGACCGTCCGCAGGATGCGGATGTCCTCGGCGGTCAACCGCGACGCGACCATCGCCGCCGCCGCTCCCTCGAGAATTCCCATCGTCTCGTACAGCTCGCGCACGTCGTCGACGGTCAGGATGCGGACGTTGTAGCTGCGGCGGCTGTTGCAGACGACCACGCCTTCGGTTTCGAGGCGGAGGAGCGCTTCGCGAATCGGGGTGCGGCTGATGCCGAGCCGGTCGGCGAGCATCTTCTCGAGGATGCGCTGTCCGGGCCGGAAGGCGCCGGCGGCGATCTCCTGGCGAAGGAGCGCGTAGACGCGGTCGGCGATGGACTCGGTGTGCGAACGTGCGGCGGCGGTCAGCACGGCCGAAAGTGATATATCAGCCGCGCCGGCATGTCAAGGGAGCGAGATTTCCTGCGCGCGCACCGCGGCGCCGAGCAGGCCGCTGTCAGGATTCAGGATGACGGCCACCGGCACCGTCGCGACCAGGTGCGCCATCGGCTCCTTGGCGCGGAACGCTTCCATGAAACCGCCCTCGTTCAGCGCCGGCAGGATCTTCGGGGCGATGCCGCCGCCGACGTAGATGCCTGCCGTCGCGACCGTTCTGAGCGCGAGATTGCCCGCTTCCGCGCCGTAGGCGGAGACGAAGAGGTCCATCGCCTCGACACATTGCGGGCAGCGGCGCTCGATCGCCGCGCGGCTGACGCGGGCCGGCAGCTCCGACGGCGTCGCATTGCCGACGGCCGGGCACAGGCGCGCCGGCGCGATGCTGTTGGGCGTCAGCGTCGGCCCCGATCCAAACGCGTCGTGCGTGAACTGATACAGGTTCGCGAGACCCGGGCCGGAGATGACGTGCTCCACGCCGACGCGTCCGAAAATCCGCGTGAGCTCCATCACGAGATCCAGCTCGCGTGGCGTGCGCGCCGCGAAATCCGCGTGGCCGCCCTCGGACTCCGCCGGAATGAAGCGGCCGTCGACGTTGTGGAGCATCGCCTCGCCGAGTCCGGTGCCGGCGGCGATGACGGCGGCGTTGCCGCCCGGCACGGGGACCCCGTGCTGCAGGACGTGGAGTTCGTCCGCGTTCAGGATCGGCACGGCGTGCGCGAGCGCCTCGAGATCGTTGAGGACGTGACACCGCCGCAGACCGATCGTCTCCATCACCGAAGCGGCATCGACAAGCCATGGCACGTTGGTCAGCCGCGCCACCTGGTTCGTCACGGCTCCAGCGACGCCGAAGCACGCCGCCTCGATGTGCCGCGCGTCGACGCTCCGCGCTTTCAGGAACTCGCGGATCATCGGCTCGAGCCCGTCGTACTCGAGCGAGATGAACTCGCCGATCTCGATCGGCGTCGGACGCTCGGGCGCGGCGGCGAACAGCCCGAGAAGCGTCTTGGTTCCTCCAATGTCTCCCGCCAGCAGCATAACAGCAAGGGTAAAGGGTAAAGGGTAAGGGGTAACGGGTAAAGGGTACGTGCTCTTTACGCTTTACTCTTTACCCTTTCCTCTTTACCCTTTCGCTTGTGACCTTGTCTCCCATATCTGGGAGTGGCCCTTACCTCCTTCGCGACATCCGGAATCTCTATCCGGGAATTACCGAGAATCATCTGCGCTATCTGGAGAAGTGGGGGCTGCTGACGCATGGAGGCCCGCGCGGGCGCCGCGAGTACACGTTCGGCGATCTGCTGACCATCAAGCACGTGGCGGGCGAGCTGGAGGAGGGGACGCCGCTGCGCGTGATCCTCCGCTCGATGCTGGCGGAGCGGCAGGGTCAGCTCGAGCTCGATTTTCACACCGGGCACGTCGGCGCCGATGCACAGACCGCGAAGGTCGTGACGCTTGCGGCACACCGCTCGTCACGCGCCGCGAACGTGCGCAGCGGACAGGCGGTGGCCGCGAACGACGCCGGGGTGAAATTTCCGTTCACCGATCCTCAGGCCGCGCTGGCGGCGAAGTACTTCGTCGAAGGATCGCGGCTGGACGATGGTGACGAGCGGAAGATGGAAGAGGCGGCGGCCGCGTACCGCAAGGCGCTGATCGTCGATCCCGATCTCGTACCCGCGATCGTCAACCTGGCGAACATTCACTACGCCCGCGACGAGCTGATCGAGGCGCAGGCCCTCTACGAGCGCGCCATCGGCCTCGACCCGGACTGTTTCGAGGCGCACTTCAATCTCGGCAACATCCTGCACGACCTCGGCCGCTTCGAGGGCGCGCTCGGCTGCTACCGCAACGCCGTCGCCCTCAATCCCGCCTACGCCGACGCGCACTTCTACCTGGCGGTGACGCTCGAAAAGACGGGCCACTCACCGGAGGCGAAGACGTACTGGAAGAAGTATCAGGAGCTGGCGCCCGAGGGCGAGTGGGTGGATCTGGCGAAGGAGTTTCTCGAGTAGCGTCAACTCCCGAAGACCTCGCCTTTGGAAGTTGGCCTTTGGAAACTTGGCCCTTGGGAGTTGGCCCTTGGGAGTTGAAGCGCGCAGCAGCGCGCAGCGTCAGTACGCGCTGTAATCGCGCTTTTTGGGCGTCCGCCGCAGCTTGTAGAACCCGCAATCGCCGCACCACGAATCCGCGGTGAATCCTTCCTTGCCCGCAAACGGCAGGACGTCGCGGTGGGTGCAGAACTCGCCCTGATCCGGCGTCGCACGCCAGCGGCAGGACTTGAAGCGCTGCGCCGCCGGCGACAGCGTCTCTTCCGCCGTCGGCGCGGCCGCCGCCGGCGCATCAGTTGCCGCAGATCCCGTATCCGGCAGTGCCGCTGCCGGTGCGAAGTTCTTGATGTCGTCCATCATCCCTGTAGCTCGATTCCGAATGAGCGCTGCAGTGCCTGCAGCGCGCGTGCTTCTTCCGGCGACACCAGCGTGAGCGCCGTGCCGGTCGCTTCCGCGCGCCCGGTGCGTCCCACGCGGTGCACGTAGGTTTCCCGATTCGCAGGCACTTCGTAGTTGACGACGTGCGTGATGCCGTCGATGTCGAGCCCGCGCGCCGCCACGTCGGTGGCCACCAGCACCCGATAGCTTCCGCTGCGAAAGCCTTCGACCGCCTGCGTCCGTTGCGCCTGCGTGCGATCCGCGTGCAGCGCCGCCGCCTTCAGTCCCAGAGAGGCGAGCTTCCTGGCCAGCCGCTCGGCGCCGGACTTGGTGCGCACGAACACCAGCACCGGTCCCGCCGTTCGCCGCAGGAACTTCGCCAGCCACTCCGTCTTCTGCGCCGACGGCACGGTCTCGACGGTGTGTGTGATGCTCTTCGGTCCGCCGGCCCTGCCGATCTGCACGTACTTCGGCTCGCGCACGACTTCATCCGCCATCCGCATCACGTCGTCCGGCATCGTCGCCGAGAAGAGCAGCGTCTGCCGCGCCGCCGCGTCGGGCAGCGTCGCGACGATGCGGCGCACGTCGGGCCAGAAGCCCATGTCCATCATGCGATCCGCTTCGTCGAGCACGAGCGTGTCGAGCTTGTCGAACGACACCGCTTTCGAGCGCATGTGATCCATCAGGCGCCCCGGCGTCGCGACGACGATGTCGACGCCGGACTTGAGCGCGCGCTCCTGCGTGCCCATCTCGACGCCGCCGTAGACGGCGATGCTCGTCAGATCGGTGTGATACGTGAAGCCCTGGACGTCGTCTTCGATCTGCACCGCGAGCTCGCGCGTCGGCGCCAGGATGAGGACGCGTGTGAAGCCGCGCTCCTCGGGCGCCGCGGCGCGGGCCTTCAGCATGCGGTTGAGAATCGGCAGGAGGAACGCCGCCGTCTTGCCGGTGCCGGTTTCGGCGCAGGCTATCAGGTCGTCGCCTTCCATGACGATCGGAATGACCGCGCTCTGAATCGGCGTTGTCGCGGAAAAGCCGCGGACGCGGACGCCTTCGATCAGCGAGGCCTCGAGGCCGAGCGTCTCGAAGGCGACGGGCCTGGGATCGTATTCGGCCTGCCGCCGGGCGACCGGCGCCGGGTGCGGCTGCGGGGACGAGCGGTGCGCGTCGACGTGCCGATCGCGGCTTCGCGGACCTCGTCCTCCCCGTCGTCTACGCGGTGAGCGGTGCTGTGCTGTGTCGGAGTTCAAAATGGTTCTTTTCAGCGAGCGCGGAAGGTGATGATGCCGCGGACCGGGTCGTAAGGTGAGACCCCCACGGTGACGCGATCACCGGGAACTACCTTGATTCGAAAACGCCGCATCCGCCCGCTCAACTGGGCGAGCACCTCGTGTCCCTGGTCGCACTGCACGCGATACAACCCGCCGCTGTGGACCGCTACGACCGTGCCCTGCACGTCAATCAGATCGTCCTTGCTCAAATCCTGTCCTTTCCAATCAAAGATTGTGCCACATCGCGCCTCGACACGCAATCCTCGATGGCAGACCCATCAGAGCGCCCGGACGGCGTCCTCGACCTGCCGTGCGAGCGCAGCGTAGTCGTTCCCTTTCAATAATATAGGGCGTCCGAAGGCGACGCGTGCCACGCCGCGCTTCGGGAACTTCATTTTCTGGTGGAGGACCCTCTCAACACCCTCCAGCCGGACAGGAACTACCGGGATTTCCAGCCGCGCTGCGATCATGCCGACGCCCGGCTGGAACCGGTTGATCTCCCCCTCCTGCGTGCGCTTGCCCTCGGGATAGATCAGGACCGAATAGCCGCTACCGATGAGGCCCCCGATGTAGCGCAGCGTCTGCCGCGTGCCGGTCTCCCGCTGCGGCAGCGGGAACGCGTGGAAGAACAGCGAGGCCAGGTAGTAATTGAGGCTGTTCGTGAACCACTGCATCCTCGTGTGCTGCTCGGGATAGAAGTGCGCCTTGAAGAACTCCTTGGCCATCGCCGTCGCGGTGCGGTTCCGCCAGCGGCGGGGCAGGGCGTCGAGGATGATAGGCGTGTCGAGGTGGCTCTGATGGTTCGCTGCGAAAATGACCGGGCCGGTGAGGCCGCGCAGGTTCTCGAGTCCCTCCACGTTGACCCGGGCCCAGACGCGCCCCAGCGGCAGAATCCACGTCGGCAGGCTCGCCTGCCGCAGCAGCCGTGCCGGCCACGATCGGCTCCACGACGGAAACGCGATCGGTTCGGGGGCGCTGACGACGGCAGCCGTCCCGCCGGCTTCCAGCGGACGTGTGAGCGCTTCGAGATCGGCAACGCGCGCTGCCGCGGAGAACCGCGCTTCGTCGATCGTCACCTGGAACGACTCCTCGAGCGCCATCATCAACTCGACGCGCTCGAGCGAGCTGAGACCGAGCTCGTCGATCGTCGTGTCCGGTTCGATCGCACGGCCTGGTGCGAACCGCGCCACGACCGAGGCGACCGTGTGTTCCGCCGCCGGCTTTGCCGCGGGTGCGGCGCCGGCCGATCCGAGGAGCCATTGCCGCAGCTCGCGCCGCTTCAACTTCCGCGTGCCCTCGGTGCGCGGCAGCTCGCCCGACGTCCAGACCGCGGCGGCGCGAATCTTCTGGTGGTCCGCAAGCCTGGGGTTGGCCGCGCGGACGATCTCGTCGACGTCGGTTCCGGGCTCGACGACCAGGACGGCCTGCACGCGCTCGGCTGTCGACCCCGCGAGCGGCGCGCCGACGACCGCTGATTCCCGCACGCCGGGCAGCTCGTTCAACACGCGCTCGACGTCTTCCGGAAACACGTTCAGGCCTTCCGGCGTGACGATCATCTCTTTCTTGCGCCCGCGGATGTGGAGTTGTCCCTTGTCGTCGAACTCGCCGATGTCGCCGGTGTGGAACCAGCCGTCCTTGAACGCCGCGCGCGTTTCTTCCGGCGCGTTGAAGTAGCCGCGCGTGACGTTTTCGCCGCGCACGAGAATCTCGCCGTCCTCGGCGATCTTCACCTCGACTCCGGCGATCGGTTTGCCGACCGCGCCGCGTGCGGCCTGCAGCGGGTGGTTGAGCGTGACGATGGGCGCCGTCTCGGTGAGGCCGTAGCCCTGCACGACGAGGAATCCGAGCCGTCCCCAGAACGCCTCGAGCTCGGGATCGAGCGGCGCGGCGCCGACGACCATCGCCCAGAACTTGAAGCCGAACAACCGGTGGATGCGCCGGAACATCCACCAGCGCTTCACCCAATGCGTCTTCTCGACCGGCGCCTGCGCCGCCTCGGGCGCAACGCGCAGCACGTAATCGCGCAACACTTCGAGCATCTTCGGCACGCAGACGAGCACCGACACGCGGCGGTCGTGGATCTGCCGGAGGATGTCTTCCGGCGCGTAGCTGCGGGTGAAGACGACGAGGCCGGGCAGCATCGGCGGGACGAACGTCGCCATGGCCTGGCCGAACATGTGGCTGAGCGGGAGCAGGTTCAGGAAGCGAATCGGCAGAAACGGCTTCGCGTATTTCTTGTACTTCGCCATCTCGCGCTCGATCGGGACGATGTTCGCGAGGATGTTGCGATGGGTGATGACGACGCCCTTCGGCTCTGACGTGGCGCCCGAGGTGAAGATGATCTCCGCCGTGTCATCCGCTGTGATCTCGACGCTGCGCGCGCGCGGGATCGACGCGGCGGTCTCCCCCGGCCTGAGTTCCGCGAGACTCCACAGCGGCACCGCGAGCTTCAGCGTCTCCGCCGAAACGGCGTCGCCGACGATCACCGCGCGGGCGCCGACGATCTGCGCCACGCGCATGAGAAAGTCCGCCGATGCGCGGTAGTCGATCGGCACGAGCACCACGCCTTCGAGCAGGCAGCCCCACAGCGCGACGATCCACTCCGCGCGGTTCTCGCCCCAGATCACGACGGCGTTGGACTTGGCGATGCCGTGCGCGCGCAGCCGGTCGGCACACGCGGATGCAGCCGCGGCGACCTCGCCGTACGTGTACGACCACGTGCGGTACCCGTCGTCGAAGGCGACGAACTCGCCCTCGATGCGCGACAGATCGTCGAAGAAGTCGAGCAGCGTGCGCCGCGACATTCAGTGAATTATGATGGAAAACCCATGGCCCTCCCGCCGGTTTTTGCCGCCAGCGCGCTGTACGACAACCTGCTGCAGGCGGCGCTGCGGCAGTTCTTCAGCCGCGCGACCTTCGAGACGGAACCGATCCCGTCGCTCTCCTCCGACGGGCGTCTCGCGATCGAGCCGACACGCGACCCCTCCGTGCTCTCGGTGCGCTGGTTCGGCTCGCGGCACGTGCTGCACGTCCCGGCGCCGCGGCCGTTCACCGATCACGAAGTGCGGCTCGCGCGCGCGATCGGCGGCGTGCTCGCGGCGCGGTATCGCGCCATCTTCGATCCGAAGCAGATGCTCGAGCGCGGCGAGCTGTTCCGCGGCGCCATCGAGGATCGTTACGTCAGCGAGTTCCTCGATCCGACGCCGGCCGGCGATCCGTCGAAGACGCGCGCCGACCTGATCGCGACGGCGATCGAGACGCTCCGCGTCGCCGCGATGTCCACCTACGAGAACCGCGGCATCTCTTCCGGCGTGTTGCTGATCGACGGCGATGACGACGCGGTACAGCCGCGCCTGCGGGACGCGATGGACGGCTACCGCTACTCACAGGCGCTTACGACGATCAAGAGTTTCTATCGCCTCTGCGACGGCCTGCAGACGATGTTCCTCGTCAACCGCGCGGGGATCGTCCTCGACATCATCGAGGTGGGACGCTACGCGCCGGCTGGCGAGCTCGGCGCGCCGTGTCCCACACCGTACCGCGCGCACGCGCTCACCACGCTCGGGACGAAGAACATCACCGTCGTGCTCAGCCCGGCGCACGAAATCAAGGTGTTCGCGGAAGGCGCCCAGCTCTTCAGCTTCCGGAACGCGCGCTGGCACCTGCTCGATTTGCAGGCCAAATACGAGATGTGGGAGCGCGCCGTCGGCAATCGCGCGCGGGCGGAGCGCCTGTTCCAGACGGCCTTCGATCTGGCCGACGCGCGGCAGGGTGCGCTGTTCGTGGTGCTCCGCGACCCCGCCGTCTCGCTGCCGCAGCTCGTCGCGCCAGGCGATCAGCTCGACGCGATGCGCGGCGCGGCGTCGGGCGCGCCAACCCGCGCGCAACTGATGTACATGCTCCGCGGCCGCAACGCGATGAGCCTGGATCCTGCCGTGCTCGCCGGGTTGGCGCGCACCGACGGCGCCACGGTGGTCGACGAATCCGGCCGGCTGCTCGCCGTTGGCGCCATTCTGTTGCACACGGAGCCACCCGAGCCGCATTCCACGCTCGCCGTCGAGGGCGCGCGCACGACCGCCGCGATGGCCGCCGGCCGTTTCGGCGCGGTGCTGAAGGTCAGCGAGGACGGCGTGCTGACCTTCTACGATCGCCAGGAACGGATCTGGGATATTTAGTAGAGTGGGTGGCACACCGATGCGCGTATTTCTCACCGGGGGAACAGGATACGTGGGCGCTGCCGTGCTCGATGCGTTCGTGCGCGCCGGCCATCACGTCGACGCGCTCGTCCGCCATCGCGAGAAGGCGACGCTGGTACAGAGCCACGGGGCAAACCCGGTCGTCGGCGACCTTGGGAAGCCGGAAACCTACTTCGACGCCATGGCGGCAGCCGACGGCGTTGTGCACGCCGCGATCGACTATTCACCGCGCGGCGCGGAGCTCGACGCGATCGCGCTCGACACGTTCCTGACGCCGCTGGTCGGTCCCGATCGATTCCTCATCTACACATCGGGCGCGTGGGTAATCGGTCCGGCGTCCGCGCCGGCCGACGAAACGGTGCCGCTGAACCCCGCTGAGCTCTCCGCCTGGCGCGTGCCGCACGAGCGTCGCGTGCTCGACGGTGCGTGCCGCGGATTCCGCACCGCCGTCGTCCGCCCTGGCATCGTCTACGGAGGCTCGCGCGGCATCGTTGGCGATCTGTTCAAGGATGCGGCAAACGGGCTGGTGCGCGTCATCGGCAAAGGCGAGAACCACTGGCCGCTCATCTACGAGCGCGATCTCTGCGATCTCTACCTGAGGATTGCCACGCACACGGACGCGGCGGGCATCTTCCACGCGAACGATGAAGGGGACGAGCGCGTCAACGATATCGTCGCCGCCATCGCTGAACACGTGTCGATTCAACCGAGCATCCGCCACGTGCCACTGAGCGAGGCGCGCAAGAAGATGGGCGCGTACGCCGACGCGCTCGCGCTCGATCAGATCCTGCGCAGCCCGCGCGCCCGGGCGCTTGGCTGGACTCCGTCCTTGCATTCGGTCTCCGGCAACACGCCGCGGCTGTTCGAGGAGTGGAGACGGGGCAGGGAAGCGGCCTAGACGGAAAAGGCCAAAGGCCAAAGGCCAAAGGCCAAAGACCAAGGGCCAAAAGGCCAAAGGCCAAAGGTCGGAGGCCGTCCAGGACGCGCACCGGACGACTTGCAGTCCTCCTTCTCCTATCTGCCGAATCCGAACGCAGTGCGCCAAACACGGTCGCCCGCCGGCGAAGAGAGCCACGGGCGCGTGGTATTTTTGCCGTGTGCCGACCCGACTCTCTCACGCTGCGGAGGAGCGCTTCTGGTCCGGCGTCGACGCCGCCGAGAGGTTCTTCATGGGACAGGCCGAGGTCCACAAGGCGCGAGCAGCGCATCCCGTACGCCGTCATCGGTGCGATGGCGCTGAATGAGTTCGGCTACCAGCGGACGACTGTGGACGTTGACGTACTGCTCACGTCAGACGGCTTGGCCTCGTTCACAGCCGCCCACGTCGGCCGCGGCTATCGAGAGGAGTTTCCCGGGAGCAGAAGCCTCCGAGATACCGAGCTACTTCGCCTCGGAAACACCGCGCCTTGTGCGGCTGTGATGCCTGAGAGTCGCGGGGGCGCTGCTGGATTCTGCTCTTGCGCGACCTGCGAACACCGCGGCTGGCAGGCCGACCCCGAAGGCGTGTATCAGCAGTCCATTCATCACCACGGGCGCCGGCATCGCACCACGAGCACCGATCGCGGACAACGGAATGACGACGAAGTTCATGACGACGTACACCGCCAGTCCGTAGAGGAGACCGGAGACGACGGTACGCGTCGTGAGCACGCGGAAGTAACGGCTCGCCACGTAAAACGTCAGCACGACGACGAACGCGATGAGGAAGTGCAGCAAGAGACCGAGCATCGCCGTCGACGTCCCGCCGGCCCGTGCCGCCTCGCGGCCGATCAGGCCGGCCGCGATGCTCTGGAGGATCCGCGCCGGCGGCACGCCACTGCGGATCCAGAAAAACAGGAACGCGTCGGCGATGTCGAGGACGCCGACGGTGAGTGTGCCGAGAGCGATCGCCTGTCGTCCGCTCATGCGCAATCCACGCTCGCGTGCTCCGGCATCGACGCTTACTTGAAACTGATGCCGCCGCTCATGATCACGAGCCTCGTGCGCGGCAGCGCAGGACCTGCGCCCGTCGCGGTTTTCGGGCTGATCGCGTAAAAGCGTAGATCGAGGGTGAACGCGAGGTGTTTCTTGACGAACCACCGCGCGCCGCCGCCGTAGTTCAGCGTTCGCGTTCGCTCAGGCTCCGCCGCGATGGGCAGCGTCGTGAGCCCCGTCGTCGGCGTCCCGGCCAGGATGCCGGTGACGTTCAGGGCTTCGAGTTCCAGTTCCGACCAGCCAAGACCCGCGGTGAGATAGCTCCAGCCTTCACGATGACCGAAATTCAACGAGACCTGCGGTGAGAGCGCCGTCAACCGTGACTTGACCGTGGGACCGTCGGGTCCGCCCTCCTCCTCCGGCTCCTGCGTCCTGCTCGCCCGGCTCATGAGCATCTCGCCGCCGACGCCGAGCGCGAGCGCCCGCCTTCGCAGCGGGTACACATGCGCTCCGACCAGGAAGCCGCGGCCTCGCGTCGGTAGGTTGGTCCGGTCGACGTCGAGAAACGTCGCGATCGCGGGATCGTGCGGATGCTGCGCAAACACCGCACGGACGTCGGCGGCGAACCATCCGATGGGGTTACGCTCGGGAGGGTCCTGCGCAGTTGCAGCACTCGGAACGGCGGCAAACACGAACGCGCAGAGTACGGGAACACACCAGGCTCTCGGAAGCATCACCGCAGATTGTAACTGTCGATGATCTCCTTCGCGAACGCGATTCCGTCGTCCAGCTTCGCGATCGTGCCGTCCAACTGCTTCTCGTACACCCGCCGCAGGATCTCGCCGACGCGCGGACCGGGCTCGACGCCGAGCGCCAGCAGGTGACGTCCCTTGACGATCGGTTCCGGCGCGGCGTGCTCCACGCCGAGCGCGCGGGCGCGCTCGAGGAACCACTCGATGCCGGAGCAGTCGTGCGTCCCGGCGCGGCCTCGACAGTCGGAGAGCGCGAGCCGCGCGAGCAGCTCGAGGTCGACTTTCTGCGCGAGCCGGCGGAAGGCGCCGTCGCCGGCGCGCGGATCCGCCTTGTAGAACGACAGCGGCTTGAGGTGGTGCGCCACCATCCCGAGGATCTGCTTGCGCACGTCGAAGCCGCCGACCGTGTGGACATTCAGCCGATCGAGCAGCGCAATCGCCGGCTCGAGTCCCGCCTGCTCGTGCTCCATCGATCGAATCCGCCCGTCGACGTACTCCGTCGTCGGCGGTTTGCCGAGATCGTGGCAGACGGCGCCAAGCATGACCGCGATCTGCTGCGGCCGATCGAGATCGTCGATGCGGCGGCGCGCCTGGTCGATGACCATCAGCGTGTGGACCCAGACGTCGCCTTCGGGATGCCAGTCGGGTTCCTGCGGGCAACCGACGAGCGCCTTCACCTCCGGAAACAGGCGATCGACGATGCCGAGATCGAGCGCGAGCGAGAAGCCGACGGATGGCTGTGGCGCCTGCAGGAGCAGCTTTTCGACCTCGCCCCAAATCCGCTCCGACGGGAGATCGTCCAGGGGAATCCGCTTGCACAGTTCGGCCGTGCCCGGATCGAGCGTGAACGCAAACCTGGCCGCGAACTGCATCGCGCGAAGCACGCGCAGGCTGTCATCGGGGAACGTGCGCGGATCGACGGCGCGCAGGACGCCGCGAAGGATGTCGTCGCGGCCGCCGAACGGATCGACGTACCCGCCGGTCAGCGGATCCCACGAGATGGCGTTGACGGTGAAGTCGCGCCGGCGCGCCGCCCCCTGAACCGACATCGACGGATCGCCCGTGATGTCGAACCCGCGGTGCCCCCGCGCTATTTTCGATTCACGCCGCGGCAGCGAGACGTCGATGTCTCCGACCTTGTAGACGGTGAAGCTCTCGCCGACGGTGTTCACGTTGCCGAACCGGCCGAGGAGCGCGCGCAGCCGTGGCGCGTCGATGCCGTAGACCTCGACGTCCACGTCCTTCGACTCGCGGCCCATCAGCCGATCGCGCACCCAGCCGCCGACGACGAGCGCGCGTCCGCCTGCGTCGCGAACCGCCTCGGCGATCGCCCGCGTCATCTCGATCATGGCTTCGCCGGACGAACCTGGCGATGACGGCCGAACCGCTGCACGAATCTGTCAGTGAACCCGGGGGCAACGGCATTCAGAATCGCCAGCAGACGCGCACTGCGGTAGGGATACACCTCCGCGCGCGGCCGTTCGACGCACGCGATCACGGCGCGTGCGACGTCGTCGGCCGTCTGCTTCGGTCCGAGGCCCGAGACGGAATGACCGTAGTCGCGATTCATGGCGGCGCGAAACTCGGTCGTCGTGGAGACCGGAAAGACGACGCTGACGTGGATGTCCGTGCCAACGAACTCGGCGCGCAGCGACTCGGCGAAGCCGGCCTGCGCCGCTTTCGTCGCGCTGTAGCCGCTCATCTGCGCGATGCCGCGGCGTCCGACGATCGAGGAGACCATGATCAGGTGGCCGCGTCCCTGCGCGCGGAACACCGGCAGCGCGGCGCGCGCCCCGAGGAACGTGCCCATGAAGTTCACGTCCATCATGCGTCGCATGACGTCTGCGGGCGTGTCCTCGATCAAGCCGTAGTAGCCGAAGCCGGCGTTGCAGATCATGATGTCGAGGCCACCGAAACGCTCGCGGGCGACGCCGACGAGCCGCTCCACGTCGGCTTCGATGGTGACGTCCGCCGTGACCGCTTCGGCACGTCCGCCGCCGCTGCGAATCCCGCGGACGGCTTCGTCGAGCCGATCGGCGCGGCGCGCGCCGAGCACGATCGCGGCGCCGTTGCTCGCCAGATGGCGTGCGCAGGCGAGGCCGATGCCGGAGGAAGCGCCGGTGACAACCGCCACGCGTCCGTCAAGAGTCACAGTCGCATGATACTGGGGTCAGGTCTTGAATTATCAGTTTTGGCGGGAGCTCAAAAAACTGATAATTCAAGACCTGACCCCATGGATCCCTGCATCAAGCTGCTGCGTGATCTCGTCGCCATCGACTCCGTCAATCCGTCGCTCGTTCCCGGCGCTGCCGGTGAAGGGCAGATCGCCGAGGCGATCGCCGCACATCTGCGGCGGCTCGGACTCGATGTGCAGCTTCAGGACGTGGCGCCGGGACGGCCGAATGTCATCGGCGTCTTCGAGGGACGTGGGCGCGGCCGCTCGCTGATGTTCTGCGGGCACGTCGACACGGTCGGCGTCGAGGGCATGGCCGCGCCGTTCGATCCTGTCGAGCGCGATGGCCGGTTGTACGGTCGCGGCGCGCAGGATATGAAGGGCGGGGTCGCCGCGATGATCGACGCCGTCCGCGTCCTGATCGAACGCGGTCTCTCACGCGGACGCATCATCGTTGCCGCCGTCATCGACGAGGAGTACGCGAGCATCGGCGCCGACGCCCTCGTGACCGAATGGACCGCGGATGCGGCCGTCGTCACGGAGCCGACCGGTTTGAACGTCGGCATCGGGCACAAGGGTTTCGCGTGGTTCGACATCGAGACGCGCGGGCGCGCGGCGCATGGCAGCCGGCCGAAGGAAGGCATCGACGCGATCGTCCACATGGGTCGGGTGCTGACCCGGCTCGAGCATCTCGACCGCGAGCTGCAGTCGCGGGCGCCTCATCCGATCATGGGCACCGCCTCGCTCCACGCGTCGCTCATCGAGGGTGGACGTGAGCTGAGCAGCTATCCGGACCGCTGCCGGCTGCAGATGGAACGCCGAACGATTGCCGGGGAGTCGGGCGATTCCGCGCTGACGGAAATCTGCAGCCGCCTCGACGCCATCCGCGCCGAGGATCCGTCGTTCGACGCCACCGTGCGGCTGATGTTCTCGCGGCCGTCGTATGAGCTGCCGCCCGAACACGAGCTGTCCGCGGCGTTGCTCAGCGCTGCGGCGGCAACCGGTTGCGTCTCCGAGTCAGTGGGGATGAGTTTTTGGACCGATGCCGCCGTGCTTGGCGGCGCAGGTATTCCGTCCCTGCTGTTCGGTCCTGGCGGCGCAGGCCTTCACAGCGTGGAAGAGTACGTGACCGTAGACGATGTGTTGAGGTGCCGGAACGCGCTGGCGCGGCTCGCTGAGAAGTGGCTCTGAGGGCCGCGCCAGCCGGTTAGGTCAGGCAGACTTCCGCAGGACGAGACGTTGGGTCGCGAGCAGATGACGTCGCGAGTCGCCGTCGAAGCGGCGGCGCGGACCGCGGCCGCTGATCTCCCAGCCTGGCGTGTCGTAGCCGCACGATGTGCAGCGCATCATCACGCGGTTGCCTTCGAAATGCAGCACTGAATCGTGCCCGCGCAGCCCACAGAACAACTGACCCAGGCGACCCACCGTCCGGGCCACGATGCCTTCGGACCTGTCAGTGCCGACCTCGGCGGACGCCGTGAGCTGCTGGGGGTAGTTGGTAACCATCGGGTTCTCCTGCTCCCTCTAGGACGCCGCCTGTGGACCAGCTGTTCCAGCGTCCATCTGCTGAAGGAAATATCAAGAGGTGTGCCACGAAGGCGGTTTCAGTAAACCTGAGGTGGGACCGCGAGTTCGCGAGGAAAAGCGGCTGAGGTGGTTATCCTCAGCAGTGGACAGTGTGTAGCGAATCGCACACTCGACCACTACAGGAGTGGCGGATTACCGCGAGGTGGCTCACCGTTCACCCAGGATCCCGCGGATCACAAATCCGACATTTGCCGGCCGCTCGCCCAAACGCCGCATGAAGTACGGGAACCATTCGCGGCCGAACGGCACGTATACGCGAACGCGGTGCCCCGCCGCTGTCAACTGCGACTGCAGATCACGACGGATTCCGTACAGCATCTGGAATTCAAATCTGTCAGAGCCGATGCCTCGCGCCTTCGCGAACGCCCGCGTCGCGTCGACCATCGCCGGATCGTGCGTCGCGATCGCGGGATACGTGCCGTCGGCGAGCAGCACCTTCATGATGTCGACGAACGCGGCGTCGACCTGCTCTTTCTTCTGATATGCCACGCCACGCGGTTCCTTGTACGCGCCCTTGACGAGACGCACGCGCGAGCCGAGTTCGTTCAGCCGCCGCGCATCGTCGAGGCTTCGCGGCAGGTACGACTGCAGCACGGTGCCGGTGTTGCGATATCCCTGCTGCCAGATCGTCTCGAAGATGTCGAGCGTGACTTCGGTGTACGGCGAGTTCTCCATGTCGATCCGCACGAAGAAGCCGTGTGTCTGCCCGGCGTCGAGGATGCGCCGCAGGTTGTCGACGCAGGTCGCGCGATCGACGGTGAGCCCGAGCTGCGTCAGCTTCAGCGAGATGTTGTGCTCGATGCCCGAGCCGACGATCCGCTCGATGACGCCGAGATACGACCGCGTCGCCGCGTCCGCCTCCGCCATCGTCGCCACGCTCTCACCGAGATAGTCGAGCGTGAGCAGCATGCCTGACGCCTGGATGACGCGCGCGGCCTCGATCGCCTCTTCCACGGTCTCGCCGGCGATGAAGCGGCGCGCGAAGCTGCCGGGCCGGCGCATGCCGTAACGCGATGCAAGTTGTTTCAGGGGCCGGCTGCTTGCGAGGAGGTGGAAGAACGCTTTTGACGCCGAGCCGATCATCAGTGCGTCCGTGGCCCTCCCGCCCGGCGGCTGCCAACGAGCAGGTGTTGTAGCGTGCGCGCGTAGTAGCGCAGCACGGTTCGCTCGCGGACGCGGAAGCGGCCGCCGCGATCGATGTGAATGACGTTGCGCTCGACGAGCGGGTCTGCGCCCTCCTCGACAGCCTGCCGGCCGGAGGTGACGCCGAGATTGGCCCCCTCGGCGCGCAGGGTCTCGATCGCCTCGTCGGCGCGGCTCTCGAGCTCGCGCCGCGTGATGTTCGGGCGCATGGCCGCGGCGAGCACGGCGGTCGGCAGCACCTTGTACAGCCGCCCGATGGTGTCGCGGATCAGGTGCGCGAGATCCATGACGTCGCGGCGCGACTCGGGATCGTAGTCGCCGAGCGCGATCGGCGCGCCGAACGTGACGAACGCACGTGACTGGTAGCCAACCGCGTAGCGCACCATCTCCGCCACTTCGCGTGCGAACGGCCGCTGCCGGCGCTTCGCGCCCTGGTGGGCGAGGATGTGATCTTCGAGCACGAGGTCGTAGGCGACGGCGATGGGCAGGATGACGCCGTCGCGCTCGTGCGCCTGCAGCGCCGAGTGGAGCAGTCCGGTCTTCGGCTGCTTCAGCTCGCCCGAGTAGCTCCGGCCCCCCTCGATGTAGAAGAGCAGATCACGCCGGTGCAGCAGTTCCGCGACATACGCCTTCAGCGTGACGAGGTAGATCGGATCCTTCGTGTTGCGGCGGATCGGAATCGCGCCGGTGACGTGCCGGTTGATGAGGCCGAGCGGGCCGCCGAACAGATTGATGCCGGCGGCGATGACGGGTGGCCGCACGCCGTTGTCGTCGAGCACCAGCGGCTCGACCAGGTAATCCAGATGGCTCTTGTGATCCGAGATGTAGATGACACGGCCCTTGCGCGTGGCCTGCTGCGCGATCTCGACGTGCTCGTCGATGCGCTCGATCTTGCGGAGGATCGGATACAGCGGGTGCTTCAGCGCCCGGTAGATCGGATAGCGCTGCGTCGTCCGGAGCTCGTCGAGATAGGCACAGATGCGCTCGCGCGTCTCGAACTCCGAATGCCCGTGTCCCCCGCGCAGGTATCGCGCGACGTCCTCTCGCGCGAGCACCGCCTCGGTAATGTCATCCAGCATTGGAGGACTGGAAATATATCAGACTTACTTCTCGATTTCTCTGCACACCGCTTCGGTGAACTCCGTCGTCGAGGCGGTGCCTCCGAGATCCCGCGTCCGCACGCGGCCGTCCGTCAGCACGCGCGTGAGGGCGCCGCGGATGCGGCCGGCGCGATCCCGCTCGCCGAGGTGTTCGAGCATCATCAGTGCCGACAGCAGCAGCGCCGTCGGGTTCGCGAGATTCTTGTCGGCGATGTCGGGCGCGCTGCCGTGCACCGCCTCGAACACCGCGCAATCGAGCCCCATGTTCGCGCCCGGCACGACGCCCAGCCCGCCGACCAGTCCGGCGCACAGGTCCGACACGATGTCGCCGTAGAGATTCGGCAGCAGCAGCACGTCGAACTTCTCCGGGTGCATGACGAGCTGCATGCAGACGGCGTCGACGATCCGCTCGTCGTAGGTGATGTCGGCGTAATCGCGCGCGACGGTGCGCGTGCTCTCGAGGAAGAGCCCGTCACCGAGCTTCATGATGTTGGCCTTGTGGATGGCCGTGACGCGGCGCCGCCCGTTCGTGCGCGCGTAGTCGAACGCGAACTTGGCGATCCGCGTCGAGGCCCGCTCCGTGATGATTTTCAGGCTCTCGACGACGCCCGGGATCACTTCGTGCTCGAGGCCCGAGTAGAGGTCCTCGGTGTTCTCGCGGACGATGATCAGGTCGACGTCGGCGAAGCGGCTCTCGACGCCGGGGAGATTGCGCACCGGACGCAGGTTCGCATACAAGTCGAGCGCCTTGCGGAGGCCGACGTTCACGCTCGTGAAGCCCTCCGCAATGGGGGTCGTGACCGGCCCCTTCAGCGCGACCTTGTTCCGGCGGATCGACTCGAGCAGGTCCGCCGGCAGCGACTGGTTGTAGCGCTTGAACGCCGTGACGCCCGCGTCGTGGCGCTCCCACTGCACGTCGACGGCCGCCGCCTTGAAGATGCGCACGACCGCTTCGGTGACTTCCGGCCCGATGCCGTCTCCAGGGATCAGTGTGATGACGTGTGGCATAAAGAGACGATGGCAGGGCTGAACACCTTGCACTACGGCAGCCGTAGTGCAGCCCTTCAGGGCTGCCGTAGCCCTCCGATCTTCGGCGCCAGCAGCGCGGCAACCGATTCGAGCAGTTCGCGATCGGCATCGCCGAACGCGGCCGGCTGGTCGCTGTCGATGTCGATCTCGCCGAGGACGTCGGGTCCACGCATGATCGGCACGACGATTTCGGACTTCGTCTCCACGCTGCACGCCAGATATCTCGGGTCCGCGTTCACGTCGTCGACGACGATCGTCGCGCGCTCGGCGGCGGCGGCGCCGCAGATGCCGCGGCCGAGCGGAATGCGCGTGTGCGGCGACGGCTTGCCGAGAAACGGCCCGAGCACGAGCTCGTTGCCATGGAGCAGATAGATGCCGACCCAGGTGTAGTGCGGCAGCCGCTCCTTCAGCACGCGGACGGTCTTTTCCATCGCGCGTGCCGGCTGACGTTCGTTTTCGAGCTGTGCGCGAATGTCGTCGAGGATCGCGTGCTGCGGCAATGCGTCAGTCCTTCAGTTCGAAGAAAAGCAGTGCCAACCCTCCCAGGATCGGCACCATCACGAGGGCCGTCGACGTGGCATGCAGACGGTTGAACTCGATGCGGCGCGGATCGTCCGCCGGCAGCGCGGACGGTGAGATGCCGTTCGTCGGCCGCAGCGAGGCGATCCGCGTCGAGACGACGAGTCCGGAGTACAACATCGCCGCCAGCATGACCGCCGCCATAACGAACCGGATGCCGACATGGACCGGCCGCGGACCGAGAATTCTGCGAGCCAGAAGGCTGGTGAGGAGAACCGCCGCGCAGACGTAGCTGATGGTGTGCGCGCGCCGCAGCATCTCGCCAAACACCGCGCCGGCCACGCCGTCAGCGATCCTGTGCGAGCCGAGCACGTCGAAGATCGTCGGCGCCGCGATCGAGCCCAGCACGATGAGACCGCCGACCCAGACGGTCAGTGCCAGTACTGCGGCGTACCGCAACGCGAGCATCAAGTCATTATAATCACCGCGTGACCCTCGCCATTGCATGGCTGCCGTGGAGCGCGGACGCGTTCTCGCGCGCGCGCGACGAGCAGAAGCCAGTTCTGCTGTCGATTACGACGACGTGGTCGCAGCCGTGCCGCGAGATGGATCGGACGAGCTATGCCGATCCGGCGATCGCCTGTGCGATCACCGACGGCTTCGTCCCCGTACGCGTCGACGCCGACCGTCGCCCCGACATCTGCGAGCGCTACACCCTGGGTGGATGGCCAACAACTGCGTTTCTCACGCCCAACGGTGACATCCTCGGCGGCGGAACCTACATCGAGCCCGAACGCATGACCGACGCGCTCGCGCGCGTACGCTCGGTGTGCGTCGCGGAATTTACCGGCGAAGAGAAGAACGGGAACCTTTTTTCTTCTTCAGACACAGAACAAAGTTCTCTCCTGCTCCCCTCCTCCTGTGATTCCGCGGAGTCGCTCTGGCGCGCGATCGTCAGCACCGTTGACGTCGATCACGGCGGCTTCGGCACGGCGCCGAAGTTCCCGCACACCGCGCCGCTGCACGTCGCGCTTGCGCGTCTTCGCCACGCTCGCGACGAGCAGCTCGAGTCGATCGTCACGCGAACGCTCGACGCGATGGGATGGGGACCGCTCTACGACGAGATCGACGGCGGCTTCTTCCGCTTCTCCGCGGCGCGCGACTGGCAGCAGCCGCACCGCGAGAAGATGCTTGCCGTCAACGCCGCGCTGCTCGACGTCTATGTCGACGCAGCGGAGACGCTGAAGATCCCCCGCTTCGCCGGCCGGGCGGCCGATGTCGTGGAGTACGTGCAGCGGCGCCTTGCCGACACCGTGGACGGCGGCTGGTTCGGATCCGAGCGGAGCGGCGACGGCCACATCGACGATGTGTTCTATGCGGACGCGAATGCCGCGATGACGTCGGCCATGCTTCGCGCCGCACGCCTGCTGGACGACCGGGGTCTGCGGGAGTTCGCGCTCAAATCCCTCGAGCGGGTCCTCCTGGCGTGTTACCGGCCCGGACACGGCGTCGCCCACTATTACGATGGCCAGTCGCGCGTCCGCGCGCTGCTCGTCGATCAGATCGCAATGGCGGAGGCCGCGCTCGACGCGTTCGAGACGACCGAAGACACGCCGTACGAGATGATGTCGGAGGAACTGGCGCATTATGCCGTCCGCGAGATGTGGGATGCCGACGCCGGCGGCTTCTTCGATCGCACCGTCGTCGACGGCGGCGAAGCCGTCGGCCTCATGCGCGTGCGGCTGAAGCCGTTCGTCACGAACTGCCGCGCCGCACGCCTCTTGAAGCGCCTGGCTGGCACGTCGGGCGACAGTGAATTCGCGCGCCTTGCGGATGCGACGCTCGCAGCCGCGGGAACCGCCGCAGGAGAGCAGGGGCCGCTCGCCGCGTACTACCTGCTCGCCGGCGGACGTGACTGAAGGGAAGCAGAGATGATTCGAAGCGCGCTGGCGCGCCGTGCTCAGGCCCAGGACGAGCGGAACGTCCGGCTGCTGCGCGATACGCCGCTGATGTCGGACCGCATTCGCTCCGAAGTGCTGCCGCTCACGCTCAACCTGCAGAATTCGACGCTGGATCCCGCCGCCGACACTGTTTTCGGCGCGCTCGAGAAGACCGCCGCGCGCATCGCGATCGAGTCGCTGATCTCACTCGCGAAGGTGAACGACATCGATCATCTCGGCGGCGGCCTCGAGATCATCGGCCCCCTGCTGATGACGCTCGCAACCGTCGACTACGAGACGAAGCACTTCGCCATCGAGCACGGGCACACCAGCATCGGCTACTACTCGGCGTTGTCGGCGCTCGGCTTCCTGCCGCGCGAGCGGGTCGTCGAGAAATTCCGCCGCAGCCTCGACATCGCAGGCCATGTCTCGTGGGTCGCTGGCGGCACGCCGCTCGGCTCGGGACGACTCGGCGTCATGGTGCCGGTCGCCACCGGACTCGCCCTCGGCCTCAAAGCGAACAAGGGGCGCGACGCGTTCGTGATCTGCCACTGCGGCGACGCGGGCTGGATCTCCGGCCAGGCGCTCGACGGGTTCAACGCCGCGACCTTCCACGGCGCGCCGGTCGCGTTCGTGATGCACCGCAACGGCATCCAGCTCTCGGGGACGACCGCGTGGGTCATGGACCGCGATCCCCGGCCGATTATCTCGAGCTTCGGCATCCGGATTCTCGAGATTCCGTCGCTGCACGATCGCGTGCGTCTCTTCGCCGCCTACGGCGAAGCCTACCGGCTGGCGCAGGAGGGGCACCCGTCGCTCATCTACCCGGTCGGCTTCGGATCCTCGGCGGGGACCGACGTGACCGTCAACGTCAGAGCGTTCGGCGAGCGACACGGGATTGCCGAAGAGACCGCCGAATTCGCCGGGCGTCACGGCGTCTCTCTCGACACGCCGGTGTGGATTCCCGGGTCACTCATGAGCTATCGCGACTCGCACGCGATGCTTCAGTGTCTCTTCTACGTCAACAACCTTCCCGGCGGCGAAGGGCATCACGACGGCGGCATGAAGGGACGCGACGGCCAGAAGGCGCTGGCGAACCCGATGCTGCAGCTCACCGGCGAGGAGACGCGCGCGCTCGACTCGCTCCAGCGCGAGCCGCGCCGAATCGTTGAGACGACCGCGCGTCCACCGAAGGGCACACCGAACCTCGTGCTCGCGGCCGACGACCTGAAAGACGTGAAGCTCCCCGGCCCCGACAAGCCGGTGTCCGCGCGAGCCGGAAGCGAGGCGGCGTACGCGGCGATCGCCAAGCGGTATCCGGACCGCTGCTTCTTCGTCTCCTGCGACCTCAATCCGTCGACGAAGCTCGGAAAGGCCGCCGGTCTGGTTCCGTCCGGCCACCAGTTCGAGATGAGCATCCAGGAGCAGGCGGCGTCGCTGATGAGCGATGGCCTGTCGTTCTCGTCGCACGGGCCGCAGCTCAACGCGTTTGCGACGTTTGCCGCGTTCATGGAAGGCATCGCGCGCGAGGGCTTCGAGATGTGGCGCTACCAGCGCAATCTCAACGGCCTCAACGAGGGGTTGAACGTGCTCATGCACCTCTCGCACGTCGGCGCGTGCACGGGCCGCGATCACTTCTCGGGGTGGAGCCTCGACTGGATCAACCTGGCGCTCGGCTACCTGCCGTTCCTCCGCCGGTTCTACGCGCCGGCCGACGCCCGCGCGGCCTTCGTCGCGGTCAGGGACGCCGCCGCCGGCTTCGGCGGACACATCGTCGCCATCCCGCGCGACAACCTGCCGATCCTGACGAAGGCTGATTCGTCCGATCCGGTCTGGAACGCCGCCGACGAGTGGACGCCGGTGACGATCCTGCGTGAGCGCAGCGGCGCCGGCACGATCGTCCTGTCGATCGGCGCGCCGACGTTCATGGCCGTCGCGGCGAGCGATCGCGCTGAGGAGCAGGGGGTCGCCGCGGATGTGCACGTCGTCAACGGCTTCCCGCTTCCCGACGCGTACCTCCAGGAAATTGCCGGCCGCTACACACGCGTCATCACGCTCGAGGACGGGTTGATTGGCAATCCGGCGTCGGGCATCAAAGGAGTCGCCGCGCTCGTCGCCGGCCAGCTGTATGGAAGCGGCGTCGAGATCGACCACTTCGGCATCACTGACCCGCACGTCGCGCCGTCCGAGTCGTTCATGGAAGTGTGGGAGCACTACGGAATGTCGGAGGCAGCGCTCCTCGAGGCGCTTCTCGGCCGCGGATGACGGGCAAATGAGGCAGGCCGTTGTCGCGGTTTTCGCCTGCCTTTGCGTGGGGCTGTCGCTCGTCGCGCAGCAAGGGGCGTCGCCGGCCGGTGTCCAGGATCCCGCGTGGTCTCCCGATAGCCGCCGCCTGGCCTTCTCGTATCTCGATCGCATCTGGACGTCGTCGCCCGACGGCGGCCGCGCGCGGCCGTTGCGCCGCTCGTCGCCCGCAACCGAGCGCGATCCTGCGTGGTCGCCGGACGGACGGTCTATCGCTTTTGCCGCCGACACCGGCGACGGGTTCGACATCTACGTTTCTCCAGCCGACGGCGGGGAAGCGCGACGCATCACGGATGGCCGCACGAGTCGGTGGCCGTCGTGGACGCGTGACGGACGCATCGTGTTCTCGCGGCGCGACGGTTGGCTCTGGCGGCTGTTCGTCGTCTCGGCGACCGGCGGAGAAGCCACGCCGTTGTTCTCCGACACCGGAACCGCGGAGGACGAGCGCGAGGGACGCGTGTCACCCGACGGTAAACGCATCGCGTTCGTATCGGATCGCGAGAGCGAAGACGGCGACGCCGACGTGTGGGTCGCCGACATGCCTGCGTCCGGCACCCGCGTGCGCCGCACACGCGTCGTCCGCGCGCGCGGCGTCGAGCGCTTTCCGGCCTGGTCGCCGGACGGCTCGCGGGTCGCGTTCTACGCGGTGCGCGAAGGCCTCGGATCCGTGTGGGTCGCGCCGGTCGACGTGCGTGCGGCCGACGAGGGCCCGTCGCCGCGAATGCGGCCGGCGGAGCAGCCCGTCCTGGCGTCGCGGCGCGGCGGCATGCCCGCGTGGTCTCCCGACGGACGCAAGCTGATCATCGGCGAGATTCCACCGCCGGATCCCGCCTACAACGGCAACCCGCTGCGCAGCCTGGAGGAGACGCCGCCGCTCTTTGCCGACGCGTTCCGCCTCTGGGTTGTCGACGCGCCGATTCCCGTCGATTCTGGCGCACGCACCGTCACGCCCGCCGCGCCTGCCGACCGCTCGTTCACGGCCGCGTTCGATCGCGTGTGGGAGATGCTGCGCCAGATGTATTTCGCCGATGGCGCCTCCGCTGACCGCTGGCGCGAGCTCAAAGAACAGTACCGGCCGCGGGCCGCTGCCGCGCGCGATGCCGCAGCGCTCGAGGACGCCGTGGACGCGATGATAGCAGAGCAGCCGCTCATCAAGCCGGCGCTCACGTCGAATCGCGCTGTTGTCGTCTCCGGCCATCCGCTCGCCTCGCGCGCCGGCGCGCTCGCCCTCGACGAGGCGGGCAACATCGTCGACGCCGCTATCGCCGTCTCATTCGCTCTCGGCGTTGTCGAGCCCGACGCGTCGGGCATCGGCGGCGACGGCATGGCGCTCATCTGGCGCGAGGGCATGAGCGAGCCGGTGGCGATTGACTACAAGGACCAGGCTCCGATCAAGGCGACACGCGACAACCCGGTGTTGCAGCAAAGCACCGGAGACGGTCCCGCCGCGGCGAACATTCCCGGGGTCGTCGCCGGTCTCGATTACATGTTCAGGCGCTATGGCAGCGGCAGGGTCGCGTGGAAGGACCTGATCGCGCCGGCGATTACCTACGCGGAAGAAGGCTTCACGCTGGACGAGGCGCTGCCGACGTCGATCGCCGAAGGCCGCCGCTTCTTCGAGAAGTACGCTGAATCGAAGCGCATCTACCTGCCGGGCGGCAAGCTGCCGCGACCTGGCGATCGGTTCGTCAACCAGGACTACGCCGCGACCCTCCGCGCGATTGCCACCGACGGCGCCCAGACGTTCTATCGCGGGGCGATCGCGCGCCGGATCGCTGACGACATGGCGCGGCACGGCGGCCTGATCACGATCGACGATCTCGCGCAGTATCGCGCGATCGAGCGGCGCCCGCTCTCCGGCCGGTATCGCGATCACGTCGTCTTTTCGTCGCCGCCTCCCGTCTCGAGCGGCCTGGCGCTGATCGAGACGCTGCAGATCCTCCAGAACTATCAGCCGCGCCCCAACGCGTCGTACGCGGCGGATGCCGACTACTTCCACTACGCGATCGAGTCCTGGAAGGCCCGCGATCAGGCACCGCGCATCGCCGATCCCGCGCTGTTCGGGGTAGACCTCGGGCCGCACCTCGACGTTGCGCATGCCGCCGCGTTGTTCAAGAAGATCGACCCGGCCAGAGCGTCGCGATACCCGATGGACGCGGAAGGCCGCGGCCGCGGCGGGCGTGGGGGCGGGCGCGGAACCGGCGCAGATCCGCCCGAGCGCATCGGCCGCGGCACCACGGCGTTCGCGGTGGCCGACGCGGACGGCAACATGATCGCCGTCACGCAAACGCTCAGCACGTGGGGCGGAACCTTCTATGTCTCCGAGGGGCTCGGCTTCCTCTACAACAACCACCTGCGGTTCGGCGGGCCTGGGGGCGCACCCGGCCGCTTTCTCCCGCTCGCGCGGTCTTCGTCCACGAGCGTGCCGACGCTCGTCTTCCGGAAGAACGGCGAGACGCTCTCATCGAGGCTTGCCGTGGCAGCCGCGGGCAACGCGTGGATCCCGGCGTCCGTTTACGACATCGTCCTGAACGTCGTCGACAGCGGCATGCCGGCGCAGAAAGCGATCGAGGCGCCGCGGTTCCTCGTCGGGCGCGATCCGATCGAGCCGGACGTCGGGCGGATGCAGATCGAGGACCGGATTCCGCGGTCCATCCTGCGGGACCTCATGTCACGAGGGCATCGCTTCCAGAAGATCGGCCGCAAGGGCGAGGTCCGCTACGGCTACGCGGCGGCCGTCGTCGTCGATCCTGCGTCGCGTCAGGTGCAGGGTGGCGCCGAGCCGCGCCGATCGCATGCCGCAGCTGCACCGCACAAATAACGATCAGCGATCAGCGATCGGCGATCAGCGATCGGCGATCAGCGATCAGCGAACAGCCGCCTCCGCCTCGAGCTTGAACATCCCCGCGAAGATCTGCCGCAGCAGCTCCGGATGCGTGCCGAGCGTGTCGAACAGCGCGTCGCGGTCGATCTTCAGCGCGACGCCGCTGCGCAGCACGTCTGCGGAGAGTCCCAGCGGACGTCCGGCGATCGTGGCAAGCGATCCGATCACGTCGCCGCCGCGCGCGACGAGGTGCGTCCCGCCAGCGGCGTTCTCGAGCGACACCTCGCCTGACAGGAGCAGCCAGATTGCCGGCGTGGCAGACTCCGCGAACAGCCTGCTGCCGGCCGTCATCGTCACGGCCTGCGCGATCGCCGCGAGCTGGCGCATCTCCTCGACCGTGACACGCGCGAACAGCGGCACCCGTTGCAGCGCCAGGATCTTCTCGACCGGGCTCACGCTGCCGCCCTCGGCCAGGTGCGCAAGCTCCGCGGCCGTACCCGAGGTATGGATCGGGCCTGCGGCGCACGCTTCGCAGCGTTCCGCGATCGTGCTGAACAGGCCGCTCACCAGGTCGGCATTGTCCGACAGCATCGTCCGCAGCTCCTCCGTCGTGAGCGCCAGCGTGACGGCGACGCCAGTCGTTCGCAGCGTCTCCGCCATCGCGAGCCCCTGGAGCACTTCGGCGAAACCCAGCGCCGCCGGCGCCGTGATCGAGCGCGGCGCGGCGTCGCGGCTCATTGCCGTCACGCGGCCGTCGAGCAGCAGATGGACGTGCGATGGCACGGCGCCTTCCTGTGCGAGCACGGCGCCCGCTTCATGTCTCACCTGTTTCGCGCTGCTCGCGATCCGGAACAGCTCATCGACCGACACCGAGGCGAACATCGGCAGCCGTCGCAGCATCGCCGCGAGCTCCGCGGCAGGCAGCGGCTCGAGCCACAGCTCGCGACGCCGTTCGGCGGCAAGCCGCTGCTCGGCGAGCGCCCACGACGCCGCTTCGAAGACGTACCAATCGTGCACGTCGCGGTGCGCGAGCACATGCTCGACGTCCGGCGCCAGCGTCCAGATCTTCCGCTCGCGGACGACGTCGATGGCGGATGCGGCGATGACCTGATCGTCGTCGTTGATCAACTGCAGCAGCGTCTCCTCGACGTCGCGCGGCCGCGTCCGTTGCAGGACGTTCGCCCGCCGCACCCGCTCGTCCAGCGGCAGCTCCTCGACGATTGGCACGACGCGCTTCCGGAGCTGACCGGTGAGGATGTTGTCGAGATACTCCGAGGCGCTCGAGCGGCTGCGCGCATCGCCGCGTTCGAGGGTCCACTGTGCCGCGGTGATGTCGCGCCATGGGTAGATGAGCGCGAGCAGGCGGTAAATGCGGTCTTTCGTGCGCCGCATCTTCTCCGTCAGTGCCTGCGCGAGCAGCGAGTCCGCCGAAAGCGTCTCTCTTCCCGCCTCCGCCCCGCCGGGGCTGCGGCGCGCAGAGCCGAACAGGTTGTGCCACAGCGACAGCGTATTGAAGTAGTGCCGGCTTTCCTTGATGGCCAACGCTTCGATCGGCTCGCGGGGGAACGTCAGCGTGTCGTGCTCGCGGCGCACGCGGCCCAGGGCCTCGATCGCTTTGAAGCGGAGGAATCCGTCATCGTCTTGCAGCGCGGCGACGAGGACGTCGACCGTCTGCTGCGAGGGGATACGCGCCAGCGTTGCCGGGATGTGGCGGCGCACCCAGATGTCCTCCTCCGGCGCGCGCATGAAGTGGGCGAGGACGGTGACGACCGGTTCGCCGTAGCTGACCAGGACGTCCCGCGCGTGCCCCTTGAGCTGCCGGTGACGCAGCAGCGCGACGAGCGTGGGAACGAAGATGAAGTCCGATGTTCCCGCGGCGCGGACGCTCTCCATCGCCTCCTCGGCGACTTCGGGCGCCGGGTCGTAGAGAAGCGGAATGAGCATGCGATGGAAGCGCGGATTGGCAATCTGCCGAATCGCGGCGGCCACGTCGCGGCGTGCGCCTCGCGCCGTGTCCCGCGAATCGCTGGCGAGCGCGAGCAGCGTCGCCTCCGCGGCGTTGACGTCCTCTGCCTTCGAGCTGCCGGCAACCGCGACTGCCGCTGTCGCGCGAATCCGTGGATCCGGATCGTCGAGCAGCGGGCGCGCGACCGTCGCCGCATCCTCCTCGCCGATCGCGCTGAGCGCAGCGACGGCGGCCGCGCGAACGCCGGCGTCAGCGTCGCCGAGCAGCCGCGTAATCTGCGGCTTCCACTGCACAGCGATGTCCGCGCGCACGGCGCCGAGCGCGCTGAGCGCGCGCGCGCGCACCGCCGGCGACTCGTGGTAGAGCAGCAGCGGCGTCACCAGGTTGCGCTTGTCCAGCGACTCCAGCACGTCGATCGCGTAGACGACGCGCGCAGGATCCGGGTGCGAGAGTTGTCCGAGGAGCGTTTCGATCGTCGAGAGGTCGGCGACGGGCAGGCGCACGTCGGCGGGCACTACCGCCCGCTGCTCGAGCCCCTGACGGAACGCGCGGACGTAGGCGCGCTTGGCCACGAACGTCCCGCCAATCCACAGCCCGACGAGCGCCAGGCTCGCGTAGCTGACCTGCTGCCAGTTGAAGTCCAAGCCCCAGTCGCTGATGAGGACGAGCATCAACAGCGCGCTGGCCGCCTTCGCAAAGCGATCGACGGTGACGTCGACGAACGGCTTGGCCCGCTGCTTGACCTCGGACGGCAGCGGCAGGAACAGGACTTCGCGGCTCGTCTTGTCGACGGTGTAGCGCAGCGACTGATCGAACACGCGCGCAAGCGTTGGCGCCCACAACGCCGCGTTCAGCAGCATGATGACGGCCGTCGTGCCGAAGCCGAGCGGCAGGACGAGCAGCGCGAACCCGATGCCCAGATAGCGGTGGATGCGGCTGGTCAGCCACACCTGCACGAGGAAGGCGATGGCGGACATCCAGGCCTGCACGAGGCCGAGGAACGACGTCAGCGCATCAATATCAGATCGGCCCTTGTACGCCTCCGTCGCCATGTTCAACTGCTGATCGATGATGTTGGCGGCGAGGGCGGCAAAGCTGATGACGAGAGCGATGATCTTGAGATGCTTCGACGACTGGAGCAGGCGGATGGCCTCTCCGAATCCCACGCCCTTCTCTCCCTCGGCGACCACGCCGCGGACGGTCTTCTCGCGGCCAAGGATGGCAGCGACGACCATGACGGCGATGAACAGCAGGCCCGCGCTGTAGAGGACCATGTTGAACGTGCCGAACGTCTTCGCGTGGTAGGTCATGTAGCCGGCCGCCGTGCCGCCGAGCGGCGCGCCGGCGCCGATGAAGCCGAACAGCCGCTTCGCCTGGCGCGGGTCGTAGGTCGCGTTGGCGAGTGTCCAGAACTGGCTCGTGACGAGCACGCCGAAGAGCAGCCCCCACAGATAGAACCCCACGGCAACGGCCTTCGAATCCGTCTTGAACAGGAACCAGAACAGCACCAGCACGCCCGCCATCGCCCCCTGAATCAGTGGCAGTCCCCACCGTTCCGGCAGCCTGGCGACGACCCACGTGTAGCCAGCCATGAACGCGGCGATGACGAAGCCGGCGACGAGCGGCATCCAGGGAATGTTGTCGGCGCCGAGATCCTTGATGAACGCCGAGCGCGTGATGGGTTTGATGATGTTGTAGGACCAGATCAGCAGGAACGAATAGGCGAACATCAACAACGCGGTCGCGGCCTCCTCCTTCCGGAGTTCCACGACGGGCGACAACACCTTCTGGATGAGGGACATGCGCAAAGCCTACGGCATGCGGCACTTGAAGTAAACTCGCTCACTCCATGATTCCGCGGGTGCGGCGGTTCCTCGACGTCCGGCCGGGAGAGGGCCTGCCCGTCCTCCTGACGTTTCTGTACATCGCGGCGGTCGTCGCGTCGTACCTGCTGGCGAAAGCCATCCGCAGCGGGCTCTTTCTCGGCGAGCACGAGCCCGAGTCGCTCGTCTACGCGTACGCCGCCGTGCCGCTGGCGCTGACGCTGTTCGTTCCCGCGTACTCGCGGGTCGTCGCGCGGTTCGGCTCGCGCGCGGTCGCCGTCGGCACGTTGATCTTCTTCAGCGCGAATGTCCTGCTGTTCTGGTACCTGTTCCGCTACGCCTCATTTGCGCTGCTGCCGGGCGTCTTCTACGTCTGGGTGAACTGCTTCGGTGTGATCGCGCCGGTCCAGGCGTGGAGCTTTGCCAACTCGCTGTTCGACACGCGCCAGGCCAAGCGGCTGTTCGGCGTGATTGGCGCGGGTGCATCACTGGGAGCGATCACCGGCGGCCTCCTGGCGCGCGAGCTGGTCGCGCGCGTCGGCGGCACGGTCAACCTGATGTTCGTGCTCGCGGGGCTGATCCTCGCGGCGGCCGGCATCCTCACGGTCGCGAACCTGCGCATCCCGCGACGGAGCTGGACGCGTGGCGGCAGGCGCCCGCGGACGCATTTCATGGACGCATTGCGCCAGATCCGCGCCAGTCCTTACCTCCGGCTGATGGCGGCGCTCATCTTTCTCGTGGCCATCGTGACGCAGTGGACCGGGTATCAGTTCGGCGTGGTGGTGGACGAACGCTTCAAGAGCGACTCCGATCTCATCACGCGCTTTTCCGGCACGTTCAACTTCGCGATGGGGATCGTCAGCTTTGTCGTGCAATTGCTCGTCACGGGACCGGCGCTGCGGCGCTTCGGGCTCGCCGCGACGATCCTCGTCCTGCCGTTGGCGCTTGGCGCCGGCAGTCTGCTCGTCGTGGCTGCGCCGGTGTTCTGGTCGGTGCTGTTCACGAACGCCGGCGATCACGGTCTCAGGTTCTCGCTCGACAAGGCAACCTACGAGCTGCTGTATCTCCCGATTCCGCACGCGCAGCGCGGCGTCCTCAAGAACACGATCGACATCGTCGTCAGCCGGATCGCGGACAGTATTGGCGCCGTCGTCCTCGGCCTGCTGACCGGTGGATTCTTCGCATCGGGCCTGGGTTTCGGCCCGCGTGGTATCGCGGCCGTGAACGTCGTGCTGATTTCCGCGTGGCTCCTCGTGGCGTGGCGGCTGCGCACGGAATACGTTCGGACGATCCGCGACAGCATCCATCGCCATCGCATCGACACCGAACGGACGACGACGTCCGTGCTCGAACGCTCGGCGTCCGACGCACTGGCGGCGAAGCTCGCGTCGGCCGACGGGCGCGAAGTACGCTTCGCGCTTGCCGTCCTCGAAGCGCAGCCGACGGCCGCACCGGTTCCCGGCCTCGTGACGCTGCTCGACCATCCCGACCCCGACATCCGCGCACGGGCGCTTGCTCTACTCGCGGCAGCCGGCGATCGCGCCGCGGTCGACAAGGCATCCGCGCTCCTGCGTGACCCGGATATCGGCGTCCGCACCGAAGCACTGCTGTACATGACACGTGGGGTGCGCGTCGATCCGCTGCAGCACCTTCAGGAGTTGCGCGACGTCGAGGAGTTCTCGATCCGCTCGGCGATGGCGTCATTCCTTGCCGGTCCCGGTGACGGACAGAATCTCGAGGCGGCGCGCCCGATCGTCGAGGCAATGGCCCGGACGGCGGGACCGGACGGCGCCCGGGATCGCGCCGAAGCCGCGCGACTCGCGGCGATCGTCCCGGGGACCTTTGCCGATCTGCTCGTCGACCTCATTCGCGATGACGAAGTGAACGTCGCGCGTCAGGCGATCCGCTCGGCGCGCGCGCTTTTCGATCCGCAGCTCGTACCCGCGCTGGTGGCTGCGCTCGGCCGCGGCGAACTGTCGGACGAAGCCAGCGGCGCGCTCGCGGCCTTTGGCGAGAGCGTGCTGCCCGAGCTCGAGGCTGCCCTCCGCGATCCGGCGACGCCGCTGGAGGTCCGCCGCGAGGTGCCGTCGGTGCTGGTCCGGACCGGGACGGACCGCGCGGAGCAAATCCTGATTGAAGCTCTGCTCGAGTCCGACGTGACGCTGCGCCATCGTGTCGTCGCGTCGCTCAACAAGCTGCGCAGCCGCCACCCGGAGATCGACATCGATCCGCACATCATCGAGCTGCTGCTCGCCGCGGAGATTGCGGGACATTACCGGTCGTATCAAATCCTCGGTCCCCTGCGCGCGCAGCTCCAGGACGATGACCCTATCCTGGAGGCGCTGCGGCATTCGATGGAGCAGGAGATCGAGCGGATCTTCCGCGTGATGGCGCTGCTGCTCCCCGAGCAGGGGCTGCACGATGCCTACGTCGGTCTTCGATCGTCGAATCCGGTGATTCGGGCGAACGCGCTCGAGTTCCTGGACAACGTCCTGAAACCGGAGCTGCGTCAGGTGCTGGTGCCGCTGCTCGACAGCCAGGTGTCGATCGAAGAGCGGATTGCGATCGCGAACCGGCTGGTCGGGGCGCCACTCGATTCCCCCGAACAGGCGATTGCGACGCTGCTGGGGAGCGAGGATTCGTGGATGCGCTCGTGCGCGGTCTACGCCGTGGGAGCGCTGCAGTTGCACGCGCTCGCGTCGGAGCTGCGGCGATTCGAGCATTCGAACGATCCGATGGTCCGGGAATCGGTGAGCGCCGCCCGCAGGCGGCTGGCAGGTGAGACCGAGGTGACCGAACACGCGCCCGCTCCGCCGGACCTCGACGTCGGAGTCGGCGCCGGCTAGCTCTCGTCCGGCGCCGGCGCGATCGATCGCTTGTGCTCGCTGGAGCGCATCAGTCGCTCGATGCGCAGCGCCAGCGCCGGGGCGACGGTCTCGGGTCCCTGTTCGAGGTACTTCTCGAGGTCCGCGTACGTGAATCCCATCTCGTCTTCGTCGGTCTGCCCCAGCCACAACCCGGCGCTTGGCGGCTTCTCGATGATCGCTTCGGGTACGCCCAGCTGCTTCGCGAGCGTCCGAACTTCGCTCTTGAGCAGCGATCCGATTGGCAGCACATCGACGCCGCCATCACCATGCTTGGTGAAGTACCCGATCGTCAGCTCGCTGCGGTTGCCGGTGCCGGCGACGAGATAGTTGAGCGAGTTCGCGATGAAATACAGCGTCGCCATCCGCATGCGCGGCTTCACGTTGGCGAGCGGCACGCGCGCTTTGATGTCCGTTGCCTGTCCAGGAGGAACAGGTGCATGCCCCTCGGGGAGCTGCGAGAGGGCGGCCTGCAGATCTTCGACGAGGCGGTCGTAGGCGGGCGCGAGGTCAATCCGGATCGCTGGGATGCCGAAGTGGTCGGCGACCAGCCGCGCATCCGACTCGTCGCGCGGATCGCTGTGACACGGCATCAGCACGCCGACGACGTGCCCCGGCGCCGCCATCTGGCAGAGCCGCGCCACGACGGCGGAGTCGATGCCGCCGCTCAGCCCCGCCACGAATCCCCGCGCGCCGGCGAGCGTCACGCGATGTTGCATCCACTCGGCGATGTCTTTGGCGCGAAGCATGACGGTCTATCGCTTGGCCGATGCGCGCGTCTCGCGTTCGACGACGCGGAGGAACGCGTCGACGAGAGCCGGATCGAACTGATGGGCACGCTCGCGGTCGATTTCGGCCATCGCGTCGTCCACCGTCCACGCGGCCTTGTAGGGACGCTTCTGCGTCAGCGCGTCGAACACGTCGGCGACCGCCACGATCCGTCCCGCCAGCGGGATGGCGTCGCGCGAGATGCCTGCATAGCCGTCGCCGTCCCACCGTTCGTGGTGGTTGAACGCGATCTCTTCCGCGAGGCGCAGCAGCGGGAAGCGGCTGCCCGACAGAATGCGGGCGCCGATCACGGTGTGGGTCTTGACCAGTTTGAACTCATCGTCCGTCAGGCGCCCGAGCTTCAGCAGGATCGCATCGGGGACGCCGATCTTGCCGATGTCGTGCAGCGGCGCCGCGCGGCGGATCAGGCCCACCTGCGCATCCGACAGCCCGAGCTGCTTGGCGATGAGCGCCGCCATCTGGCCGACGCGCTGCGTGTGCTGGCCCGTGTTGTCGTCGCGGAACTCGGCGGCCAGCGCGAGCCGCTCGATGATCTCGATCTGCGCGCTTTCCAGCTCCCGCGTGCGCTCGCGCACCTTCGCGTCGAGCATCTGGTTGTGGCTCTGAATCTGGAGATACAGGAACCGCGTCTCGAGCAGCGTACGAATGCGCAGCAGGACTTCGTCGCTGTTGAACGGCTTGTTGACGAAGTCCTTCGCGCCGCGCGACAGCGCCTCGCGCCGCGCCTCGGGACTGATGTCGCCGGTCAGCATCAGAATCGGCAGATAGCTCGCTTCGGCGATCTGATTCAGCTCGTCCATCACCTGCAGGCCGTCCTTGTGCGGCATGTGCAGGTCGAGCAGGATGAGATCGGGACGGAACTGGACGTACAGCGACGTCGCCTCGCGCGAGTCGGTGGTCGTCTCGAGCCGGGTGAATCCGGCGCGTTCGAGCAGGCGCCGCAGCAGTTCGACGTTCGTCGTTTCGTCGTCGATGATGAGGATGCGGGCGTTGCGAAAGACGCGGGCCGGGGCCATGTGAAGGTGTCGATCCGTGTGGTCAGCGCGGTGTCTGGTTCACGATGGCTTCGGCGGCCGGCGATTCCGGCCACACGGCCGGCGGCGCCGCGGTGAAGGCTGCATGCGCGAGCGCGCCCTGGAAGTACGCCGTCTGTGATGCGTAGAACACCAGCTTCAGATAGTGCCGGACGATGATGTACGCCTGTCCGAGCGCGAGCACGATCCACATCCGCGCTCCGGAACCCGGCGCGCCCGGAGCCGCGACGCCATAGAGCGCGGCGACGAGCACGAAGGCCGCCGCGTTCAGGAAGTACAGTCCCATAGTACCACCCGGCCGCCGCCGAACGAATCTGAGCGCCGCCGCGAGCGCGCCGAGCGCGCTTCGCCGATCCTCGACGACCATGCGGATGCGGGCATAGTCGAAGACGATGCTGCAGAGCACGAGCGGCAGTCCGAAGGCGATGTAGCCAACCGCCTGCACCCCGAACGCGCGCCGCTCCGACGTCATGTCTCTGGTCAGTGCGCTGAACAGGTCGCCGAAGAGCAACGGGTGCACGGTGGAGAAGAGCACGTAGTAGATGACGAGCGCCACCGCCCCGAGCCGCGCGAAGCGCCAGAAATAGAGCCCGCAGGCGGCGAAGAAGCCGTGCGATCGCGTCGGCCGGTTCCTCGCGAGACGATCGATGACGCCCCCGCTGAGGAACGACCAGATCGCCATCCATGCCGCCGTGGCGCCGGCGATCGTCGAGGCGAGCGGCAGGTTGTCGAGCAGGCCGCTGACGTTGTCGAGCGCGGCGCCGAAGCCGACGATCGACGGGACGAACGTGCTGCCGAGTGCGGTGGCCTGCGCCGTGAACTCCTGCCACCAGTCGTAGGACGTGCCGGCTGAAACGGCGTCGGCAGCCAGACTTCGGCCCAGATGGGCCGCGATCATCCCCCGCAGCGCGAGTGACAGCGGCAGCGCGACGAGCAGCGTGACCGAGACCATTCCCGCGACCACGAGCGGGGCGCGGTTGACGCGCCGGATACCGTCGCGAAACGCTGTCGCGGCTGTCATCTCAGATGAAGAATCCGTACGTGAGCAGGTGATCCTGCAGCCAGATCAGCCAGGCGAGCGACCACTTCGTCGCCGCGCGGCTTGCCGACGGCCGCAGTGTCGCGGAGTTGTTCGTGTAGTTGACGTCGAGCAGCAGCACGCGATCCGGATCCACCTGGACGGACGCGGCCCGCACCGGCCGCTCGACCTCGAACAGCTTCCAGCGATCGCGCCCGTCCCAGCTCCAGCGGATCTGCTCGCCGTTCTGCAGCATCAGGCGGATGTCGACGGGGAAGATGCCTTCGCCGTAGCGGCGGACGACGACGGTCGTTTTGTAGGCGTCGCCGGTCGCGCGCGGCGTCGCGAACACGCGCTGATCGCCGTCGCCAAAGTGTCCGCGCCCCGATGCCGGCTCGCTGCGAAGCAGATCGACTCCGTAATCGAAGGTGTTCGAGCTGCGGTGTACCTGATCGAAGAACCACGTCAGATCGCGTCCGCTGACCTCGTTTGCGACCGCGAAGAAGTCTTCCGGCTTCGGGTGCCGGAACCCGTGGCGCGAGAAGTAGGTCGAGAGGATTCGCTGGAGCGTGTCCCACCCGAGCATTCGTTCGAGCGTGTGCAGCCACAGTGCGGTCTTGTTGTAGGTAATCGCGCTTGCCGTGCCGGGCCAATAGCGCCAGGTTGGCGTCGACTGATCGTCCGACTCCGCGGCGGCGCGATACCCGCTCAGCCGGTTGCCGTCGGTGGCGCGCGAGATCGGCAGGTCGCGGAACACCCAGGGGACGAATCCACCGAAGTACCGTTTGGCATAGTAGTTCGGCTGATACACCTGCTCGATCACTCGCGCCGTCGAGAAGGTGTTCAATCCTTCGTCGAGCCACGCGTGCTCGAACTCGTTCGACGCGACAATGCCGTACCAGAACTGGTGGCCCGCCTCGTGGATGGTGACGCCTTCGGGCTGCGTGACGCTGCGGGGCGCGAGCCAGCGTGAGCCTGCGGTAAAGAGCGTCGGATACTCCATGCCGCCCGCGCCGCTTTGCCACGCGGGATCGATGACGGTGACGTGCCCGTAGGGATAGGGGCCGAACCACTCGCCGTAGTACTTCAGTGCCGCCCGCGTGGCGTCGAAATGGCGGTCCTCCTGCGACGCGTGCTCCGGCTGCAGCAGCAGGCGCATGTCCACCGCGGGCAGCGTTGGGTGGTCAAAGCGTGCGCGCCGCTCGATGTAGTCGGGACTTGTCGTCCACGCGAAGTCGTGGACGTCCTCCTGAACGTAACGTTGCGTCGTCGTGCCGTCCGCCTCGTCCTGCCGGCCGGCTTCACGGCCGGTGGCCCCGACCATCCAGCCTCTCGGGACCGTCAGCCTGACGTCGTAGTTGCCGAAGTCGGCGAAGAACTCGGTCGGCGCATGGAACTGGTGGCAGTTCCAGCCGGTGTCCTCGAGCACACCGATTTTCGGAAACCACTGGGCGACGAAAAAGTAGTTGCCGACCGCGCCGGTGCGGGCGAAGGTGCGCGGCACGCGCGACGACCACGCCATGCGGACGTCGACCGTCCCGCCAGGCCCAACCGGCGCATCGAGCGGCACTTCCAGCACCGTGCGGTCGTCAGGGTTCCCGTCATCCGGAGCGATGAAGCGAAGACGCGAGGTGAGATCCGTGTTCGTCCCGTCGCGGCCCGCGATCTCGACTCGCGTGACGTCGATCCAGCCCCAGTCTTCCTCGGGGCGACGGCCGGCCGACGGATCGCCGGTGAGCAGCCGCTCGCGCATCCAGGACGATCGGGTGTTTTTCCACGCGTTGTAATAGAGGTGGAACTGGAGCGTCGCCGCTGGAATCGCGGCGGTGTTGCGCCACGTCAGCGTTTCGGTGCCAGTAATCGTGCGCGTGGCGGGATCAAGCCGGGCGGCGATCGTGTAGCTGGCGTTCCGCGGCGAGCGGGCCGCCGGCTCTCCGGCGGACGCCTGGGTCGCCGATACGGGCGGCGGCTGCTGCGGCGAGGGCTCGCGCGGTGCAGGCACGGCCGCGGCGAGCGTCAGCAGGGCCACGGCGGGCACGAGTCGCGCGAGCACGCGCCGATCCTACACCACTGTATAATTTCCGGTTCGTACTCATCTTTTTTTCAGGAGTAATCGATGGCATCACACACAGGGCCCATTCGCGTCGTTCACGTCGGCCTCGGTCCCATCGGTGTCGGGGTCGTCAAGCAGGTCGCGTCCCGCAAGGGCCTCAAGATCGTCGCGGCGGTCGACATCGATCCCGCGAAGGCCGGCCGCGATCTCGGCGATGTCGCCAGCCTGGGCCAATCGCTACAAGTCAAGGTATCCGACGATCTCAAGAAGGCAATCAAGTCGTCGCGGCCCGACGTCGCCGTCCTCTGCACCAGCTCCTCGATGAAGAAGGTCATGCCGCAGATGGAGCAGATGCTGAAGCTCAAGGTGCCGATCGTGTCGACGACCGAGGAGCTTGCCTACCCGACGAAGGCGAACATGAAGTACGCGCGGGTGATTCACCAGCTCGCGAAGCAGTCGAAGGTGGCCGTGCTCGGCACCGGCGTGAACCCCGGATTCGCGATGGACGCGCTGCCGATCATGCTCACCGGCGTGTGCGAGCGCGTCGAGGCGATTCGCGTCGACCGCATCCAGGACGCGCGCATCCGCCGCCTCCCATTCCAGCAGAAGATCGGCGCCGGCCTGACGCGCGAGCAGTTCCAGAAGAAGGTGGACGAGGCGAGCGTGCGGCACGTGGGCTTGACCGAATCGGTGTCGATGATTGCCGATGCGCTGGGGTGGAAGCTGGATCGCATCACCGACGAGATCCAGCCGAAGATCGCGGCCGAGACCGTCGCCAGCGAGTTCCTGGCGGTCGATCCGGGCTTCGTGTGCGGCATCGTGCAGGACGGCGTCGGCTATCGCGATGGCCAGCCGATCGTCACGCTGCACATGGAGGCGTACCTCGGCGCGCCAGAGTCCTACGACGCGGTGGAGATCACGGGCTCACCGGCATTGAAGGTGAAGGCGGCCGGGGGCGTGCACGGCGACGTGGCGACGGCGTCCATCGTCGTCAATTCGCTGCCCAAGATTCTGGAGGTCGCGCCCGGCCTGCACACGATGCGCGACATGCCGCTGCCGTCGTTCTTCGGGGGGACTCGCTGACGCCGAGCGCCGCGTCGATCGCCGATCGCCGATCGTCGTCTAGCTCGCTTGGCGGTGGTCCAGGTTCCACCGCCGGCGCTTGAGGAACAGTCCTTTTCGCGAGATGCCGAGCAGCTTCGCGGCCTCCTCGACCCGGCCACGCGATTTCCTCAGGGCGCTGCGAATCATCGTCTGTTCGAGCATCTCGACGGCAGCCGGCAGCGGCTGATCGAGCCGGACGCGAATCTCGATGTCGGGATTCGGCGCCGCCGCTGCCGGTATCGTGCGGCGCGACGCCTGGATCTCCGGCGAGAGCAGCGCCGGCGTCAGTGTCGAGTCCGCTTCCGCCATCGCCACCATCCGCCGTACTTCGTTGGCGAGCTGGCGGATGTTTCCCGGCCACGAGAAGAGCAGCAGGTACTCGAGCGTCTCGTCCGACAGCGTCAGGCGTCCCTTCTTCTGCTCGTCGGCGTACTTCCTGATGTAGTAGTCGACCAGCGGCGGGATCTCCTCGCGCCGCTCGCGCAGCGGCGGCAGCTTGAGCCGCACGACGTTGAGGCGGTAGAACAGGTCCTCGCGGAATCTCCCCTCGGCGACGAGCTGCTCGAGGTTCGCGTTCGTCGCGGCGACGATCCGGACGTCGACTTTGATGGGCTGCGGCTCGCCGAGCGGATGGATCTCGTGCGTCTCGAGGAACCGCAGCAGCTTCGGCTGGACCTCGAGCGGGACGTCGGCGATCTCGTCGAGGAACAGCGTGCCGCCGGCGGCCGAGCGGATGACGCCGGGAAACGAACTGTCGGCGCCGGTGAAGGCCCCCTTGCGGTAGCCAAAGAGCTGGCTCTCGAACATGTCGCGCGGCACCGCGGTGCAGTTGAAGGGCAGCAGCGGCCGGTCGGCGCGTTCCGAGGCCTTGTGAATGGCGCGCGCCAGCATCTCCTTGCCGGTGCCGGTTTCGCCGGTGAGGAGGATGGTCAGCGACGGAATCGGCGCCATGCGCCGCGCGATCTTCAGCACTTCCGACATCTGCTCGGAGGCCCACACGCTCTCGGGGTCGCCGTCGAGCGCCTCCGCCGGCCACAGCGACGCGCGCTTCTTCTCCTCGCGCCGGTACCGATCGAGCTCGGTTGCGGCGGCGACCAGCTTCCTGATCGCGGCGAATGTGCACCGGTGTTCGAGTTCAGGCCTGGGTTTGGCGATGATCTGCCACGTTTCGCCGAGGTGTTCGCCGATCGCGATCCTGTCGATCCCGTCGGCCTTGCGCGCCGCCGCCAGTGCCTGCCGCATATCCCAGCCGTGCGATTGGACGATACTTAGCTTTGTTGCCGAAGTTGTGGTTATCGCAAGCGCCGTGATGGAACCCGTCTCGATCAACAGAACGGCCACTTCACGCGCTAGGATCTCCGCATAGCCAGCGAGATCCAGCAAAGTAACGATCGCATCGGGATCACAGCCGGGCGCGTTCGTACTGTGGCCTAAAGATTTCTCCTCAGTCACCGGAGCAAGTAAATGTCCGTCTTCCTCACTTCCCTTTATTCCTGCAGCGTCGAAAATGCGGCATGACCGCGAAAGGCTTCGGCGCGCCCGCGACGGTTCTGACGCAATCAACGCCTTGCCGAGCGTCCGCCAGAACGAGCCGAATGTCGTTAATGGCCAGGAAGGTTGGTGTCGTCCTAAGATCAGCTCGATGGCAGATGCTTGTTTACCGAGGCCTATTAACGCTTCGGCTTTTGTGAACGTGAAAGAATCTACAAGGCCATCAGCATGCGCGGACGCCGCTTTTGTCAAACCCACTGTCGAACATTCGAGAGCATCGTGCCACCGGTCTTGAGCGACAAGTATACGAGCCTTAACAAGGTCGGTCGATATCTCGTACCACGCCGATACTCTGTGTTTGTCATACGCCTCGGCCGAAAGAAGTGCCCGTTGCGCTTCGTCAAACTGCCTAGAACGCAATGCCATTTCGGCACGAGTCTGAGACATGGCCCAGTCGTGTTGTATGAATGAAGGCTGTGCACCTCCGATACGCAAGAACTTCCGCGCCTCATCATCGCGTCCAGCAGCTGCACAAAAGTGCGCTAGATTTGCGGCGGTCGCAACTATCCCTTTGGCCCATCCGCTTTGCGTGGCCATAGCGGATGCCGCGGTCATTAGTTGAAAACCTAACTCCGCCTCGCCACAAAGACCCAACACCGCAGCTTCGTCTACCGCGACAGCAACCATCAACCACAAATTCGGATCCGTTTGAAGAAGGTCATTCGCGATCGCGAGATGTCGCTTCGCTGTGTCGAAGTGACCTGCCTGACCCTCCAGACGGCCGAACGTCATATGTGCAAACGCGCGAATCTGAGCGTCACCTGCCCGAGTCGCGGCACGGCGTGTTTGTGCTGCAAGAGGCAAGGAGGCGTCAAAGCCACTCCGGTCGCATGTTCGTTCCAGCAGTTGACCACTTGCGATGCAGACCTCTGGTGCATCGTCGGCCTCCACCGCGTAAGAAAGTGCAACTTTGTAGATGGCGAGAGCTTCGTCCGTCTCCCCTTCGTCCCATAACTGCGTTGCCAAGATGCGCGCACACTTTGCCCTGAGTGCCGAGCCGAGAGTGGATGTGTCTAGCAGCCGTCGCCCTTCCCTGCGCGTTCGGACCGATTCGCCGAGGAAGTGGAACGTCTCGAGAGCCAACACCGAGACCTCCGGTGAATCCGTGCGCCCACGATGCAATAGTTCGGCGGCCTGGCGAAAACGCCCCGCCCGCAACATCGCCACGATCCCGTGTGACCCTGTGCTCATGGTCGCTCTCCCCACTCAGTGGATGGATCCCGGCGTCGATTCAGAGGTAGAGTCAGCCCCTGACCCTGCTGAACGCTCGCCCACGCGACGTCGTGCGCACTCCACAAGCGAATCGATGTGCACTCCGTCTTCCGGTGCTGTCGCAATACCCACGGTGACGTTAACGTGGCCACGCAGCCCTGCGAGGCTAATTTGTTGGACCGACGCCTTCATTCGAGAAGCTATCGCATTCGCCGTCTCACGCCCCGTCTGAAACAGGAGAATCGCGAACTCGTCACTCTCAAGACGGAACAAAACGTCCGCCGCCCTCAAATTTGTGCGAAGATGCTGCACTACTTGGTGTAATGCATAGTCGCCGACATTGCGCCCCAGTGTCGCGTTAACACGTTTCAGTTGGTTGATGTCGACATAAATAAGGGACGTTGGCTGTGGCAAGTCCAACAGTTGCTCCTGGGTGCTGGCCAGACGCTGCAGTTGTTGAATATTCGGTAACCCAGTCAAGGGATCGCGGAATTCTCGAAGGGAGGAACTCGCGTACTGAACAGATCGTTGAATAACTGGTGACACCTGCCGTGCTACGATCTCCACGAGCCTCTGATGGTCCTCGCTAAATGAATCGGTGCCTTTTGCATACAGCGACAAAACGCCGACGAGCCTGTCGTCGGCAATCAGGGGTGTACTGAGGCAACTGCGTATACGATTCGGCATCGTCCTTACTGCATCACCGAAGTCCAATATAGGATCTGAATTCCGGATGCTCTGCCGGTTTGCGCCAACCCATCCCGACAGCCTTTCGCCAAGTGGAATCCGAAGCCCATGAGCGATCTCGGCGTGTTCACCTGTCACGTGCGATGCGACAAGATCGGTCGTGTCTTCGTCGTACAGGTAAAGGACACATGCTGACGAAGGAACAATACGGCGCAAGTGCTTTAGCACAACATCGCCGATATCGGCAACGCTCAAGCGCCCTGTCAACTCCTTCGCCAAAGTAAATAGAGTCAGCATCTCCTCGCTGCTCGCCGCGATGTCATCGAGCGGCTGGGTTCTCGTGACTGCGTCGGCATGGCGAGAAGCCGCCGCTTCGGTTATAGCAACGAAGGAACCAAGAGATGAGGTGTCTATTGATGGAGCGAGGTCGCCATGTATCCGTATAAATGTATCAACGACCAGTGGATCGTACATTGTCCCGCGTCGCGCGGTAAGTATTCGCAATGCATCTTTGTCGGAGAGCCTCGGCCGGTATGGACGGTCAGAAGTTAGGGCGTCGAAGCAGTCTACGACAGAGAGAATTCTTGCGCCAACGGGGATGTCTGTACCTCTAAGTCCGTCGGGGTACCCGGAACCATCCCAACACTCATGGTGATGACGGACGATCGGGACGACGGGATACGGAAAGTCAATAGCGCTGAGAATATCTGCTCCCACGCTTGCGTGTACCTTCATCTTGTCAAATTCAGCGGGAGTGAGCGGACCGGGCTTATTCAGGATATATTCGGGTACTGCCAGTTTTCCCATGTCATGCAGCAGCGCTGCCGCTTCGACGGCGCGAATCTGCAGTTCATCGGCGACTCCCATTGCATGCGCGAGTCCCACAGCGTACGCTTGCACACGCCTAATATGGCCGTGCGTGATCTGATCCTTAGCGTCGATCGCCATCGCGAGAGTCTCAATGGTCGACAGATACAATCTGTTTAGTTCGCTCAAGTGGCGGTTCGCGTCTTCTACCCGTCCAAGTGCAGTCCTGAACGTCAAGTACGAGATCAATAGGAGTGGAAGCAGGATGCCGATGATGCGCAAAAAGCCCACTTGTTCGGGATACAGATACGGTAGCAGTAATGCTGCGACGGATGCGCCGCTAAAGTAGTTGAGAGACAACCACAAGAAGTTCTGCCGCCAGACTGAGAATGTAGGTAGCTGCGTCTCGAAAGCCACTGCCCAAGCGATAAGTACGCTGTTGAAGAGAAAGTACGCGGCAGCCAGCGTAATCAGGCCGGGAACCAGAGACTGCACTGGAATGGGCGTAACAGATAATGGGAGTATCCCTGTTACAGCGTAAAAGACCTGGGAAGCGGCCCATATCGCGACGGCTGGTGCGGCAGCACTGAAGAGAACGCGCTGCGTCGAGTAGCGCCGCCCCTGCCATAGCAGGATTACGAGACTATCCAGGAGTACGATGATGGTCGCAGCCGCTGAGCCGAACAACAGAACTGCCGCAAATACGAACGTCTCAGAAACTGACAAACGGGCTGGAATCCCAGGAATGCGAACAGTAAACGAGCCGCTAAGTAATGTTAGACCCGCCAGGACAAACCACTGGTACTGCATCGGTGCGGAGATCATCACTAAAAGCGAGTGAACCGCTACAGTGACGCCTGCGAGGGTAACCGCTGCAATGTAAGCGTGTCCCGACCTGCTTAGGTGCTGGGTGGGCGACATGCCAGCGAGACTAGTCTCCCCAGATGATTAGGCGCTGCATTGTTGCTCCTTACGGGAATCAGTTAGGACCAGTCTAACGCATGAACGATGTGCTAAGGGTGCGTGTCACCTAAAGAGTCTATTGTCCCGGATAGCGTCTCGCCGAATCCACAGTGTCTGCCGAGATTAGCGTATCATCCCAGATGAGCGTGTCGCCCCAGATGAGCGTGTCGCCCCAGATGAGCGTGTCGCCCCAGATGAGCGTGTCGCCCCAGATCAGCGTATCGCCCCAGATCAGCGTATCGCCCCAGATCAGCGTATCGCCCCAGATCAGCGTATCGCCCCAGATCAGCGTATCGCCCCAGATCAACGTGTCGCCCCAGATCAACGTGTCGCCCCAGATCAGCGTGTCACCCCAGATCAGCGTGAGCCCGTTCGGGTAGTCGTTCGATGTAGAGAAGTTGGGCAGGAGGGCTAACCCACTCGGCTCGAGCGTTTCGCTTGCGATGTGAGTACGACTAGCTGCATCACCGCCCAGCGCAGCCACGATGTTCAAGCTACCTGCGCCGCTTTCGATGAGACTCGTTACCCGAGAGCTCGTGATCTGGAGGATGAATTTCACCTGCGACGGCGCAAGGTTCGGACGGTTTTCGAGGAGAAGTGCAGCGGCGCCTGCGGCAACCGCTGACGCCATACTCGTGCCGCTGAGTTCACTGTAGGCCATCGCGCCTGAACCGGATACTGTGAGTGCGGCGTATGTCTTGACCAAGTACGAAGCGGGCGCAGCGGCCGCTACGACCCGGTTTCCGGGGGCGACCAAGTCGGGCTTCAGCAGATTGTCAATGGCTGTTGGCCCCCGCGAACTGAACGTGGCCATTACATCATCCGATCGTTCGGGCGTGCTCCTCGTGTTTATCGCGCCGACGGTGAGCGCCGACGGTGTGTTGCCGGGCGACGTAATGCCCCCGATAATCGGCGTGCCATCCTCCGTCTTCCCGAAATTGCCCGCGGCGGCGACGACGACGACGCCGGCGGCGACGGCGCGCTCGACGGCCTGGCACAGTGGATCGTCCTTGTACGATTCCAGCACCGGATGCCCGAGCGACAGGTTGATGATGCGGATGTTGAACCGGGCCCGGTTCTCGACCGCCCAGTCGATCGCGTCGATGACGTCGCTCGTGCGGCCGCTGCCGTCGGCGCCGAGCACCTTCAGACTGACGATGTGCGCGCCGGGGGCCATGCCGGAGTAGTCGCCGACCGCGTTTCCCGCGATGATGCTCGCCACGTGCGTGCCGTGGCCGTATTCGTCACGGCCGTTCTGCTGGCCGGTGAAATCGAAGCTCGCGACCACGCGCCCCTTGAGCGCCTCGTGCGGCGCGACGCCTGAATCGATCACCGCGACGCCAACGCCGGCGCCGGTGTATCCGGGAATCGTCTCGGTGCCGGCCCACACCTGATCGGCACCCGTGGCCTGCGTGGTCACCGCCATCATGCGGCGGACGGGCACGTCGCCGGAGAGATGCCGGACGTCCGGATCCTGGCTGATGGCGTCGAGCTGCCCGCCCGTGATCTCGAGGACGGCGCCGCTTTTCAACTGCTTCTTGATGCGGCCGCCGTAGCGCGCGACGAGCGTCTGGATCTCCTCGCTCGTGCCCTCGACGATGACATCGACGGGCGCGTTGCTGGCGGCAGCGAGATGGTCGGCGAGATCCTTCGACAGTTTCGCGCGGTGCGGACCCGCGGCAGCCGTCGCCGCCATCGCCCAGACCAGGAGGGCGGCAACTGCCATGGGTCGGGGGCGCGCGATCGAGAAACCGAAGCGATGCGTCATATGTGCGAACACCCGTTAAGTGGTTAGGAATGCAGCGTTGGCGCGGCGACAGGCACGCCATGTGCCATCGGTAGAGGTCGAAGCGCGACGGCGGCACTGTCATGACAGCAACGCCTGTCGTATGACAGGAACGCCCAGCTTGATTGCACACCCGACACCTATCGGCTACCATCTCCGGCGTGAGTCCGGGATGAGCGGCCAACGCGTTGGCCACTGCATCCTGACGTCCGGCCGGGTAACAGCTACCCGCGCGAAACCGCCTGAAAAAAAACGTGTTATCGCAGCGCCGGCCAATGAATTGGCCTGCAGGTCAAGAAATGGCCAGGACGAGAAGTAGCCGTGTTTTCGTGCTGTTTGTCATCGCGGCGGCGTCAGCCGTCATCGCGGCCGTTCTGTGGCTGCGTCACGGCGCGCCGGGTGCCGATCGCGCCGCCGGTGCCACCGTTCCCGGGCGCGGCGGCAGTCTCGTCGCCTCGATGCGAAGCGAGCCGACCCGTTACAACCGCTATGTCGACACCGGCCCGGCCACGGAAGTCCTCAGCCTGCTGACGCACGGGCGTCTCGTTCGCATCAACCGGGCGACCGATGAACTCGAGCCCTGGCTCGCCGAGAGCTGGACGTCGTCGAGCGACGGTCTCACCCACACGCTGAAGCTGCGGTCCGGCGTGCGCTTCTCGGACGGCGAGCCCTTCACCTCCGCGGACGTGCTGTTCACCATCCGCGCGCTCTACGACCCCGACGTCAACAGCTCGCTGAAGACGGCAACGCTCCCTGGAGGCAGGCCGCTCGACGCCTCGGCCCCCGATGCATCGACGGTCGTTCTACGGTTCGCGCTGTCGTACGCCCCGGGCCTGCGCCTGCTCGATCACCTGCCGATCCTGCCGCGCCACAAGCTCGAAGCCGCGCTCACCGAGAAGCGGTTCCTCGACGCCTGGAAGGTCGGCACGTCCCCCGCCGACATCGCGGGCCTCGGACCGTTCGTCCTCAAGGAGCACGTGTCGGGACAGCGCATGGTGTTCGAGCGCAATCCGCATTACTGGCGGCGCGACGAGCGCGGCGCGCCGTTGCCGTACCTCGACGCACTGACGGTCGTCTTCATCAGCGACCAGAACACCGAGTCGCTGCGCATGGAGGCCGGCGATCTCGATCTGATGGCCAATGGCGACATCCGTCTTGAAGACTACGCGGCGTTCAAGCGCGCCGCCGACGCCGGACGCTTGCGGTTGATCGACGTCGGCACGAGCCTCGATCCCAACTACCTGTGGTTCAACCTCTCGCCGTCCCGCGCGCCGGGCAAGCCGTGGCTCGATCGCCGCGAGTTCCGGCAGGCGATCTCCTTTGCCGCCGATCGGCAGGCGATTGTGAACGCCGTGCTGCTCGGCGAGGGCGTGCCGATGCACGGTCCCGTGAGCCCCGGCAATCGCACGTGGTATTCGGGCGCGACGCCGACGTACGAACACAATCTCCCGAAGGCGCGAGAGCTGCTGGCGGGCATCGGCCTCGTCGATCGCAACGGCGACGGCGTCATCGAAGATCCGGCCGGCGCGCCGATCCGCTTCTCGCTCCTGACGCAGCGTGGCCACACCGTCCGGGAACGGACCGCCTCGATGCTGCAGGAGCAGTTGCGCCACGTCGGCATCACGGTGGACGTTGTCGCCCTCGACACCGGCTCGCTGCGGCAGCGCATCGTCAAGGGCGACTTCGAGACGATGTACTACGGGTTCCAGCAAAGTTCGACCGACCCGGCGGTGAGCGCGGAGTTCTGGCTGAGTTCCGGGTCGTTCCATGCCTGGAACCCGGGCCAGCGCGCCCCGGCGACCCCGTGGGAAGCGCGGCTCGACGAGCTGACGCTCCGGCAGATGCAGACCCTCGATCTCGAAGAGCGGAAACGGATCTTCGCCGAGATGCAGCGGATCCTCGGCGAGGAACTGCCGGTCATCGCGTTCGCGGTGCCGAAGGTCATTCTCGCGGTCGGCCACCGTGTGGTGAACCCGACTCCGGCGCTGCCGATCCCTCAGCTGCTGTGGAGCGCCGACACCCTCGGCGCGGACGCGGCCGCGCACAGCGGCACGTAACGCGCGCGACGGCTGTGGCCGAAAAGGCAGACGTGCACCGCGGCGCCCTTCGCTTCCTCATCCGGCGCATCGTCACGGCGCTGGTGCTCGTCTTCGTCGTGTCCTCCGCGGCGTTCCTCCTCGCACGCCTCGCGCCCGGCGATCACCTGTCAGGCTTCGACATCGATCCGCGATACGCAGCGGCCGAGCGTCACCGTCTCGGGTTCGACCGGCCGCTCGCTGAACAGTACGCCGGGTGGCTCCGGGGCGGCCTTCGACTCGACTTCGGAGAATCGACTCGCTTTCAACGTCCCGTCGCGGCGCTGCTGCGTGAGCGCGCGCTGAACACGGCGCTGCTCGGCCTGTGCGCGCTGGCGCTTGCGACCGTCGTGGGCATTCCGATGGGCGTGATGACCGGCAGCTCGGATCGCGGTGCGCCGGCGCGCGTCGCGCGCGGGTTGTCGCTGGTGCTGCTTTCCGTTCCCCCGCTCGTCACGTCGCTCGTCCTGCTGCTGATCGCCGCGCGCACGGGATGGCTGCCGGTCGGGGGCAGCGGGGCGGCACCGTACCTGATTCTGCCGACGCTCGCACTCGCGCTGCCGCTCGTCGCAGTGCTCGAGCGGCTGCAGTCGCGCGCGCTGCGCGATGCGCTGTCCGATCCGTGCATCCTCGCCGCCGCGGCGCGCGGCGTACCTCGCCGCCGTCTCATCTGGCGGCACGCGATGCGGCTGTCGCTGAAGCCCGTCCTGGGCATTTACGGCGTGATCGTCGGCGGCGTGCTGAGCGGATCGTTCGTCGTCGAGATCGTGATGTCCTGGCCGGGTCTTGGCGCACTGATGTACGAGGCACTCGTCGCGCGCGATCTCTATCTCGTCGCGGGATGTGCCGCCGCCGGTGGCGCGTTTCTCGCGGCGGGCATTCTTGCCGCCGACGTCGCGCTCGTCGCTGTCGATCCGCGCATCGAGGACGCCGCATGAGCGCGTCGCGTGCGCGCGCCGCCGGCCTCTGGCTGCTCGCGACCGCCGCGTTGCTTGCGGTCTTCGCACCGGCGCTCGCACCGAACGACGTCTCCCGCCAGTTCGCCGATCTCACTTACGCGCCGCCGATGGCGCCGCGCCTCGTCGACGAGGCGGGACGATGGCATGCGCCATTCGTCTACCCGCTGCGGCTCGTCGATCGGCTCGAGCGACGCTACGTGGAAGATCGGTCGACGCGCGTGCCGCTGCGGTGGCTGACATCGGGCAGGCTCTTGACGACGGGCGACGACACCGCGCCGTGGCTCCCGCTTGGCGCCGACGCGCTCGGCCGCGACGTATTCGCGCGCTCGCTGCGCGGCGCGCGTCTGTCACTCGGCGTCGCCGCCGTCGCGATGTTCGGGTCGATGCTGCTCGGGGCGCTGGTCGGCGCGATCGCCGGGTATGCGGGAGGACGCCTCGACGAAGCGCTGATGCGCGTCGCCGATTTCGTCCTGGTCCTGCCGGCAATTTACGTCGTGCTCGCCCTGCGAGCGGCGATGCCCCTCGTACTGAGCAACGCGCAGGTCTTCTGGACGATGGGATTCGTGCTGGCGCTGGCGGCGTGGCCGTATCCGGCGCGTGGGGTGCGGGCGGTCGTGGCCGGCGAGCGGCGCAAGGAGTACGCAGAAGCTGCGAAAGCTGCGGGTGCGTCGCCGTTGCGGATTCTGCTGCGCCACCTTCTCCCAGCCGCGCGCGGCTTCCTGGTGGTGCAGGCGGCGTTGCTGGTGCCTGCCTTCGTGCTCACCGAAGCGACCTTGTCCTTTGTAGGACTGGGGTTTGCGGAGCCCACGCCGAGCTGGGGCGTGATGCTGCAGGAGGCGGGAAGGGTCAGCGTTCTGGTGGATGCCCCATGGATGCTCTCGCCGGCGATCGGAATCGTCGTTGTCGTGGCCGCTGTGCATCTAGCCGCGGGATCACGCTGGGACAACCACCTGCGATGACTCCGAACGACGCGCGGTCAAAACTGAAAGTGCAGTGTGCGAAATGTGCGCAAGTGGCGCACTCTGGCGCTGTCACACCAAAGTTGAGCTAGTGCATTAACTAATTGAGCTGAAAAGCTTTATATCCATATTCAACATCTAGCAACCGCGTTGGCTCGGCCGTTGCTCAGCACCCGCCGTCCACTTCGATCGCTTTCTTCTTTATTCTCGAAAGGCTGGAACGTCGTGTCTCGATGGCGAGGTCTCATGCGAGGCGGACTGCTGCTTTTTGTTGCGGCGATGGTCGGCCTTGCACCTCCGGCGCAGGCTGCGCCTGGAGACCATCCGAAGCTCGATCGCGTGCTGACACAGCGCGCGAACGGAGGGCCCGGGACGTCGCGGGTGATCGTGACGTTCGACAGCGGATGGGACGGCGCCTCGGAGGCCAAGACGCTTGGCGGCAAGCTTGGCCGCCGCCTCAATCTGATCAACGCCCAGGTGATGGAGCTGCCGAATGGCGCGCTGACAAAGGCGGCAAATCATCCGTCGGTGCGCCGCATCCACTGGGATCGTCCAACGATTCAGATGATGAATCGCGTGGCGGTCGCGTCGGGCGCGCGGGGCGTGCAGCAGGTGCTCGGCATCACGGGCGCGGGCGTCGGCGTCGCGGTCATCGACTCCGGCATCAGCCCGTGGCATGACGATCTCACCTACGCCGGCAGCTCGCCCGCGGTGCAGGCGCGCGGCGGGCAGCGCGTCACCGCGTTCGTCGACTTCGTGAACGGCCGCGCCACGCCGTACGACGACAACGGGCACGGCACGCACGTCAGCGGCATCATCGCGGGCAACGGCTATGACTCGCGCGGCGTGCGCGCGGGCATGGCGCCGGACGCGCACATCGTCAGCCTCAAGGTGCTCGATGCAAGCGGCTGCGGCGTCATCAGCGACGTCATCTCCGCGCTCGAGTACGTCGTCAACGCCCGCTACGTCTTCAACATTCGCGTTGCGAACCTGTCAGTTGGCGCCGGCGTGTACGAGTCGTACACGACCGACCCGCTGACGCTTGCCGCGAAGCGCGCCACTGATGCCGGCATCGTCGTCGTCACTGCAGCCGGCAACCTGGGAAAGAACCGCGACGGCCAGTTGCAGTACGGCGGCATCGTGTCGCCTGGCAACGCGCCGTGGGTCCTGACCGTCGGCGCATCGAGCCACGAGGGGACGATCGGACTGGCGGACGACACGGTTGCGCCCTACAGCTCGCGCGGCCCCGCGGCGATCGACTTCACCGCGAAGCCGGATCTCGTCGCGCACGGCACGGGCGTCGTCTCGCTGAGCGATCCGAGCAGCACCTTCTATTCCACGCGGTCCGAGTTCCTGCTCAAGGGCTCGGTTGATCCGGGATACAAGCCGTACCTCAGCCTGAGTGGCACGAGCATGGCGGCGCCGGTCGTTGCCGGAACCATCGCGCTGATGATGGAGGCGAACCCGGATCTCACGCCGAACCTGGTGAAAGCGGTCCTGCAGTACACCGCGCAGCAGTATTCCGGCTACGACGCATTGACGCAGGGCGCCGGCTTCCTGAACGCGAGCGGCGCGGTCGATCTGGCGCGCTATTTCAAGACGGCGCAGGCGGGAGCGCGCTACCCGGATCAGCGGATGTGGAGCCAGAAGATCATCTGGGGCAGCCATCGTCTGAGCGGCGGCGCGATTTCGCCTTCAGGCAACGCCTGGTCGATCACCACGCTCTGGGGCGTGGCGAAGACGAAGGACGGCGACAACATCGTCTGGGGCACGCGCTGCGATCAGGATGGCGACGAGGACTGCGACAACATCGTCTGGGGTCCGTCGGAGGAGGGCGACAGTATCGTGTGGGGCACCGTCAGCGACGACGGTGACAGCATCGTCTGGGGCACATCCGAGGACGGTGACAGCATCGTCTGGGGCACGGCGAGGGACGACGGCGACAACATCGTCTGGGGCACCGACTGCGGCGGTGAAGACTGCGACAGCATCGTGTGGGGCACCGTCAGCGACGACGGTGACAGTATCGTCTGGGGCACGGCCGGAGACGGCGACAGCATCGTCTGGGGCACGGCAGAGGACGGGGACAGCATCGTCTGGGGTACCGACTTCGAGGCGTTCGTGTGGGGGAATTCGTGCGTCGACGACGTGGTCTTCGACGATGCGGAGGCTCCGCCGGCCGAGTTCGTAACTCTCAGCTGGTCCACGGCGGAGGGGCTCTAATGGAGAAGATGCCCTTCCGGGACCTGGAGCCTGACATGGACGTCGGTACCGCGATCGGGAATGCGACGGCCGTTACGACGCAGAGCGACTGGCGCCAGGGGCTGCCGGTACTCGCGGGATCGATGGTGACGTTGCGGGACCTGCGGTTGTCAGACGCGCCGACGCTGCTGGCGATGCTCTCGACGGACGAAGTGGCGCGGTTCATCTCGCCGCCTCCGGCGACAGTCGACGGCTTCGAGCGCTTCATTGCGTGGACCCACCGGGAGCGCGCGGCAGGCAACTACGTCTGCTTCGGCATCGTGCCTCACGGACTCGACGCCGCGATCGGCCTCATTCAGATCCGGCAGCTCGAACCGGGCTTCTCGACGGCCGAGTGGGGCTTCGCGATCGGATCTGCATTCTGGGGCACGGGCATGTTCGTCGATGCGGCGAAGCTCGCGGTCGATTTCGGCTTCGGCCGACTCGGCGTGCACCGCCTCGAGGCACGCGCGGCCGTAGCAAACGGCCGCGGCAACGGCGCGCTTCGGAAGATCGGCGCGCTTCAGGAGGGCATCCTGCGCAAGTCGTTCGTACGCAACGGCCAGTATCACGACCAGACGCTGTGGGCGATCCTCGACGAGGATTGGCACCGGTCGAAGCTGGCCTGGGTCCCACGCGTTCACTAGGGCAGGCTCCCCGGCCGCTCGAGGGGCGGACTTCTGTTCCGCCCCTTTCTTTTGTACGATACCCTCCGAATCCATGAACATTCACGGTGTCTTTCCGCCGATGGCGACGCCGTTTGTCGATGGCGAGGTCGATCCGCACGGGATCCGTTCGAACATCGCGAAGTGGGTGCAGGCCGGCGTTCGCGGCATCGTCGCCCTCGGTTCGAACGGCGAGGCGCCGCTCCTCGCCGAGGATGAAGCGGACGCGGTCGTCGCGGCGGCACGAGATGCCGTTCCGGCGACGCATGTGCTGATCGCCGGCACCGGACGCGAGTCGACGCGGGGGACGATCGACGCCTGCCGGCGCGCCGCGGCGCTCGGCGCCGACGCCGTGCTCGTGCGGACGCCGTCGTACTACAAGGGCCGCATGACGCACGATGCGTTCGTCGCGCACTACACCGCGGTCGCCGACGCGTCGCCGGCGCCCGTTCTCCTCTACAACTATCCCGCGGTCACGGGTGTGAATCTCGCGCCCGAGACGGTCGCGCGGCTGGCCGAGCATCCGAACATCATCGGCATCAAGGAGACCGGCAGCGACGCGGCGCAGATGGCGGCGTACGTCGATTTGACGCCGAAGCCACCGGCGTTCACCGTGATTGCGGGGTCCGTTCCGACGTATTACGCGTCGCTGTGCCTCGGCGCCGGAGGCGCCATCCTCGCGGCGGCGTGCGCCGTGCCGGACCTGTGCGTGCGCCTTTTCGACGCGGCGCGGGCAGGCCGGCATGCCGAGGCGCGTGACCTGCAGGCGAGGCTGACGCCGTTGGCGAAGCTCGTGACCACCGGGTTCGGCGTTCCCGGCCTGAAGGCGGCAATGGATCTTGCCGGCTTCACCGGCGGTGAGCCACGGTCGCCGCTCGCGCCGGCGTCCAAACAAGCCATCCAGGAGATTCGCGCGGCGCTCGAAGCCGTGACGATGCAATCGCTATGAACGTGAACATTCCAGAGCGGCTGCTGCTCGGTCCCGGCCCGAGCCCGATTTCCGCGCGCGTAATGCGCGCGATGACGCAGCCTGTCCTCAGCCACCTCGATCCCGTCATGATGAACGTGCTCGACGAGCTGAGACAGCGCCTCGACGTGGTGTTCGGCGCGGCGAAGGGCGCCTTCAGCTTCGCCGTGTCGGGCACCGGCACGTCCGGCATGGAAGCGGCGGTCGCCAACGTGACGAAGCCTGGCAGCCGCGCGCTCGCCGTCGTCACCGGATATTTCGGCGATCGCCTCGCGCAGATGCTCGAGCGATACGGCGCAGAGGTCCGGAGGCTCGAGGTCGAGTGGGGCCGTGCGTGCGATCCAGCGGCAGTGGAGCGCGCATTGAAGGAGTCGTCTGCAGATATCGTCGCGATCGTGCACGCCGAAACGTCCACGGGGGTTGTCAATCCGGTGCAGGATGTCGCGCGCATTGCGGCCGCCCGCGGGGCGTCGTCGATCGTCGATGCGGTGACGTCGCTCGGCGGCATGCCTGTGGACGTCGGCGCGTGGGGCGCGGACGTGTGCTACAGCTGCACGCAGAAGGGGCTAGGCGCGCCATCCGGGCTCGCGCCGATCTCGTTCTCCGCACGAGCGCTCGAGCGGCGTACGCCGTGCCGCAGCTTCTACTTGGACGTCGACCTGCTGCAGGATTACTGGATCCGCCGCCGGTACCATCACACGATCTCCGCGCCGCTCGTCTTCGCGTTGCGTGAGGCGCTCGACGCCATCGAAGAGGAGGGGTTGCAGGCACGCTGGGAGCGGCACGAGCGGCATCATCGCGCGCTCGCCGCCGGTCTCGAAGCGTTGGGCCTTTCGCTGCTGCCGCCGGAGGGGGAGCGGCTGTGGACGCTGAACGCGGTGCGCGTGCCCGACGGCGTGGACGAAGCTGCCGTGCGGAAGTTGCTGCTCGACGAGTTCAACATCGAGATCGGCGCCGGCCTCGGACCGCTTGCCGGCCGCATTTGGCGCATCGGCCTGATGGGTTCAGGATCGACGCTCGCGACCGTCCTGCTCTTCCTTGGCGCGCTCGAGCGGGTGCTGCGGGCGGCGGGGTTTAGAGCGCCATCGGCGAACACAGCCATATCAGCGGCGGAAGCCGCCCATTGAGCTTCTTCTCTTAGTGCGCGTGGGGCCCCACCCCCACGCGCTTCTCGCTCGGCGGGCCCCGCTGCGCGGCGCGTCCCACCGGCGCCTCGCGCGGGCCGCGCGCTTCTCGACCGTTTCCTCCAGCGCGGTACGTCGGTTGCACCACATCTGCGCCGAGGCCGCCGGAGGGAACCATGTTGACCATCCGTTCACGCGCGCTGCCGCTTGTCGCAGCCGCGCTGCTCACTGCCTGCGCCACGAACCCTGTCACCGGAAAGCGCGAGCTCTCGCTCATGAGCGAAGCACAAGAGATTCAGCTTGGCCAGGAAATGGACGTGCAGGTCCGCCGTGAAATGGGCCTTTACGAGGATCCGGGCCTGCAGCAGTACGTTCAATCGGTCGGGCTCAAACTCGCGCGCGTGTCCGAGCGCCCGAACCTGCCGTGGCACTTCGCCGTCGTCGACGAACCCGCGATCAACGCGTTTGCGCTTCCGGGTGGATACATCTATCTGACGCGCGGTATCCTGCCGTTCCTCGACGACGAGGCACAGCTTGCGGGCGTGCTCGGGCACGAGATCGGCCACGTCACCGCGCGGCACTCGGCGCAGCAGTACACGAAGGCCACCACTGCCGGCCTCGGCGTGACGCTGCTCAGCATCTTCGTCCCGGAGGCGCGACCCTTCCAGGACATTACCGAGACCGCGCTTGGCGTGCTCTTCCTGAAGCACGGACGCGACGACGAGCTGCAGGCGGACGGTCTGGGGGTGCAGTACACGTCGAAGACGGGATGGGATCCGCGAGGCGTGGCCGGCATGCTGACGACGCTGGCGCGACTCGATGAGGCGAGCGGCAGCCGCAAGGGTGTGCCGAACTGGCTGTCGACGCATCCGGCGCCCGCCGATCGCGTCGAGAAGGTCCACGCGTTCATCCAGCAGTCGGCGGTGCCCGTAGGCACGAGCGGCACGACGGATGAAGCCGAGTTCCTGCGGCGCGTCAACGGGATCATCTTCGGCGACAGCCCGAGTGAAGGCATCGTGCGCGGCAACGCGTTCCTGCACCGCGATCTGCGGCTCGCGCTCGACTTCCCGAAGGGCTGGGAGATTCAGAACACGAAGACGCAGGTGCTGGCGAAAGCGCCGGACCGCGACAACTTCATGCTGTTGCAGCTCGTGCAGAATCCACAGGGTTCGGTCGAGACAATCGCGCGCGGCGGCATGGCGAACGCCGGCTTCCGCCAGCTCGATGGCAGCCGCGCCGACATCAACGGGCTCGACGCATACGTCGGCACGTATCAGGGCAACGTCGAAGGACTCGGCAACGTCGTCACCGTCGCGGCGCACATCGTCCACAACCGCAACGTCTACGTGTTCGCGGGCCTGGCGCCGCCGAATCAGTTCCGCGGCGTGCAGCAGCAGTTCGTCTCGAGCATTCGATCGTTTCGCGGTTTGAGCGCAACCGAAGCGCAGAACATCCGGCCGAACCGCGTCGCGCTCTACACGGTGCGCAACGGCGACACGTGGCAGTCGATCGCGGGGCGGTCGGGCGACGGCGCGATCAAGCCGTCGACGCTGGCGATCATGAACAACTACACGCCGACCCAGCCACCGCGGCCGGGCGATCGCATCAAGATCGTCGTGGTCGAATGACTATAATCGGTGTATGCGCGAGATTGGCCGGACGCTCGTCGCGATCATCGCGTTCGCGTTCGGCTATCTTGCGTACGTCTACATCACGCTGCCCGACGTCCGCCTGCTGAAGACCTCGAACCCCCGGACCACCGCGTTCATGGAACTGCGCACGCGTGAGGCGCGCGTCTGCGGCGACGAGCCGCGGCGGGTGCAGCGCTGGGTGAGCTACGGGCGCATCTCGCCGCACCTCAAGCGCGCGGTGCTGGTGGCGGAAGACAGCAAGTTCTGGCAGCACGACGGCCTCGACTACGAGCAGATCAAAGAGTCGATGGAAGTGAATCTCGAGCGGCGTGAGTTCGCGCGCGGCGCGAGCACGATCACGCAGCAGCTCGCGAAGAATCTCTATCTGTCGCCGTCGAAGAATCCGGTGCGCAAGCTGCGCGAGCTTCTCATCGCACGGCGGCTCGAGGCCGAGCTGTCAAAGCAGCGGATCCTCGAGATCTACCTGAACGTGATCGAGTGGGGCGACGGCATTTACGGCGCGGAAGCGGCGGCGCGCAATTATTTCGGCAAGGCGGCCGCGGCGATCGGTCCGCAGGAGGCTGCGCTGCTTGCGGCGTCGATCAGGAATCCGCGTCGCTATTCACCCGAACGGCCCACGGCCGGGCTACGCAGCCTGCAGCGTCTGATCCTCGCGCGCATGGGGTGGGTCGAACCTCCGCCGGTTGTCGCCGAGCCCGTCGCGCTGCCGCCGGCCGATGCCGCGCCTCTGCCTGCGATACCCGCTGTCGCATCACCACAAGAGCTTCCCGGTCAAGTCGTTCCCGCCGTTCCGCCTGCGCCGAAACGGCCGGGCGGCGGCTCATGAATCCTCGCTGTTCACCTTGACATCGACGGCCCGCTCTCTTTATAGTCGGCGCATCGTTTCAGCATAAATAAACAGCTCCCACTGAAGCGACCGGAACGGTGCTCGAGAGGGTTCCGTTTCCGGCCGCAGTGTGTTGTCGGAATGATCAACTACACAGAGCGCATTGCGCTGCTGATGCAGGACATCATCCTGCGTACGCCTCGCCTGTCGTTCATCGACCTGCGGGAGGTCTTGGTGTTCGGCCGGTTCGGCCGCGCCGAGGCCGACGGCGCCTACGCGACCTGCCACTGCCTGACGCTTCCCGAAAGCGAACCGGGCTATTACTTCTGGCGCGATCGCGCGACCGGGCAGATGACGCGGCGATCCGAGTGGTTCGTGACGAAGACGCCTGAGGTGCGGATCGCGCGCACGCGCATCAAGTACCTGATCTCGTTCGTGCTGCCGCGCTTCTGCGCGCAGACGCTCGAGCGATCGCGTAAAGCTGACTTGTACGATCCTGGAACACCGGGATGGATCGCGAAGCTCGACACCGTCGTGCACGAGCTGTTTCACATCGATCCGGCAGAGACCGGCATTCGCCGTCTCGAGCGTGCCGACGGCACGCACTCGATCCAGTCGCACGGGCCGCAGTTCTACGAGCAGGTTGCCGAGATGGTGAAGAGCTATCTCGCCACGCGGCCCGATCCGGCGATCTACGAGTTCCTGCAGTACGACTTCCGTGAACTGGAAGCGCGCTTCGGATCAGTCGCGGCGAACACGTTCCGCAACTTCCCCTCGTACCCGCAGCGCTATATGGAGGCATTGGCCGCGCCGCCGAGCGATCCGGTCGTCAAGATCGAGCCGCTCAAGCCGTTGACACAGCCGCCCGTCTACACCGAACGGGATCTTCACATCCGGCTGTTCACGGAATCGTCGACGCGCAAGGTGATGCCGAAACCGGAAAAGTACGTCGGCCGTCCGTCATTTCATTACACGCCTGGCGCCCACCAGGCGTGCGGCCCAGTACCCCGCGTCGATTCGTTCGCTGCGCACGACGCCGTTTGAGCTCGGCGCGTGCACGAACTCGGCGCTGCCGACAGCAATCCCCACATGTGACGCCCCCGGCGCGACCGTGCTGAAGAACACGAGGTCGCCGGGTTGAATCGTTCCGGGCGCGACATCCGCACCGAGCTGGAACTGCTCCGCGACGCTGCGCGGCAGCGCGAGTCCGTGCTGCTCGAAGACGTACTTCACGAACCCACTGCAGTCGAACCCGCTCGGATCGGCACCGCCGTTGCGATAACGCACGCCGCGAAGCCCGAGTGCGGTGACAGCGATTGATTCACCCGGCAGCGTAATTGGGGGACCGACCGATTCGGGCACTGGATAGGAAGAACCCGGAAATGGTCTTGGGGTGGCGCCGCTCGTTGCGCAGGCGGCGGTCGCGAGGATCGACAGGAAGACGAGCACCCGGGCCATGGCTGTCAGACGCATTATCGGGCCAATCGGCCTGCCGCCTGTAGATCCGGCTAAGCCGCTGGAAACATGCCTGTTACGCCGACGTCGCCTTGACAGTTCCGCCCCCGTCGGGCAGAATAACTCAGGTTTATGGAGCAGACACTCCTGCTCAACGCCACGTACGAGCCGCTGAAGGTCGTCCACTGGCAGAAAGCGATCACGCTCTGGTGCCAGGGGAAGGTCGAAGTCATCTCTGTGTACGACCGCGAGGTGCGGTCGGTGTCGTTCAGCTTCAAGCTGCCGTCGGTCATTCGCCTGCTGCGCTATATCAAAATCAAGCGCAACATCGATTACGTGCCGTTTTCGCGCGCCAACATCTACGCGCGCGACGATCACACGTGCCAGTATTGCGGGCAGGTGTTCCCCACGGCTGAGCTGACCTTCGATCACGTGGTGCCCGTCGCGCACGGCGGGCGCAAGGACTGGGAGAATATCGTCACCTGCTGCGTCGGCTGCAATCGCCGGAAGGGCGGACGCACGCCAGTGGAGGCCGGCATGCACCTCATTCGCATGCCGAAGCGCCCGGAGAAGGCGCCAGCCATCCGGATTACGGTGGGCCTGAAGAACGCCCCTGACAGCTGGCGCGACTACTTTTATTGGAACATGGAGCTGGACGACACTTAACAGGCAATGTCGGCCTTTGGTCCCTGGGTGCTTGGCCTTTGGTCCTTGGGTGTTGGCCTTTGACTGCGTCAGCTTCCTATGCCTGTCGTCGCCAGCTCGACCCGCATCACTGCGGTGCGCCCTCTCTGGGCCGTGGAGGGCGGCCGCATCACCATCTCCGGCAGCGGCTTCTCGATCGATCCTCAGCTTCCTGACGTTCGCATCGGCGGCCTCGCCGCACGTCTCGCGACGGCGTCGGCCACCCGCCTGACCGCCTTCGTTCCGCCGGGTCTCGACGGCGGACGCACGGCCATCAGGCTCGAGGATTCGCCGGGCGAGACTGCGTACGTGGAAATCGGCGCGCCGCTGGCCACGGGGCTTCATCTCGTCGACAACCCGGCGTTCGACGCCGGCGGGAATCTCTACGTCACGTTCAGCGGATCCCGCGGCCAGGACTCGCCGGTCTCGATCTACGTCGTACGCCGGGACGGCTCGCGCGCGCCGTTTGCCTCCGGTATTCCCAACCCGACGTCGCTCGCCTTCGATCGTCACGGCACCCTGTTCGTGTCGAGCCGCTTCGACGGCTGCGTGCATCGCGTCGATGCCGAGGGTTCATCATCGGCATTCGCCAGCGATCTCGGCGTCCCATGCGGCATCGTCTTCGGTCCTGACGATGCGTTGTATGTTGGCGATCGTTCCGGTTCGGTGCTGAAGGTGGTCGACGGCAGAACGACGCTGCTCGCGAATCTGCCGCCGAGCGTGGCGGCGTTCCATCTGGCGTTCGGCCCGGACGAGTGGCTCTACGTCACCGCGCCGACGCTCGGCACGCGGGACCACGTGTACCGCGTGTCGCCGCGCGGCGACGTGCAGACGTTCTGCACCGGCTTCGGCCGGCCACAGGGCGTTGCGTTCGACTCGAAGGGATCCCTGTACGTCGTCGACGCGCTGGCCGGCGACGGCGGCTTGTATCGCGTCGCGCTCGATCGCCCCGACGAGCGCGAACGGCTCGTCGCCGGCGGGGCGCTCATCGGTGTGGCCTTCGATCCGCTCGGCGGCGTCGTCGTCGCGTCGAGCGACACCGTCTACCGCTTCGACCCGGTATTTCCTTGATTCCCGACTCGCTCTACGGCTATCTTGCGGCGCACTCATGACACAGCTGTTTCGCCGCAAGCCCATCTCAGAGCTCGTGCCGGAGGGGGAGCAGGCGCTCAAGCGCGTGCTTGGTGCCGGCGATCTGATCATGCTGGCGATCGGCGCCGTCATCGGCGCCGGCATCTTCGGCGCGATCGGGACGGCCGCGGCGGGGCAGACGGGTCCGAACGGCGAAGTGATCCGGTACGGTGCGGGACCCGCGCTCGTGTTCTCCTTCCTGCTGCTCGGCGGCGCGTGCGCGCTCGCGGCGCTGTGTTACGCGGAGCTCGCCGCGATGATTCCGCAGGCGGGCAGCGCCTACGCCTACTCGTACGCGACACTCGGCGAGCTCGTCGCCTGGATCATCGGCTGGGATCTGATCCTCGAGTATGCGGTCGGCAACGTCGCGGTCGCGATCTCCTGGGGCGATTACTTCACCACGCTGCTCGGCGGCCTCGGTGCGGAGCTTCCCGCGTGGCTGACGACCGGCTATCGAACGGCGCTCCTCAGTTCGGATCCGGAGATTCACGGGCTGCTGCAGACCGCGCCGCACCTGCTGGGCGTGCCGATCCTCGTGAACCTCCCTGCGTTCGGCATCGTGATGGCGATTACCTGGCTGCTCCTGCGCGGCGCGAAGGAAAGCGCGAGAGCGAACAACGTCATGGTGATCATCAAGCTCGCCGCCCTGACGCTGTTCATCGTCGTCGGCGGGACGCACCTGAACGGCGGCAACTTCTCGCCGTTTGCTCCCAACGGATTCACCGGCATCCACCAGGGCGCCGCGATCGTGTTCTTCGCCTACATCGGCTTTGATGCGATATCGACGGCGGCCGAAGAGACGAGGAATCCAAACCGCAATCTCCCAATCGGCATCCTCGGCGGGCTGGCCATCTGCACGTTCATCTACATCCTGGTCGGCATTGTCCTCACCGGAATGGTGCCGTATACGGAGCTGGCGGTTGCCGATCCGCTTGCGCACGCGCTGCAGCAGGCCGGCTTCCAGGCGGTCGGCTGGGTCGTGGCGCTCGGCGCCGCTGTCTCGATGACGGCCGTCCTGCTCGTGTTCCAGTACGGACAGCCGCGCATCTTCTTCGCGATGGCGCGTGACGGTCTGCTGCCGCAGTGGGCCGCGCGCGTGCATCCTGTCCGGCGCATCCCGTACACGACCACGCTGCTGACGGGTATCGCCGTCGCGCTCGCGTCGCTCGTTGGTGACGCGGCGGAGACGTACGACCTCACCAACATCGGGACGCTGTTCGCGTTCGCGCTGGTGTGCATCGGCGTGCTCGTGTTGAGGGTGAAGGAACCCGGCCGGCTGCGCCCCTTCCGCGTGCCGTTCGTCTGGCCGATCGCGCTGCTCGGCACGGCGGCGTGCATCTTCATCATGGTCGGCCTGCCGGGCCAGGCGTGGGTGCGCTTCGGCTGGTGGCTGGCGATGGGCTTGGTGCTCTACTTCGTCTACGGCTATCGTCACAGCCGGATTCGCCAGCCGTAAGCTCTGTTGAACGGCCGTAGGCCGGAACTCCTGTTCCGCCGCAGACGAGCTCGGCCGCGACCATCCGCGTGGTAGAATTATCGTTTCGGATTTCTCCGAAATTCTCTGCTGCAGGGTATGGCGCACGACTGGATTGCGGTGCGAGGAGCCCGCGTCCACAACCTCAAGAACATCGACGTCGATCTGCCGCGCGACAAGCTCGTGGTGATCACCGGTCTGTCCGGGTCCGGCAAGTCGTCGCTCGCCTTCGACACGATCTACGCCGAGGGACAGCGGCGCTACGTCGAGTCGCTGTCGTCGTACGCCCGCCAGTTCCTCGAGCAGATGGAGAAGCCGGACGTCGATCTCATCGACGGCCTGTCGCCCGCCATTGCCATCGAGCAGAAGACCACCGGCTCGAATCCGCGCTCCACAGTCGGCACCGTCACGGAAATCTACGACTACCTCCGCCTGCTCTTCGCGAACGTTGGCGTGCCGCACTGCCATCTGTGCGGGCGCGAGATCGCCTCCCAGTCGCTCGAGCGCATCGTCGACATGGTGATGCTGTCGCCGAACGACGAGCGCGTGAACGTGCTGGCGCCGATCGTGCGCGGCCGGAAAGGGGAGTTCAAGAAGGAGCTGCAGTCGCTGCGGACGCGCGGCTTCACGAAGGTGCGCGTCGACGGCCAGGTCAGGTCGCTCGACGAGGACATCAAGCTCGATCGACGGCGCAACCACACGATCGACGTGATCGTCGACCGCGTGATCCTGAAGCCCGGCATCGAGCGGCGTCTCACGGAATCGATCGAGATCGCGCTGAACCTCGCGGACGATGTGGTGGTGATCAACACGCTGGAGGGCGGTGACCGGCTGTTCTCGCGGAAGCTCGCGTGCACGTTCTGCGGCGTGAGCATGCCCGAGATGACGCCGCGCGCGTTCTCCTTCAACTCACCGCACGGCGCCTGCCAGGAATGCCAGGGTCTCGGCGCCGTCTACGACTTCGATCCCGCGCGGCTCGTGCCGGACGAATCGCTGTCGCTTTCCGAGGGTGCCATCGCCCCGTGGGCGAAGGGGGACCGCAAGCTCGTTCGCGAAGCGCTGGCGACGCTGTCACGGACGTTCGGCATCGATCTCGCGCAGCCGTTCCGCCGCCTGCCGCGCAAGATCCGAGACCTGCTGTTCTTCGGCGCGGGCGTCGGCGCCAAACGCGGAGAGGACACACCGCGGCGGAAGGCCGCCGAGCGCGAGAAGGATCCGTTCGGCGGCGGGTTCGAGGGGCTGATCCCCAACCTGCGGCGGCGCTACGACGAGGGAACCTGGCTCGAACAGGAAAACCTGGAGCCCTACCGCGCGCTGCGGCCGTGCCCGGCGTGCGCCGGCGAACGGCTCAAGGCACAGAGCCGGTCCGTCCGCGTCAAGGGGCGCACGATTTCGGAGTACGTCAACCTGCCGATTTCCGAGGCCGTGCGCGTGTTCGACGGCCTCGAGCTGTCGGACCGCGAAGCGCTCATCGCCAGCCGCATCCTGCGCGAGATCCGCGACCGGCTGCACTTCCTGAACGACGTCGGCGTCGGATACCTGACGCTCGGGCGCAGCGCGGCGACGCTGTCCGGCGGAGAAGGACAGCGCATCCGTCTCGCCACGCAGATCGGCTCCAATCTGACGGGCGTGCTGTACGTGCTCGACGAGCCGTCGATCGGGCTGCACCAGCGCGACAACCGCGCACTGCTCTCCACGCTCGGGCGGCTCCGCGATCTTGGCAACACCGTCGTCGTCGTCGAGCACGACGAAGAGACCATTCGCACGGCTGACTACGTGGTCGATCTGGGTCCCGGCGCAGGTGAGCACGGCGGGTACGTGATCTTCCAGGGATCGCCGGCGGATCTGATGGGGAACGGACACGGCTCGCTGACCGGCGCGTTTCTGCGCGGGGACCGGTCGATCGAAACGCCGCGCACGCGGCGCCCGGCGACGCGCGGCGAGGTCCTCATCAAAGGCGCGCGCGCGAACAACCTGAAGGACATCGACATCGCGCTGCCGCTGGGCGTGCTGACGACGGTGACCGGCGTCAGCGGCTCGGGAAAATCCACGCTCGTCAACGAGATCCTCTACCGCGCGCTCGCGAGGCAGCTCTATCGCGCCGCCGACGAGCCCGGTGCCCACACCGCCATCGAGGGCATCGAGCTCATCGACAAGGTCATTCAGATCGATCAGTCGCCGATCGGGCGCACCCCACGGTCGAATCCGGCAACCTACACGGGCCTCTTCACGTTCATCCGCGAGCTGTTCGCGATGTTGCCGGAAGCGAAGACGCGCGGATTCCGGCCGGGGCGGTTCTCCTTCAACGTGAAGGGTGGCCGCTGCGAGGCGTGCCAGGGGGACGGGGTCATCGCGATCGAGATGCACTTCCTGCCGAACGTCTACGTCACCTGCGAGCAGTGCAAGGGCCGGCGATACAACCGCGAGACGCTCGAGATCAAATATCGCGGCAAGTCGATCGCGGAGGTCCTGAACCTCACCGTCGATCAGGCGCTGCCGCTGTTGGAGAACTTCCCGCCGATCGCGAACAAGCTGCGCACGCTGCAGGACGTCGGCCTCGGCTATATCGAGCTCGGCCAGTCGGCGACGACGCTGAGTGGCGGCGAAGCGCAACGGGTGAAGCTCTCGCGCGAGCTGTCGCGCCGCGGTACGGGGCGAACGCTTTACATCCTCGACGAGCCGACGACCGGTCTCCACTTCGAGGACACGCACAAACTGCTGGACGTGCTGAACAAGCTCGTCGATCAGGGCAACACGGTCGTTATCATCGAGCACAACCTCGACGTCATCAAGTCCGCGGACTACGTCATCGACCTCGGCCCGGAGGGCGGCGAGGGCGGCGGACGCATCGTCGCGCAGGGGACTCCTGAAGATGTCGCGAGGAGCCGAGAATCGTTTACAGGACGCTTTCTCGCCGACATCCTCGGCGGGCGTCTGTCGGCGCGTCGGGCGTAGAATGCGGGCGTTTCGTCGGACGAGCTTATGTGGTGCGCCAGCCACAGTCCCCAGACCGCCCGTTGTGGCTGAACAGCCACACCCGGCCTTTCCGAAGGCGTGGTCCGGCAGCGGCAGTTGCCGGCAAATGTGTGTTGCACAGAATCTTATGGGTATTCTGAGGAGGGCGAACCTGGTGGCAGTCCGTTTGCTCAACAGCCATCGCTCACCCACGTCCGATTAGAGAGGACATGACCGCGCAGCGTACCCTTCGCCGTTCTGTGTCTTGTAAAGGAATAGGTCTTCATTCCGGAAACAAGGTCACGCTTTCGCTCAAGCCCGCGCCCGCTGATTACGGAATTCGCTTTCAGCGCACGGATCTCGACGGCCTCGAGATTCCCGCCACCATCACGCATCTCGGCGGGATTCAGTACCAGACGGGGCTGACGCGCGAGGCGGTGTCAGTCGAGACGGTCGAACATCTGCTTTCCGCGTTGACCGCGCTCGGCATCGACAACGTCGTCGTCCAGCTCGACCACTCTGAAGTGCCGATCATGGACGGCAGCGCCGCGCCGTTCGTGTACCTGATCCACGAGGCCGGGGTGAAGCGGCTCCAGGCGCCGCGACGCTACCTGAAGGTGCTGCGGCCGATCTCGCTGACGCAGGGCGACAAGCGGATCGCGCTGTACCCCTCGGATCATTTCAAGGTCACCTACAGCATCAGCTTCGACCACCCGCTGCTGCGACACCAGTCGCGGACGATGCGGATCAGCGAAGAGACGTTCGTCGAGGAGATTGCGCCGGCGCGCACCTTCGGCTTCCTGAAGGAAGTCGAGATGCTGCGGCAGCGCGGCCTCGCGCTGGGCGGATCGCTGGACAACGCGATCGTGCTCGGCGAGACGGGCGTTCTGAACAACGCGCTGCGCTTCGACGACGAGTTCGTCCGCCACAAGATCCTCGACGTTGTCGGCGACCTGTCGCTCGTCGGCTACCCGGTGATCGGCCATCTCGTCGCGCACCGTGGCGGCCACGCGCTGCACACCGCGTTTGCGACGAAGATCCTCGAGGAAGCCGACGCCTGGCGGCTGGTGGCAGCGCCGGCGGACGCGCTCGTGGGCATGCCGGCGGCCGCCGCGAAGACCGCGCCGCGCCTCGCGAACTAGTCTGCAATTCCCCCGTGGCCCGGCCTTCCGGCCGGGCCTTTTTTATCCGCTATCATTTTGACCGCAGGGGAGGGCTGCCTCGTGAATCGACTTCTGTCCTACGCGATCGGCGCGGTTGTCATCATGGCGCTCGCCGGTTACGCGCTCGCCGCCGGCCAGACGCGCCAATATGAAGCGACCATCCATCGCACGTCGTATGCCATCCCGCACATCGTCGCAGCGGACTTCGGCAGCCTCGGCTTCGGCGAAGGTTACGCATTCGCCCAGGATCACCTGTGCTCGTTCGCGGACCAGATCGTCCTCGCCCGCGGTGAACGCGCCAGATTCTTCGGGGCCGGTGACGCAGACGTTCACCTGCAGAGCGACATCGCGATCAAGGCACTGGGTGTGGCAGCCCTCGCCGCGGCCGATCTGAAACAGGCCGCGCCGCAGGCGCGCGAGCAGCTCGCCGGCTACGCCGCCGGATACAACGCCTATCTCGCTGAAGCGGGCGTGAACGGCGTCCCCGGATGGTGCCGCGGCGCGGAGTGGGTCAGGCCGATTACCGCCGAGGATGTGGCGGCCCGTACCCGGCTCGTGACGCTTACGCTGACGGCGTTCGCGCCATTGATTGCGTCCGCTGCACCGCCGGGCAGCTCGCCGGCACCGGCGGTCGCCATGCCGGACCTGAACCCTGGCCTGAGCAACGGCTGGGCGATAGGCCGGGAGCGTTCGGAAACAGGTCGCGGAATACTGCTCGCCAACCCGCACTACCCGTGGGTCGGTTCGAACCGTTTCTGGGAGAAGCACCTGACGGTACCGGGCGAGATCGACGTCTACGGCGTCAGTCTGCTCGGTTCCCCCGGGGTCGCGATCGGGTTCAACCGCCACGTCGCGTGGACGCACACGGTTTCTGCCGGCGCACGGTTCACGGGTTATGCGCTGAAGCTCGTGCCGGGATCACCGACCTCGTACCTGTACGACGGGAAACCGCGGCGAATGACCGCGCGCGAAGTGCAGGTGGACGTGCGGCAGCCCGACGGATCGACGTCGCGCGTCGCCCGTACCGTCTATTTCAGTCACTACGGTCCGATCGTGAATTTTCCGGGCCTGCCGTGGACGGCGACCCGCGCCGTCGCTATCCGCGACGCCAACGCAGACAACAACGAAGGCATGGAGACGTACGCGGCGATGGCGCGCGCGCGCACGCTGGACGACGTCAAACGGGCGCACGCGCGGGGCGGGATTGCGTTCGTCAACACGATGGTCGCGACTGACGACGGGCGCGCGTTCTACATCGACGCGTCGGCGGCGCCGCACCTGCCGCCGTTGGCGATCGAGTGGTGGACGAAGCAGGTCGAAGTCGACGCCGACGTCAAAGCCGCGTACGGACGGAATCTGATCCTGCTCGACGGCAGCGACTCGAGGTTCGAGTGGGCGACCGATCCGCGTGCCCGCGACGCTGGTGTCGTGCCGGCGGAGCTCGCGCCGCAGCTCGAACGCGCCGACTACGTCTTCAACGCGAACGACAGCTACTGGATCAGCCATCCGCGGGCGGCGCTCACCGGGTTCTCGCCGGTGCACGGGAGAGAGAGGACGGTGCGCTCGCTTCGCACTCGCATGAACGTGCATCTGCTGGACGACACGTCTCCGGCAGGCCCGTCGGGAGCGAACGGCCGCTTCTCAATCGAGGAGGTCTGGGCGGCGGTGTTCAGCAACCGCTCGATGGGCGCCGAGTTGCTGCGGGCGCCGGTGGTCGAGCGGTGCCAGGCCGTGCCGGACGTGACCGTGGCCGATCGCCGCGTCTCGCTCGCCGAGGCCTGCCGCGTGCTGGCGCGATGGGACGGGACGCTCAATCTCGAGAGCCGCGGGTCGGTGTTGTGGCGTGAGTTCGTCACGCAGTTCCGCCCTGCGGATACTGCACGCCTGTTTCGGACGCCGTTCGATCCTGCGGACCCGATCGGTACTCCACGCGGCCTGGCGCCGACCAACAAGGGCAGCGACATTGCGCTGGAGGCGCTCGCGCGCGCGGTGCAGGTGCTCGGGCGCGCAGGTCTTCCGCTCGACGCGCCGATTGGCCAGGTGCGGTTCGCGAGGCGCGGCGATCGGCGGGTGACCGTGCACGGCGGCCTGGGAGGCGAGGAAGGGATCGCCAACTTCGTCTCGTACTCGCCAAATCGGACCACGCTCGAGCCGGACCCGCCCGTTGCGCCGCTCGTGCAGGGCAGCCGTTATCTCAGACGCGATGGGTATCCGATCAACGGCGGCAGCAGTTTCGTGATGGCCGTCGCGTTCACGGACGCAGGCCCGCGCGGCCGCGCGGTGCTGACCTACGGCCAGTCCGGCGACCCGCGCTCGCCGCATTTCAGCGACCAGACGGAGCTGTTCTCGCGCAAGGGATGGCGCGAGACCCTGTTCACGCCGGAGCAGATCCGCTCGGATCCGAGCGTCGTATCGAAGGTTGTGCGGGGGTCACGGTAGGACGACGAGCGGCGTGATCGTCACGGGCGATCCGTGCGACTCGAACCAGTCGATGCCCTCGGACACCAGATCGAACTTCAGCGCATAGCGTCCCGCCTGCGCCGGGACCGCGATCGGCATGGCAATGTCGAGGGCTGTTCCAGGCTCGAGATTGTGCGGCAGCCACGCACGCTCGTAGTCGCGATTGATCACGGAGCCGTCGGGCGTGCAGAGCTGCGCGCCGAGGCGCACGAGGCGGCGTCCGTAGCTGGCGCGCGCGGGAAAGGCGCGTCGTGATTCGTTGTGGACGCGCGTCTTCACCGTCAGCTTTCGTCCTCGCCGCCCGACGAGCGGCAACCCCGGCACCACCGTCCGCACGTCGATGCGCGCGATCGGCGTCGCCCCCTCGATCGCGTTGCCAAGGTGGTTGTTGTCCCAGATTTCCCGCGCGATCCGCTGATAGTCGGCCGATCCCGGCACGAACCGGCGCGAGAACATGTTCTCGGGGTGGTCGGTGATTTCCCAGGACAGCCTGTCGATGCCGATCTCGGCGGCCATGCGGCGCGCGAGCGCCATCTCCTCGTCGCTGTCGTTGTGCGTGAAGAGGATATAGCGCCAGTTGAGAAACGGCACATCGCGTGCGGTGCGGCGCTTCTCGTCGGCGGCGACGCGGAGATTGCGGATGGCCTTCTCGAAGTCGCCACGCTGACGGTACTTCGCGTAGCTGTCCGGTGTCGCGCCGTCGATCGAAAACGTCACTTCGTCGATGCCGGAGTGCACGAGGCGGCGGACCTGCTCCTCGTTGAAGGCGAGGCCGTTCGTGCTCGTGTAGAGGTAGATGTGCGGGAACTTCGATTTGATGTATTCGCACATCTCGATGGCGCGCTTGTGCAGGAACGTCTCGCCGTAGTTGAAGAAATCGACCCGGACGAGCGACGGACCTGCGTCGTCGATCACGCGCCGGAAGAGCTCGAAGTCGAGCATGCCGGCCTTGCGCGTGCGTGTGATGCCGGTCTCCGGAGCGCAACAGGCCTGCGCGCACGAGATGTTGCACGCCGCCGTGCACTCGATGTAGAGCCGCGACGGCACCGCAGCGACGTTCAGGTCGCGCTGAGGCGGACCGTCATCCTTCTTGAGCGGAAGCTTGAGGGGGCAGTCTCCGCAGAACTTCGACCCGCCGGCGTTGAGATCGCGGCGCAGCGCGGAGATGCGGTCGCCCGTCCAGATGCCGGACACGCCATCTGTCTTCGTATCTCCGAGCACGCGCGTTCCGTAGGGATCGGCACACCCGCACACAATGCGCCCATCGCACAGCATGACGAGCGTTTCCCAGGGCCAGGAGCACGTAAACCGAGTCGCGAGGTAGTTGAGAGACACAACAGAACGCGATTGCCGATTGCCGATCGTCGATTGCGGATTACCGGATTGGGGATTGACGAGTGGGATTGCGGACTGTCGATTGGACGGGCGATTTGCGATTGGTGATTCTCATAGCCGATTGCCGCATCGTCGATCGCCAACCCCAATCGTCAATCGCCAATCCGCGATCCCAATCGCCAATCCGCGATCCCAATCCTCAATCCGCAATCCCAATCCTCAATCGTCCATCCGTCATTCCGCATTCGACGATCGGCAATCCGCAATCGATCTAGCTCTTCTTTGTGAGCTTTCGCATATACGCATTGAGACGTTCGTTCTCGTACGAGACGAAGTTGAGAAACAGGCTCTCGGACAGATACTGCCGCCGTTCCTCGTCGTTCATCTGCTCGATGACGTTCTGGATCTCGCGGACGGTGTCCTCGAAGCTGCGTTCGAGCTCCTTCCGCGCGGTGAGGTCCTTGTAGAGCGATTCGAGGATCGTCAGCAGGTCGCCGTCGAGCGGCACCTTGGCGCCGGTCGTCATCTTGATCGTGCGCATGGGGCTACGCTCCGAAGCTTTTGACGGCGCTCGGCTCGTCGGGGTGCACTTCGATGAAGTTCTGCGCCCCCGTCATCGTCAGCATCGTCTCGACGCGCTTCTGAACGCCGGCGAGCTTGAGCGCGCCGCCGGCGGCGGCCGCCTGGCGATACAGGTCCATGAGGCAGCCGATCGTCGCGCTGTCGACGTACCCGACCGAGGAGAGATCGACGACGACCTTCTTCTCGCCGGCGCCAATGAGCTGCGTCACCGCCGTCGAGAACTCGGAGAGGAGCGGGTACATCAGCCGGGATTCGCCGACACGGATGATGGCGACGCCGCCCGCGTGTTCGGTTGAGAGATTCATTCAGTTACTCCGGCAGCCCTGAAGGGCTGCACTACATCCGCGCCCGCGAGCGCCTGCGCCGCTGCGCGGGCTGTTTGTCCTCGAGCCGTCTGAGCTGGCGCGCCAGCTCGAGGCGGCCCCGGTTGATGCGCGACTTGACGGTCCCTTCCGGCAGGCGGAGCCGGTCGGCGATCTCCTGGTACGACAGCTCTTGGAGATCGCGGAGGACGACGGCCGTCCGAAGCGTCTTCGGCAGCGCCTCGAGGGCGACCTTCAGCATCGCCCGCAGATCCTGATGTTCCGCCGCCGCGTAGGGGCCGCGGTCCTTCGACGCCGGCTGCAGATCGTCGGCGACCACCTCGCGCGCGATGGTCTGCCGCTCCTTGCGGACGCTGCGGTAGTGGTCGATGCACAGGTTGCGGCTGATGCTGACGATCCAGGTCTGGAAGTTCGCGCGCCGATCGAAGGTGTTCAGCGCCTTGAAGATCTTCAGGAAGATGTCCTGCGTCAGATCTTCGGCCTCCTCGTGGCGGCCGACGAACTTGTAGGCGACGTTGAACACCTTCCGCCAGTTCTGGCGAACGATGGTTTCCCACGCGGCCTGGTCGCCGCTGAGACACTGCGCGATGAGGCTGTCGGGTGTCGCCGGCTGCGCGGCGGGAAGATCAACGGACATGCGTCATCAGGGTCAGTCGAAACGGGCAGGAAACAGGCAGATGATACCAAACTTTGGCTCCACGGTGCCGCGTGAGCCTGCGATAGAATCGGCAGACGCTCGTGTCGGGATTCCTTCAGACAGATGGCACGCTCACGTGCGACGGCGTGCCGCTCGCAGAAATCGCCGCCGCGGAAGGCACGCCGCTCTACGTCTACAGCGCCGCCACCATCATCGAGCGCTACCGCGCGATTGACGACGCGTTCGCGTCGTATCCGCATGCGCTGCACTACGCGCTGAAGGCGAACTCGACGCTGGCGCTGGCGCGGCTGCTGCGCAGCCTCGGGCGCGGCGCGGACGCCAATTCCGGCGGCGAGATCGACGTCGCGCTGCGCGCCGGCTTCATCCCGCCGCAGATCGTCTTCACGGGCGTCGGCAAGACGTCCGCGGAGCTCGCCTACGCCATCGAGCTGGGTGTCAAGACGATCAACGCGGAGTCGGAGGGGGAGCTCGAGCGGATCGATCGGCTCGCGCGCGAGCGGCAGACGCGGGCCCGCGTCGCGCTGCGCATCAACCCCGACATCGACGCCCGCAGTCATCCGCACATCTCCACCGGCCTGAGGACGAACAAGTTCGGCATCGGCATCAGCGACGCGCGCGAGATCGCCCGCCGGATGCGCAACTGCGAGGGGCTGGAAATCGTCGGCCTCCACAGTCATGTCGGCTCGCAGATCATGGAGTTGGAGCCGCTGCGCCGCGCCGCGGAGGCCTTGGCGAGGCTCGCCGGCGAACTGCGCGTCGACGTGATCGAGATCGATCACCTCGACGTCGGCGGCGGGCTCGGCGTCTCGTACGATGACCGGCCGGCCCCGACGGCGCGCGAATATGCCGATGCGGTGCTGCCGATCGTCCGCCCTTCGGGGCTCACGCTGATCATGGAGCCGGGCCGCAACATCGTCGCGCCCGCCGGCGCGCTGCTGTCGCGCGTGGTGGACGTCAAGGAGCAGCCGGGCGGCAAGCTGTTCGTCATCCTCGACGCGGGCATGACGGAGCTGATTCGGCCGATGCTGTACGGCGCGTTTCATCGCATCGTGCCCGTCCAGCTCACCAACGCCCCCGAGGCCGTCTGCGACGTTGTCGGCCCGCTCTGCGAGTCGAGCGACACGCTGGGGTCAGACAGGACGATGCCCCATCCGGCGGTCGGCGATCTCATGGCGGTGCTCGACGCCGGGGCATACGGGGCGGTGATGGCCTCCAATTACAACCGCCGCACGATGCCGGCGGAGGTGCTCGTCGAGAACGGCCGCTGGTCGGTGATCAAACGGCGCCAGACGATCGACGACTTGCTCGCGCTGGAGAACTGATGGCCGGTCTGCTGGTGGCGTTCGAGGGGCTCGATCAGAGCGGCAAGCAGACGCAGGCCGAGCTGCTGCGCGACCACGTCGTCGCAAACGGCCGCGAGTGCCGCCTGCTCTCGTTCCCCGACTACGAGACGCCCATCGGGCACGAGCTCTCGCGCGCGCTCCAGGGGCAGCATGCATACGGCGCCGACGTGATGCAGTTGCTCTACGTCGCCAACCGCTACGAGAAGCGTCCGCAGATGGAGCGGTGGCTCAGGGACGGCATCGTCCTCTTGTGCGACCGGTATGTGGCGTCGAGCGTCGCCTACGGCGAGGCGCAGGGCCTCGAGCCGCGATGGCTGTTCGAGATCCAGCGGTTCCTGCCGCCGCCCGACGTGACGATCCTGCTCGACATCGCGCCCGATACCGCCGTTGAGCGGAAGGCGTCAGGCCGCGACCGCTACGAACGCGATCTCGCGCTCCTCTCCCGCGTACGCGAGAGCTACGCGCGGCAGTCGATGCTGCCAGGATGGGTGAAGCTCGATGGAGAGCGGCCGAAAGACGCGGTCTCGACCGACGTGATCAGCGCGGTCGCGATACGGCTCGAGCCGCGGTAAGCGCCCGCACCTCTCGCGCGCCGGCCTGCTTCAGCACGCGCGCACACGCTTCCAGCGTCGCTCCGGTGGTACACACGTCGTCGACGAGCACGACGCAGGCACCGCCGATTGCATCTCCCTTTCGCACCGTGAACGCGTCGCGGACGTTTGCGTGGCGCCGCGATGCAGGCAAATCCGCCTGGGACGCCGTCGCCCGCGTGCGGCGCAACGCCCGGACCATCGGCGGCCCGAGTTGACGCGCGAGGTCCGCCGACTGATTGAACCCGCGGCTGCGTTGACGCGACCAGTGCAACGGCACCGGCACGACGACGTCAGCGCCGGTGAGCACGTCGCCCCCGCGGTCGCGCATCAGTGCCGCGAGCGGCCCGGCGAGTGATCGCCGGCCATCGTATTTCAGCGCATGCACGATGGCGCGCAGGCGTCCGTCGTAGGCGCCGATCGATCGGCTCCGCGTAATCGACCCCGATCCGCGCCTGCAGCGCGCGCACCGGCCGCTCTCGACGCTCACCACGCGCCACGAGGGCAGCGGCTCGCCGCACGTCTCGCACAACGGCGGTGAGAGCGGAAGAACGGAGTCCCAGCACGCCGCGCAGACGGCGCCACGAGAAGGCGATTCCAGCGGCGTGTCGCACGCAGCGCACGCCGGCGCCAGCAGCACCGCGATCAGGCCGTCGAGCAGGCCGCTCAATGACGGCGGCCTGCAACGCCCAAGGGCCAAGGACCAAGGAACCAACGTTGGCATTTGGTCCTTGGTTCCTTGGTCTTTGACTGCGTCAGTTCCTGGAGCCGCTCTCATTTCAGTCCGTAGCGGCGCCGCTTCTCCCAGAGCGCCTTGCGGCTGATGCCGAGAATCCTCGCCGCCTCGCTCTGGTTGTCCTTCACCTGCCGCAGCACCAGCTCGATGTAGCGCCGCTCGACGTCTTCGAGCGTGGGGCGACCCGCGGCGTCGGCGTGATACAGGCGAGTGGGGTCCTCGAAGAGTTCGAGCGGAAGCTGCGCTGTCCCGATCTCGTCCTGATCGCTGTCGAGCGACAGCACCGCACGCTCGAGGACGTGTTTCAGCTCCCGCACGTTGCCCGGCCAGTCGTAGCGTTCGAGTGCCGAGGAGGCGTCGGCAGAAAGCCACGGGATCGATCGCCGCAGTCGCGCGGCGGCATCGGCGATGAACGCGCGGGCGAGCGGCAGGATGTCGTCGCGGCGGTCGCGCAGTGGCGGGACCTGCAGCGGCAGCACGCGCAGGCGGTGATACAAGTCCTCGCGGAAGGCGCCGTCCTTCACCGTCACTTCCAGATTCGCTTCCGCGGAGGCGACGACGCGCGCGAGGACGGCATAAGTGCTCGTGCCGCCCAGCCGCTCGCCGCGTTTGTCCTCGACGAGCCGCAGTAGCTTTGCCTGCGCGTCCAGCGGCAGCTCTCCGACGGCGTCGAGGTACACCGTGCCTCGCCCTGCCAGCTCGAACCGTCCCGGGCGCGCCGTGGCCGCATCCGTGAAGGCGCCGCGCTCGTGACCGAACAACTCCGATTCCACCAGGCTCTGCGGCAGGCTGGGACAATCGACCTTGACGAAGGGATGGGGACGGCGGGGACCGGACGTGTGCAGCGCAAGCGCGACCGCGTCCTTGCCGACACCCGTCTCACCGGTGATGAGGACGTTTGCGTCAGCCTGCGCGAACCGGCGTACCTGCTCGAGCAGATCGCGCATCCGCGCGCTGCGTGCGACGAGGCCGCCAACCTGTCGGACCGACGGCGCTCGCACCCTCCGCTGAGAACGCACGGCGGCTGTCACGGCCGCGCGGCGGGCAGCTCGTCGCTCACCTCGATGCGCTCCGCGTCGCCCCACAGCCGCTCGAGCGAGTAGAACGCGCGCGTTTGCGGCGTGAACACGTGGACGATGAACGTGAAGAAGTCCATCAGCACCCACTCGGCGCGATCGTAGCCTTCGATGTGGGCCGGCCGGACCTTGGCCGCGCGCAGCGTCTCCTCGACGGCGTCGGCAATCGCCTTGACCTGCCGCTGGTTCTGGCCCGAGCAGAGCACGAAGAAGTCGGTGAAGGCCGGCGTGTTGCGCAGGTCGAGCACGACGACGTCGTGGGCCTTCTTGTCGAGCGCGGCGCGCACGGCCCGGGCCACCTCGCCGCTGAGCCGCTTCGGTTTCGCCGCCGTGCTTCGCCGTCTTTCAGTCTTGGCCATGCAAGTACAACCTGTGTCGCACGATGTGTGCCGCCACCGCCGCCGGGACGAGGCCTGACAGCGATTCGCCCCGCGCGATGCGCCGCCGGATCTCCGATGACGATACGTCAGGCGTCGGTGCGTCGACGAGAAAAATTGCCGGTTTCGTGAGCGTTCCTGCCGATGTGGCTGCCGCAATCATCCGTCCCGACAACGCCGGAAGCCGATCCCGGAGCGATGCGACCGAGTGCCCCGGACGCGATATCACGACGAAATGTGCGAGGTCCAGCACCTGCGGATAGCGGCTCCATGTTTCAATTTCTGCAAACGCGTCGGCGCCGGTGATGAAGAAAATCTGCGATGCCCGCAGGCCGGACTCGTGCAGCCGCTGCAGCGTGTCTGCCGTGTACGAGGGACCCGGCGCGCACAGTTCGGCGTCGCTCACCGTCACGCCGGCGAGATCCTGCACCGCCAGCACCGCCATCGCGAAGCGATGATACGGAGAGGCGACGGGCTGATGATGCCGATGCGGCGGAATGCGCGTGGGCAGGATGATGAGGCGATCGAGCGCGAGCGCCGCGCGCGCGGCGAGCGCGGTCTCCAGATGCCCAAGATGAATGGGATCGAGGGTGCCGCCTAGGATGCCGGTTCGCTCGCCAGCGTTCATTCAGGAGGGGCCGCCATCGCGCCGCGCCGCTCGCGCGCGGCCGCCACTTCGCGCCACACGGCTTCGAGCAGCCGATCGATGCCCTGGCCCGTGGCCGCCGACACAGGGTAAAGCTGAATGCCGCGCTGCTGCAAATGCGCCTGCAGCCGCCCGAGGCGATCCGGCTCGTCGAGCGCGTCGATCTTGTTCGCCGCGGCAATCATCGGCTTGTCGACCAGCCGCTCGCCGGTCGCGTCACGTCCGGGGAACAGCTCCAGCTCGCGCGAGATCACCTCGAAATCCTCCACGGGATCGCGTCCGCTGGCCGACGACACGTCGACGAGATGGATGAGTACCTTCGTGCGTTCGAGGTGGCTGAGAAACCGGTGGCCGAGGCCGGTACCCGCGTGCGCGCCTTCGATGAGACCGGGCACGTCGGCGACGACGAACGAGCGATCGTCCGAGAGGCTGACGACACCGAGGTTGGGCGTGAGCGTCGTGAATGGATAGTCGGCGATCTTCGGCCGTGCGGCGGAGACGCGCGAGATGAGCGTCGACTTGCCCGCGTTCGGATAGCCGACGAGACCGACGTCCGCGAGCAGCTTCAACTGCAGTCGCAGATCCCTTTCCTCGCCAGGCAAGCCGGGCTGTGTCTTGCGCGGCGCGCGATTGGTCGCCGTCGCGTACGACGCGTTGCCGTGTCCGCCGAGGCCGCCCTTTGCGATCAGCACGCGCTGGCCGTCCTCCGTGAGATCGGCAATCTGTACGAGGTCGTCGCCGCGCCGCTCGTATACCGACGTGCCCGCCGGCACTTCGAGAACGATGTCCTCTCCGTGGCGGCCGGTACGGTTCGAGCCTTCGCCATGGCCGCCGCGGCCGGCTTCGAAGGTCTTCTGGAAACGGTAATTGAGGAGGGTGTTGAGATTGGCGTTGGCGACGAGGAACACCGAGCCGCCGGGTCCGCCGTCGCCGCCGTCCGGCCCGCCCCGCGGCACGAACTTCTCGCGCCGGAAGCTGAGAGCGCCGCGGCCGCCGTTCCCGGCGGCCACGTGGATGTCTACTTCATCTACGAACATCAGTCGCGCGAAACTTCAGTTCCGCGGCGCCGTCCGGCGCAACTGAAATTGCGCCCTACTCCAGAGGCAGCACGCTGATGACGCGGCCGCGGGCGCCGTGGTCCTCGAAACGGACCTTCCCGGCGATCTTTGCAAACAGCGTGTCGTCCTTGCCGAGCCCGACGTTCAGGCCCGGCCGGAAACGGCGACCGCGCTGGCGGACGAGGATCGACCCGCCGGTCACGATGTTGCCGTCGAACCGCTTGACGCCGAGCCGCTGCGAATTGCTGTCGCGGCCGTTGCGCGAACTTCCCTGTCCCTTTTTGTGTGCCATGGTATTGCCTTACGCGTGGATTTCAGTGACGCGAATGCGCGTGTAGGTGCTGCGGTGTCCCTTGGTCCGCCGCATGCCCTTGCGCCGCTTCTTCTTGAAGACCCGGATCTTCGGGCCGCGCTCCTCGCCGTCGACGATGCCGACGACCTTGGCGTTGGCGACAAACGGAGCACCGGCGAGCATTTCGCCGCTGTCCTTGCCCAGGAACAGGACGCGATCGATAGTGACCTGCTGCCCGGCTTCCACCTCGACATGGTCAACGGAGATCACGGCACCGGGGGTCACCTTCACCTGCCGGCCGCCGCTCTGGATGATTGCGAACACTGGCTTTCCTCCCGAACACACGCCGCACTACGGGGCGCACATCGCTCCCTGCAAAGGAACTAGAGTAACACGGAACCCGTTGACCTGTAAACGTTTGGGGGCAGTCACCGTCGGGACCGGCCTTGGCCGGGCCACTGAGCGGGCCGGCAAGCCCGGACCCTACTTCAGCAGTACTCGCGTGCCGCGGATCTTCTGCGTGCTGAGCGAGCCCAGGAAGCTCGGCACGAGCCGGTCCATGAGCTCGAAGTAGGACGAGAGCGCCGGCGTGTTCTGCCGTGCTTCGTACAGGACTTCCTCGCGGAAGGAGTCGGAGTGCATCGTCGCGCCCGTCCGGCCATCGATGAAGATGAACTTCGGGCTCAGCACGAACCCCTTGCGTTCCATCCACACGCGTCGCGGCTGGGTGGTGCGGCGGCCGAGCTGATCCCAGCCCTCTTCGTTCCGCGTCACGAATCCCTGCGTCTGCTGCGGCGTGAACAGGATGGTGCCCGTCACGATGAGCGGGTTCTGGTACTCCTCGCCGATCTTCTTCCAGAAGGCGACGTCGGCGAAGATCGCGTTGTATTTCTCGAGGTCCTTCTCCGACCGGATGCGCGGCGAGTCAGCGGGCTGCTCTTGCGGCGTCTGCTGCGTCTGCGGCTGCGCTGGTACCGGCTGCGCCTGGGCCTGCGTGTCGGGCGAGCCGAGCGGCGGAACGGGTGGTATGTCGCTGCCCGCGCCGCGCGCCGTGAGCTGATTGGCGGCGATTTCCGCCAGCGGCAGGACTTCCGCTTCGATCACGCGCAGGCTCGACTTGTTTCGCAGCTGGCTGCGGAGCAGGCGGACGGTTTCGAGATTCGCGTCGACGTCCTCGGTGCCGCCGCTGATGAAGCCGACGACCAGCACGCGCTGGAATGCCGACACGTCCAGCTTCGGCTGAATCGGCGTCTCGATCGGGATCTCGTAGAAGTTCGTGCAGGCAGCGGCCCCGCACAGGACCACGAGGCTAACGATTGCCGCGGCGCTTCGTCCGGTCATTGATTTCTTTGAACAGATCGTAGTTCTGCCGGATGTACGTGTTCTTCGGATCGAGGGTTACAGCGCGCTGATACGCCTTGTCCGCCTCTTCGAAGCGCCCTTCCTGTTCGTAGCCGATGGCGAGGTTGTTCCAGGCGGCGGCATACGAGGGGTCGAGCTCCACCGCCTTTTCCCAGCGGTAGGTCGCCTCTTTCCAGAGGCCGTTCTGTGCCACACGAATCCCGAATTCCACCTGAGATTTGGCTTTGTCGCGCGCGTCTTCGGCGAAGGCAGACGTTGGAAGAACCGCCAGCGCCGCGATCAGGGGAAGTGCCCGGAAATTCATGGGGGACCTTCGGCTCACTATAGCCACCAGCGGGCGCACCCGCAAGCGATTTCCTGACCGGCGTCGGTCCTCGACGCCCGATCTCCTCCTGTCGCACCCCAGCAATGCACGTACCAGCGGCTGGCGCGGAGACGGCTGCGAAATCGACTCGGTCTGGCGGCCGTTCGGGCCCGAATTTTCGTTTCGCGAAAACAATCGACGCGTTGCGAACGAGGACAGCCGGCTCCTATAATGGACGGCAGAGGGGTCGGACCGAGGTGCGCTGGCGCGACGGTCCGGCCCTTTTGTGTCTGTGGCGGTCCCGTGCAGCGCGGAGGAGACCGTCATGGACCTTCACACCGCGGTCGCGATCTCGATGCTGCGCGCCTCGAAGTCGCGCACCGCCGCTCGCTTCAAGGAAATCCGCGAATCTTCTGCCGGGAGTTCGCTCGAAGCCGTCATCGACGCGCTCGGATATCCCGAGCCGGAACGAGCGCGCATCGCCGATGCGGCGCGCGCCGACGCCGATCGCGCGCTCGCCGCGGCCGTGAACGGCATCGAGCCCGTCGCGTGGTTCGATCCGCGATATCCGTCGCTTCTCGCCGTTATCGGCGATCCGCCACCGGTCTTGTGGGTGCGGGGTGACTCCGGCGTGCTCACCCGTCCGGCTGTCGCGATCGTCGGGTCGCGCGCAGCAACGCCGTACGCGTTGCAGGTCAGCGCCAGCCTGTCCGGCGATCTGGCGCGCCGCGGTCTGGTCGTGACCAGTGGGCTCGCGCGGGGCGTGGATTCGTCGGCACACAAGGGATGTCTGGAGGCGGGCGGCGTCACGACGGCCGTCCTCGGCTCTGGCGTGGATCGCGTGTACCCGGCCGAACACGCGGCGCTTGCCGCGCGGATTGCCGGACAGGGTCTCGTGGTCAGCGAGTCTGGGCCTGGCGCGGCGCCGCTTCCCGAGCATTTCCCGCTGCGGAACCGCATCATCAGCGGCCTCTCCCTCGCGGTCGTCGTCGTCGAAGCCTCCGAAAAGAGCGGATCGCTCATCACGGCACGCTGCGCATTGGATCAAGGCCGGGACGTGCTGGCGGTGCCAGGATCGGTGCTGACGGGACGCAACCGCGGTTCGCACGCTCTAATCAAGGACGGGGCAAAGGTCGTCGAGACTGCGGACGATATTCTCGAGGAGCTCGGGTGGCCGGCGGCGCCTTCCGTCGACGCCCAGCCATGTAACCGTTTGATTTCAGACCCTTTGTTGCGACAGATGCAGGCCGGGGAGACGTATGGGCTGGAGGCGCTCGCCGACGCGACGGGCATGCCGGCATCGCGTCTGCTCACGCGATTGACGGAGCTCGAACTGCTCGGGAAGGTCGCCCCGGCCGGTGGCGGCCGATGGATTCTGGTAACGTAGGTTCAGGATATGGCAAAGGCACTGGTCGTGGTTGAGTCGCCCGCGAAGGCGAAAACCATCAATAAATATCTGGGCCGGAACTACAAGGTCGTCGCCTCGATGGGGCACGTCCGCGACCTGCCCAAGAGCAAATTGGGCGTCGACGTCGACGAGGGGTTCGAACCGACGTATGAGGTCATCGGCAGCCGGAAGAAGGTCCTCAAGGAGCTGAAGGACGCGGCAAAGACGGCGGAAGAGATTTTCGTGGCGACCGACCCGGACCGTGAGGGAGAGGCCATCGGCTGGCACCTCGCCGAGGAGCTGGGCAGCGCGAACCGCAAGAAGATCCGCCGCCTGATGTTCAACGAGATCACCAAGAAGGGCGTGCTTCAGGCGCTCGAGCATCCTACACAGATCAACAAGCCGATGGTCGATGCCCAGCAGGCGCGCCGGGTGCTCGACCGGCTGGTCGGCTACAAAATCAGCCCGCTGCTCTGGGACAAGGTCCGCCGCGGCCTCAGCGCCGGCCGCGTGCAGTCGGTCGCGCTCAAGCTGGTCTGCGATCGCGAGCGCGAGATCGAGGCGTTCGTTCCCGAGGAGTACTGGATCCTCACGGCGCGGCTGCTCGGCCCGGTGCCGCCGGAGTTCGACGCGAAGCTCCTGAAGCGCGCCGGCACGAACGTCAAGGTCTCGAACCAGGCGGAAGCCGAGGCGATCCTGGAGGATCTGCGCAAGGCGCAGTGGATCGTCAGCTCGGTCACCACGAAAGAACGGAAGAAGAGCGCGGTTCCGCCGTTCATCACCAGCAAACTGCAGCAGGCCTCGCGCTTCCCGGTGAAGAAGACGATGATGGTCGCGCAGCAGCTCTATGAAGGCATCGAGCTGCCGGGCGAGGGCAGCGTCGGCTTGATCACCTACATGCGAACCGATTCAACTCGCGTGGCGGAGCAGGCGCTCGCCGAAGTGCGGGAGTTCATCGGCAGGAAGTTCGGCGCGGAGTGCGTGCCGGAGAAGCCGAACTTCTTCCGCCAGAAGTCGGACGCGCAGGATGCCCACGAGGCGATCCGTCCGACGTCGATGCAGTACACGCCGGAAACGGTGCGCCAGCACCTGACGGCCGATCAGTACTACCTGTATCGGCTGATCTGGAATCGATTCGTCGCGTCGCAGATGCCGCCGGCCACGTTCGACGACACGACCGTCGACATCGAGGCGGGCGAATATCTCTTCCGCGTCAAGGGTTCCGTCCCGAAGTTCCCCGGGTGGCTGGCCGTCTACAACCAGGAGCCGACTACGGACGCGCGGCCGGAAGGTCCCGGCCCCGACGCTGCCAGCGCGGAAGACGACGATGCGGCCAACGTGCTGCCGGCGTTGAGCGAGGGCGACCGTCTCGAGCTGAAGGAACTGAAGCCCGAACAGAAGTTCACGCAACCGCCGCCGCGCTACAGCGAGGCGACGCTCGTCAAGGCGCTCGAGGAAAACGGCATCGGCCGTCCGAGCACGTACGCGACGATCATCGGCGTCATCCAGGCACGCGACTACGTGAACAAGATCGAAGGCCGGTTCAAGCCGACCGTGCTCGGCCGGATGCTCGTCGATCGTCTGCTCAGCCCCGCGTTCGACGACATCCTCGAGGTCAGCTACACGAGCGAGCTGGAAGAGCATCTCGACAAGATCGAGGAAGGCTCGGAGGACTACGAGTCCACGCTTTCGAGCTTCTACAAGAAGTTCAAGAAGGACCTCGATCTCGCCAAGAAGCTGATGCCGAACTTCAAGGAAGGCGTGCCGCCGGACCCGCCGGTCGACTGCGACAAGTGCGGCAAGCCGATGGTGATGAAGGCGGGGAAGTTCGGCCTGTTCCTCGCCTGCAGCGGCTATCCGGACTGCGAGAACACGCGCGAGCTCGAGACGGCCGACGCGGGCGCCGACGGCGAGTCGCTCGAAGAGGAATGTGAGAACTGCGGCCGCCCGATGACGATGAAGCGCGGACGGTTCGGTCAATTCCTCGCCTGCACCGGCTATCCGGAGTGCAAGACGACCCGGAAGATCATCACCACGAAGCAGGGGATGACGGCGGCGAAGCCCGATCAGATGCTCGACGAGAAGTGCCCGAAGTGTGAATCGAATCTCGTGGTGAAGCACGGGCGCTTCGGCGAATTCACCGCCTGCAGCAATTACCCGAGCTGCAAGTACGTGAAGCAGAAGAGGACTGGCGTCCTCTGCCCGAAGGACGGCGGCGATATCGTCGAGCGCAAGTCGCGGCGCGGGAAAGTGTTCTACGGCTGCGCGAACTATCCGGACTGCGACTTCACGCTGTGGAACAAGCCGGTGCCGGAGAAGTGTCCCGAGTGCGGCGCGCCGTTCCTCGTCGAGAAGATCACCAAGCGGCACGGCCGGCAACTGGTGTGCAACAACGAGGAGTGTTCCTACGTTCGCAGCGAGGAGCTGACGCCGGCATAACGTGGTGCACATCATCGGCGGGGGGCTCGCGGGGAGTGAAGCGGCCTGGCAGGCCGCTTCGATGGGCGCGCGCGTGACCATCCACGAGATGCGGCCGGTGCGCGCGACGGCCGTCCACAAGACCGATCGGCTCGCCGAACTCGTCTGCAGCAATTCCTTCCGCGGCGACAAGTTGGACAACGCGGTCGGCCTCCTGAAAGAGGAGATGCGCCGGCTCGGGTCGCTGCTCATGCGGTCGGCTGATGCCGCTCGCGTTCCCGCGGGCGCGGCGCTCGCCGTCGATCGCGACACGTTCTCAGCCGCGGTTACGCAGGCGATTTCGGAGCATCCGCTGATCGAGATCGTCCGGCATGAGGTGCCGCGCGTTCCGGAGCCGCTCGACGGTCCCGTCATCATCGCGACGGGTCCGCTCACGTCCGACTCGCTGTCGGCCGATATTGCCGGCATGGTGGGCGGCGCGCATCTCTACTTCTACGACGCCGTCAGTCCCATCGTCCTGTCGGAGACGATCGACAGGACGAAGGTATTTCGAGCATCGAGATGGGGCCGGAGCCTGCGCGGAAACGGGGACACCCACCGTTTTCGCGATACGGCCCCGAAAACGGTGAGTGTCCCCGTTTCCGCCACGTGCGACGACGGCGAAGGCGACTACCTCAATTGCCCGTTCACCGAAGAGCAATACCGGCGGTTCTACGACGCGTTGATGTCGGCCGAGAAGGCCGCGCTCCACGAGTTCGACGACGCGAAGTTCTTCGAAGGGTGTTTGCCGATTGAGGTGATGGCGTCGCGGGGCGTCGATACATTGCGGTTCGGGCCGATGAAACCGGTCGGACTGATCGATCCGGCGACGGGCCGGGAGCCATACGCCGCCGTGCAACTGCGGCAGGACAACCTGGCCGCGTCGCACTACAGCCTCGTCGGCTTCCAGACGCAGATGAAGTGGGGCGAGCAGGCACGCGTCTTCCGGCTCTTGCCGGGGCTCGAGAACGCCGACTTCGTCCGCTACGGAATGATTCACCGCAACACCTACATCAACGGCCCGACGGTGCTGCGCGAGACCTGGCAGACGAAGACGCGCGACGATCTATTCTTCGCGGGGCAGATCTCTGGTGTCGAGGGGTACGTGGAGTCCGCCGCCTCGGGGTTGATGGCGGGGCGTAATGCCGCGGCATTCGCGCTCGGCGTTCCAGTCCAGGCGCCGCCGCGCACGACGGCAATCGGCGCGCTCGGCTACTACGTGTCGCATGCCGACGCGCGCTACTATCAGCCGACCAACATCACGTTCGGCATCATGCCGGCGATCGACGATCGCGTGCTGCCCAGGACTGTCGGCGCTGACGGCCGCCGCCTGACGCGGAAGGAGGCGCGGAAGCACGCGCTCTCCGCCCGCGCGCTAGCGGATCTCGAACGATGGATGCGCGAAACGTCAGCCGGGCGGAACTTCAGTTCCGCCGGATCGCGATGAAGGAACAGCTCGCCGAATATCTCGAACATCTGCGGCTGAATGAGAACGCATCGCCCCACACAGTGCGCGCCTACGAGAGCGATCTCTCGCAGTTCCTGACCTTTCTTGCGGAGCAGACGGGGCGCCGTCGCAGGGATCTGACGGCGGAGGACTTCGATCACCTGCAGATCCGCGCGTTCCTCGGCGAGCTGCGGCGCCGCGGCAATTCCCGTGCGTCGGCCGCGCGCAAGCTTGCAGCCATCCGCGGCTTCGGCCGCTATCTGCGTCGCGAGGGCGTGCTCGACGGCGATCCCGCGGCGCTCGTCGGCACGCCCAAGCGCGAGGTGCGGCTGCCCGCGCATCTCGCCGAATCGGAGATGTCGAAGCTGCTCGACATGCCGGACGCCACCACGCCGCTCGGCCGCCGCGACCGCGCCATCCTCGAGCTGTTCTACGCATCCGGGTTGCGTCTCGGCGAGCTCGTCGCGCTCAATCTGGAAGACGTGAATCTGAGCTCGCGCGTGGTTCGCGTCTCTGGCAAGGGCGGCAAGCAGCGGATCGTCCCGTTCAACCGATCGACGGAGTCGGCGCTGCGCGCATGGCTTCAGGATGCGGAGGCGATTGAGATTGGGGGGCCGGGGGGCCGGGGGGCCGGGGAGCCGGAGGGCCGGGGGCCGCGTCGATCTCGGAAAACGGTGAGTATCCCGGTTTTTCTCAACTACCAGGGGACGCGCCTGTCCACTCGAAGCGTGGACAGGCTGGTGAGGAAGTACGTGGCCGCATGCAGCACGCGCATGGGGATCAGCCCCCATGCGCTGCGCCATTCATTCGCGACCCATCTGCTGGAGCGCGGCGCCGACCTGCGCGCGATACAGGAGCTGCTCGGCCACGCGCGTCTGAGCACGACCCAGCGCTACACGCACGTCAACAGCGCGCAGCTGCTGGACGCCTATCGCAAGGCCCATCCTAAGGCTTGAAGCTCGTCAAAGACCAAGGACCAAGGACCAAGGACCAACGTTGGCCTTGGGCCCTTGCCCTTGGGAATTGACGCGGCGAGCCTCCATCGTCAGACGAGGCTGGCCTCGGTCATAGGACGTCGGCCACGCGTGTAGTCGATGCCGAGCGTCTTGATCTTGTAGTTCATGACGCGAGGGCTGATCGACAGCAGCTCGGCGGCGTCCTTCTGCACCCAGTGGGACATCTTCAGCGCCTCGACGAGCGCCTGTCGCTCGATCTCCTCGAGCGCGAGGCCCGTCGGCGGAATCTTCACGACCGGGCTCCCCTCGCTCGACGGCTGCGTCGTCGACAGTTCCCCGAGCCGCAAGTCCGTGCTCGAGAGCTGCGGGCCTTCGGTCAAGAGCACCGCGCGCTCGATCGCGTTCTCCAGCTCGCGGATGTTGCCGGGCCAGTTGTAGCGCATCAGGAGCTTCAGCGCGTCCGGCGCGAGGCCGTCCAGCCGCTTCTTCAGCTCGCCGGCGAACCGCCGCAGGAAGAACATCGCCAGCGCCTGGATGTCCTCCTTGCGCTCGCGCAGCGGCGGCATGTCGATCGAGACCACGTTGAGACGGTAGTAGAGGTCTTCGCGGAACTGGCCGTTGGCGACCATCAGCGGGAGATTGCGGTTCGTCGCCGCGATCACCCGGACGTCGACCCGCAGGGTGCGCGTGCCGCCGAGCCGCTCGAACTCGTGCTCCTGGAGGACGCGCAGGATCTTCGCCTGCGTGTTGGCGCTCATGTCGCCGACTTCGTCGAGGAACAGCGTGCCGCCGTCCGCCTGCTCGAAGCGGCCGACGCGCTGCTTGTCGGCGCCGGTGAACGCCCCCTTCTCGTGACCGAACAGCTCGGACTCGAGCAGGTTCTCCTGCAGCGCCGCGCAGTTCACCTTCACGAAGTTGCGCGACGAACGCAGCGAGTTGTGGTGGATCGCGCCGGCGATCAGTTCCTTGCCGGTGCCCGTTTCGCCGCGGATCAGCACCGTCGTGTTGCTCTTCGCGACCTTCTTGACGATCGTCAGAACGGACTGCAGCGCCCCGCTGGCGCCGACGATGCGGTCGAAGTCGTAGATGTCCTGCTGCGTATGCCGCAGGTATTCGATCTCGTGGCGGAGGCGGCGGTGCTCGATCGCCTTGGCGATCTTCAGCTCCATCTCCTCGATCTCGAACGGCTTCTGCACGTAGTCGAACGCGCCGATCTTCATCGCCTCGACGGCGGTGTGGATCGACCCGAACGCCGTCATCAGGATAACGGCGGTGTTCGGCTGGAGCGACTTCGCCGTGCGCAGCACGTCGAGCCCGTCGCTGCCGCCCATCTTGAGGTCGCTGAGGACGACGTCGTATTGCCCTTCGTGCAGCTTCTCGATGGCGACGTTGCCGTTCGGCGCTTCGTCCACCTCGTGGTGCGCATCGGAGAGCGCGCGGACGATGCCGCGGCGCAGTGAGTCGTGATCGTCGGCTACCAGGATGCGGCCCATTGCTTATTCGCCTTTCGATGCGGCGGGACGGCACGTCCCGCCAGGCCGGCCAAGGCCGGGCCCTACCACGTAGGGGCGGGGCTTGCCCCGCCCCGCGCCCTACTTGAAGAGCTCATGGCTGCCCGTGATCGGCAGCGTTATCCTGAAGCGCGTGCCGCCTTCGGCCAGCGCGCTCACGTCGATCCGTCCGTCGTGCGCGTCCACAATCTTCCTGACGATGGCCAGCCCGAGGCCCGAGCCCTGGGGCTTCGTCGTGAAGAACGGGCTGAAAATGCGATCGATGAGATCCGCCGGCACTCCCGGGCCGTCGTCGGTCACCTCGATCAGCACCATGGGTTGCGCGTGGGCTTCGGTGGCGGTCGGCTCTTCCGGCGGCAGATACGTTGCCGACATCGCCACCCGGCCCTTGCCCGCGAGCGCCTCGAACGCGTTGGTCAGCAGGTTCGTGAACAGCTGCCGCAACTGGTGCGGGTCTCCCTGAATCGGCGGCAGATCCTGGGGCACCGCCGTCGTGATCTCCACGCCGCCGCGCGGCACGTGGCTCTCGGCCATCGAGATCGCGTCGCGGACGACGTCGGGCAGCGACATGTTCTCGACCTGCAGCCGGATCGGGCGCACGAACTCCAGCACCTCGAGGACGATCGCGTTGGCCATCTTGGCCTCCTTGATGATGTCCGCGAGGATCGACTGCGCGTCCTCAGACGCGGCGAGCTGCCGCTTGAGAATGCCCGCCATGACCTCGATGCCGGCCAGCGGGTTCTTCACTTCGTGGGCAATCGCGGCGGCCATCTCGCCGAGCGCCGCCAGGCGATCGCGGAGCCGCTCGCGTTCTTCGAGCTGCTCCACGCGGGTCAGGTCCTTGAAAAAGAGCGTGGCGCCGGTGATGGCGCCGCCGCCCTCGCGAACCTGCGAGAGCGTGTAGCCGATCACCTTGCCGGTGCTTTTCAGCCGCATCTCGGCGCGGTTCGGCAGGTGCGACAGCTCGAACGCGCTCGCCAGAATGCGCAGCACGTCCGGCTGGTCCTTCAGGACGTGCGCGAACGGCTTGCCGACGTCGGAGGGCTGTGGCTTGAGGCCGAGAATGAGATACGCCGCCTCGTTCATCACGGCGATCCGGCCGTCTCGCGTGATGGCGATGACGCCGTTACGCAGCGTCCAGACGAGATCCCGGTAGAACCCCTCCGGCGCGATGCGCTCGGCCTGCGCGGGGCGTGGGCGGCGCGCTCGCGCACGGCGTTTCGGCGGCTGCTGCCGGCGGCGGGCGGCCGCCGGGCGCGAGGCGTTCGATTTCTTCTGAACGGGCATGCTGGAGCGGTCCGGCGCGCAGTGGCATCCGACTCTCAATATTGTAATCGGACGGTCGAGCGTGCGGACTCCGCACGCGGAGGCGCAAAGCGTGTGCCTGCTGAGCCAGGTCGTGACGCGCAGTTTTCCTAGCTTTTTCGCGCCACTACACAAGAGCGACCGACAATCGAGTTACAGATTTGTCGCGGAATTACAGATGCGTAACGAAGTGTTCAGTCTTCGGTCTGGAGCGCTTCCCACTGACTCATGAGGTCGCCCACCTCCCACATCAGCGTCTGATGCTTGTCGATCACCGGTCGCGCCGCTTCGTGGTTCTCGTAAAAGCCGGGCGCCGACATCGCGGTCTCGAGATCCTTGATCGCCTGCTCGCGTTGGGCGATGCGCGCTTCGAGATCCTCGACGCGGCGGTTACGCGCATCTCGCGCCTTGCGCTGACGGCGGGCTTCCGCCTCCTGGCGCTTGCGGTCCTCGTACGACAGGACCGGCGTGGCGGTTCGCGTCGCGGCTGACGGGGTAGCCGCGGCAGGCTTGGCGGCGGCAGGTCTTTCCGCGCGTGCAGCGGCGGGTGCGCTCGCCGCGTCGGCGACGGACTTGTCCTTCTCCTGCTGCTTGCGGCTCCACAGGAACTCTTCGTAGTTGCCTGGATAGAGCAGCGCCTGGCCGTTGCCGATCTCGATCACCTTCGTCGCGAGCTCGTCGACGAAGTAGCGGTCGTGCGAGACGAAGATCAACGTGCCGCCGAAGTCCTCGAGCGCTTCGAGGAGGACGTCCTTCGAATCGAGGTCGAGATGGTTGGTCGGCTCGTCGAGCAGCAGCGTGTTCGACGGGCGCAGCAGCATGCGCGCGACGGCGAGGCGCGTCCGCTCGCCGCCCGACAGCACCCGCACCGGCTTCTCCACGTCGTCGCCGGAGAAGAGGAAGCCACCGAGAATGTTGCGGATGTGCGGCACCATGTGCATCGGCGCGTTGCCGGCGAGCGTTTGGTACACCGTCAGCGATGGATCGAGCCGCGTCGCTTCGTCCTGCGCGAAGTACTGCGTCACCACCTGATGCCCTTCGGTGCGTACGCCGCTATCCGGCGACTCGACGCCTGACAGCATCCGCATCAGCGTCGATTTGCCCGTGCCGTTCGGCCCGATGAGCGCGATGCGATCGCCGCGCTCGATGTGGACGTTGATGCCATCGAACACGCGTTTCGGGCCGTAGGCTTTGCTCACGTTCCGCAGATCGAGAACCGTTCGGCCGCTCTTCGCGCACGCCGGAAACTGGAAGTGGACGCGCTTCCGCTCGGGCGGAATCTCGATCGGGACGATCTTCTCGAGCATCTTGATCCGGCTCTGCACCTGCGCGGCCTTCGTCGCCTGGTAGCGGAACCGGTTGATGAAGGCCTGCATCCGCTCGATCTCTTCGTCCTGCTCCCGCTTCAGCTTGCGCAGCTGTTCCATCCGCGCGTCCCACGCGCGCAGATAGGACGTGTAGTTGCCGACGTAGTCGGTCAGCTTGCGCAGTCCGAGATCGGTGATGCGCGTGACCACCGAATCGAGGAAGAACCGATCGTGTGAGACGAGCACGACGGCATGCGGGTACTCGGACAGGTACTCTTCCAGCCAGTTGCGCGCCTCGAGGTCGAGATGGTTCGTCGGCTCGTCGAGCAGCAGCAGTCCGGGCCGGCCGAGCAGCAGCTTCGCGAGCGCGATGCGCATCTGCCAGCCGCCGGAAAACGTCTCGGTCGGCGCGTCGAAGTCTTCCGCCGAGAATCCCAGCCCGCGCAGCACCGTCGTCACCTTCAGATCGATGCTGTAGCCTTCGCTGCGACGGAACGTGTCCTGCAGCTCGCTGTAGCGCGTCAGCATCGCCTCGTGCTCGGTCTCGGCAACCGAGTCGTCGGCGAGCCGCTCTTCGAGCGTCGCGATCTCGTCGCGCATGTCGAGCAGGCTCTTGAACGCGAGGCTCGCTTCGTCCTTGAGCGTGCGTCCGCTGTGATTGAGACCGTCCTGCGGCAGGTAGCCGACCGTGAGCCCGGCCGGCTTCACGATCGAGCCGCTGTCCGGTTCCTCCATCCCCGCCAGCATCTTCAGCAACGTCGTCTTGCCGGCGCCGTTCGGGCCGGCGAGGCCGACGCGCTCGCGATCGTCGATCTGCCAGCTCACCGAGTCGAGCAGCACACGATCGCCGAAGGCCTTCGTCAAGGAAACCAGTTGAATCAAACGAACTACCCTATTCGCCGAGCGCCTTGGCGACGACCGCGAGCACCCGCGGCACGCGGAACGGCTTGGTGAGATAACCGGAGACGCCGAGGTTCACGGCTTCGATCGCGCTCGCCTCGGTGGAATAGCCGGTGACGATGATCACCGGGACGTCCGGCTTGAGCCTGCGCGCCTCGCGAATGACGGCGAGACCGTCCATGTTCGGCATGCGCAGGTCCGTGATCAGCAGATCGTACGGGATGATCTTGAGGCGATCGACCGCCGTCCGTCCGTCGGACGCGAGATCGATGTCGTACTCGGCCAGCGCGAGCGTTTTCGAGAGCAGCTCGCGGATGCTCGGCTCGTCATCGACGACCAGGATGCGCGCGCGGCCGACGGGCGGCTGCGCGCGCACCGTCGTGGACGAGGTCGCGTGTCGTGCCATGCGAGGCCGCTGGCTCTCGAGCCAGCTGTCGATGTCCGCGCGCTTGAAGCGCCACTGACGTCCCACCCGCACCGCCGGGATCTTCCCCGCCTTGATGAGCCTGTAAATCGTGCGCAGATTGACGTTGAGGTACTCGAGTACCTCTTCTGTCGTCAAAAAGCTCTCATCGCGCATGCGGTTGGGACCTTACACGACACTTTACCATCGCGGGGAGCTCGACGGTGAACACCGCACCGCCACCCGCCGCGTTGGCGGCGTGAATCGATCCACCGTGATCCTGGATGATGCCGAATGTGATCGCGAGGCCGAGGCCCGTGCCTTTCCCCACGTCCTTGGTCGTGAAGAACGGATCGAACACGCGCGCCAGAATCTCCGGTGGAATGCCCGGGCCCGAATCACGGATCGTGGCGACCACCCGCTTGCGCGCGCGATCGTGCCTCGTCGCCATCTCGATGCGGCGGACGGCCGCACCCGTCTCGCCAAGCGCGTGTTCCGCGTTGATCAGGATGTTGAGGAACGCCTGCTGCAGCAGCAGCGGATCGCCCGTGATGTGCGGCACCTGCCGCGCTTGCTTGCGGACGACCTCGATGCCGGCTCTCCGCAGCGCGGCGCTCCGGCTCGCCAGCGCGCGCGACAGGATGCGATCGACGGCGACGCGTCGCCGCGCCATCCGCCGCGACCCGGCGAAGACGAGCAGGTTGCGGACAATGCGCGCGGCGCGATCGGCTTCGTTGTAGATGCGTCTCAGGTCCGCGTGCGCGGCTCGCGTCCCGGCCGGCGCTCGCATCAGCAGTTCGAGATGCCCCAGCACCCCCTGGAGAGGATTGTTCATCTCGTGCGCGATGCCGGCGACAAACTGGCCGAGCGAGGCGAGCTTCTCCGACTGCGCCAGCCGCTCGCGAAGCGCCTCGCGCTCGCGCTCCAGACGAACGTGCGCGGTGATATCGCGGGCGACGAGCACGCGCCCGGCGGGCTCGTGGTCACGCGTCATCAGCGTCGTCACCGTTGCGGCGAACACGCCGCCCAGCCGCTCGTCGTCGAACTGCTGCGATCGTGGCTCCGGCCGCTCGCGGCCCGCGTCCGCGGGCGCCGGCACCGCAGCGACCCAATCCGCCAGGTCGCGCCCGACCAGCTCGGCGAGCGGACGATCGACCAGCTCGTCGCGCGCCAGCCCGGCGCGCAGCTCGAAGGCCTGATTCACCTGCACGGTGCGGAGCTGGTTGTCAGTGACGAGGACGAGATCGGCGAACGCATCGAACGTGTCCGCGAGTGTGCGGTGCTGCCGGATCAGTTCCTGGAGGAGCTGGACGTTCTCGAGCGCCGCCGAGAGTTGCCTCGCGACCTCGGTGCCGAAGTCGACGATCTGCTCATCGTCGAGCTCGAAGAACTGTCCTTCGACCACGAGCGTACCGAGTGCGCGGCGCCATCCGCGGAGCGGCGCGACGAGTACCTGCTCGGATGGGCTGACGAGGATGCGTGGCCGATCGAGCCGGAGGCCGCGGGTTGCTGGCGCGGCGAGGTCGGCCGTCGAGAGCGGCGGCGTGTCGTGTGCGCCGTCGGAGGCGGCAACCAGATTCAGACTTCGCGCGCGGCGTTCGTGGATCCAGATCGCGGTGCGCCGCGCGCCAAACAGCGCATTCGCATCACGCGCAACCGCCTGCAGGCCGGCGACAGGATCGAGGTTGGCCACGTTGCGAGAAAAGGCAAGGAACAGCTCGCGGACCCGCTCGTGGAGCAGCGCCTCGCGTGCGAGCCGCTCGAGCTCCAGCGCCAGCCCGAACTCGATGCGGGCGCGCGCGATCGCCGACGAGAGATCCGGCGTCGGCTGGCTGTTCATCGAGACGAGCAGGCACGCGTGACGGCGGGTGCCGGCAATGCCGATGGCGATCGCGTGGTCGACGGCGCACGACCGCCGCAGCGAGGGGAGCGCCCGTAGATCGCAGACGCGCGTGGTGTCGCTCACCAGCTTGTCGAGGATCTTGGCTTCCTCGCCGCGCAGGCGCAGGCCCGTGGCATCCAGCGCGCCGGCACCCGACGAGGCGACGTAATCCCCGGATCGGGTCATGCGCTCGAGGACGAGCGAGCCATCGGCTCCGGCGTCGAGCAGCACTTCGCGGTGGAGATCCGCGAGCAGTTCGGACGGGCGGGTCCCTCGAGCTACGCCCCGCGCGAGCGCCGAGAGTGGACCAAGCGTCATGTGGAATGGATCCGCGTCATTCTAAATGCTTGAAGACAAAAGGTAAAATGGCAGCAGACTGGCGTCCGGTGCCGGGCGTCTAAAATTCCAGAAACGGCCACACTCGCGAGGCATGGCGTCAACTGATGAAGAGCTGGTCGCCCGCTCGGTAGGGGGTGATCTCGACAGTTTCAACCAGCTCGTCCTGCGCTGGGAACGGCCGATTTACGCCCTGGCGTACCGCGTAATCGGCCGTGAGGAGGACGCCCGCGACGTTGCCCAGGAAGCTTTCCTCCGTGCGTTCCGCGCGCTTGGCGGATTCAAGGGCCAGGCGAAATTCTCCTCCTGGCTCTATCGCATCACGCTCAACCTGTGCAGAGACTGGATCCGGCGGGAGCGGCGGACGCCGATCGCGCAGACGCCGGAGGGGGTGGATTTGATCGAGCTCGCCGGCGAAACGTCGCCGACCGAGTCGATCGAAGCGCTCGTCTCGCGCCGGCAGCTCGGACGTGCCGTGGAGAAGGCGATGGCGCTGCTGCCCGACGAGCAGCGGACGGCGATCATCCTGAAGGAGTACCACGGGCTGACGTTCCAGGAGATCGCCGATCTGCTCGATTGTCCGCTGAGCACGGTGAAGACGCGCTTGTATCAGGGATTGAGCGTGCTGCGCAGGCACCTGCGAGACGCTGGAGTGGAAGGATCGTTCGAGTCCTGACGGAATACTGACGATGTGTAACAACAGCGACCTGCTCATTGGATTCGTCTACGGCGAAATCGACGCGCACGAGCGCGCCGCAATCGAGTCGCACCTGGCGACGTGCGCGGCGTGCCGCAACGAGGTGGCGGAGCTGCGAGCGGCGCGTGGCCACCTCGCCGCGTGGACGCCTCCGCAGCCGGACTTCGGCTTCCAGATCGTGCGCAGTCAGAACGCGACGCCAGCGCCGGCTGACGGCGCGCGAGTGCTGCGCCCGGCGCGCTGGTTCAAGCCCGCGTGGGGACTTGCTGCAGCCGCGGTGCTCGTCCTCGCGGCTGCGGCGGCGATCGCCAACGTCGAGATCCGCTACGACGCGCAGGGGCTCGTCGTTCGCACGGGATGGGCACGCGACGCGGCGCCCGTCACCGCGAATGCGCAGACCGCGACCGCGAGCGGCGCGCTCGTGCCCGTCAGCCGCGAGGAGCTCGGCACGTTGAACAGGCGCCTTGCGGAGCTGGAACGCATCGCCTCGACACAGAACGCGGCCGTCGTGCAGGCAGCGTCGGGTCCGAGGATGAGCGACGCGGAGATTCTGCGCCGGATGCGGGAGATGCTGAACACCAGCGAGGCGCGGCAGCAACGAGAGCTTGCCACGCAAATCACGCAGGTGATTCGTGACGTGGACACGGTTCGACAGATCGACTACGCGCGCTACCAGCAGGGCATCGGGCAGCTTCGCGGCCAGACGGCCGCGGAGGTCGCCAACCAGTTCAACCGGTATCTGTCGCGAGTGTCTCAGGAGAAGTAGCTCCGGGGAGACGAGGTGTCATGGTGAGGAAAGTTGCGTTCTTCGCTTCGATGTTGATGACGGCCACCGTGACCGTGGCGGCCGCTCAGGAACCGCCGCCGGTACCGCCGCCCTCGACGCCGCCGGTCGCGGCACCGCCCGCGCAGGAACCGCTGCCGACCGTAATGGCGCCTCCCGCCCAAGCGCCCGTCACCCAGCCGGCGCCGTTGTCCGATCAGATCATCCGCGAACGCCGGAAGCACATCTTCATGATGGAAGGGATGTTCGTCGGCGCCGTCCGCGGCGCGGCGCAGGACATCGCCGAACGGATGCCAAACGAGATCGGCGCGTTCCCGATGCTGACGGGTTCGCTCACCGCGCGCGGCTTCATGCTCGAGGGGTATGGCGTCTTTTTCGCCGTGGAGATTCCGGGCGTCGTGCCAAGCGTCGCCTCGCTGCAGCTCCAGCGCCGGCGTCTCGAACAAGGGGAACGTGAGACGCAGCCCCCACAGCCATTGCGCACGGCGGACAGCGCCGCGACGGCCCCGGCGTTCATCGGCGACGCGCAGTATGTCGATCTCGTCAAGAATGCGCTCATCGACGCCATGGTGGATTACAGCAAGCCGCTCGATTTGCAGCCCTACGAATGGCTGACCGTCGCCGCGGCTGACGGCGACGAGCCGCTGAATCCCGCGCTGCTCGCGCAGCGATCGACGCTCGTGCTGCGCGTGCGCGGCTCCGACATCGCCGATTACCTCGCGGGCCGGCTCTCGAAGGACGCCGTCCGCAAGAAAGTGGAAGTCCGCAAGTTCTGAGCTAGAATCCCCGAGATGGTCAAGTCGCTGCCGGCCGGGGCTGTGCTCGCGTGCTGCGTCGCGGTCCTGGCGCTCTCGTCCGGCTGTTCGGACCCCGTCGATCTGAAGCAGGCCGTCGAAGTGGTGGAGGTCAGCTCGGGCTGGTTCGACGCGGGCGTGGTCGAAGGCAAGAACAAGATTGTTCCCAGCGTCTCGTTCCGCCTTCGGAAGAAGAGCAACGCCGAAATGCGGCCGCTCGCGCTGAACCTCGTGTTCAACAATGCCGACGGTTCACCCAGCTCGTTCGAGGACATCTATCTCGCGCGCGTGCCCTTCGAGGGCGGACAGACCGAGCTGATTACGGCGCGCTCCAAGAACGGCTACACGGCCGAACCGCCGCAGACGCGCGCCGACATGCTGAAGAACTCCGCCTTCCACGACGTCGCCATTCAGATCTTCGCCAAGCAGAGCTCCGCTCAGTGGGTCGAGCTGCAGCGCGTCACCGTGCAGCGTCAGATCCTCACGCAGTAGCGCCACATCATCGAACGTGGCGCGCCTCTCACCCCGACACTCGAAGGCCACCGACGCTCCGTCGCTCGAGCGCCGGCTCGGTCCGTGGGACGCCGCGGCGATCATCGTGTCCAACGTCATCGGCGGCGGCATCCTCTTCACGCCGCCGCAGGTCGCCGCCGCCGTGCCGCACCCGTGGATGTTTCTCGGCGTCTGGGCGTTCGGCGGGCTGCTCGCCTTCTTCGGCGCAATGGCCTACGCGGAGCTCGCCGCGCTGCGGCCGCGCGCGGGCGGCGAGTACGTGTATCTGCGGGCCGCCTACGGCCGTCTCGCGGCGTTTCTGACGGGCTGGACGTCGTTCGTTGCCGGCTTCGCCGGCGCGATCGCCGCGAGCGCCGTCGTGTTCGTGCTCTATCTCGATCGCTTCGTGCCCGGCGTCGCGAACGATACGCCCTTCTTCGTCATTCCGGTGCCGTGGGTCCCGCTGTCGTTCTCGCGGCAGACGATCGTCGCGGTCATCGCCGTCTGGCTGTTCGCGTACGTCCACATCCGCGGCCTGGGGCCGGGGCGGCTGGTCAGCAACATCCTGGCGACGCTGAAAGTGACGGCGCTGCTCGTGTTCATTGCCGCCGGCTTCGCGATGGGCGCGGGGTCCACGGCAAACCTCCAGCAGACGGGCGGCAGCTTCGTCGCTTCGAGCTGGCTCTTCGCGCTCATCCCGGTGATGTTCACCTACTCGGGGTGGAACGCCGCGGCCTACATGGCCGAGGAAGTGCGCGATCCCGGCCGCAATCTGCCGCTGGCGCTCGGCATCGGCACCGTGGCCGTCATTGCCATCTACCTGCTGCTGAACGCGCTCTACCTCTTCGTCATGCCGGTCGGCGAGCTGGCGGCCGTGAGAGGCAGCGTGCTCGACGTCGTCGCCGACAAGCTGCTCGGCGTGCAGGCGGGACACATCATGGGCATCGTGTCGCTCGTCAGCCTCGCGGCGACGGTGAACGCGATGACGTTTGCGGGACCACGCGTCTATTACGCGATGGCCCGCGACGGCGTGTTCTTTCCGGCCGCCGCGCGCGTGCATCCGGGCTACAAGACGCCGGCGGCCTCGATCGTCGCGCAGGCGCTCTGGGCGACGGTGCTCATTCTCACCGGCAGCCTCGACAAGCTCACGACCTATGTGGGCTTTGCGATCACGTTGTTCGCGGGGATTGCCGTCGCGGCCGTCTTCGTGCTGCGCGCCCGTGAGCCGGAGGCGCCGCGTCCGTTCAAGGCGCTCGGCTATCCGATTGCGCCGGCCATCTTCACGATCGCCAGCGCGCTCATCGTCTTCAACGCGCTCTACACCGACCTCGTGCTTCCCATCGTGAACGGCACGCCGTGGGGACCGACCGCCTGGGGCCTGCTCGTCATCGCCGCCGGACTGCCGCTGTACTTCTTCCTCGCGAGGCGAGGAGCGCGTACAAAGTGACCGCGGCGAGCGTTCCATCGCTCGCTGCAAACAACAGGAACGACGTCGGCGATCCCCGATAGACGTAATCGAACAGAAAGAGCGCCGCGCCCGCGAACTTGAGCAGCGGGCCCATTACCCACATGTAGCCGCGATACCGATCCGGTTCGCGCCAGGGGAAGTAGTAGCCGATTCCCACGGCGAGCAGGAACAGGCCATTCAGGTCCGAAAAGATTGGCGGGCTCGCGGGCGGAACGCCGAACAGCGACGCGAGCCAGGCGCTCGCGAACAGTAAAAGGGCCCCTACGACTGCGTCGTAGAGGCCCGAGATTGCCGCGACTGTCGACAGCAACGGCGCGCTGCCGGTCTTACTGGACCTTACTGGACCAGGCGCTTCAGCTCACCCTTGTAGGTGATCGTCTCGCCCGGCGTGATCATCACTTCGAACTGCGCCGGCTCGTAGCCGTCGGCACGCACTTCGATCCGGTGCGATCCCGCTTCGACCGCCAGCTTCTGGAACACGCCGTCGAAGCTGTCGACGACGCCGACGAAGTAGCCGTCGACGTAGACCTTGGCGTCCTTCGGATGGACCTTGAGGCGCAGCGCGCCCATGTCGTAGCCGCGGCCCTGATAGTAGCGGCCGCCGCCGCCGTAGTAGCCACCGCCGCCGTAATAGCCGCCATAGCCGCCGTAGAACGGGTCGTACCAGAACGGGTCGTAGAAGAACCCAAGGCCATAGCCGTAGCCCGGGAACCAGTAGTTGCCGTACCGGCCGTACCGGCCGCCGTAGAAGCTGTAGTACGGGTCGTAGTAGTAGTAATAGCTCGGAATGCCGTTGTAGCCCGGACGCGGCGCGTCCCCGCGATCGACCGCGCTGCCGACCGGCGTCCGTCCTTCACGCGGGCGGCTGTAAGACGGAACCGCGCCCCGCTCCGGAGCCGACCGCACCTCGTTCGGACCATCCGGCGTCATCCGTGCGCCGTCGCTGCTGCCGCCGCGCACCCGGCCGCCCTCGCCTCGGGGAACCGCGCGTCCCGTCCGCTCGCCGCCGCCACTCGCCGGGGCCGCCCCCTCACCGCCGCCACCGCCGCCGCGTGGAGAAGAACCCGCGGAGCCGCGTGGCACCGCACGCCCTTGTCCGCCGCCGTCGGAGAAGGAGGTATCGCGCGACGGTCCGCGCATCGGCGCGGCCATGCGCGGGCTGTTCGACGACCGGCCTTCGCCCCAGCTGCTGCCGCCGATGGAGCTGGTCGAGCCGCCGCCGCCGACCCCGCCGGACGACTCCGAAACGCTGCCGCCGCCGGACGAGCCGCCGGAAGTGGCCGTGCCGCCGCCGCCGCCGCCGCCCACGGGGTTACCGCCGGCGCCAGCGGGACCGCCCGGAGGGCCCGACGGCCCTGTGTCCTGTCCCGGCCGCGATTCCTGGGCCCACGCCGTCGACAGGCTGAGCGTGAACAGCGCCGCAGCCGCGAAACCGACAATCTTGCGAGTCATGCCATGCTCCTCACTGGGCGGGGGACTTCGTCCCCCGGACCCCCTTGCGCCGTCGCTCGCGGGGACCCCTTGCCCCGCTCCGCTCCGACGGGGCGTGCCTGCGGCGCGCCTTAGGAGACCTCATTCAACCTAAACACTTCGTCGACGAAGCAACAGGGCTGCCATCCGTCGAGCTGCGATTGCCGCGGACTTTCGACATTTTACGACTTTCCGGCCTCGATGGGTGTCCCTATTCGAGTGCACCCGCGTCCCGGCTTGGGGGGTGGAGTGACGTTTTTGGAGGGCAAAAAAAATATGACCGCCAAAAAAAAAA
>JBMDXB010000019.1:0-10157 GCA_048594885.1 Vicinamibacterales bacterium
CGGAGACTGTCACGCCGTGACGGGGTGGGGGGCGCCGGCCAACGGCGGGCGTATGTTGTACGGGAGAGCGACGAACACACCCAACTCCCGAATCCACCAGTTGCTCGTGTTTGTCGCTCTCCCGTCCATCTTACGCCGGCCGTTGGCCGGCGCCCGCCAGCCCGTCACGGCGTGACAGTCTCCGTTCCTCCGTTGCTCCGTGTTCCGTTTTCCTCCGCGAGCTCCGCCGCCTCCGCTATCTCGCCGACAGGCGCGCAGCGAGCTTCACCGCCTCGATCAGGCTCGACGGATCGGCGACGCCGCGGCCGGCGATGTCGTAGGCGGTGCCGTGATCGACCGACGTGCGCACGATCGGCAGCCCCAGCGTCACGTTGACGGCGCGGCCGAACGCGAGCAGCTTGACGGGAATCAGCCCCTGGTCGTGATAGCACGCGACGACGGCGTCGAACTCGCCGCGGGAGGCGCGGACGAACACCGTATCGGCGGGAAACGGGCCCTGCACGTCGACGCCGCGCTGCCGCATCGTGACGATGGCCGGCGCGAGCACTTCATCATCCTCGCGGCCGATGACGCCGTGCTCTCCGGCGTGCGGATTCAGTCCGGCGACCGCGATCTTCGGAGTCGCGTAGCCGAATCGCGGCAGCTCGCGCGCGGTGAGATCGATGGTGCCCTCGACGAGGTCGCGCGTGAGCGCGCGCGGAACTTCCGCAAGCGCGATGTGGACGGTCGCGAGGACGACCCGCAACGCCTCGGCGTAGAACATCATCGCCACGCGCGGCGCGCCAGTGAGCTCCGCGAGCAGGTCCGTGTGTCCCTTCCACCGCAGACCCGCCGCCGCGAACCCTTCCTTATTGATCGGCGCGGTGGCGACGGCGTGGATGCGCCCGGCGCTTGCGTCGCCAACGGCACGGACGATCGCGTCGTACGCCGCGCGCGCGGCATCCGCGGAGATCTGTCCCGGCTGGAATGCGCGCAGCTCGTCGTCGGTCGCCGGCCCATACAGCACCGGCTCGCAGACGGCCAGGACCGCCGCATCCGCTGCCGCCTTCCGCGCGATCTCGGGCCCTATGCCGGCGGGATCGCCGACGGTGATGCCGATGCGCGGCAGTGAAGCGCTCATTTACACGATCCGCAGCCCCCCGACGCGCACGACCCGCAGCCGCTGCCGCTGCCGCAGCCGCCGGGACCCGTCGGGTTGCCGCACCCCCCCTCGTCCGCGCAGCCGCCGTGCTTCACGCCCTTGCCGTTCGGCAGCTCGTAGCGCAGACAGCACTTCAGCCGCCCGCACATCCCCGACAGCTTCGACGGATTGAGACTCAGATTCTGCTGCTTCGCCATCTTGATCGAGATGGGCGCGAACGATTGCAGCCACGTCGTGCAGCAGAGCGGCCGGCCGCAGGAGCCGTAGCCGCCGAGCAGGCGCGCTTCGTCGCGGACGCCAATCTGCCGCATCTCGATGCGCGTCCGGAAGTGCGCGGCAAGGTCGCGGACCAGCTCCCTGAAGTCAACGCGCTCCTCCGCCGTGTAATAGAAGATGAGCCGCGAGCCGTCGAACAACTGCTCGACGCGCACGAGCTTCATCGACAGCCCACGCTCGCGGATCTTCATCAGGCAGACGCGATGCGCGTCGCGCTCGCGCTGCTCGTGCCGCAGCCGCGTGACGACGTCCTCGCGCGTCGCCCGCCGCACGACGCTGGAGCGCGAATCGGACGCCGGCTGGCGACGATCCGCGAGCGCCGGAATCGTGCGCGTAACGGTGCCGAGCGCGTGGCCTTCGGCGGAGTCGACGACCACGGTGTCGCCGGGCGCCGGCGCAGCGGGACGCGGATCGGGCGCATCCAGCGCGAGTTCGGGAATGAGAAAGGAGTACGTGCGGCCGATCGGCGAGAACTTGACGCTGACGAACGGACGTGGCGATCCCGAGCTCATATATCCGCCTATGGGCGATCGAACCCAGTGCTGACGGCGGCGGAACTGAAGTTCCGCCCTACGGCTGATCAGATCTGGAACGCGAGCCAGTCCGCCACGATCTTCGGACTCGCATTCCGATCGAGCGCCGCCAGCGCCCGGTCGACCGCCGAAAACGCGCGCAGCGCGCGCTCGCTATCGAACGTCCGCGTCAGGCCCTGAAGCAGGGGCCTGAGGTCGGCGTTCGCGAGCCGCCGCTCGTCCGCGCGGGAAAGCAGGATTCCCAGGTCACGCAACATCGACGACACGGCATAGAGACGGTGCGACAGCCCGTCGCGATCGACGCTGTCGCGGCCGAGGGCGCGGGCGCCCTCCAGGCGACGACGCGGATCGCGTGCCGACGCAACCGTCTGCAGCAGGCTCGCCGCGGCCTGCCGCGCTTCCACGAATTCCTCGGTGCCACCCGCGAGCGCTGCGCCGATGCTGCCGTCCGACAGCGCGGCGGCCGCGTGCGCATCCGCTTCGGCAAAACCGTGATCCCTTACGAGCACCTGCGCGACGTCCGTCGGCGCCAGCCGGCCGAACCGCAGGCGCTGACAACGCGAGCGCACGGTCGGCAGCAACACGTCCGGCCTCGACGTCACGAGGATGAACGTCGACGCGGCGGGCGGCTCCTCCAGCGTCTTCAACAGCGCGTTCTGCGCCTCCGGCATCAACGCATCCGCATCGTCTACGATGACGACTCGGCGGCGGCCCTCGAAGGGGCGATACGCGGATCGCTCGATCGCGTCGCGCACCTGATCCACTTTGATCGAGCCGGTGTCGCCCGGCTCGACGATCAAGACGTCGGCATGCACGCCGCGCGAGATGCGGCGGCATGATGCGCAGTCACCACACGCGTCATCGCTTGGATGGCGGGGGCCCCTGCACCCCGCCAAGCTCGCTTCGTTCCGCCGGCGCTGCGCCGCCGGCTCCTCTCCGCTCGCGTCCTCCTCGGCATTCACGACCCGCGGCTGCCGGCAGTTGAGGAACTGTGCGAGCGCGACTGCGGCGCGCCGCTTTCCGACGCCTTCGGGACCGGCAAAGATGAGGCTCGGCGGCAGCGTGCCGCGCTCGGCGGCACGTCCGATCAATTCGAGCAGATGGCGATGTCCCGAGATATCGCGGAACGGCATGGCAACGGCCCGCATCGTATCACGGGCGGCTAAACGCCTTGGCCTTTGGGATTTGGCTTTTGGGACTTGGCCTTGGGGACTTGGCCTTTGGCGTTTCCGTTTGGTCCTGGTACGACCGGCGGCAGCGGCGGCGGCGTGCCGGTGGTTCCGGCAGGCGGAATATGCGGCGGCTCCGGTTCGAGACCATTCAGATCCGGCTCGGCGGGCTGCGAGTAGTAGGTCGGCGGCGCCGTGTGGATCGGACAGAGCGCCGTCGGCTCGGTGCCCTTCACGAAGTACTCGGTGTAGAGCGTCGATCGCGTTTCGTAGAAGCCGTCGGGCGTAAACGAGGCCACGCTGCCACAGCCGGCATTCGGCAACTGGCCCGAGACGCGGCAGATGGTCACGCCAACGACGTCCGGCGGCGGCGCAAACCAGTCGGGACGATCGCTCTCGGTCGCGCGCCGCATGAACGACGCCCAGATCGGCACCGCGAGCTCGCCGGCGTAGCCGTTCTTGACGATCGTCCGCGGTGTGTCGAATCCGACCCACACGCCGGTGACGAGGTGCGGCGTATAGCCGATGAACCAGGCGTCGACGAATTCGTTCGTCGTTCCCGTTTTGCCCGCCGCCGGCAGCGTGAAGCCGACCTGGCGCGCGCGGTAGCCGGTGCCGCCGTTGATCACGTCGGCGAGCATGCTCGACATCAGAAAGGCGGTTGACTCGCTCACCGCGCGGCGCGGCTGCGGCGTCGCCTCGAAGAGCACGTTGCCATCGCGATCCTCGATGCGGCGGATCACGACTGGCACATTGAGCAGGCCACCGGCGGCGAACGTACCGTATGCGCTCGTCAGCGACAGCAGCGAGACCTCGCTGGCGCCGAGCGCGAGCGACGGCACGCTGGGCGGCGTACCGATATTGAGGCGCTCGGCGTATTCGACGGCGCGCGGAATGCCGACGGCGTTCAGCAACTGCACGGCGGCGCGGTTGCTCGACGTCTTGAGCGCCGCGCGCAGCGTCAACGCCGACGCGCCGGAGTGCCCGTCCTCCGGGACCCACGGCCCCTCGATGGTCGCGGTCGGATCGTTGAGATGCGAAATCACCGAGGCGGGCGAATATCCGGTCTCGAGCGCTGCCGCGAAGACGAACGGCTTGAACGCCGATCCGGACTGCCGCTTTGCCTGCGCGGCGCGGTTGAAGCCGCTCTCCTGGAAATCGCGCCCGCCGACCATCGCGCGCACGTATCCCGTCGCCGGATCGATGGACACGAGCGCCGCCTGCAGGTAATCCGGCGCGAGACCTTCCTGGACTCTCGTACGTTCCCGCGGCTTGTGAGTGAATCCGCCGCGCCCCTCGATATCCCGCAACCCGCGCTCGACGAGATCCTCCGCCGTCTCCTGCAACTGCGAATCGAGCGTCGTGTAGACACGCAGCCCGCCCTCGTAGACGCGGTCCCGGCCAAATCGATCGATCAGCTCCTGCCTGACGTACTCCTTGAAATAGAGCCCGTACTTCTCGTCCACCCGCAACCCGTTCTTCAGCCGCACGGGCGCGCGCCGCGCCTTCGCCGCCGTCGCCTCGTCGATCGCGCCGGTGGTGGTCATGGCCTCCAGAACGACGATGCGGCGCGCGAGCGCGCGATCGAGATGTTCGGTTGGCGCATACATCGACGGCGACTTGATCAGTCCCGCGAGCAGCGCCGCCTCGCCGAGATCGAGATCAGCGGCGCTCTTGGCGAAGTAGCCGCGCGCCGCCGCCTCGACGCCGTAGAAGCCTTCGCCGAAGTACACCTTGTTCAGGTAAAGCTCGAGGATCTCGTCCTTGTCGTAGTAGTTCTCGAGATAGCCGGCGAGGATGACCTCCTTGATCTTCCGGCGGTAGGTCTTGTCGTTGTTCAGGAAGCTCTGACGCGCGAGCTGCTGCGTGATCGTGCTGCCCCCCTCGGCGCGGCGGCCCTCGCTCAGGTTCCGGCGAAAGGCGGCGGCGATTCGAAACGCGTCGATGCCCTGATGATCGTAGAAGCGCTGGTCCTCGACCGACAGCACCGCCTTGATGAAGAAGGGAGAGATTTCGCCGAGCGGCACTTCGATGCGCCGCTCCTTGTAGATCGTGAAGACGGGCGCGTTCGCGGCGTCGTAAATCGTCGTCGACTGCGCCATGTCGCCCACGGAGCGGATCTCGTGGCGTCCGGGCAGGCCCGCGGTGATGTCGTAGCTGAACCACGCCACGAAGCCAGCCGCGAAGAAGAAGCTGACCGTGAGCAGCGAGACGGCAAAGGTCAGCAGCAGCGGGCGGCCTGTCAGAAGCGAACGCAGTGGTTCGAAGCGCATCTCTCGTTATTCGATCCAAGAGACACGCCAACCGCGGCATCTGCAGGTTGGGGCGGAGCTTGCTCCGCTCAGGGGCATGTAGGGGCGGAGCTTGCTCCGCCCGGGGGCCGACCAAGGTCGGCCCCTACTACTGCCGTAATTTTCTGTAGAGGTTGCGTTCGCTGATGCCGAGCATGCGCGCGGCATGGCTGCGGTGGCCGCCCGCGATCTTCAACGCGAGCTCGATGTGCTCGCGCTCGAGCGCTTCGAGGGTGGGGATAGACGATGGGGTCGTCCCGTCGCGCCGGGTGACCGCCTGAACGGACGGGGGCAAATGCTCAGGCCGGATCTCGGAGGCGTCGCACACGATCACCGCCGCTTCCATCGTGTGGCGCAGCTCCCGCACGTTGCCCGGCCATTCGTGACGCCGCAACACCTCCAGCGCCGCCGGCGTCAGCCGCCGCTCGACGCCAAACCGCTCGTTCAGTTGCGAGAGAAAATGCCTGGCGAGCAGCTCGATATCCTCAGGCCGCTCGCGAAGAGGCGGCAGGCTGAGAACGATCGTGCTGAGTCTGTAATAGAGGTCCTCGCGAAAGATCCCCTGCCGCACGAGCTCGCCGAGGTTGCGATTCGTCGCCGCGACGATACGGACGTCGACGCGGATCTCCTGCGTTCCGCCGACGCGCCGGAACGTAGACGTATCCAGCACCCGCAGCAGCTTCACCTGCGTCGTCTGGCTCACCTCGCCGATCTCGTCGAGGAAGATCGTCCCGCCATGCGCGACCTCGAACAGCCCGTGTTTGGCGCGATCGGCGCCCGTGAACGCGCCTTTCTCGTGGCCGAACAGCTCGCTGAGGAGCAGCGTCTCCTGCAACGCGGCGCATTCGACAACGACGAATGGACGCTGCGAGCGCTTGCTGCGCGCGTGCAGCAGCTTGGCGACCATCTCCTTGCCCGACCCCGTCTCGCCGGTGATGAGGACGCTCGAATCGGTCGGCGCGACACGCTCCACCACCTGCACGACGTTCCTGAACGCGGCGCTGGCGCCGACGAACGACGGTCCCAAGTCCGGCGGCGTCAGCCCACGCTCGAGCAGCGTCGTCCGCCGCTTGAGCGCGCGGCGCTCGAGCGCGCGCTGGATGCGGACCTCGAGCTCGTCGAGCGGGCACGGCTTGGCGACGTAGTCGAACGAGCCGATGCGGATCGACTCGATCGCGGTGTCGATCGACCCGTGTCCCGTCAGCATGATCACTTCGGTCGCCGGACTCACGTCGCGAATGCGCTTCAGGACCTCGACGCCGTCGAGATCGGGCAGGCGGAGATCGAGCAGCACGACGTCCGGCTGCACTTCTGGAATCTTCGCGATTGCCGCGGCGCCGCTCGGCGCCGGAATCACGCGAAAACCAAGCCGCTCCAGCTCGCCGCCCAGCACGCGCCGGAACGGCTCGTCGTCGTCCACGAGAAGAATCGAGGTCTTGGTCATTCGAGCTGCTCCACTTGTCTCCGAGTCGCGGAGATTACGGAGGAAACGGAAACACCAAACGCGGAGCAACGGAGCAACGGAGAAACGGAAGGATAGGACGCGTGGATCTCGCCGGCGCCACATGCGGTCTGGCGGGCCGCGCGTTCCGCGCGGTGGATGGACGGGAGAGCCGCAAACACAAGCAATTCGGCGAAACAGCGATTGCTTGTGTTTGTGGCTCTCCCGTCCATCCGACGCCGGCCGCAGGCCGGCGCCCGCCAGCCTGGGAAGTGGCGAATCAGCGTGGTCCGCGAGTCCATCTGCTCCGTCCCTCCGTTCCTCCGTTTCTCCGTTCCTTCGTGTTCCGTGTTCTCCGTTCTCTCCGTCCCCTCCGTTATCTCCCCAGCGCAGGCAGCCGCACTTCGAACGTCGAACCGCTCCCGGCGGCGCTCGTCACGGCGATGTCGCCGCCCCACTTGCGCACGAAGTTGAGCGCCAGGAACAGGCCGAGTCCGGTCCCGTCCGATCGCATCGAGTAGAACGGCTCGAAGATCCGTTTCTGGTGCTCGACAGGGATCCCGGCGCCGTTGTCGATGACGGCGATGCGAACGGGATCCCCGTCGGTGATCTTCACACGCACGCGGCCGCTCGACGGACACGCCTGTAGCGCGTTGAGCATCAGGTTCATCAACGCGTGCTGCAGATCTGTTTCGTCGGCGCGGACGCACACGCTACCGGCGGACTCGACGTCAACGCGCACGCCCGAGGCGCGCGCGGTCGGCGCGACGAGGCGGGCCACCGCGCCGACGGTCGTGTCGAGATCGACGACGTCGCCGGTTGATGACTGCCCGCGCGACATGCGGAGGAAGTGCTGCGTGATGCCGCGTGCACGCAGAATTTGCTCGCGCGCCGTCGACGCCTTCTCCCCGACGCGTTCGAGATCGAGGCCGTCGGGCGCCGCCGCGCGCGCATCGCGCAGGATCCCCTCGACGCACATGAGCACCGTCGCCAGCGGCGTGTTCAGCTCGTGCGAGAAGCCGGACGCCAGCACGCCGAGTGACGCCAGCCGGTGCGACTCGGCGAGGCGCGCTTCGGCGGCGCGACGGTCCGAGATGTCGCGCCACACCTCGACAACCTGCACGAGCGCGCCCGCGGGCCCGCGAATCGGCGAGGCGTGCACCTCCTCCCACGCGATCCGTCCATCCGCGCTGCGGCGCTCGCAGATGCGCTTCTGCCGCTCGCCGGTGCGCAGGCATGCGATCGTCGGGCAGTCAGCGGGGCGACACATGTCGATCGCGATCTCGCGACAGCCGCAGCCGACGACCTCGCCCCGATTGCGCGCGGCGCGATGCAGGAACGCATCATTCGCCGCAATCACGTTCCGCTGCGCGTCGAGCACGACGATCCCGTCGTCGATGCTGTTGATCACGGTCTCGAGGCGCTCGCGCTGATCGCGGACCTCGGTGACCAGGCCTGTGACCGAGTCCGCCATCGTGTTGAACTCGCGCGCGAGCCACGAGATCGTGTCCGATCCCACAGCGGGCACGCGGCGCGCCAGGTCGCCGCCGGCGATCAGCCGTGCCGTCGTCTCGAAGCGCTGCAGGCGGCGAAGCACGAAGAAGCGAACGACGAGCGCGAGAATGGCGATGAGCGCGAGCGTCAGCGCCGCCGTGCCGCCGACCATCCACGTCAGGTCGCGCGTCATCGACGCGTGCATGTCGGCCGTGTTGGTGTCGAGGATGAGGATGCCGTTGATGCGCTGCTGCGGGCTGTGGCAACGGTGGCATTCCTCGCGGTTGCGCACCGGCACGACAGTCCGGAGCACGGCGCCGTTGCCCGTTTCGATTACGCGGCTCGAGCCGCGCTCCTCGGGCGGCAGCCGATGGCATGCCTGGCAGGTTGGCGATCCGATGCTGAAGTCCGCGCGCGGCTCCAGCGGACGGCTCGAAAAGCGCGCGGTGCCGCTCTTGTCCAGGATCGCGACGTTCTCCACGCGCGGCTGCCGGCCGAAGCTCTCGACCATCCGCGCGATCAGGCTGCGGTCGTTCTCCATCATCTGGTGCTCGAGCGCCGCGCGCATCAGCTCCCCCTGCGCGAGCGCGTCGGCGCGCACCGTGTCGATGAGCGTGTCGAAGTGATGGAGGGAGTAAAGGTACGCGCCTGCCGCCGACGCGCTGACGACCGCGGCACTGATGCCGATTGCCAGACCCGCGGTCATGCCGGACAGGCGCAGTTTCATGTCCCTAGTTCCTGGTCCCTGGTCCCTGGTCCCTGGTCCTTGGTCCCTGGTCCTTGGTCCTTGGTCCTTGGTCCTTGGTCCTTGGTCCTTGGTCCTTGGTCCTTGTTCTTGGTCCCTGGTCGTGCAGGCGGCGATGTTCAGCGCCTGCACAGCAATTCTTGGTCCTCCCCCTGACAAAACGGCATATTCGCGGCTGACAGGCTGGCAGGGCCGGCGCTGCCGGAATTTCGGCAGCCGGCGGAACACGCCGGAAAACGGCCGATCGCGCCTGGCACGCCGAATGCCCCTGCGCCGTGCACACCTGTGGAGGACTTGAGATGGAAATGTTCCTGATGGCTCTCGCGCTCGCGTTGCTCGGTGTGACGGTCAGCGGCGTCCTCTTCGCGGTCGCGACGCGCGGCGTCGACGAGCACGAGACGGTGATGCTGCGCGCGCCGAAGCCGGCGCTGGCGCCGCCGCGGTTCTTCGCCGATCAGATCGACCTCACGCCGTCGCTGCCGCTCGACGTGCTGCTGTTGCAGCTCGAACAGCACGTGCGCCTCGAGCAGGCCGCGGCTGAGGCGTTCCTCAAGGCGCCGACCGCGCAGTCGCTTCACACGCGGACGATGTCACCGCTGGTTCACTGAGACGCGGCGCGAGGCAGCCCTTCAGGGCTGCTCCAGGAGGTTCAGTGCAGATTGACCTGTTCAAAGATCTCGAACCGTCCGAAGTTCAGGGCCTCGCGCACCTCGGATCGCGCATGACACTGCCGGCCGGGAGCGTGCTCTTCCGCCTCGGCGCCGACGCCGACAGCCTCTACGCCATCGAGCGCGGGCGCGTCTCGCTGACGCTGCCGATGCGCGTCGGCGACCGCGAGCAGGACGTGCTCGTCGAGGAACGCGCCGGCGGTGAAACCATCGGCTGGTCCGCCGTCGTCCCGCCCTATCGCTTCACGCTCACGGCCACGGCGCTCATGGACAGCGAGATCGTCGCGTTCTCGCGGGCGCGGCTGCTCGAGCACTTCGCCGCGCAGCCGGACGTAGGCGTCAAGGTGACGCGCAACGTCGCGGCCGTCATCGGTCAGCGCTTGCAGGTGCTGCAGACGA
>JBMDXB010000002.1:0-2704 GCA_048594885.1 Vicinamibacterales bacterium
GGACCGGCAAGCGGCTCAGCGTGATCATGCTCGGTATTTGCGCGATGGTGTTCGCCGCCGGCCTGCTCAGCACCACGACCTTCACCCTCAATATCGTGCTCAGCCTGTTCCTGTTCGCGGTGGCGCTGGCGGTCGCGGCCATTCCGGAGGCGCTGCCGGCGATCGTCACGGTCGGGCTCAGCCTCGGCGTCCGCCGCATGGCGGCAGCCCATGCGATCGTGCGCAAGCTGCCGGCGGTCGAAACGCTCGGGGCCTCGACCGTCATCTGCTCCGACAAGACCGGCACGCTCACCCGCAACGAGATGACCGTGCGCGCCGTCGCCACCGCCGATGCGCTGATCGAGGTCGGCGGCAGCGGATACATCCCGGAGGGCGAGTTCACGACCGAAGGCAAGACGATAGATGCCTCGTCCGCGCACCGCGACGCGCTCGAGCGGACGCTGCTCGCCGCGGCGCTCGCCAACGACGCGACGCTCGGCAATCGCGACGGACGATGGCTCGTGCAGGGCGATCCCACCGAGGGCGCGCTGCTGGTCGCCGCTCGCAAGCTCGGCATCGCCGAGCCGGAGCTGGGGCGCTACCCGCGCATCGCCGAGATCGCGTTCACGTCCGAACGCAAGCGTCATACCACCGTTCACCTCGACCGTGCGAAGCCCGGCGAGCTGCACGTTTTCGTCAAAGGCGCGCCCGAGCTGCTGCTCGAAAGCTGCCGCTACGTCTGGTCTGAGGGTCGGATCGTCCCCCTGGCGGATGAGGGACGCGCGGCCCTCCTGCGGCGCAACGAGGGGCTCGCCCGGCAGGCGCTGCGGACGCTGGCGATCGCGACGCGCACGATCCCGGCCGCCGAGCTCGGCGTCGACCCGCAAGCCGCCGCCGACGTCGCGATCGAGCTGCCGGAAAGCGTCGAGGACGACCTCGTGCTGCTCGGCCTCGTGGGCATGATCGATCCTCCGCGGGCCGAGGCGAAGGCGGCGGTGGCCACGGCCAAACACGCGCACATCCGCACCGTGATGATCACCGGCGACCACCCGGCCACCGCCGAAGCCGTTGCCCGCGAGCTGGCGATCTTCGAGCCCGGTTCGCGGCTCGTGACCGGGCCCGAGCTGCGCGTGATGGGCGATGCCGAGCTCCACGCCGTGGTCGAGAAGGTACGGGTGTTCGCGCGGGTCGACCCGGAGCACAAGCTGCGGATCATCCGCGCGCTTCAGTCCAAGGGGCACATCGTTGCGATGACCGGCGACGGCATCAACGACGCTCCCGCGCTCAAGGCCGCCAACATCGGCGTCGCGATGGGCATCACCGGCACGGACGTCTCCAAGGAGGCGGCCCACGTCGTGCTGACAGACGACAACTTCGCGAGCATCGTGAAGGCGATCGAGGAGGGACGCGGGATCTACGACAACATCCAGAAGTATCTGCTCTATCTGCTGTCGACCAACTCCGGCGAGTTGATGACGATGTTCGCGGGCGTGATGTTCGCGGGCATGCTCGGCCTCGCCTCGGCGGAGCACGGACTATTCCTGCCGCTGCTCGCCGCTCAGCTGCTGTGGATCAATCTCGTCACCGACGGCCCGCCCGCCTTGGCGCTCGGCGTCGATCCCAAGGACCCCGATGCCATGGAACGGCGGCCGCGTCGGAGCGGCTCCGGCATCCTGCTGGGCGAGGACTGGATACGCCTCGCCTGCGTCGGCGCGCTCATGATGATCGGCACGCTCGCAGTTCTCGACGCATATTATCCCGGCGGACTGTTCACGCTGTTCGCGCAGGGCAGCGGACCGAACGCGGCCGACGAGGCGCATGCGCGCACGATGGCCTTCACGACGCTGATGATGTTCCAGCTGTTCGACGTGTTCAACTGCCGCTCGCGACGGCGGAGCGCCTTCAAGGGCTTCCTCGAGAACAAATGGCTGCTGGTCGCGATCGCGTTCGCGCTCGGCGCGCACGTCCTCGTCATCTACGTCCCGGTCCTGCAGATGGCGTTTCATACGGTGCCGCTGTCCATCACCGATTGGCTGGTCGCCACGGCGGTCTCGTCGACCCTGCTCATCGCAATGGAGCTCGCCAAGATCGTGCTGCGCGTGGTGCGTCCGGACCCCTATGCCGAGCCTGCCACGGTGCGGCTGCCGGGCGCGCGCGAAGCACGTGGCGAGGTGACGTCCCGCGCGTGAGAAACCGCGCGGGTCTTGTCGTGGTCCCGCCGGCCTCGCCCGCGAGCAGGCTGACCATTTTCGCGGCTTGCGCACCCGTCGCGACTTGACTAGCCTTTTCGTTTGTACGCAAACGAAGTCGAATTGCGCCTGTATTCACGCGCGAACGCACCGCCATGACGAAAATTTCCGCGCCCGACGGCGTCAGGCTCCACGTCGAGGAGGTCGGCTCCGGAACGCCGGTCGTCTTCGTCCATGAATATGCCGGCGACTATCGCAGCTGGGAGCCGCAGATGCGGCATTTCAGCCGCCAGCACCGCTGCGTCAGCTACAGCCAGCGCGGCTATCCGCCCTCCGACGTGCCCTCCGATCCCGCGCGCTACTCGCAGGAGATCGCCCGCGACGACGTGATCGCCGTGATGGACGCGCTCGGCATCGAGCGGGCGCACGTGGTCGGGCACTCCATGGGCGCCTATACCGCGCTGCACGTCGGCATCCGCTACCCGCGGCGCTGCCTGTCGGTGACCGCCGCCGGCTGCGGCTGGGGCTCGACGCCG
>JBMDXB010000020.1:0-1672 GCA_048594885.1 Vicinamibacterales bacterium
GGGTACGACGGTGACCTGGGCGCACCACGCGCTTCTGGAAAACGACCGGCAAGGGCTCAAGTGGGGCCTGATCCTGACGATCGCGCTGGGTCTCGCGTTCACCTGCGTGCAGGCCTACGAGTACAGCCATGCCGCATTCAATTTCAGCGGGAATATCTATGGCGCGACCTTTTTCATGGCGACCGGCTTCCACGGCGCGCATGTGATCATCGGAACCACGTTTCTGATCGTGTGCCTGATCCGTGCGTATCTCGGCCATTTCACACCGACGCAGCATCTGGGTTTCGAGTTCGCCGCCTGGTACTGGCATTTCGTCGACGTGGTCTGGATCTTCCTGTTCTCCTGCATCTATGTGTGGGGTGCTGGCGGCGAAGGCGTGGCGCACGCTGCCGGTCATTAGAGCGGCGTGGATAACGCGGAGAGCATCTCGGGACGTCGCGCGACACCTACCGGGCGCGTGAACGCCGCTCGCGCTTTCATCGCAGGGTCGTGAGAAACTCTTGTGAGCCTCCAGGCGCCGGGCGAGCTATGCTGTCGGCCGTGCCTCGTACTGCGAAGGCAGCGACTGGAGGTCGGTCATGGTGGACTACGACGCGATCGTCATCGGCACCGGACAGTCCGGGCCGGCCTTGGCACGGCGGCTGGTGGCTGCGGGCTGGACTGTTGCCGTCGTCGAACGCAAGTTTTTCGGCGGCACCTGCGTCAATACCGGCTGTACACCGACCAAGACGCTGATCGCGAGTGCCTATGCGGCGCAGCTTGCACGCCGTGCCGCAGAATACGGCGTGACCATCGGCGGCGCCATTGGCGTGGACATGAAGGCGGTCAAGGCGCGAAAGGACGCCGTCGTCGGCGCGTCGCGCAAGGGGGTCGAACGATCCCTGAAGACCCTGAAAGGGTGCACTGTCTATGAAGGCCACGCTCGCTTTGCCGGACCGAAAGAGCTCAAGGTGGGCGAGGAAGAGCTCAGGGCTGAGAAGGTTTTCATCAACGTAGGCGCGCGGGCTGTGGTGCCGCCGATCCCGGGCCTTGACCAGGTTCCTTACCTGACCAACAGCTCGATGATGGACGTGGATTTTCTGCCCCCGCACTTGGTCGTGCTCGGGGGGAGCTATATCGGCCTCGAATTCGCACAGATGTATCGCCGCTTCGGAAGCGAGGTCACGGTGATCGAGCTCGCTTCGCACCTCGTTGCGCGCGAGGACGAGGATGTCTCGCAGGCTGTTGCGGGCTTCCTGACGGACGAGGGCATCGACATCCGCGTCAACAGCAGGGTCGTCGCCGTGGAAAAGAAAGGAAGCGGCCTTGCGGTGTCGGTCGAGGCGGCCGGACAACGGTCTCAGGTCGTGGGCACGCATCTGCTGCTTGCAATCGGCCGGCGTCCGAATACCGACGACCTCGGCCTCGACAAGGCTGGAATCGCCGCCGATGCGCGCGGCTACATCGTGGTCGACGATCAGTTGCGGACGAACGTGCCGGCCGTCTGGGCCCTGGGGGACTGCAACGGCCGCGGCGCCTTCACTCATACCTCCTGGAACGATTTCGAAATCGTCGCGGCCAACCTTCTCGACAACGATCAGCGGCGCGTCAGCGATCGCATTACCGCCTACGCGCTCTACACCGATCCGCCGCTCGGGCGCGCCGGCCTGACCGAGGCCGAGGTCCGCAAGTC
>JBMDXB010000021.1:0-66805 GCA_048594885.1 Vicinamibacterales bacterium
AATCACAACCAGACGCTGGTGGGGTCGGGTCTCAAGGTGAAGACCCAGCTGAAGGCCGGCTGCTGCCACGGGGTCGTCCGCAATCACAACCAGACCCTCGTGGGGTCGGGCTTCAAGGTGAAAACCCAGTTGAAGGCCGGCTGCTGCCAGGGCCTCGTTCGCAACCACAACGAAACCCTGGTCAATGTGGCGTAGGACGCCCACGTGGCCGGAGGTCAGCGTTCGAGGTCGTCCCGGAACACCGGCCGTTCCCGCGCTCGCGCGCTGAACGCCCGCGGGCTCGCGCTTCAGGAGCAGGGCCGGTATCGAGCGAGCGAGCCTGTGTTCAAGGCGGCGATAACCCAGGCTGAACGCGCGTTCGGACCCGATCATCCCGAGACGGCAACCCCCCTCAACAACCTGGCGGTTACCTATAAATACCTCGCTCGCTTCTCGGACGCGGCGCCGCTCTATCGGCGCGCGCTCGCGATTCTGCGAAACGCGCTCGGACCGGCGCACCCCGAACTGGCGACGCTCTACCACAACCTCGGCGGGCTCGAGCACGCGGCGGGTCGTGCGGCGCGTGGCGAGTCGTTCGCGCGCCAGTCGGTCCGCATTCGCCGCCGGGCGCTGGGGCCGGATCATCCGGATGTCGCGGCCGACATGGCCGCGCTCGCGGCGATCCTCGACCAGCAGGGCAAGTTCGATCAGGCGCTGCGTCTCTACCGCCGCGCTCTCCGCATCTTCGAGCACACCTACGGTCCCGATCATCAGGAGGTCGCCATCACGCTCAACAACATCGCCGCCATCCGCCAGGCCCAGGGTCGCCTCGACGAGGCGGAGACGATGTACCGGAGAGCGCTGGCGATCAAGGAAAGGGTTTTCGGCGGGGATCACCCGGATGTTGCCGTAACGCTGAACAACCTTGCCTCACTGCTCCAGAAGCTCCGGCAGTATCGTGAAAGCGACCGCCTGTTCCGGCGGGCCGCCGGCATCTTCACGCGCGCCTACGGCGCATCCCATCCGAACGTCTCCATCTGCCTCCGGAACCGCGCGCGGCTGCGTGCGCTGACGAAACGTCGCTTGTAATCCGGGCCGACTCCGGGCACGATTGGGCTCCAGTCAGGTTGGCCCATGACCCCCGAGGAGCGGTACCGCCGCATCGACGAGCCGGGCCGGTCGCTGGTCGGCCAGCGGCTGGGGCCGTATCCGATCCAGGCGCTGCTCGGCGCGGGCGGGATGGGCGAGGTGTACCGGGCGCACGACCCGCGGCTCGGGCGCGATGTCGCCATCAAAGTCCTGCCCGCGCACCTCGCGGCCGACGCCGCCGCGCTCGCGCGCTTCGAGCGTGAAGTGCGCGCCGTCGCGGCGCTCTCTCACCCGAATATCCTCGCCATCCACGACTTCGGCACCGACCGCACCATCGCCTATGCGGTGATGGAGTTGCTCGAGGGGGAGACGCTGCGGCAGCGGCTCGCGAAGGGACCACTGCCCTGGCGCAAGGCCGTGCGCATCGCCGGCCAGATTGCCGAGGGCCTGGCCGCCGCGCATGCCAAGGGCATCGTCCATCGCGATTTGAAGCCGGAGAACGTCTCGATCGGCGAGTCGGACCAGGTAAAGATCCTCGACTTCGGGCTCGCCCGGATCGTGCCGCTCGACAGCGCCACCACCCAGACGGTGATCGCCGCGACACAGCCCGGCACGATCATGGGGACGGTCGGCTATCTGTCGCCCGAACAGGTGCGGGGAGAACCGGCCGGCCCGTCCAGCGACATCTTCGCGTTCGGATGCGTGCTGTACGAGATGCTCTCGGGACGCACGCCGTTCGCGCGCAACACCGTGACCGAGAGCCTGGTGGCGGTGTTGCACGACGACCCGGCGCGACTCTCCGAAGAAGGACGCGAGGTGACGCCATCGCTCGAAGCGGTGGTCGTTCGGTGCCTCGAGAAGCGCGTTGCGGATCGGTTCCAGAGCGCCAGCGACCTCGCGTTTGCGCTCAGATCCACGAACGTTTCCTCCGGGGACAGCGGGGGGCGGCCGCGTGAGCGCCGTTCCACGACGCCGCGAATCCGCGCGCTGGCGGTGCTGCCGCTGGACAACCTCGCGCGAGACGTTGAACAGGATTACTTCGTCGACGGCATGACCGAGGCGCTGATTACGGAGCTGGCGCAGATCCATGCGCTTCGCGTGATCTCGCGGACGTCGGCCATGCAGTACAAGGGTACGACCAAGACCGTGCCCCAGATCGCCCGCGAGCTCGGCGTCGACGGCATCGTCGAGGGCTCGGTCATGCGCGCCGGCGATCGCGTGCGCATCACCGCTCAGTTGATCCATGCGGCCAGCGATGGACATCTGTGGGCGCGCAGCTATGAGCGCGATCTGCGGGACATCTTGCAGTTGCAGAGCGAGGTCTCGCGCGCAATCGCGGATGAAGTGCAGACCACGCTCACGCCGCAAGGCCGCGCCCGCCGGACGCGCACGCGCGCTGGCGTCCGAATAGAAGGCCCGACGCAGCCACGCGCTGTCGATCCCGAGGCCTACCAGCTCTATCTCAAGGGGCGGTACTGCTGGAACAAGACGACGCTGGAGGGTTTGCTGAAAGGCATCGAGTACTTGCAGCAGGCCATCGACAAAGACCCCTCGTACGCGCCTGCGCACGCGTGGCTGGCGAACTGCTATGGGATGCTCGCGGTGAACTACGCGACTCCGCACGAAGCGGCGCCCAAAGCGAAAGCTGCCGCCCTCACGGCGCTTGCGCTGGATAGTTCAACCGCCGAGGCGCACGTCTCGATAGCCGCCATCGAGATCTTCTACGAGTGGGACTGGCCACGCGCGGGCCATCACCTCGAGCGCGCCGTTGCGCTCAGCCCGAGCTATGCATTCGTGCACAATCTGTACGCCTACTACCACGAGCTGATGGGCGACTCGGAGGCGGCGCTGGCGGCGATTTTGCGGGCCCAGGAGCTGGACCCGCTGGCACTGCTGATCAACATCGACGTGGGAATTCGCTATTACCACAAGCGAGAGTACATCCGGGCGATCCAGCAGTATCGGGAAACGCTCGAAATGGATCCGGGCTCCAAGATTGTCTCCTACTTTCTCTGGCTCGCATACGAACAGCAGGGTGATTACGCGAGCGCTCTGGCGGAACTCGACAAACTGACGCAGGCGGCGCCAGAGCGAGGAGGCAGCAGTTACGCCATCCTGACGCGGGAAGGCTACATGGCGGCTTTGCGCGAGGTCTTGCCCCAACTGCAGGGGCCGCGAGATCGCCGCCTCCTGACGACGGCCGATGTAGCTGCCATCCATGCGCTGCTTGGCGAAACCGATCTGGCGTTCGAGTCGTTGGACAAGGCCTACCGCGACCGCGACAGCAGGCTGCCCTTCTTCGTCAAGCTGGATCCGAGATTTGATTCCCTCCGCCCCGACGCGCGTTTCAAGGAATTGCTGCGGCGCATGAACCTCCAGTCAGGTGGGTCATGACCCCCGAGGAGCGATATCGCCGCATCGACGAGCTGGTCGATCGGGCGCTCGACCTCGACGCCGCACAGCGGGCCGCATTCCTGGACGACGCCTGCGGCAGCGATGCCGACCTGCGTCGAGAGGTCGACGCGTTGCTGGTCTCGCACGGGCAACTGGGCAGCTTCCTCGAGGCCTCCGCGCTCGAGCACTCCGCGCGTGCACTCGCTCGCGAGCCCGGTCGATCGCTGGTCGGTCAGCGGCTGGGGCCGTATCCGATCCAGGCGCTGCTCGGCGCGGGCGGGATGGGCGAGGTGTACCGCGCGCACGACCCGCGGCTCGGGCGGGACGTCGCCATCAAAGTCCTGCCCGCGCACCTCGCGGCTGACGTCGCCGCGCTCGCGCGCTTCGAGCGTGAGGTGCGCGCCGTCGCGGCGCTCTCCCATCCGAATATTCTCGCCATCCACGACTTCGGCACCGACCAGGCCATCGCCTATGCCGTGATGGAACTGCTCGAGGGGGAGACGCTGCGGCAGCGGCTCGCAAAGGGACCTATCCCCTGGCGCAAGGCCGTGCGCATCGCCGGCCAGATTGCCGAGGGCCTGGCCGCCGCGCATGCCAAGGGCATCATCCATCGCGATCTGAAGCCGGAGAACGTCTCGATTGGCGACTCGGATCAAGTGAAGATCCTCGATTTTGGACTCGCCCGGGTCGTGCCTCAGGGTCATGCCGCGGGCGAACCGGTCGTCGCGGCGACACAGCCCGGCACGATCATGGGCACGATTGGCTACCTGTCGCCCGAACAGGCGCGAGGAGAAGAGGCCGGCAGATCGAGCGACATCTTCGCCTTCGGCTGCCTGCTGTACGAGATGCTCTCGGGACGCGCGCCGTTCGCGCGCAACACCGTGGCCGAGAGCCTCGTCGCCGTGTTGCACGACGATCCGGAGCCACTCGCCGCTGAAGGACGCGAGGTGCCGCCATCGCTCGAAGCGCTGGTGCTCCGCTGCATCGAGAAGCGGGTCGCGGATCGGTTTCAGAGCGCGAGCGACCTCGCCTTTGCGCTCAGGTCCGCAGGCAGCACGACCGGCCGTCTGACGACCACGGTCAGACTCGATGCGAACGCGCACCGGCGGCGATGGATGACACTCGCCGTCATCGCGATCGCGGTGGCCGGCGTCGCCGCCGGCGCGGCGGTTTGGCGCCGAGCGGCGCGACCCGTCGAGACGACAGCCCATCTCTCGTTCTCGATCGGAGACGCTATGCGCCTCGTGCCCAACGACAGCCCGTCCGCCGGATCGAGCATTGCCATCTCCGCCGATGGCCGATGGATGGCGTTCATCGTGGTCAAGGGCAGAGAGCGGTACGTCGCGCTGCGTGAACTCTCGCGTCCCGACATCTCGATCCTGGCAGGCACGGAGGGCGCGCTCACGCCGATCTTCTCGCCGGATTCGCGATGGATCGCGTTCTTCACGGAGACCGATCTGCGCAAGGTCCCTCTGGCCGGTGGCACGCCGACGATCATCTGCCCGGCGCCGCCCGTCGCGCGCGGCGGCGCGTGGGCCGACGACGATCGGATCTACTTCAGCCCGTCGTTTTCGCAGGGACTGCAGCGGGTGGCGGCGGCGGGCGGCAATCCGGTCGACGTCACAAAGGTGGAGCTGCCGTCGGGAGAGGGAAACCACCTTCTGCCCGACGTCCTGCCGGGTGCAGAAGCGGTGTTGTTCACGGTCTGGAAGGGCGGAGACTTCTCGACGGCCTCGATCTGGTCCGCCGCGCTCTCGACCGGTGAACGCCGATTGGTGATCGAGGCCGCGTCAGCGCCCCGTTACGTGCCGCCCGGATTCCTCGTCTTCGCGCGCGGAGGCGGCCTGTTCGCGATCCGTTTCGACGCGCGGCGACTGACGACGTCCGGTGAAGCGGTGCCGGTGGTCGAAGGCCTCTGGACCGACCGGACGTCCGGCACGGCACATTACGCCGTGTCGCGGAACGGCACGCTCGTGTATGCCGCGGGTGGGGAAACCGTCGAGCGCCGCCGCCTCGCCTGGGTCGATCGTCGCGGCCGGATCGAGCCGCTGCCGGCAGACGCCGGCTTCTACGCCAATCCGCGGCTGTCGCCCGACGGACGCCGCGTCGTGGTGGAAGCCTTGAACGATCTCTGGGTCTACGACCTCCAGAACGCGGCGTTCAACCGTGTGACGTTCCGCGGCGTGAACCAGCACGCGGTCTGGTCGCCGGACGGGCGGCGTCTCGCGCTGAGCTCCTCGCACGGCACCGCTCTGCCGACCGTCTTCTGGGTGGATGCCGACGGCGGTGGGACGTTCGAGCCGGTTGGCCGCAGCGGCGGCGTGCAGTTCCCGGCATCGTGGAACGGCGCGGACAACGTGCTCGCGTATGCGAGGCACCCGGGGGCGTGGCCTGACGCCGAGTCCGGCGGCTGGGACATCTGGGCTTCTCATCCGGGCGCGGCGACACCGGAAGCGCGGCTGATGCACACGCCGTTTAATGAAGACCAGCCGATCTTCTCGCCTGATGGACGCCTGCTCGCGTACGTGTCGGATGAAACCGGCAGGCGCGATGTCTACGTACGGGCATATCCGTCGCTAGGCCAGCGCACGCGGATCTCCGTCGAGGGCGGCACGGAGCCGGTCTGGTCGCGGGACGGGCGGGAGCTGTTCTTTCGTCACGGCCGGCGCTACTACTCGGTGGAGGTCGCGTGGACCGGCGGCGAGATCCGTGCGTCCCGCCCGGTGTTGATGTTCGAGGGGGAGTTCGTGCTTGCGTCCCTGATCCCCGGCTTTCCCTCATACGACGTCGCGCCCGATGGGCAGCGCTTCATCGTTGTCGCGGCCGCATCGGATTCGCCGCGTGTCGCGCAGCTCGACGTCGTCCTGGGATGGTCGCGCGTTCTGGAGACTCGGGTCTCCCAGCAGACGCCGGGCCATGCAGCGCAGTGAACAGCGTGTCGAGCAACGCGCCGGTCTTGTCGCCGTAATACTCCCAGAACATCACGCCGCCTAATCCGTGTTCGCGGATGTAGGCACTCTTCAGGCCCAGCGATTCCGGATCGTCATACGAGATGAACGTGCGCGTGTCCTCGTTCCAGAGATACGGGGCTTGCGCCTGGCTGTCCCATATCCTCGCGAAGCCGCCTCGATCGATCAGCGTCGTCGACATCGCGCCGTACGTCGTGTCTATCCGTTCGGCCGGACGGCTGCCGGGCTGATAGAGGCCGGTGCCTTCACCCTGGATGCCGGCCCACGCGCGGCCGTAGAACGGAACGCCCATGACGATCTTGGCCGGCGGAACGCCGGCGGCGATGAACGCCCGGACCGCGCTGTCGACGGAACGCTTCTTCGTATCCGCCGGGTGCAGATAGAGATTCGCGTGGTGGCCGGCGATCGGGTCCGAGGTGCGGAAGTCGTAGGTCATCAGGTTCACGAAATCGACGACGGCCTGGACCTTGTCCATCTCGGTTGTGGCGATGAAGTCGGGGAACGCGCCAGCGGCGAACGTCAGGAGGTAGCGGCGGTTTCGGAGGCGGCCTTCGGCATCGAGCGCGTCCCGCAAATCCTTCATCAACGCGGTGAAGTTCTCCTTGTCCTCCAGACGGTGGACATTGTTGTTGCCGCGCAGGCCGGGATACTCCCAGTCGATGTCAACGCCGTCGATATCGTGCCGCCGCACGAACGCTATCGCGCTCTCGGTGAAGCGGCGGCGGGTTTCAGCCGTGAGAGCCGCGTCGGAGAAGTTGTTCGACCAGGTCCACCCGCCGACGGAGATCAAGATCTGCAGGTGCGGATGCTGGCGGCGCAGATTCGCAAGCAGTTTGAGATTCTCCGCGTCGCGGGCAGACCCTTCGACCATGCGACCGTCCTTGACGTCGGCGAAGGCGTAGTTGATATGCGTCAGCTTGTCGGCGGCGATCTCGGAGGGCACGATGACCGCGTTGCGGGGAAACACGTAGGCGATGATTACCGGTTTCGCCGCGCCGCCTGCCGTCGCCGGCAGGCCGGGAATCGCCGCGACCGTGACGGCGAGCGCAAGCAGGAAACGCAACGATGTCATGATCCTCACCTCAAGCCCTGAGCGCCGGCGAGCACGCGCGCGGGATTGGCGACGAGCAGTTGACGAACGTCTGCCTCGCCCAGTCCCGCCGCCTTCAACGCCGGTACGAAATGCGTGAACAGCGTGTCGTACGGACGAAACGTGCCGCCTCCGGCCTCACCCACGCGATACCAGCCGGCATCGTGCGACACGAGGAGGTTCCGCAGGAAGCCTGCGCCGGTCATCTGACGCACCAGCTCGACGTGCCGCTCGATCGTCGCCGGTGACACGCCGTCGAACTCGATCCACGCGCCGCGTTCTGCCGCGCGCCTGTGAAATGAGAGGTCCCGCTCGTTCTGCGCGTGCACCCAGATGAACGCCGACAGCGTGACGCCGCGCTGCTGCAGGACGTCCAGCTCCTCCATCGCCGCAGCTCCCGAACCGGTGTGCGAGGCAATTGGCAGCCCTGTCTCGATGTGCGTAAGGGCCGCGGCCACCACCAGCTTGCGATCCACATCCGAGAGCGGCGCGCCATCCACGCCGATCTTCATGAACGCCGGATATATTCCGGTGCCGTCGATGCCGCGTTCGTGCTCGCGCACCCATCGGGCCGCCAGTTGTTCGGCGGTTTCGGAGAAGGCATGCCGCGGCAGGTGCTTGTCGTTCGCGGCACCGTAGTAGCCGGTATTCGTCAGCATCTGAATGCCGGCAGCCTCCGAGAGGCGTTTCAGCAGCGCGGCGTCGCGCCCCAGGTATGCCGGCGTGCACTCGACCAGCGTTCGACCCCCGAGGCTGCGCAGTTGCTTCAGATGCGGCAGGACCACGTGCAGGACTTCGTCCGCATCGTACCGGCTCGGGCTGACGATTTCCGCGCCGGCGAAGTCCACGAGGACGTGTTCGTGCATCAGCGTCACGCCGAGGCGCTCGGCCGCGATGGGCCCGGTCACCGTCGGAATGGTCCGCCCGGCCGGCGGATGCAGCCGCGATCGTCCGTCTCCGCCTGACGCACACGCGCTGCCCAGGAACCCGGCTGCGCACGCAAGCCACTCGCGGCGCGATAGTGGACCTGTCACGCCTGATAGATTAGCGCGCAACGACGCGTCAACGGCGCACGGTGAACTGTCCCCCAGTGCCGCGGCTCGCCGGGCCGTCCGCTGATTGCCGCGCGACCGCTTGCGGCCCACGTCGCGGTCACGTACTCCTGGCGTCCCAGGTTGCGGACGTACACCGAGGCGTCCCAGCGGCGGCTGCGCGGCACGAAGGTGGTGCGCGCATGAATCAGGGCGTACGCGGGTTGCGACTCGAGCGCGGTGTTGAAGGGCGAAAAGAACACTCGGCTCTGCCACGACACGTCGCCACGCAATGAAACGCTGCCGGCGGCGCCCGTCTGAAAGTCGTAGATCGCAGAGCTGCTGCCGGACCACTCAGCAGCATCTCGCAGGCGGTTGCCATTTGCGTCGCCCTCGGCGGCTACGTACTTCCCGTACTCGGCGTCAAGCCACGACAGGATGCCGAGGACCTGCAGTCCTTTGAGCGGTGACAAAGAAGCTTCGACCTCAATGCCTTTGCTCGTGGCCGGTGCGTTGCTGACGTGAGTCGTTCCCGGCGGGATGAACGACTGCACCTGCAGGTCACGATAATCCACGTAGAACAACGTGGCGTTGAGGCGGCCGCGGCCGCCGGGAAGCGTCCGCTTCACCCCTGCCTCATAGCTCCACGCCAGCTCGGGGCGGAACGGGTCGCCGGGTATCGCCGAGGCGATGTTGATCCCCCCGCTCTTGAAGCCGCGCGTGGCTGAGACGAATAAGAAGGTCTGAGGCGACGCCTGAATCTCCAGGCTCCCCTTCGGTGTCCAGGCGGCGTCGGTCGTCGCGCTGATGTCGTCGAACTCGCGCAGACCCGCAGCGACGGCGTGCGCCTCTTCGCGCTCGTCCGAATACCGGAGTCCGCCGGTCACTGCCACGCGTCTCCCGACGCGGTAGCGGGCCTGCCCGAACACCGCCCAGGCGTTGGCGTCGATCGTCGAATGCACTCGGTACTCATTGCGGAAGACAGGCAGGTTCAACTCCAACGGTCCGCGGGTGCGCTCGTCGAACCGGAACAACCCGCCGATCCAGCTCATACGCGGAGTCTGCCGGGCGAGCGTCACTTCATGTGAGAACTGCCGCTGTGCTTCAGACGTTCTGGTCGTCGCGAGCTTCCATTCGGTCGTATCGGAATCGATGAAGAGCCGGAAGGCGGCGTCGCGATAAGCCGTCACGCCGGTGAGCGTGGCCGTGTTGCCCAGGCGAACGGTCAGGCGTGCTGACGCTCCGGCCTGTCTGTTGGCGCCCGACGCCGGATCGTTCGGCCGTACCGACCAGAAGTTGCCAGGAATGTCGAAGACGGGTATGACCGGGGGCGGCGGCGCGTTCGGGTTGCGCGCGAGCGGCCTGGCAAGGGCGAGCGGCACGCCGCGCGCGTTGCTGTAGTCGCTCGAGACCAGCAGCTCGTGGCGCGCCCGGAACACGAAGCGGAGCTGGCCGCGCCCCGCCCATGTGTCCTCGCTGCCGAGCGAGTGCTCGGGGTTATTGACGTCCGCGACGAACCCGTCCCGCAAGCCACGCAGAAAGGCGAAGCTGCCCATGACTCTATTGCGGACGAGGGGTCCGCTGACCGCGCCTTCCACACGAAGCTTGCCGTAATTCCCGGCTGTGAGCCGCGCTCTCGTCTCGAGCGTGTTGGTCGGTTGCCTCGTGATGATATTGATCGTTCCGCCTACCGAGTTGCGGCCGAAGAGCGTGCCCTGCGGACCGCGCAACACCTCCACGCGCTCGACATCGAGGAAGTCGAGAGCCATCGCGTGTCCGCGCGCCAGATATACGCCGTCCACCTGCATCGCCACGTTCGGATCGGCGCCGGGCACGGCGGAATTGGACCCGATTCCCCGGAGAGTCACCAGCGGCGTGCCTCCAGGAGTCTGGGAGACGGCCAGGTTCGGCACGAGCCCGGCGAGATGTTCGATTCGCTCGACGGCGGCGTCCGCGAGTGCGTCGGTGTCCAGCGCGCTGATGGCGACGCCGGTTGCCTGGATGTCGGCCGCACCCATCCTGGTTGCGCTCACGGTCACGTGATCCGCGAGCGCATCCATCCGCAAGGCGATATCCAGCGGCGCGCTGCTCGATCTCGAATCCACCGCCCCCGACCAGGCGATGAAGCCGGCGGCCGTCGCCGTGACCTCGTAAACGCCCGGCGGAAGATCGACGGCGAACCTGCCCCGGCGATCCGTCTCGATCGTCACGGGCTCGCGCAACGTTTTACCTCTCACCGTGACGATGGCGCCAGGCAGCACGGCGCCCGTCGCGTCGCGCACGATTCCCGTCAGCTCACCAGGCATCTGTGCTGTGGCAGTCGGCGCGCCCGCGAGCATGCAGACACAGTACGCCGCGGTTGCAGCCGACCTGATCGCGCGGATCATTTTGTTCCGCCGGAGACACGCCGCCCGACCTGGTCGGAAAAGCGCAGCATCACGGTCGCCTGATTCCTGAGGCGTGCATCGTTCTCTCTCGCCTCGGGCACGAGGCCGAGGATGCGATCGCCGTGGACGTCGAAGTTGTCGATGACAAGGGTGTCGCCGAGCCGAACCGGCGTCCATTCCTTCGGTGTGCCGGCGATGAAGGCGCCGTCCTTCACCTGGTATTCGACCACCATCAATCGCTGATCGTCCGTGCGGTACACCAGCTCGCGCCCGCTCGGCAGCCAGCGCGGAATCCTGCCGCCGCCTTGCGAGACCTGGATCTCCTGCGAGCCATCCGGCGGAAAGCGTCTGACGTACACCTCCCACGCCTTCGGCCCCCAGCCGTACGCCAGCCATCGGCCGTCGGGCGAGAACGTCGGCGCGGCTTCGACATGCGGTGTTCGCCGGAAGAGCTCCGGCGTCCCTGCGGTGAGCCTCCCGGCAGAATGGCTGACGGGAACCGTCCAGAGATCCAATGCCGATCCCCGCGCGCTTTCCAGATAGGACAGCCGCGATCCGTCCGGGGTGAACGACCAGGGTATCTGCGTGTTGGAAGACTGCGTCAGCGTCTCTACCTTCGACATGTCATCGGTGCGGATCCAGGACATCCCCGCGTCGCGGCTGCCGACGACGAGGAAGCGTCCGTCAGGATGCCAGACGGGCGACATGCTGCCGGGGGCGAACGGCAGACGCGCGGCCTGGCCCGTCCGGAGATCGTGCAGCTCGGTGCGGCCCACACCGCTGTCCGTCACGTTGATTGCGAGACGCTGTCCATCCGGTGACAGTCGCGGAAACGTGTAAGCGCCAGGCCGCGCCAGCAACGGCGTGACCGCGCCAGCTCTGTCGATCCACGAGGCGACAAGAGGTGGGTTCCGGCGGTAGATCAGCCTGCCGCTCCGCGACACATCCAGCTTCGCGTCGCCGAAGACCGGAGAGTACGCGACGCGCTCGTCGAGCACCGGAACGGCGGTTCCCTGAACGGCCAGCCGCTGCCGATCGAATCGCACGGCGAAGAGCGTTCCCTGATTCACGTACAACAGGTAGCCCTCGTGAAAGTATCGGCCGAATGTTCCCGCTCGAACCAGCGTGGTCCTCGCGCCATTTGTCAGTGACAACACGTCGACGTTCGAGTCGTCGGGCCCCGACGGGCGTCCCGCCGTGAACAGGACGTGCGTGCCTCCAGGCAGGACATCGGGCCACCACGGCACGACGCCGTCCTTCGTCAAGTCGGCGATCACGCGCGGCGTGCCTGAAGTCGACGACACCCGCACCAGCGCACTGCCAAGAGCGACGACGATGTCTCCGTCGTCACTCCAGCTGCCGCCTCGAAAATCGATCGCGTCGGCGATCTCGACGGGCGACCCTCCATCGACCGGGACCTTCTTCAGTTTGGCGTCAGCCCAGAAAGCGACCCATCGGCCATCTGGGGAGAAGAACGGCGCTCTTGCGCCTTCGGTGTCACGCAGCGGGGTGGCGGTCCGCGGCTGATTGAGTTTCACCGTCATCAGGCGCAACACGTGATCCGCTCCGCGTGCGACGAAGACGATGCGGCTGCCGTCCGGCGAAAGGATCACGTCGTTGCCCCACTCCGAACCGAGCGAGCGGTTCGGCGCCGCGAGATCGACGTCGATCATCTCGACATCGCCGGTTTCCCGCGCCGGCGCGGCGTCGTCCCTCATCCAGACGAACAAGGCCACCGCAGCTCCGACCGTGATGCCACCGAGCAGGAACCAGACGACCTTCTGAAGCCGGCCGGCCGCCGGAGGCCGTTCACCGCTCGGGACGTCAACTGAAGGCGACTCCGAGACGGCGCGCAGCTGTATCTGCGGAACGTACGACCCTTTGGGCAGGGTGATGACGACGGTGTCCGCTGCGCCGACGCTCGCGTAGTACCGCTCCAGGCGACTTCTCAGCCGCGAGGCTTCCGCCCGCACGATCGGATCGGTGCGCGGATCGAACGAGTCCCCTCGTCCGAGCGCCTCGGATCCGATGGTGTATTCCTTCAGGCGATCCGGTTGATTTTCAAGGAGATGCTGGACGAGGAAGCGCAGGAGAACGCTGGATCGCTCGGCGCCCGCGAACGTGTCGCTCCCCAGCATCCGCTCGAGCTGCTCCAGTACCAATTCGCGCGACGCGGGCAGTGTCTGCATAGAACGACCACGGGGCGCCGGGGAGCGAAGGCCCGGATTCTACTACGCACGTGCGGTTCGCGTGCGGTTCCGTGCTTCCCCGCGCCGCCATCGCAGCGGATAGTGACGCCGCCTGGCCGGTTGTCCGATGTTCGTCGGACCCTGGGCCGGCGAGAGGAGTCACCCCATGGCGAACGGGACCGGCATCACGAGACGAAAGACCAGCCAGTTGGCGCTGCTCAGCTTCCTGTTCGTGCCGGCGTTCGGCTGCGGAGACACCGCCAGCCTGGCGCCAACCCCCCTGCCGTCGTCACCGCCACCGGTGAACGTCACACCTGTGAGGCTCGAGGGACACGTTCTCGACGAGCACGGCCAACCCGTTGACGGCGCGCGGATCACACCGTTGTACCTGCCCGGCGGCGCAGCGCCCAGCGCCACCGCTGACCATACGGGTAGCTTCAGCATCACCGTAGGCTGGCCCGCGAATTGGCCCGGCATCACTCTTCGGGTCGAGCGTGACGGGTATGAATTCGCCGATGTGCCTGTGCAAGCAGACGATGCGAGCGCGGTGCGCATCAACATCTACAAGACGCTGGCGATTAGCGCCGGCGAGTCGATCCAGGCCACGCTGTCACTCCGTGTCGGTGACTGCGGCTTCGAGCCTTATTGCCGCCGCGCGATCGTCAACGCGCCATCAGGCCAGCTTGTCGACATCGAAGTCATTGCGACGGAGGGCCAGGAGTACGTCGGCCTGGCGCTCCGGGATCAACTCATTTGGGGACGGACCTTCCCGACCCGGCTGACGGCACCGGGCGGCGCCGAGGTCTGGATCTTCGCGCGTCAGGTCGGACGGGTGACGCTGCGCGCGGTCGGGCGATGAACGCGTCCTCGTTTCCTCGGATCCAGACCGCGAGAGGAGCCCAAATGTCGAGCATCGCGTCACGAACGTGGTCGCTGTTTTCCGAAGCCTTGGCCGGACTGCTGCTGGCCACGGTGTCGACGGCGTGCGGTTCGCCCGCGGCGCCCAGCCCGAACCGGCTGCAGACTGCCGCTGCGCCTGTCCCTGCTCCGAAGGATCTCGCCGGACCGTACACGCTGACGCTCTCGGCGTCGAGCCGCTGCCCGGCGGACCTCCCCGCAGACATGCGGAACCGCACCTACGCCGCGACGATCGCGCAAACGGGCGGCTCACTGACGGTCACGCTGCCGTCGATCTTCCCGCCGTGGGGCAATCGGGCCTTCGGCACCGACAACAGGTTCACGGGCGTACTCGGCGCGAACAACGACGTCATCTTCCAGTTTCAGTTTGAGGAGTGGTTCGCCCAGGGGCAGGTCACCGATTTCTGGGCGAACGGCACCATGACGGCCACGACTTCCCCCAGTGGACTCTCCGGATCCTGGGACGGGACCCTGCGCGGTGTCGTCGACAACCCCGGTGGCCACGGTAACCACATCGTCACGTGTTCAGCTCCAGATCACGGCGTGGTCTTTTCACGTTAACGGCACTCAGCGAAGGAGGACACCATGTTGCGACATTTCGAATCGGCGGGAACCCACTGGGCGAGCGGTGCAACGGTCATCGCGACGATCGGCATCCTCGTGTTTGTTGTCCTGGGCATTCAGCCGCCCGCCGCGGCCCAGGTCGAAGGCCGAATCTGCGGCAACGGCACGCTCCATGGCGACTACGGCCTGCTGTCGGTCGGGCAGCGTGCGGTGCCACCTTTCCTCGGTGGCGGAACGGAGAAATTCGTGGCCACGGCGATGACGACGTTCCACGGCGATGGAACCTTCGTGATTCAGGGACTCGGAGCCGGGCTGCACGGGGAGGTGACGGGCGCCGACCCCGGAGGCAGCGACATCGTCGGCACCTACGAGGTCAACTCGAACTGCACCGGGACGATGCAGTGGCAGCCGCCGGCGCCGGTTCCGCCCGTGGTGCACAGCTTCGTGGTCGTCGACAACGGCCGGGAAGTGAAATCAGCGGTGATGTCGCCGCTCCCCAACGTGACGGTCGTCGAGTTCCTGCGGAAGTAAGACGCCGGACGCATCGGGCGCCACGGTTCTCCGTGGCGCTCGCGCGTTACAATGCGCGCGGCGACCGGTGAATATCGATTTCGACGATGACGCGCTTCTGAGGGCGCTGCGGGAAGGCGATGAGCAGGTCTTCAGCCAACTGGTCGCACAGTGGAGCGGCGTGATGCTCCGGCTCGCCCTCGCGCAGGTCGCGAGCCGCGCGATCGCCGAGGAGGTCGTGCAGGACGCCTGGCTGACGGTGCTGCGCTCGCTCGATCGCTTCGAACGACGCGCCTCGCTCCGCACCTGGATCCTCGGAATCGTTGTCAATCTCGCACGCTCCCGCGGCCGCGCCGAACGGCGCTCGCTCGCCCGGCTGCAGGAGCCGGGCGGACCCGCCGTCGAGGCAGAGCGCTTTCTGAATGCGGAACACCCGCGCTGGCCGCACCACTGGGCCGTGGAGCCCGCACCCTGGCGGACGCCTGAAGACCACCTGTTGGCCGGCGAAACGCGGCAGGTGATCCTGGATGCGATCGACCTCCTTCCCGCCACGCAGCGCGAAGTGATCGTGCTGCGCGATATCGAAGGGCTCACCGCGGCCGACGTCTGTAACATCCTGGGGCTGACCGACACCAATCAGCGGGTGCTGCTGCACCGGGCACGCTCGCGGGTCCGCAACGCGCTCGAGCGGTACTTCCATCCTCCCGGAATCGCCGCGACGGAGGCGACGTGATCGAGAAGCACCTGCCGGAGATGCCGTGTCGGGATCTGGTGGAGCTCATCACCGAGTACCTCGAAGACCGCCTTAACCCGGTCGACCGCATGCGATTCGAGGCGCATCTGGCCGAATGCGACGCCTGTCAACGCTACATGGATCAGTTTCGCCAGACCATCCGCGTTCTCGGGCGCCTGCCGGAGGAGTCGCTTTCCCCAGAGGGCAAGGACGCGCTGCTCGCGGCGTTTCGAGGCTGGTCCCACCGCTGAGCCTCCGTCCTCTGTAACACGGCATGACCGTGCTCGACGTCGCGTGCGGCACGGGGATCGAATGGGAGTCGGTCGAGACATTCGCCGACTTCTTCATGGCGCGATTCGGGCCGATGGTGACCGCGCGCGCGATGCTGGGCGATCGATTCCTCGAGCTGCGCGGGCGCATCGTCGAGATCTGGAACAGGGCGAATCAGTCGAACAACGGCAGTTTCCGGCTGCCGCAGCAATACCTGCTGTCGATCGTGCGTCTGCCGACTCACTCGGCGCGCAGCGCGTCGAGGGGATTTATCCGTGTAGCGCGGTGCGCCGGACGCCAGCAGGCGGCGAGTGCAATCGCAAGCACCAGGACGGCCACGCCGGCAGCCACGACTGGATCATCCGGCGCGACGCCGTAGAGCACGGAGCGGAGCGGGCGGACGCCGAGCAGCGCGAGCGGCAGCCCGGCGACAAGACCGACGATGGCGAGCCGCATGCTCTGTCCTGCAACGAGGCGCGTCACGTTGATTGAGGTGGCGCCCAGCGCCATCCGGACGCCGATCTCGCGGGTGCGGCGCGCGACGGTGAACGCCACCAGTCCGTAGATGCCGGTGAGCGCCAGCACGAGCGCGAGCAGACCCTGCGCGCCCACGACGATCGTGCCGAACCGCAGTGGCATCAGGCCCATCGGACTCCGGCTGACCTGTTGCTCCATGGTGCGGACGTTGAACACGGGAAGATCCGGCTCCAGGCTGCGCACGACACGCTCGACGGACGGCGCAAGCGCCAGCGGCTCGCCTTCCGTGCGCACGACGAGCGTCACGCGGCCGCGGAAGTTCTGGGCGAGCGGGAGGAACACGGCCGGCCATTTCGGATCCGCCAGCGCGATGAAGCGCCCGTCGCGAACAACGCCGACCACTTCGATCGGCCGATCGCGGTTGATTACGATGCGCCGTCCGACGGCGTGTTCATCCGGCCATAGCCGGCGAGCCAGCGCTTCGCTGATGATGGCCACGCGCGGTGCGTTCGCATCGTCGTTGGCGTGAAACGCCCGTCCCGCGACCAGCGGCATGGCCATGGTTTCGTGAAACGTATGCGTCACGGCGTGGACCGGCGTGAGCTGGATGGCGGAATCTCTGCTGACGGATTGCCCCTCTCCCACCACGCTGCCGGCCATGCTCGGGTCAACGTCCAGAGGCACACGTTCGGCGAGACTGACGCTCGCCACACCGGGGAGCCGCGCCACGCGCTCGAGCACTTCGTCGTGGAACTGCCGCGCCCGCGGCAGGCCGTTACGCAGCACGTAGCGTTGCAGACTGAGATCGTAAGAGGCCAGCAGCAGGTGGTCGGATCTGAAGCCGGGATCCACACTCGCCAGCGCCTGCATGCTGCGAACGCCGAGGCCGGCCGCCACCAGCACGACGCAGGCCAGCGTCACCTGCCCGACGACGAGCACGCTCCTCATGGAATTGCGCGACGCCCTGGCCGTCGCCGCCGAGCTCTTGAGCGCGGGCAGCACGTCCCGGCGCGCGGCTCTGAGCGCCGGCACGATCGCCGCCAGGACGCCGGCGCCGAGCGACGTGCCCGCGGTGAACGCGAACACGCGCCAGTCCGCACCGTAGGTAGCGGTGGGCGGAACGTCGCCGAGCACCGCCAGATTGGCATCCAGCCACGTCTTCGCCCACGCGGCCAGCAGCAGCCCGATCCCACCGGCTGCAGCCGCCATGAGCAGCGACTCGGCCAGCAGAGGCCGAACCAGCCGCCATCGGGATGCGCCAAGTGAGCCTCGGATGGCGAGCTCACGCTCGCGATCGACCGCGCGCGCGAACAGCAGGTTCGTGACGTTGGCAATCGTGACCGCCAGCACGAGCAGCGCTCCGGCGGCGAGGATCGCCACGACCAGGGCCGTGAAGCGGGATGCCTTCGGGACCGGACGACTCATTCGCTCCGGCAGCAGCTGCACTCTGGCGGCTGGTGCATGCACATCGGGATAGCGGGCGATCAGCTCGGCGAGCACGGCGTCGGCGGCGGCACCGGCTTCCGCAATCGAAGTGCCTGTTCGCAGACGGGCCATGACGCGGAACGCGGTCTGCCCACGGGCGCTCAGGACGCCGCGGTTGCCCGGCTGCAGCGTCGGCAGCATGGTCGCGGGAACGAATCCGCTCACGGCATCCGACCACTGTGCGCCGTGAAAACCTGGGGGCGTTACACCGATCACCGTGAAGGCGACGCCGTTCACCACCACCTGCTGATCGACGGCGCGACGATCGGCGCCAAAGCGGGCGCGCCAGCAGGCGTCGGTCAGGACGATGACGGGGTCGGCGTTGGGTGTGACGCCCTCGTCGCCAGTGAACAGTCGTCCCTGTGCTGCCCCAACACCGAGCACGGAGAAGAAGTTGTCGCTGACGGCGGCAACCCACGCTCGCTCGGCGCCACTCTCCGCGCGCCCCAGTGCCACCGGCAGTTGCTGAAACGCGAGTATGCCTGAAAACACCGCGGCCACGCCGGCCGCTGGCCGGTCGCCGTATCCGTCGATCGCCCGACGGAAGTCGAGATAGTCCGGATACGAAAGGTCGTCGGGGAAATCGAGCCGCGGGATCCTCTGAAATACGTGGACGAGCTCACGCGGCTCCTTCACCGGCAGCGGCCGGAGAAAGAAGTCGCTGACGAGGAAAAACACGCTCGCGTTCACGCCCAGGCCAAGCGCGAGGGTCAGCACGACCGTCGTGGTGAACGCCGGAACTCTCTTCAACTGTCGAAACGCGAGCCGCATGTCACTCATGGCCGCGCGATTGTGCAGGAACCCTGCCGCGGCACACGCGGCATGTTGTTCACATTCTCACGAAGGAACGGACGACGACCGTCCGCAAACGGGATTCGCCGTGCCGCAGGCGAACGACGCAAATCCGTCAACGGAATGCCGGCATGTACGCGTGCGCGGTGAAACGGGCTTCAGAGCGCCCAGTCCACCGGGGTCTCGGGTTCGTAGACGCAGAACGTGCCGGTGCGCACGCTGTTTTCGAGATGCCGCCCGAGGCGCGGATGCACGGACGTGATCTTCCTGATGGCGTTCCGGATCCGCCAGGTCACGGCCGACCGCGCGCGTTCGGCGGGGCTGCCCAACTGGCGCGCGCGTCCGCCCAGGCCGAGCGCGTTGGAGAGGTGTTCTACCAGCTGATCGAGCTCCGCGCGCGCCCGTTCTGCGCTGGCGCCGTCGTGGGCGGCGGCCGCCTCGTCGATCTCCTGCTGCAGCTCGCGCACGCGTGACTTCAGCTCGCGGCGCGCGCGATCGTCGAGCACCGGCACGCTCCCACCGCTCTCGACGGGTCGATCCGCCAACTCGAGGCAGTGCATCTCCGTGCCTGGTCTGGAGAGCAGTTGCGCCAGATCGAGGAACCCCTTCTGGTGGGTCACCTGCACGGACAAACCGCCGAAGGCCATCGTCCACAGCGGTCCGTTCCGGCGAAACGTGGCCGGCGCGACATCCGGCGCCGACGGCCGGGCGATCGATTCGACCCGGCCCTCGTCCGGATCGGCCTCGAGGCCGGCGAGCGCCAGGCCGCGCGACAATCGCTCGCTGTCCTCGGCGCGCCTGAACGGATTCACGTGCAGCAGCCAGCGCAGCGGCTCGCCGGGCTCCGGCAAGCGGCCGAAGCCGATCCGGTCCTGAAAGTCTGCGAGAAAGAGTCGCAGGTAGTGCGACGCCCGGGCCGTGTCCCCCATGAGCGCGCACGCGGCCGCGATGAACGCCGGGACGTCCACGAAGGCCTTCGTCAATTTCGTCGCGCTGAGGTCGACGCACTCGCGATCGCGGCCGAGCAGGAAAAGGGCGAGGCTCGCAGGCGCGGCGTACCATGCTGGATGGGCCGGATTCAGTCGCATGGCCCTGTGAGCCGTCGCCAGCGCCGTTTCGGGAAACCCGAAGTACGCCTGGCACATGGCGGCATGTACCAGCACGTCGGTGTCGTTCGGGTTGAGCAGCAGGGCACGTTCGAGATGGTACGCCGCGTCGTCGTACCTCCGCCGATACACCAGGATGCGGCCCAGCACCACACGCACCATCGCGTCGTGCTCATCGAGCGAGACGGCGCGCTCGGCGTATTCGTGGGCGAGCCGTTCCTTCTCGTCCCATTGCACCCACGCCTGACAGCTCCACTCGTTGAAGTGCGACAGCGACAGCCCCGCGTACGCACGCGCGTAGGCAGGATCGATCTCCAGCGCGCGCTCGAAGTAGCGGCGCGCCTCGTCGTCGGCTTCGACGGTGCCTTTGCGGATGCAGTCGAGCCCTCGCAGCCAGCAGTCGTACGCGTCCAGATTCGCGAGCGGCGCCCGCCGTGCCGCACCGAGGCGCGCCGCGTCGACCTGCACCGCCAGCGTGCGCGCGATGCGTGCCGCGATCGCGTCCTGCACCGCGTACAGCTCCTTCGCCGTCGCGTCGTATCGATCCGCCCACAACTGCCGTCCGTCGGCCGCGCGGACGAGCTGCACGTTGACCCGCACCCTCGCACCGCCGCGGCGCACACTGCCGCGGACGATGTGGTCCGCGGGAACGCCGCCGCCGGCAGCGTCGCCACGAGACGCCAGCGACGCCGCAAGCGCGCTCGGATGGAACACGTCCACGGTCCCGAACCGCGCGAGCTCGGTAGCAATGTCCTCGACGAATCCGCGCGCGAAGTAGTCTTCGGCGGGGTCGCCGGAGAGGTTGTCGAAACGGGCGAACGCGATGGACGCGACGCCTGGATGGCCGATCCTTACTTCGGAAGGCACTTCCTCACGCCTCAGGAGATGACGGTGACCGGGGGAGCCGCTGGACGCGCAATTCTACCGCGGCCCGGCCTCAATCCGTCGGGGGTGGTAAGACGATGAGGACTCTGACGACATCGCGGGGAAATACAGTTTCGTACTCGGACGAAGGCGACGGGCCGGCGCTCGTCCTCGTACACGGCGCCTTCAGCGATCACGAGACGAACTGGACGTTCGTGGCGCCGCTGCTCCGGCGGCATTTCACGATCTACGCCGTCGCGCGCCGGGGGCGCGGGAAGACGTCCGCCACCACTGGCCATTCGGTGGAGGACGAAGCGCAGGACGTCGCCGACATCCTCCGTGCCATCGGGTCGCCCGTGTTCCTCGTGGGCCACTCCTACGGTGCGCACTGCGCGCTGCTCGCGGCCGCCGCCGAACCCGGACGCGTGCAGAGACTCGTCATCTACGAGCCGGTGTGGCCCCATGTGATCACGCCTGACGCGATGCTCGCGCTCGAAACGCTGGCCGCCGCAGGCGCGTGGGATCAGTTCGCGTTTTCGTTTTTCGCGAACACGTTGCGCGTGTCGATCGAGGAGCTCGAGGCGGTGCGCGCGGCCCAGCTCTGGCCGCCGATCGTCGCGGACGCAGCGGCGACGCTCGGCGACCTGCGCGCGCTGCACGCGTATCGATTCGACGCGCAGCGTTTCGCGCGGCTCGACGTTCCGACGCTGCTGCAGGTCGGTTCAGAAAGCCCGCGCGATCTCTACGTGACCGACGCACTCGCGGCCGTCCTGCCCGATGCGCGAATCGACACGTTCGCTGGGCAGGCGCACGAGGCGATGACGACGGCGCCGGAGCTGTACGCACAGGTCACGATGCGGTTCCTGCTCGGGATCGAAGCGGCGATCGAGCCGGCGCAGACGGGTCCAGCTATCGCTGCTGCACTCCCCCGTGCATGAGCGCGTACTGTCCGACCGCACGTTGCTCTGAACCGACGTGCGCGGTGACGTGGATGTCCACCTGCACGACCGGCAACTGGCGGACCATCGCAGCCGGCGTCGCGTAGAGGAGCTCACCGCTCGATCCGGCTGTCGAATGCCCGGTCGAGCGGCTCACCTCAGTGCCGCCGACGCGCTGCGACACCGTGAACTCGCTCGCATCGCCGAACTCGCCGCGCAGCCGCAGCACCATCAGCTCGTCGTCCTCCCACACCGCGCATGGGACGATGGCGCCTGGCGAGAGGGTGAAGGTGCGGATGCGCATCCCTTCGCGCGCCAGGCGGTTCAGGACAGCGTCGGTCACGAATCCACCGACCTCGCCGGAGCGGACGGCCCGCCGGATCGCGCGCACGAGAACGTCGAACTCGGCCGCACGCGCGCCGCAATCGGCGCACGAGAAGAGATGTTCCTCGAGCGCGCCGGCCTCGACGTCATCGAGCTCGCCGGCGGCGTAATCAGTAAGATCGGCAAGCGCGATCCGCTCGCAGAGGGGAAGCGTCATGGCCGTGCACCTCCCAGCACGCAATCGCGCAGGCGCGCCATCGCTCGATGCCGGATCTGCCGGACGGCACCTGGCGTGACGCCAAGATCGTCGGCGATGTGAGGAGCTTCACGATCGGCGTAGAACGTCAGCATCACGACAAGACGATCCCGCTCGGCGAGCGCGCGCAAGCACGCGGCCACTCGCGGCGCGTCGAGCGCCGCGAGCGACGACGGCGCGGTCTGGAGCCCCGTATCCAGGAATCGCGCGGCCAGCGCCTCGCGACGCCGGGCGATCCGTCGTTCGGACTGAGCCATCATCCGGCTGCTGCCCAGGATGAACGAACCGATTGCCTCCGGCTGTCGCACGTCACCGGAGCGGAGACGCTCGATCGCGAGCAGCAGGACGTCCTGCGCGAGATCGTCAGCCGCGGCGTCGTTTCGCAGGTGACGGCGGCCGTACAGCCGCACACGCGGCGCGAATCGGCGGTACAGCTCGGCCTCCTCCGCGTCCGTCGATCCCGGCAGGCCGCCCGGGATCCGGCGCGCGAGCGCCTCGTCGCTGACGGCATCGAGTGTGACATGCGTGTCCGGCATCAGCCGGACGGTACTCAGGCAGCGTGCTGCGCGTCAAGCGGCGCGCCGAGCCGGCGTTGCAGCATGTCGGCGGCCGATCGCAGCGCCGCGCCGCCGTCGCCGACGAACGTCGATCCGTGCATCGCCGCGAGCACGCGCGGCTGCAGATCGGCGAGCTCGTTCAGACGGCGCCGCGTCGCGGGCGTCAACGGCACGTAGTCCATCAACACCGGGTGCGCCTGGTAGGCGGCGATCGCGGCATCCCATCGCCCGAGGACGTCGTTCGAGGTGACCGGCTCGACGTCGCCGACCTGGTGGAACAGATCCGAGCACAGGAGCACGCCGGTTTTCTCCTCGAACAGCACGCCGGCATCCCATCCGTGTGGCAAGTGCGGCGTCGGCACGAACCGGTATCGATGCCGTCCGGTCTCGATCACGTCGTCTTTGGCGAGGCCGCGGGGCGGGCGGTTCGCGAAATCCTCGAGGTTGACCATCGCGCCCACCTGGCTGCAGATCGCTTCTGCGTTGGGCGCAATCGCGAGCCATTCGTTGAGGGCGCCGCACTCGTCCACCTCGAAGTGGCTCCAACTGATCCACCGGAGTATGGCGGGATCGATCAGCTTCGCGACGGCGTCGCGCACTTCCGGAAACATCCGCCGCATGCCGGCGTGGAACAGGAGCGGCTCATCGTCCTTGATGAGGAAGTGGTTGAACTGCAGATCGATCTGCGGCAGGTAGATCGAAACGCGATACAGGTCGGGCGCGATCTCGTCGATCCGGGCCATCGGACACCTCCTGACGCCGTGCGCTTTCGTTGCGTCCTGAATGGAAGTGTCGCGACCCGGCCACGTGTTACGCAGGCGCGAAGGCGCCCCCGTTTACTGAGCGTTCATCCGATAGATGTGGAAGAACCCGGCATTGACCGGCAGGACGTCAACGCGCTCGAAGCCAGCCGAACGCGCCAGCGTCCGGACCGTGTCGCTGCGAATCACGGTGCCGATCGCGTCGGCCGGCGACTCGGACATCGCGACCGGCAGACAGTGGACGATGCTCCAGCCGTACATCAGGCGTTCGATCTCGTCGCCGGGCGCATGGAAGCGCTCGGCGACCTTCTCGTCGGCGACGAGCACCGCGCCACCGGGCGCGAGCGCCTCGCGCACCGAGCGCAGCACGTCGGCCGGATGCTGCATGTCGTGGAGCGCTTCGAGCACGAGCACGAGGTCGAAGGGGCCGGCGTCGCCGATGCCGGCGGCGTCGCGGATCTCGAAACGCGCGGGCACGTTCTGCACGGCGGCCTGCCGCCGTGCGTCGGCGACCGAGTCTTCGTCCGCGTCGAAGCCGACGACGTCGGCCAGCGGGAACGCGCGGGCGACCGCGATGGTGGACCAGCCCACACCGCACCCGAGGTCTGCGATCCGTGCGGGCGCCGACCGCAACCGCGCATGAAGATCGGGGGCCGCGGGGATCCAGCGCTCCACGAGATCGCTGGCGAACGCCGGGCGATTGATGCCCGCCTGGCCCTTGCGAAACGCCGCGCCAAACCGCGGGTACGGCACCCCCTCACCCGTGCGGTACGCCTCGGCCACGTGCTCGAGCGCACCGCCGATCCCGGCGACCATCTGCGCCAGAGGCGCGAGGTGGGACGGGTGATCGTCGGTGACGAGTACGCTGACGTGTTCGGCTGGCAGCCGGTATTGGCGCGCATCGGCCGTCGCTGCAGGCTGTTCAACGACGAGGAAGCCGGCGACCGCCTGCTGTTCGAGCCATTCGCGCGCGTATCGCGGGGCGATGCCCGTCTCCTGCGCCAATTCCAGCGGCGTCAGAGAGCGGCCCGATTGCAGCGCCTCGTAGAGCCCCAATTCCTTGCCGAGATAGAGGCCGAACAGCTCCAGCGCGTGGACCGTCGATTTCAGCAATCGTGACGAGAGCGCTTCTTCTGCGGCGACAGCCGTGCATGCCATGGGTCACACCTCCGTGACGTCATCCCATGGGCGTAAGGCTGCCGCCTCACAATGGAAGGCTGGGGAGGGGCGAACTGACCCACCAGAGAGCGGCAATCCAGAACAGTTGCAGCGGCAGGCGCCAGACGAGCGGTGTTGCGCGGCGCCCGGCGATCAGCAGCCCATCTCGCGCCGCGCGGATGTTCGCGGGAAACATCGCCACCAGCAGTGCTATCAGACACCATGCCGCCGCTGTTGCGGTCCGCGGTACCAGCAGCCCGATGGCGCCGGCAAGCTCGAGTATGCCGGTCAGCGTCACCAGCAACCCTGGCGCAGGAAGGCTGGCGGGCACCATCCGCACGAGATCCGGTCTCGTACGAGGATGGAAATGCGAGACGGCGGTGAACAGGAACATCGCGGCGAGCGCGACGCGGAGCGAATCGGTCCACGAGTCTGCCAGCGGCCACATGCCGGCCGCTCCGGCCGCGCGGGCGGCGAGCCATGCGACGATCATGACGATCAGCGGGGCCATACGTTCACTTTCGAGCGCAAGTGGTAGGACGCTTGCCGCGGGCCGGAAGTCTCAGTGACGGCCGAGGTTCATGCGCGCGAGGAGCGCGTCGAAACGCGGATCCGCGCGCAGGCCGTCGTAGAGTGGCATCGACGGCAGATGCGTCGCGATCGGGTCGCGCGCGTCTATCGCCTTGTCGAACCACTCGAAGACGCGATCGTCGCCGAGGCCGAGGTAGGCGAGCGCGAAGGCGGTCGGCGGGACGGCCGCCGCACCGGACAATCGTGTGAGTTCAGCCATCAGCGTTGCCGCGTCGCTGGTACGGCCAAACAAGCCGCAGATACCGCACAGCGCGCCGACGAGGAGCGGCTCGTGAACCAGTTCGTACACCTTCCACGCCTGCTGAAACCCCTTTTCGACCTGACCCTGCACGAGGAGAGCGGTCGCGTAGAACCAGCGTAGCCACCAGAGGCCGGGCGCGAGTTGCACGGCGGTTCGACACTCCTCGGCCGCCTCGTCGTACCGCCTGGCCACGACGAACACCAAGCCGAGCAGACCGCGCGCGAAGGGAGACAGCGGATCGAGGGCGACGGCTTCGCGCGCCTGATCGAGCGCCTGAGGGATACGCAGCGTCGGAACCAGGTGATACCAGGCGTGGGCCCAATGGGCCATCGCCGAACCCGGGCTCAGGTCGAACGCCCGGCGGAACGCGCTGGCGGCGCCGGGCCAGTCGTAGTCCAACAGCCCACGGAACACGCCGTAGAGCGCGTGCGCGTCCCCGAACCGATCGTCGAGCGCCAGCGACTCGAGGACAGCCTGACGCGCCCGCGAAAGGAGATCCGGCTCCGCCGCGATCCCGAACTGCGCGCCGTAGAAATACAGGTCGGCAAGGCCGTAGTAGGGTCGCGCGAACCGCGGATCTCGGGCGATGGCGGCCTCGTAGCATTCGCGGGCGCGAACGAACGCCTTCGGCGTGTATTGCTGGCTGATCGAGCGGCCCTTCACCCAGAGCTCGTACGCCGCGACATCGCGGATCTCGCCCGGCGCGTCGCGGCATCCCAGGGAGAGCTCGAGCGCGCGGGCGATCGACGCCGCGATATCGTCCTGGATGGCAAGGATATCGGCGAACTTCCGGTCGTAGCGCTCGCTCCACGCGTGACAGCCGTCGCGCGTGTTGACAAGCTGCGCTGAGACGCGGACGCGTCCGCCGTCGCGCCGCACGCTTCCCTCCACCAGCCACGCCGCATCGAGCTCGGCGCCAATCTGCCGGACATCCTGGCCGCGCGACGAGAAGGCAAACGAGGACGTCCGCGCGATGACACGCAGATTCGGCGCGCGAACCAGCGCATCGATGAGATCGTCGGCGAGGCCGTCGCCGAAGTACTGGCCTTCGCTGTCACCGGTGAGATTCACGAACGGCAGGACGGCAATCGAAGGTCGGCCGGCACCGGGCAACGCGGCGCGCTGTCCATCCCGGAGCCACGTGTCGATCTCGGACGTTACGGCGAAGACTCGGGGTCGCGCCCCGCCGGGAAGCCGATGGACGGGGAGACTGCGCGTCAGCGCCCACCGCTGTACGGTGCGGACGTCGCGGCCAAGGTAGGCGGCAATATCCTTCCAGGAATCGAGCCGCTCGTCCACGTGCTGTGTTCCTCGCGGAAAACCTGGCTGAAGCCTAGCAGCAACGAATGGAGGCGGCAAGATGCGACACCTGCGGATGTCGCATCGAGTCGTCTTTCGGCGGAGCGCGTCGCGGTCATACGCTGCACGGAGCACAAGCAGGAGGATGACCATGAGAGAGACGCCATCTCCGCGCGCGTTGTTGGAGAAAGGATGCCGGTGTGTCGCCGCGATCGGGCTGATCGCGCTGGCCGCGGCCTGTAGCGACCGCCAGACCGCGTTCAATCCGGTGGGCCCGAGCAGTTCGGCCGCGCCGGGTGCAACGCTCGTGACTTCGCCGCCGCCCGCCGTTACCGGCGGCACTCAAGGGACGGTGGTTTCCCGAACCGTGAGCGGAACGCTGAACGGCAGGTTCGCCTTCATCCCGACAGGGGACGACTGGTGGGAGTTCTACGCGACGTCCGACTCCACCGGCATGCTCACCCACTTCGGACGATCTTCGATGCACACGACGCACAACCCCGACGTCTTTACGGGCGCGTTGCGGGAAGGAACGTTCCGGATCGTCGCCGCCAACGGCGACGAAATCCTGGGGACGTACGAGGGCTCCGTGACCTACGATGAGAGCCGTTCCGACCTGGTGCACGGAGTGGCAACATTCGTCATCACCGGCGGGACGGGCCGGTTCGCCCGGGCGACCGGCAGCTTCAACGTCACGTTCCTGGAGACGCTGGACGATCCGACCTGGGCGTCGGCCAAGGTGGAATGGATGCTTCCCGGAACGGTCAACTACTGAAACTGACCTCCCATCTTCTCGAAACCGCGCCAGAGGCGTCGTCTCAACGCGACGCCGACGGCGGCGGAAATTCCGCACTTCGAGAGCTGAGTTCCCGCCAGATTCCGCCGGATTATCGCCATCGCCCTGCGAGATCCGGCGCGCCCGGGCTCCTTCGAACCGGCAAGCTTCCTGCCTCTACCAAGCCGGACGGAGGTCGTCTATGTCTGTCGCCACACTGAACCACGCCACCGTCGAGGGCCACGTGAGCCAGGGCTTCGAGGCGGTCCGCGAGGCATTCGTCGAGAACTTCGTCGAACACGGGGAGCTGGGCGGCGCCTGCTGCGCGTACTACCGCGGCGAGAAAGTCGTCGATCTCTGGGGCGGCGTTCGCAGCAAGGAGACCGGTGACGCCTGGGACCAGGACACCATGGTCGTCGTCCACTCGGCGAGCAAGGGACTGGCCGCTATGACGCTCGCCATCGCGCATTCGCGAGGCTGGCTCGATTACGAGCAACGTGTCGCCCATTACTGGCCAGCCTTCGCACAGAACGGCAAAGAGAAGATCACCGTGCGGCAGTTGCTCGCGCACCAGGCGGGACTCTTCGCCATCGACGAGCCCGTCGATCGGAGCGTCGTCGCCGATCTCGATCGGTTGGCGGAGGTTCTCGCGCGGCAGAAACCGGCGTGGGAACCCGGAACACGCCAGGCGTATCACGGGCTCAGTCTTGGATTCTACGAAGGCGAGTTGCTGCGCCGCATCGATCCGCGGCATCGCAGTCTCGGGACGTTCTTCCAGGACGAAATCGCGTCGCCGCTCGGCGAGGACGTCTTCATCCGCCTTCCCCAGTCGATCCCGAACGCCCGGTTGGCGACGCTTGCGCCGCCCAGCCCGCTCGAGATGCTGTTCCACTTCCCGCTCCGCCTGACGCTCGGCGCGATGAACAGGCACTCGAACATCTATCGCGCGCTCGAGATCAATCCCGGCACGCGTGTGTATTTCGACGAGGAGCGCATCTACGCGCGCGAGCTCGAGGTGCCGTCCGGTGGCGCGGTGGGCACCGCCCGCGGCATTGCGCACGCCTACAGCGCGTTCGTCAGCGGCGGGCCCGAGCTCGGGCTGCGCCAGGAGACGCTCGACCTGTTGGCCGCGCCGGCGGTTCCACCAACGCATGGCTTCTACGACGAGTGCCTGAAGGCCGACGGCGTCGAGTTCTCGCTCGGATTCATGAAGTCGAGCGACGTGTGGCCATTCGGCAGCCCGAGCTCGTTCGGATCGCCCGGCTCGGGAGGCTCGCTCGGTTTTGCCGATCCGGCAAACGGCATCGGCTACGGATATGTGACGAGCCAGATGGGAACGGCGCTGACCGGAGACCCGCGCGACGTGGCGCTCAGAAACGCGCTCTATGCGGTCCTGAAGAAATGAGCGTTGCCGGCATGCAGGGCGCGGAAGAAAGGTAAGATGCCTGCGCCAATTCGCAAAGCGCAATGTCCTTCGTCAATGCCGCCGTGGATCTCGACTCGCTGCCGAGAGCCGAGGAGACGCCGTTCCACGCCGTCGCTTCCCGCTATCCTCGGATGGTGCTCGGCCTCGCGCTGATCGTCGAGGTCCCGGTGTTCGTTGCGGCCGCTGTGTTCGCCCTGATCGCTCCAATCCCTCTGCCCGCGCGCGTTGCGCTCGTGTTGGCCGCGCTCGCCATGCTGTCGGGCATCGCCTGGTACAAGCATCGCGCGGCCAGCGTCATCCGCTACGCCGTGCGCCAGCACGACGTCATCGTCCGCACCGGCGTCTTCTGGCGAAAGGAGACGGTGCAGCCGATCGGGCGGATTCAACACGTCGAGCAGGCGCAGGGCCCGCTGGACAAGCGGTTCGGCCTGACCACGCTCCGGCTCTATAGCGCCGGCACCGGCCATATGACGTTCCGGATCCCCGGCCTCGAGAGCGACGCCGCGGCGAGGATGTCGGCGTTCATCCTCGACTTTGCCGACCAGGAGGACGGCGGCGCGGAGGAAGCGCCGCCGGCCGCCGACGAGACAGCGCCGCCCGCCGATGAGTGATACGCACGCCGAAGCGACAGAGTGGCGCCGGCTCTCGCCCTGGTCCGTGCTGCATTTCGCTGCCCGCTCGATCGTGGACAATGTTCGGGCAGCCATCCTCGGCGGCGGCAGTGGCACGTACGGCCTCGCTCGAAGCGGCCTCGCGGAGTATGTCTGGACGGTACCGATCGCGATTCTCGCGATCGTGCTGCTTCGCGCCGTCGTCGCGTACCTCACCTGCTTCTACCGGCTTCACGCGGATGTCGTCGAAGTCAGGCGTGGGCTGCTGTTCAAGCAGCTCACGAACCTCCCGTTCGCGCGGGTGCAGAACATCGGGATCGAGCAGCCGTTTTATTTCCGGCCGCTCGGCCTCGTCACGTTGAAGATCGACGGTGCGGGATCGGCGCGCGAGGAGGTTCGCCTCGCGGCGCTCAGGCTGAACGACGCCGAGTCGCTGCGTGCCCATATTGCCGCGAAGCGGCGACAGCCCGGCGGAGCGCCGGCGCCGGAACCCCAGCCGGATACCGTTGCGACCGGCGCGGAGGCGATCGTCTTGACTCGTTCGCTCGGCGATCTCGTCGTCCATGGACTCACCACCAACCGCTCGTACCTGATCTTCGCAGGCGTACTCGGCGTCCTGTCGCAGGGCGACGTGCCGATCGGCGATCCGTTTCGCGCAGTCGGCATCGATCTCGATCCCTCGATTGCGGGGATGAGCGTCCTGCTGGTGGTGCTGCTGTTCGCGACCGGGATCGTGCTGGTGGGCGTAACCGTCGCGCTGTTATCCGTGCTCGCCGCGGTGTTCGTCTACTACCGCTTCACGATCCGCAAGGCCGGCGATTCGCTCGTGATCGAGCGCGGGCTCCTCACCCGCCACGAGATGCTCGTCCGCAAGTCGCGCATCCAGACCGTGATCGCCTCGCAGGACTGGCTCGAGCGGCTGATCGCGCGGCGCAACGTCATCCTCGAGCAGATTTCGCACGGCGCCCAGGCCGGCGACGACTGGTCGCGCGTGCGCGAGAAGATCCTGATCCCGTCGCTACGGCCCGCCGACATGCGGACTCTCGCCGTTGAAATCACGCAGCTGCGCCGGCTCGAGGATCTGCCGTTCACGCCGATCTCTCGCCGTTACTTCCGCAAGCACGCCGCCATCGCTTCCGTCGTCTATTTGTTGGCGCTGTCGGCGCTGCTGTGGACCCCGATCCCGCCTGCCGCGTACTTGCCGGCGGCGGCGGCCATCTGGCTGCTGCACCTGGCCGTCATCCACCTGCGCTGGAAACGCGGCGGGCTCGCCATCCACGAAGGGGTCGTCGTTGCGAGGAGCGGCGCGATCGGCATCGACTATCACGTGTTTCCCGCCTTCAAGCTCCAGCAGGTGAGCCACGTGCAATCGGTCCTCATGCGCCGGCATGGGGTGAGCAACGTCGTGTTCCGCACCGCGTCCAACACGGTGACGATGCCGTACCTGAGCACTCCGTTTGCGCGGACCGTCGTGAACTACTGCGCATACGCCGTCGAGTCGAGCGGCAAGTCGTGGATGTGACGCCGGCCGCCGTCTCCTCCGGCTACGGCAGAACGGCGCGCGGCGCCGGCGACGGGAACCAATGGCGCGTGCGGTTGCACACGCCGCAGACCGACAGCATGACCGGCACCTCGATCAGCACGCCGACGACCGTCGCCAGCGCGGCGCCGGACTCGGGTCCAAACAACGCGATCGCAGTCGCGACGGCGAGCTCGAAGAAGTTGCTGGCGCCAATCAGCGCCCCCGGCGCCGCGATCGCGTACTCGACCCGCAGCAGGCGCATGAGACCGTACGCCAGCGAAGCGTTGAAGTAGACCTGCAGCAGGATCGGCACGGCGATGAGCGCGACGTGCAGGGTCTTGGTCGTGATGTTCTCGGCCTGGAATCCGAAGATGAGCACGAGCGTTGCCAGCAGCGCCGCCATGCTGACGGGCGCGAACCGCGGCAGCAGCACGCCGGTGAACCACTCGATGCCGCGCGCGTGAACGAGCCAGCGCCGCAGCAGCACGCCGGCGGTCAGCGGAATGACGATGAAGATCACCACCGAGTACAGCAGCACGCTGAAGGGGACGTGCAGCGACGACGCGCCGCTCACGAGGAACCGCACGATCGGCGCGAACAGCACGAGCATGATCAGGTCGTTGACCGACACCTGGACGAGCGTGTACGCCGGGTCGCCGTCCGACAGGTAGCTCCAGACGAACACCATCGCCGTGCAGGGTGCCGCGGCGAGGATGATGCACCCGGCGATGTATTGATCCGCATCCGCCGGCGCGATCCACGGCGCGAAGATCAGCCTGAAGAACAGCCACGCGATCGCCGCCATCGAGAACGGCTTCACCAGCCAGTTCACGACCAGCGTGACGAACAGGCCGCGCGGCCGCCGGCCGACGTTGCGGATCGCGCCGAAGTCCACCTTCATCATCATCGGCGTGATCATCAGCCAGATGAGCACCGCGATCGGCACGTTGATCTGGCTGCCGGCCCCGAACTCGAGGCCGCGCAGGCTGTGCATGAACGCCGGCACAGCCTTGCCGAGCACGACGCCGGCCGCCATGCAGAGAACCACCCACAGGCTCAAGTAGCGTTCGAAGATGTTCAGCCGTTTAGGCGCTGGCATGCGTGACGTCCCCTTGCGCGAACTGGCGCAGGCCGTCAGGACCGACCGGCGCGTCGGCGTACCACGGAACCCACGCGACGCGACTCGCCAGGTGCTGCCGCACTTCGGCAAGGTAGGGCGCCTCCCGGGTGCCGCGTTCGCGGAGCACCGGGTCCACCATCTCGCCGCTCGCGAAGCTCTGATTGATCACCCACGCGTACGGCTCGATGCCGGCGCGCCGCAGATCCTCCTGCAGCTCCGCGGCTTCGTGGACCGGCGTGGCTTCAGGCAACGTCACGAGAAGGATCTTCGTGAAGTTTCGATCCCGAAGCCGTGGGAGCAGGTGGCGCACCTCTTCGGGCACATCGCTCTGCGTTCGAGACACCTCGCGGTGGTAGGCCTCCGCGGCGTCGAGCAGCAGCAGCGTGTGTCCCGTCGGCGCCGTGTCGAGCACGACGAACCCGTCGGCTCCTTCAGCCACGGTGCTCGCGAACGCGCGAAAGACCGCGATCTCCTCCGTGCACGGCGACCGCAGGTCCTCTTCCAGCAGATCGCGTCCTCGCGCATCCAGATTGCCAGCCTTCGCGAGCACTTCGTCCGTGTAGGCGCGTACTTCCACGGCCGGATCGATGCGGCTGACACGCAAGCCGGGAACGCGATCGGCCACCGTCGCGGCGATATGCGCCGCCGGGTCTGTCGTACTCAGGTGGACGGCGTGCCCACGTGCCGCGAGTTCGACGGCAATCGCGCCCGCCGTCGTCGTCTTTCCCACGCCGCCTTTGCCCATGGTCAACACCACGCCGCAGCCCTGACGCTCGATTTCGTCGATCAGTCGCACGAGCGGCTCCGGGAGTGGTTCGCGCTGCGAGGATGGCACCACGCCTGGCGCACGCTCTTCCGGATTGAACATCCGTCGCAGATACGACACGCCAAGAGGCGCCCAGGACAGCAGCGGCATGTCGATGCGAGGCAGGGCGCTCAAGGCGGCTGGCAGCGCGGCCAATGCCGCCCGGCCTCGCTCCTCGAGCGATCGCGCCAGCGGATCGTTGCGGTGGGTCGCCGTGAAAATGCCGTTGACGATGAGGCGTTGATGCGTGATGCCCAGCGCCGCGAGCTCGCCGCTGGTCCTGGCCGCTTCGTCGAGCGCTGAATTTTCGGGACGGCTCACGAGGAGAATCGTGGTGGTGTCTGCGTCGGCGAGTGCGCGCAGGCTCGCGCGATACAGCTCCACTTGACCCTGCAACCCGGCGAGCGGGCCGAGGCAGGACGTTCCCGTCGTGTTCGTGTCGATGAATCCGGTCCAAGCCGCCGGCAGCCTCAACAGCCGCAGCGTGTGCCCCGTCGGTGCCGTGTCGAAGACGACGTGATCGAAGGCGCTCGTCTTGGAGGGATCCCCGAGCAGGCGCGTGAACTCATCGAATGCCGCGATCTCCATCGTGCAGGCGCCGGAGAGCTGTTCCTCCATGCGCGTGACCACCGCCTCCGGGAGAACGCTGCGATACGGACCGACGAGACGATCGCGATACGCGCGGGCGGAGGCCTCGGGATCGATGTTCAGGGCCTGAAGGCCGGGGACATCCGGCACGTCCGTCGGCGCACCGGTGAGCGCGACTCCGAGCACTTCATCGAGGTTCGACGCAGGATCCGTGGACACGAGCAACACGCGCAGGCCGGCATCCGCGAGCGCAATCGCCGTCGCGCACGCGAGCGACGTCTTCCCGACACCTCCCTTGCCGGTGAAGAACATCACGCGCGTCGGGTCGAATGGCAGCGGCATCAGCAGCACCCGGAGTCGGGCTTGCTGCAGCAGCCGCTGGCGACACGAATTCTCGGCTTGGCGGCGGACGCGGACACCTCGAGGCCGGTGAGCCGCGCGAGCTCCTGCCGTCGCGGGTAGGCGCCGCGGCCGACGATCTCGCCGTTCATGATCAGCAGCGGCAGGCACGCGTCGCCTTCGCGCCGCAGCATGTCGTTCACGAGCGGGTGCGCGACAAACGCTTGCGGGTCCTGCGCGAGGTTGTAGCGGCTGACGCTCACCCCTTTCGACGCGAGCCAGTCCACGTCCGCCGCGAACGCGGCGAGCAACGGGTCGATGCTCGGCCCGCACACGCCGGTCGAGCAGCACATCGGAGGATCGAAGACGTCGAGATGAGGCATGAAAGACTCCTGCAGATGATCACAACGCGCCGAGCAGCGCCTTGAAGCGTTTCAGCGCCTCGGGCACGATGCAGTAACTGACCCGCGGTCCGTTCTCGTTGGCGCGCACGAGTCCGGCTTCTTTCAGGATGCGGAGATGCTCGGATACCGTGGACTGCGCGAGCGGCAGCTCGTCGACGATGACGCTGCACGTGCGGGCCTCTTTCTTCGCAAGCATCCGCAGGATGCGGACGCGCACCGGATGACCCGCGGCTTTCGCAAACGCCGCGAATTCCGCGTCAGCGGCAGGGCCGTCGCGCGGCCCCTTTATCAGGAGGACGCCCGACGGCGGGCAGCACGAATCGGGCTCCGCGTGTCGTTTCTTCATCGTCTATCGACGATAGACGGCAAGTCCCATGCCGGTCGATTCCCTGAATAAATGCGGCGATCTCGCCTCGAGGCTCATGCCGGACTGACGGATGTCCGGCGGTGGCGATCACCAACGCCCGCCATCTCACCCTTGCCACACGTGAGCGCCCTCTGCTCTGTTTCCATGTCGACTGGCTGGAGACGCAGCTCCACCTCATCGACGAAATCGGATACGAGCGGTACCTGGAACGGCAGATCGGCACAGCGGCGCGCTGACACCAACCCGTCGGTGGCACCTGTCTAGTTCGCGGCGATTGCGCTCGGGGCGGCCGCATTGCTCGCGCGGCGCCTATGAATTCAGCGTGGTACACAGCCTTTTCAACACGGAGAGCACGGAGGGCACGGAGCTGGTTTTTCTGCTGAAAGAAGATTGCTCCGTTTGAAAAGAAGAAACTGCTCCGTGCCCTCCGTGCGCTCCGTGTTCAAACGCTGTGTACCAAGTCCGGATGCTAGAACGCGGCGCCGACCGCGCAAGGAGGAAGAAGATGCGGGGAAATGAGCGGGTGATCGAGCAATTGAACAAGGCCCTGGAAGAGGAGTTGACCGCAATCCACCAGTACTTCGTTCACGCCGAGATGTGCGAGGACTGGGGGTTCAAGGCTCTCAGCGCGTACATCAAAAAGCAGTCGATCGACGAGATGAAGCACGCCGAGGCACCGCGGCTCGGCTCGAGGCACCCGCTGTTGATGCCAGCGGGCCGCCGTGCGCTGACTCAGAAGTAGTACCGGGCCCGGAACTCGACACGTGCATCGTTCTGTTTCTCGCCGAATTCCGAGCCGCGCCGCCCGAGGATCAGTCCTGCCTGCGAGCGGAGTTCCACTCTCTCGCCCGCTCTGTAGGTGAACTCGCCGATGATGGAGCCGCTGCGATCGCGGACGTTCCAGATGCTGCTCACGGCGGTGGCGAGGTAGAGGATGCCAAAAACGTCCGGCTGGCTGACCCGCGCGTAGACGTAATCGCGCATCGCGTTGGGCCGCGCGTACGTCTCTGCTGCCAGCCGCGCCGGGGCCAGCAGCCCGCCGTCACCCGCGATCATCGCGCCGCGTGCAGCGTCGATCAGGCTGAAGAACGTGCCCAGCTCCTCTCGCGTGTGGCCCGCGCCGTTGCGGTACACGTCGACGATGAACGTCGTGTTCGTCCGGGCGAGATAACGGGCGCCCAGGACCACGCTGGTTGCGTTCGTGCGCGTCCCGGTGAGCAGGCCGCCGCGATCGACCGTCGCCCTGAGCGCATCGCGTACGAACGCGATCTCGCCGTGCAGTTCCACCTCCGGCCGCAGGTTCCTCGAGAAGTCCAGGCCGAACCGGCTCGACTGGCCGCCGCCGGCGGCGAACATGACGTCGATGTCCGTGTCGTACAGCAACATGTAGATCTTCGCGGCCGCGTTCATCGTCCCGCGGCGGGCGTATCCCTCGTTGATGTGCTCGTAGACCGGCACCAACACGGGCGTCACGGCGAGCGTGCGGAGCGGGCCGTCGAAACTGGCGATGAGGTCCGCCGACACGACGACGAATCCCTCCAGCGCCAGCGCGGGATCGTCCGGGTCCTTCGGACGATCGAGGAATGCCGACGGGTTCCAGATATAGCCTTTGCCCCACTTGAGCGTCTTCTTGCCGACATCGAGCGTGAACGACGGGGACGGCTTCAGCGACACGTAGGCTTCATACAGGGATCCATCACTCGACCAGTCGCCGGCCGCCCGCTGGACGTCGAGCACGATCCGCGTCGATGCGCTGAACGGGCCCGTTCGATAGCCCAGGTCCCCCTGCACGCGCGTGTTGAGCTGCCCGGTCCGTGCGCCATCGCCCGTGGGAAACCGCAACGTGTACAGAGCAGCATCGGGATCCAGCCAGAATCCTGCCGGGCGAAGCTCCAGGAACCCGTCGATGCTGTATGGCTTGCGGTCCAGCCCGGGAATCTCGTCGGCCTGCCCGCGCGCCGCCGGCGGACACACCAACACCAGCGCCAATGCCGCCAGCGCCGATTTCACCGGCGTAGCGACTCCAGGTTCGGCATGTAGGCGAGCGTGAACACCTCGGAGGGGAACGTGCGCGGCTGCATCCGCGCGAAGACCATGATGGACTTGTGTCCCTTCTGCAGCGGGCTGTCGGTCTCGATGACCGCGGGGCGGACGATGCGATGGCCGAAGTCCTTGATGTCCTTGAAATGCAGCGTCTTGATCAACATCCCAGCTTCCGTCAGGCATTCGATTCGCACGGGCAGCGTATCCTTGCGCGTCACCCACATCTTCAGGCGGTCGTACGCCACGCTGCGTGTCTTCGCCTTCAGGTGCAGCACGTACTCAGCCGCAGTCTCGTCCACGCCGGACACGTCGTACTCGGCGGCGTAGTCGATGCGCAGGATATCGGCGTTGTTGAAGACGCCGCCGACCACCGATTGCAGACTCGTGATGCGCACGGGCTTTCCCGCGTTCGGCACGTACAACCACATGTTCTCGCCGAGCCGAAGGGTGCTGCGGTTCTTGTCGGCCGGTGGTGACAGGAACAGCGCCGCCACCTTTTCCTGGCCGTCGTTCAGCGTGTAGAGGAGGTACTCGCGACGGCGGCCGCTCGGCTCGATGTTGACGATCTGTTTGTACGCTTCGTAGGAGGGTGGATTGAGGTTGCGGTCGACCTGTTTGAGGAGTGCGGCGCCGTCGACCGCCGGACCCGGTTCACCCGCCAGGAGGACGGCCGCCAACACGGCGGTCACGATCTTCGGCATGGACTTCCTCCTACGCGTGCCGGAGCGCCTCGACCGGCTCCATCCGCGAGGCCTTGAACGCCGGTTGCAGGCTGCCGGCAATGGCGACCAGTACGACGAGAGCCGAGACGAGCAGCAGATCGGCGACGTCGATTGACGGCGACAGCACCAGTCCCGACTGTCGGCCGAAATCGAATGTCAGGCGCACGGCCCGAAGCGCGACGATCGCAGCGATGCTGATGGCGCCGCCGATCGCGGCGCCGAACGCCCCCATCGCGAATCCTTCGATGACGAACAATGCCAGGATCCGGCCGGGCAGCGTGCCCATCGCCGCCATCGTCCCGATCTCGCGGACGCGCTCGTACACTGACATCAGCATCACGTTCATGACGCTGATCAGCACGATCGCGACCAGAGCCAGTCGGACCGCCAGGGTCAGAACGTCGATCATCGAGGCGATGCTGGCAAACGGCGAGAGCGATTCCCAGCTATGGACCTCCCACCCCTTCTTCGCCGTTCCGTCCTTTCTCCCCGCGCCGCCCCCGCCGCCGAGCGCGGCGCTGACCCTTTGGGTGACGGCGTCGAGCGCGCCAAAATCGCGCAGCCGCACGGCGACCTCACTGATCTCGATGGCCTCCAGCCGCAGCAGTCCGGCGGCATCGTCGATGTGCAGATAGCCGTCACGGCCGCCGGGCCCGCTGATGCCGTCGATGATGCCGCCGACCGTCAACTGCGCGGCGTTCACCGAGCCGTCGCGATTCGTGGCGATGATCACGACGGTGTCGCCGGGCCCGAGACCGAGTCCCGAAGCGAGCAGGTCGGGTATCAGGATCTGACCGCGGAGGACGGTCTGCGCTCCCTTCTTGATGCGCGCCGGGAGCAGCGGTACCGTGGCGAATTCCCGATCGGGGTACACGGCGTTCAGGCGGATGCTCGTCGTTTCCGCGTAGTTGCTCACCAGCGCGCCGAACTTCAGCCGCGGCGACCACGCCTCCACCTCGGGCTGTGCACGCAGCACTTCGTCGACTCGGGCGAGTTGGGTGGCGGACAGGTTGAGTGTCAGCGGCAGGTTGTCGATGGATGCGACGTAGCCGGCGCGGTGGATCTGCAGATGCCCGAGCATCGAGTCGGTCATCTGGCCGATCATCATGCCCTTGAAGCTCTGAGATGCCGCGCTGAACACAACAACGCCTATCACGCCGACCGCAATCAGCGCCGCCGTCAACAGCGTGCGCCGCGTGTACCGCGCGAGATTCCTCACCGCGATCGTGACGAGCTTCGTCATGTCAGACTCCCACTGCCGCCGTCCGCGTGTTGGCGAGAACGCCGTCCTCCAGGGTGTAGACGATCTCGGCCTGGCCAACCACCTTCGGATCGTGCGTGGAGAAGATGAAAGTCGTTCCACGCTCGTCGCGCATCTTCTTCATCGTGGCGAGTACACCGGCGGCGGTCGCGTGATCGAGATTCGCGGTCGGCTCGTCGGCCAACACGATCGTTGGCTGGGTCACCAGGGCGCGTGCGACTGCGAGACGCTGCTTCTGGCCGCCTGACAACTGGTCGGGATACCGGTCGCGGTGTTCGCCCATGCCGACCGCCTGGAGCAGCGACAGGACTCGCGTTCGTCGTTGATCCGCGCGCGCCCGTTGGACGAGCAGGAGCGGGTACTCGACGTTCTCGTACGCCGTGAGGACGGGAATCAGGTTGAAGTCCTGGAAGATGAAGCCGAGATGCCGGCCCCGGAACTCCGCCGCTGCTCTCCGGGCAAGCTGGGACACGTCAACGCCGGCGACCCGCAGCGTGCCAGCCGTCGGCTTGTCGAGGCACCCGATCAGGTTCAACAGTGTCGTCTTGCCACTACCCGACGGCCCCACGAACGAGACAAAGGCCCCGGCATCGACGGTGAAGCTGACCCCTTGAACGGCCGGCACCGGCAGGCCCTGGGAACGGTACGTCTTCGAGACCTGCTCCGCCTCGATTACATGCATGGTGGACGCTCCGGAGTGCTTTGTGGGTTGTGCGGCGGTGCACTCGACTGAAAGCCCCGAAATATAGGAGGCGCCAGAGGGGCAAAGGGTTACAGGCGCGACGAGCCTTCGGCCCTTCGAAATTTAATGGGTATGAGCTGCCCGTTCTCACGGGCGCAGCCCGGGAAACGGCAATCGCGTTGCCGGGACGGATGACGACAATGTGCGGGTTCATAGCGGACCTTCGGACCGATGATCACCGCCCGCCGCACCGGTCATTCGACGTCTCGGATGACTGAAACGAGTTGGGCTTCTCGGCGGAGACGTCGAATCTGTCGGTTGTGAAGGAAATGAGATGGCTCATACCGTTACTTTGACGTTCAATCACCCAAGCGGCGGGCCTCGAGCCACTTGTTGAACTGCCGGATGTCCGGCGAGTGGCTCGGGCGGCAGCGTGCAGCGCGGCGGGAGCGAAACGGCGTAAGATCCGAGGAAAACCGCCGCACCAATCGCGAAGGAGCCCTGAGATGTACGCGCCTTCGACGCAGAGCGCCGGTCGCGCGACCGGCACCGCTTGCCGCCCGCCCCTGGCACTGAGGATCGCCGACTACTCGGTCATCACGCTGGCAGTCGTCCTCGGCGTCGGATCCATCGTGCTGTTTGCGTGGCCGGATCGTCCCGCGGTGGTGCCGCTCGGATTGTCGCCTGAAGCGACCGTCTGGTGGAACACGCTGGTGTCGTTCGTGTTCTTCGCGCAGCACAGCGTGCTGGTGCGCCGGCCCGTGCGGGCGCATCTGGCCGCGATCGTTCCCCCGCGCTACGACGGGGCCTTCTACGCGATCACCTCCGGCATCGCCCTGGTCGTCGTCGTCGTACTGCTGCAGCCCGCCACGAAGCCGCTCTTCATCCTCGAGGGTGTGCCGCGTCTTGCCGTCACGGTCGTGTCCCTGCTCGCCCTCGCAGGTTTCGCCTGGGGGGTTCGTGCGCTGCGCGCGTTCGATCTGCTGGGCCTGCGCCCGATCCGCCGCCACCTACGCGGCGACAGCGGCCGATCGTCTGACACGGAACCGCGCGGCGATGCTCTCGTCGTGCGTGGCCCATATCGGTGGGTTCGTCATCCTCTTTATACGTGCGTCATCGTCCTGCTGTGGGCCAACCCCGCTATGAGCCTTGACCGGCTGGTGTTGGCCGCGGTGTGGACCGCCTGGATCGTCGTCGGCGCTCTCCTCGAGGAGCGCGACCTGATTGCGGACTTCGGCGATGCCTATCGTGATTACCGCGCGCAGGTGCCGATTCTCATTCCGTGGCGTGGGCGGAGTGGTCTTCTGCCCGCGACGCCTACCGCGCTGGCGGCACCTTCGCCCTCAGCTCCTCGAACCAGCCTTCCACGAGATTGATGCGCGTGATTTCCGCCGTGGGGGCTCTCCTGGTCCGCGTCACCAGGAACCGTCGGCCGTCCCGATCGAGATCGTAGCCCCTCACAGGGCGGCAAGATACGAACGCGAAGTCGAACAGTGCCTGCGAACGTCCCACCCACACGTCGGGCGTGAGGCGGAGATCGACCTTCATCATCTTCCGCGGCGGCAGTGACACGAAGAATAACTCCCGGGCGTCGTGAGACCAGACCGGCTGATCTCCTCCCTGATCGGACACCTGGACTTTTCGGCGTGGATCGGGAAACGACCGAAGGTACACCTCAGGACGTCCTGACTCGTCTGAAACATAGGCCAGCCACTGTCCATCGGGTGAGAACTCCGGGTACTCCTCGTTCGATCGGGTCGGCAAAAACGGCCGGGTCTTCCGGTCTTCGACTGTGTAAATCGAGATGTCCGAACCTGTCTCCACGGTAAAACCCACGAGCGCCAGAAAGCGGCCGTCCGGGCTCCAGGAGGAGGGCCACGTCGGCCCGACGTATGCCGCAAGAGGCTCCAGTTTGTCGCTGCCCTCTCCAACCGATACCTGCCAGGACTGCCAAGCACCAGCAGAGCTCCACGCGAACGTCAACCGGCGCCCGTCCGGCAACCATCGAGGCGCGGCCGCCACACCCTCGGGCGGCGACACCCTCGTGTAAGCCGCATGTTCCCGATCGAACAGCCACAGCGATCCGGCCTGCTGGATGAACGCAACGTGTCGGCCGTCTGACGAGAAGCGCACCTGGTTGCCCACGTCGCTTCTGTCGAAGGCCGCGAGCGTCTCGGTTCGTCCATCGCGGCTCACCCAGACCAGCTCGTCCTCCAGAAAGTGACTGACGCCGCCCGCCGCGTACGCGAGCGCACCGGACGCCGAGACACTGAACTGTCCCGCGCCCGAATGCCAATCGCTGTTTCCGGCGTTCAGCGCCTGCTCGACACCGTCAACGAGCGGCACCGGCGGCCCTGCTTTCATCCGCGACGCGTCGAACGCCGCGGCCATCAACACGCCTTGACGAATGAAGACGATGTGCCCGGTGGGAAGGTATCGCGCGTCGGCGGCATCCTCCATCACCACCTGCCGCGTCCCGCGACGCAGCGAGACGCCCTCGACCCGGACCCGGTGACCGAAATCGTCGAGCGTTGCCGTGAACAAGAGGGTGGTACGGTCCGGAAGAAGGAACGGCAGAATGTGCGCCACCTCGCGGTTCGGATCGACACGTGTCAGCTCCTCGGCGGCACCGCCATCAGCCGGGATTGACCTGACGCCGCCGCCGTCTCCTCCCAACAGGATGCGCCCACCCTCCGTCCAGAACGCACCTTTGGGCAGCGTCGGACATGCGAACAGATCCGTCGGGATGCCCCCGGCCCGCGGGACTTTGCTCAACTTCCCGTTGGCCCAGAATCCGATCCACCGTCCATCGGGGGAGAAGAATGGTTGCCGCGCCCCTTCCGTGCCCTCGACTGGTTCGGCATCCGCCCTGTCGAGCGCTCGCAGGTACAGCATGGCTCCGGTGTCGGCGCCGTCACGTGTCGCGCTGAACGCCATGTATTGCCCATCGCGTGAGAAGGCGAACTCGGTGCGGACTGGAAAACGTGTCCCTGGGAGGCGCGTTCCGGCCGGCAGGTCGATCGTCGCCCGCACGACAGGCGTAACCGGCGGGCGCCGAAGTCGCGCGACGACGAAGGTCGCGAGCAGAGCGACGACGATCAGTCCGCCGATCGCCGCCAGGACCACGCGAGCCCGCCGCCCGGCTGCACGGCGTCGATCTGCAACAACGGGCAGTCGGTCGGCTCCAGCGAAGGACGTCGCGTCAGGCGGCGCGACCGCGCGCACGTCGCCGGCGAAGCGGTATCCGTACCTCGGCACGGTCTCGATCCACTCTGCTCCGCCGCCGCCGAGCGCCTTTCGAAGCGTTGAGATCTGGAACGAGAGGTTGGCCTCTTCGACGATGGTGTCCGGCCAGAGCGCAGTCATCAGCTCGTGCTTCGAGAACGCCCGTCCCGGCGCCTGCGTCATGAGCCGCAGCAGCTCGAAGGTCTTGGGCGCGAGCGGCACCACACGCCCGTCGCACGAGACCGTACGGGCGTCGAGATCGAGGCGGAAGGGACCGAATTGGTAAGAACCCGTCGTCTGCGGGGCCACCTCGGAGTTCCTCTGGGTATCCTACGGCGCTGCTCCACCCTGTCAAAGGACTTCCTGATACGCCGCCACCTACCGTCGGCGCGTGCGACACCCGGACATCGGGTACGTCTGCGAAGCAAGTGATGGACCGTGCCGACGGTTCGCCACACTGCTGTTCCTGCTGTCGTTGGCACCGGCTCTGCGGATGGGGCAAGCCTCCGGGATACCGAGGCCAGACGTCCTCCTGAATGAGGATCCGGCGGCGTTCGCCCGGTGGCTCGAAACCGCTCGGCCTTCCCCCGTCGCCGCCGACGAGAAAGCCCGGATCCTGGCGTCGCTCCCTGAGCACGGTGAGATCACGCGCGTCGACAGGACTGCCCGACGCAAGCTGGCCGCCCTGCGATCGGTTTTCGCGTTCGCCGGGCGCGACACAGTCTTCGAAACGAAGCTTGTGGACCTCCCGTACGCGGCTATGGTGCTCCACGCGCGGACGGTCGTCATCGTGACCGGTCCGGTACTGGAACTCTTGCAGGACGACGAGGTTCGAGCGCTCGGCGCGCACGAGGCCGCGCACGAGTATGTCTGGGAGGCACACGAGCACGCCTCTCGGGTTCAAGACTCGAAGCTGCTCCGGGATCTCGAGCTGACGTGCGACGGGATCGCCACCATGATGCTGCTGCAGATGGGCGTCGATCCCGAGCGACTCGCCTCCGCGCTCGAGCGGGTGACGGAATTCAACCGCCGAACGCAGGGGCTGGCACGCAACGAAGGGAACTACCCCGCGGTGGCCGAGCGCCGGGCCTTCATCGCGGCCGTCAGGGCGTGGGCAGTCCCGACGCGACGCGGGATCACCCGCGCCAGGTGATCGCGGGGCGGAAAAAGTCCATCGCCATGGCGACTTCTTTGCTCCGCGCGGATCTTTCGCCGGCTGTCGTCCAGAGCGCGTCGAGCAGCGCCTCGAGCGTGCGGGCGCCGCCAGAGCGAAGCGGCGTAAGATCCGTGGGAAGCTGCCGCACCAATCGCAAGGAGCCCTGAGATGTGCGCGCCTTCGAAGGAGCACTGAGGCGATGGACAACACGCGAGTATTCAGAATGACGTTCGCGAGCGTCTACCCGCATTACATCACCAAGGCGGAGAAGAAGGGTCGTACGAAGCAGGAGGTGCATGCCATCATCCACTGGCTCACGGGCTACGATGAAAAGGCCCTGCAGCAGCAGATCGACAAGAAGGTCGACTTCGAGACGTTCTTCCGCAAGGCGCCACGGATCAACCCGAACGTGTCGAAGATTACCGGCGTAATCTGCGGCTATCGGGTGGAGGAGATCGAGGACAAGCTCATGCGCCAGGTCCGTTACCTGGACAAGCTCGTGGATGAACTCGCCAGGGGGAAGGCCATGGACAAGATCCTCAGAAAGTAAGCCTTGGCTGTAAACGCTCATCCGGCGTCCGTGCGCTACGCGCTGGCCATGTACGACACCGCGATGTGAACCGTACTCGTCCGATACTTCTTCAGGAATGCAAACACCGGCGACGCCTGATCGATCGTCATCGTCCAGCCGTCTTCGGCGTTGCCGTCGAACGTGACGGTCGCGGGGGCCACGGCGAGCTTGTTCTTCCGCCAGTCCGCCACGACGAAGGTCGCGACGATCGTGTCGTCCATCCCGAGACGCTTCACCCAGTAGGGGAAGCGGTTTTCGTCCACGGCAATCGAGAGCGTGCGCGTGGCGTCCGACTGCGCGTCTCGGAACGACGACCACGCGCCGGCGAAGTCGGTGTTCAGCGTGAAGAGCTGGAAGAGGGTGTCCGGCTCCTCGAGCACGGCCTTCGCCGCCTCCACGGCGGCGGCGCGCAGGTGTCCCGCCTCGCGCGCGGTGTAGCGGAGATGGAACACGACGTCGGAAATGGTACTGACGTCGAACTGCGGAATGTCGCCGGGCAGCTCGAGGCGCCACGAGCTGATCGCGCCGGCGCCCTCAAAAGGCAGGTAGCGCTCGTCGCGCAGGTCGACCTCGAAGAGGCCGGCGTCGTTCTCTCCGGTGCTGGTGACGATCGACTGGATCGCCCCGGCGAAGTCGCGGAACCGCGAGTCGTCGCCGTTGAGGGTTCGCCCGTACTGGTCGCCGGCGAGCGACGACACCCTGATGCTGCTCCGAAGCAGGGAGAGCTTGCAGTGCACGCCGGTATGGGGACCCACAACCGCCGGGATCGTGAGCGCCACGGTCTTGAGCCGTCGCATGTACTGACCCGGCGTGTCCATGTCGAACAGCCACTCCGGGATCGACACCTCACAGGCGCCGGTCGCCTTGAGCCTGAGCAGCGCGATCGGGTCGAGCCGCGCGAGCGACACGCTCCGGGTGATCTCGTACTCGCGCCGGCTCTGCTCGAGATGCGCCATCTCCAGGCGGCGAAGGTCGAGATGTAACGTCTCGCCCGCGAGCAGCCCCTTGCGGCCGCTGTCCCAATAGCCGAACTCGATCGGATGCAGTTCGTCGAACTCGGGCCGCATTACCTCGTGCTTCAGCGTCTGCTCTGCCCGTTTCGCCACGTCGTAGGCAAACTTGTAGCAGTCGTAGTAGGTCTTCGACAGCTCCCCCTGCATCCAGGCGTACAGCTCCTCGCTGGTGAACTTCTCGTGCAGGAACGTCTCCTGCGTCTGCAGGTCGTCGATGCGCTTCAGATGGTTCTCGTAATCACGCTTGAGGATCTGCTCGCGCAAGAGCGCGGCGATGACCTGCCGACCGTACTGCTCGAGCTCGCTGGTCGCCAGGTTCGCCTGGAGCACGTAGTCGTCGGCGCGACGATAGTAGACGGCCATGCGCGCGGCCCGGTCGGCGCTCGACTTGAACGCGCTGGAAATCTTCTCGGCGACGTCCGCTCCTTCGCGGGCCGCGCCCGACAGTTGAATGCCGCCGAACCCCGTCTTTGCGCCCACGCCGAGAGGCGTCGCGTGCGCATCGAACTGCGGGATCAACGCGAGGATCGGCGCCGCAATCTTCAGCGCCGTCGCCGCCGTCGAGAACGTGTCACCTGTCGGCAGGAAGATATTCAGCTCGGCGTTCTCATTCTTGTTGAGCGGCAGCGTCTCTCCCAGCTTCCCGCCGAAGGCGCTGACGACCACGTTGCCGGCAAACTCCATCAGACCTCCCACGGAGGTTTCCTTGCGGTACGCCTCGCGCGCGAGCGGCCGGGCATAGCGCTCGACGAGTGCGTCGTACACGCTATCGAAGTTGTCTTCCGTCACCCCTTCCCGGGCGAGATCCAGCGCCTTGAGCGCGTCGATGTCCGTCTCGGCGGCGCCCAGGATGCGTTTGTAGTGGCGGTACCGCTCCCACACGACCGACCGGCTCTCGAGCAGCGACTCGGTCCCCGCCTCGGCCTCCTTCCATTGCAGGAACCTCACGTCGCGGGCGAGATTCAGACTGCCGATCTCGTGCCGCTGACAGAGCAACGCCAGGTGCTGCGCGTCCCCCTTCTCGAGCGCGTCGAGCAGCGCGCGGCCGAGCGACTTCACCTCGCCCGTCAGCTCCAGCGCTTTCTGCAGCAGCAGCGGTCCGCGAATGGTCGACAGCGGCTGGTTGATGTTGTTGACGATGCTGGCGATGTCGAGGCCGGCGGCGACGGCCCTGACGAGCGCGCCCGGGTCGATCGGCGGATCGAACAGCGGCAACTGCCGCACGACTCCCTCGATGTTCATGCAGTGCCGGATCTTGAACAGCCGGTCCGCCACCTTGTCCCAGTACTCCAGCAGCTTCTCGTTGGGGGGGATGCAGAAGTAGAGCGTGCGCCCGATGCCGAAGACCGCCTCCGCCCCGCTGTCCGACGCGTTGCCGCCCGAGGGCGACGTGTTGAACGGGAACTCGTTCTCGAGCTGTACGAGCGCGTTGCCGAACTTGTCGATGCCGGCGGCCTTGAGCTGCGCGAAGCTCTTCGCGGATGCCTTCCGGCGAACCGGCACCTTCTGTGGCTTCACCCCGAGCAGGTTCGCGGCGAGCACGTAGATCTGGGTCGCCTCGTTGAGCGACTCGATGGTGTCCTGGCGGAACAAGCTGTCGCCCCACGCAATCAGGTTGTCGAGATACTTCATCACGACGTTGAGCTGGTAGGCCAGGTAGCGGCCACGCGCGACGACGTGCGGCTGGAACGGCTTGTCGCGCCAGGCGGTGATGCTCTTCTCGAGCCGGCGCTTCAACTCGGTGTCCTCCGGCTTGCTCAGCTCCTTCAACAGCTCCCCGATGAACTCCGGCGTCGTCTCCTGCCTGAAGCGGAGAAACTTCCAGAAGCGTTTCGGCGGCGCGACCGACGCGTCGGTGCTGGTCGGATCGAAGATGCGGTGGAACCACCGCTGCGCCTCCTCGAAGCGCTGGTTGACCGAGAGGTGCACGGCGACGAGCAGCGGCGCGTGGAAGAACAGCTCCCAGTTGTAGACCGCATAGGCGCCGTCGTCGCTGACGTCGATCAGCTCCTTTGGGAACGACGTGACGTTGGCCCCCGGCTCGTAGAAATCGGGCGCCAGCGCGCGATCGAGAGTGGCGTGGTGCGTCGCGTCGAGCAGCGCGGGGAGGCCACCCGTGTTGAGCGTTTCAATCAGCTCGCCGCTGTACGGGTGGTAGTGGCCGTGGAACTGGTAGTCCACGACCCGTTGCGGCACGAACGTGACGACCCAGTGCGCGCGGCCCTCCTTGCGCATGAGGAGGTCGTTGGACGTGTGATGGTACGACTTGACTTCTGCGGACGTGCTCATCGGCCCATCTCCCTTTTCGCGATGCCGCGCGCGTCGAACGGCGTTCCGCGGTAGACGAACACGTTGTCGTCGCTGATGGCCCGCTGGTACTGCGGGTTGATGAACGTCTCGAGCGGCTTGACGACCGGGCCGATCGGATCGGGCAGTACCGGCTGTTCGTAGAGCGGCGGGATGCGCACCTTCTCCGGCGGAACAAACACTCCCGCCATTCCGCTCCAGAAGTAGCCGTCGTACTTCAGAACGCTCTCGATGCGCTCGTGCGGGCTCATGAAGAAGACGCTGTGCTCGTCGCTGTAGAAGGCGGGCGCCTCGTACTGGTTTTCGACCGGGTGCATCGCGGGCCGAACCCCGAAGTCCTCGGAGAGGAGCTTCGTCTTGGTCAAAAGGGTCTGGTCCAGGATGTTCTTGCTCGCGCCGGACGGTTGCACGATGCTGACGTTGAAGACGCGTCCGAACCGGCGAAGCGAGTTCGAATCGAGCACCGCATTCGGCTGGGGACTCCAGAGCAGCACGTAGTTGAAGAGCGCGGGGCTCAGTAACAGGCTCCCGTCGAGGGTGTCCGTGACGATTGGCGACACGTTCTTGCTCGTGAACACCAGCTTGAAAATGTGGCCTGGGGAGCCCATGTAGCCGATCATCATCACGAGCCGCTCCGAGACGTTGGGGCCGGGCTTCTCGGTTCGCCCTGCGACGTAGAAGTACGTCGGCTCGAAGGTGGCGAGGTTCCGGAGCCGCATCGGACGACGGAGCTCGGAGGATTTCGGCGACGTCCACTTGCCTTTGTAGTACTCGCCCCAGGACAGATGCAGCTCGACCTCGATCCTGGCGCTCGCGCCCCACGTGTCATCCGCCAGCGTCCTGGGCGTCTTTGACGAATCCGCCCCCTCCGGCTTCGACGCCGCGGTCAGCCAGAACAGGAACAGCTGGTTCTTCCACATCATCGGGAACACCAGGTCCCCCTGGATGTTGAGCGTGACCTTCTCCCACGGCGTCCAGTAGCCGTACTCGTAGCGGCGGTAGTAATACTGGCGCGTACTGCCGTTGGTCCGCCCGAACACGTGCAGGATGTCGTCGTCCTGATCGCCGGGCTTCTGCTCCTGCAGGTAGCAGCCGACAATCTCCAGGCGCGCGACCTCGTCCAGCTTTTTCAGGTAGGAGAAATACGCGTCCTCGGCGAGCTCGTCGGTGATGTCCGACTTGAGCAAGTCGGACTCGAGCTCGCGGAAGAACGGCGACTTGTTGTCACGGAGCTCCGGCTCCAGCCAGTTCTCGGGCCAGATGAAGATCTTCCGGTTGGCCTCCCAGACGCGGTACCGCTTCATCCAGGCCCAGTGACTCGCGCTGATGGACGACGCGGCGACCTCGGGCTCGAGGTTCATCAGGCAGCGAGTGACGAACAACTGGACGGTCGAGAGCGCCTGGCGGATGCGCGACGTCTTCATGCACGCGTCCATCTCGACGTCGATCAGGAAGTGCTCGTACAACTTGTCCGCGGTGTCGATAGCGGCCGACGGCGGCGCGTGGTGCAGGATGTAGGCGACGAGGGCATCGCGCCGCTCGTTGCGGAGCGCATCGTTGACGCTCTGCAGCGTGGCGCGCCACGACGACTCGTCCAGCCGCGCGCGCAGCTTCTGCTTGATTCCGGCAACGAGCGCCGCGTCGGGCGCGTCCACCGCCCAATCGAGAACGTCCGCCGCCGGCTGGCTCGTCCCGCTGATGAAGTCCACGATCTGCTTGACGCGCCGGAACAGCGGCAGCGAGGTGACGGCCGCGATGGGAGTGCCGAGGTGAGTCAGGGTGTCGTTCAGGTCCTGCTCGCGCCAGTTGTTGGCGCCAGCGAACACCAGCGCGCCCTGCGCCGTCGTCTTTCCCGGATCCTCGAGGAGGCCGACCCACGTATCTTCTTCCGGCTCATCCCGCTTCAGTGCGGTGAACCACGCAATCCACGCGAGCTTGTCCCACAGGGCATGCAGGCTGACCGGGCCGATCGTGCCGTCAGTGTCGAGATCGTTCAGATAACCGCCCGTGTCCGCGTCGATCGCTGCGAAGTGGTGCAACTCGCGCGGCGTGAGCGGCATCGCGCGCAGCAGAAGTGCTGCCTTCTGAAGCCGGATCAACGAGGCGCGCGCGGCAGCGACTCGCGTCCCGTCGTAGATCCGGGACGTGGGAACCGCCGTCTTTGCCATCGCCTTCGTGCGCCAGCGCAGTTCGGCATGCGTGCTCACCGGCAGCGACCCCAACGTCAACGTCGCGGTCATGAGGCTGCCGGACTGCAACCGGACGGCGGCCGGCGCCGCGACTTCGCCGCTCGGGCCGACGACGGTGGCGGGGATGACGCTGGCGCCCCCAAGATCGATCGTGACGGTCGTGCCGGCCGGCGCGGCAGCGTAGAAGATGTAGTCATCGGTCGCCGGCGCATCGATGTGGAAGACGTACGCCTGGTTGGCGTCGAACGAGACGGCGGTTTCGAGCGCCAGGAAATCGTCGAGCACGCCCCTGGTCGCGTCGGCACTCGCGTGGACTGTTGCGGGCCCCTCGGTCAGTACGTCCACCAGGCGCCGATCGATCTTGAGCAGAGACGCGAGCGTCGATCTGGCCGAGATCGCCTTCAGCCGGCCGCCGAGCGCCGGGATGATCGCGTCGATGAGTACTTTGGTCTGGGCCACGGCATCCGGAGCAGCCGCCACCGCGGTGTAAACGGGCTGCAGCTCCGGATACTCGGCCGCGAGCGCCTGGACGTCGGCGGTGCCCTGGTTCGCCAGCGTCTGCACGGCGGCCTTGAACGCGGCGATGAACGCGTCGAGATCGGCCTGCGTCGTGATCGCGCCCATGTCGGCGAGCACGAGCGTGTCGGCCGCAGCCGCGAGAGCCGTCCGTGCGGCGGCGGTCATGACCCCGGAATAGGTGAGCACCTCGCGGAATGGATCCAGCCCGATCCGCGCGTCTGCCGCCATCAGTTTGGCCGGCAGCGTCTCTTCGGAGGTGGCAAAGGTCACGTCGTACGTCTGGCTGCCGCTCACGATACCGATGAACGAGTCGACGACGGTGGCGTCGTACACCAGCGCCATCTTGCTGCGGGCGTACGCGAGATCGGCGGTTTCCGGCGGCGCGCTCAAGCCAGCGTCCACATCGGTCAGCGCATCGCGCAGAGACTTGAGGTCCGACAGCAGCGCGCTCTCAGTCGGCGCGAGCTTGCCCGAGGCGTCCTGGTGCCGGAGGACGTAGGCGACGTCCATGACCTTCAGCTTTGCGCCCTTCAGCGCGCCCCACGCGTCGAGGAACCGGTGCAGCGAGGGGACGTCGGCCTCCATGTCATTCGCAATCGGGTCGATACCGGTGATCTCGGAGAGGTGCACCAGATCGACGGCGCCCATGCGGAGCAGGTGCGCGAGCTTCTCCTGACGTATGGCCGTTGACTGGCTGGCGTCCCAGACCGTCAGCCAGTCGCCGAGCTTTCTGTCCGGCACCGACAGGCGTCGCGCGAGCCCGATGAAATTGGCGATCCGCGCGAGCAACGCGACGAATACCGCGTCGATGTTCCCCTCGGCTAGCTGCTGCGGCTGGACGGGCAGGAAGGCCATGACGACACGATTCGTGAGATCGATCGACCACCCGAGCTTCTTCCGCAGCCGAATGATGCGCAGCAGCTTGTGATAGGCAATCGCCGTGAGCCGGTTCGCGGTGGCGTCCGGCAGCGCGAACCTCAGCTCGACCTTCGCGAAATTGCAGTCGGCCGAATCCGGGCCGACGTCGGTGAGCACGATCAGGCCCATGATCAGCGACTCGTTGTCGCGGAGCCACTGGAGGATGTCGTGGCCATAATCGGCCGGGTCGACGTCCGCCGGAAACAGCGCCGTCAGGCCGGCGTCGTTGAGCACGCCGTCGTACCACGACTGGAGCTGAGCCAAAGGCACACCGAGCGCCTCGAGCCGCGGGACCAGCGGCGCGCCGGGATTGACGAAGGTTGTCTTCAACAGATCGACGAGATCCTGGTACGAGATGCTCGTCCGGCGGCAGAACGTCTTGCCATCCGCCACCGCGGTGTTGAGGGCGTCGATGCTGGCGTTTGCGGCCTCGCCGAAGTACTCGGGCAGGCTCTTGAACCCGGTTTCCGTGAGGATTCGGTACTCGACGCCGTTCAGGCCGAGCGTCTCGCGGCGCGCCGCAGCCGGCGATCCGACGATCCTGAGCGCCTCGGCGAGCGTCGTGTCCCACGCCTGCATGAGGAGGCGAAGCGTCGCGAGCGGCATGTCGAACGGCAGCGGATGTGGATAGACCTCCGACTTCGTCGCATCGTACGCGGTCGCTTCGACGAACTCCGGATCGGCGAGCAGATCCGCCGACTTGCTGTCCTCGCGCATGTTGTGGCCGAGGAACGACGTAAGGCTGCCGTTGACGACCCAGTGCTCGAGGATCTCGTTGACGATGTCGATGTACGGCAGCGCGACGTTGGTGTTCTCGCAGCTGAGGAGCAGGTTCTGCAGGTCGGGCCGCCGCGCGAACAGCACGTCGAGCGGGTTCTTCTTCCCGGCAGGCACCGTGGCGACGTCGATCATGTGGAGGACGTCCACGAAGTACGCGGCCGGACTGAATACGGACTTGCAGTGGTCGCACGCGCAGTAGTCCATGTTGCTGAGGAGGTCCTCGAGCGTGGGCGTGCCCGGCACGTTGGTGAAGTCCGGCTTCCGCTTGGCCCTCTCCCCCGTCAGCGCGTACACGTTCGGCGCCGAACGGTACGACAGGTACATCGCCGCCAGATTGAGCGCTGTCGTGTGGACCGCTTGCGCCTTCTGGTACACGAGTCGAGCCTCGGTCTCGCTCGGAAACGACCCGCCGTGCCGCTGGAGGAAGACCTCCTTCGGCTCGCGCGTGACCTGGTAGGCGGAATTGAGGCCGAGGGTCGACAGCGCTACCATCGATTCGTTCGATGGACTCATTTGGTAAAGACGTTCGAGCAACCGCGCCCCTTCGCGGCCCTCAGCAGAGAGCTGCTCGTAGCCGGTCCACCGCTTGATGGGTTCGCGGCCGATCGTGTGTCGGCCATGCGACGCTCGCAGAAACCCCGCGACCTCTCCTTCGTCCGCCGCGCCGGGCGGATCGATCGCGACCTCGCGCCGCCGTACCATCTCGGCGGCCACGAGCGTTGGATACGCGAGGTTGACCTGCGCGGCAAGGCCGGCCGCGTACTGGTCCGCCGTAATCTGCGGCGGCAGGTCGTTGCCAATCAGCTCCGTCCAAGCCTCCGCCTTGTACAGCCCCGCGCGCGGCAGATCCTCGGCGCGTTCGACGCTCGCGATTCTCCGCAGCCTGGCGACCAGCGGCGCGTTCTGGCGGGTGAGGAAGCCAAGCCTGCCGTCCGTCCGCAACCGCTCGATCGACGCGCGATCGAACCCCGCGTCCTCGAGCGCCGGCCACAGCTTCGCCGGCTCACCCGACGTGGCGCGATAGACCTCGAGAAATCTCTGCTTCCGGCCGGCATCGAGACTCACGTCGAGCATGTCGCCCAGCTTCGACACGGCGGCCACCGGCGCCAGCTCCTGGAGCGCCGTGACGCTCCGCTCGCGATAGATCCGCAACGTCGTGTCAATCGGCTGGTCGGCGGGGATGACGCCGGTTTCGATCGCCGTCTCGATCGTGCGACGCACCGATTCATCCGGCCACTGGTGGACGGAGGCGCTGTCGGCAGGCAGACCCGCTCGCAGGAGCGCGTAGTAGTGCGGCGCTGGAATACGCGTCTCGGCGCTGAGGCGAGTCGCCTCCGCCGCCATCGCGACCGTGCGAGCGTCCCACCCGCTCCGGCTCGCCAGGTAGACCACGCCGTCAGCCTCGAGCGCCTCGAGCGTCGTCCGCCCCAGCAGTGCATGCGTGTCCGCAAGCAGGCGCTCGTACTCACTCGGGCGCGACACGTCCTGCGCCGGGATTCTCAGGTTGACGATGACCGACGGGCCGGCCTGGTAGATCACCGCCGAGCGGGCGATTTCCGTGCGCTCGCGCCGCGGATCGAGCGCACGGACGGTCAGATCGGGATGCGATTTGCCGGCGAGAACCTCGCGATCGTAATGGAGGATGTATCGTCCGGCACGATCGGTGGCGCCCGTCGCCAGCAGCGTCTCGGCGTCCAGCCCCTGGTCCCACGCCTGGATGATCACGTTGGCCACTGCGCGACCCTCTTCGGTCGCGACGACGCCCTCGACCGCGAACGGTTCGAGCCTGTCGGCGGGCGCCCGTTCCGAGTCGCGGACCGTGATCAGCACGCGCACCTGCGGCTGCACGACGTTCCAGAGCACCTGGTGCCGCGTGTCGGCCACCAGACGCCCGCCGACAAACACTTTGAAGTAAATGTCCGGGCGCCGCGCGACAATCTGCCGGTAATACCTTCGGTCGAACTCGATCGTGAACGCTCCGCTCGCGTCGCTCGTCGCCGCACCGAGCAGGTCGTCGATGTGGAGATCACGGTCCCAGGCTTCGACGCGGACGTTCGCGAGCCCGCCGCGCGTCTCGCCGCTGATGACCTGGCCACGGATCGCGTGATTCGCCATGGTGGGGTACTCCCGTTCAGGCCGGCGAGGCGTCGCGCCGGCTCATGTGTGCATCGGTGCAAATGGAGCTGTCCGGTCGCGCGCCGCCCAAGCGAGGTGGAAGGGGCTGGCGGCGACCGGTGGGGGGCGGGGCTACGTTAGACTTTTCGGCCGAGTGGATCAACCTCCGCCGTGGGAAGCGTCATGAGGCGAGCGCCATATTGACGTTCTCGACGGCTTCGTCGATCTCGGCAGGATTCTTGTACCCCACCGTGACGCAATCGACGCCGGCGTTGCGAAACGCGAACCGCATCGCCTTCTGACGATCCTCGCGATCGAAAGCGCCTTCGCCCACGAGCTTCATGCCGATGACGCCCATGCCTTCCTTGCGGACCTCCTTCACGTGGGTGACGACTTCGGGGACGTTGCCCAGGCCCTGCGTCGCGTAGTCCTCGGCGTCCATGCTCTTGCCCGTGTGGTTCACGCGAATCATCGCGACTTGGAGCCACTGGTTTCCGGGAACCCGGCGCAGGGCCGGCAGTCCGTGAACCGACGCACCATCGCTGAGCCCGACCGTCCCTGACTGGACCTCGAGGATCGCGTCCTGCCACCGCGCCGTGTCGGCCGGCCATGTCGCCGTGTGCTGCCAGTGGAGCAGCATGATGTCGAAGTACTCCGTGTTGGCGAGGCGGCGGAGCTCGTCGAACTTCTGCCGTGGATCGACCCCGTCGCGGGTCGTGACCTTCGACATGAGCTGGTAGCTCTCGCGCGGAATGCCCTTCAAGGCGACGCCGAGCATGCGGTGCATGTCGCCGTACGATTCGGCCGTCTCGAAGAAGCGTACGCCGCGATCGTACGCATGACGCACGAGCCGTGTGAAATCGTCTTGTCCCAGCGAGCGCTGCACCTTTCCGCTGAAACTGCCTGTGCCGAACGCCAGCCGGGTGACTTTCACTCCGGTGCGGCCGAGTGTGACCATGTCGGTCGCGCTCCCGCGCTGGGCGCTCAGGAGCGGCCGTCCCAATGCGGCAACCGTTCCGGCCGCGATTCCCGTCTTCAGGAATTCACGTCGAGTGAAATGCGCCATGTCAGCCTCCCCGCTCTGAACTGCCGGAATGCTATCAGAACATCGAGCCAAGCCGCTCGTGGGAATGCGCTATCCTGTGGCGCACGACCGCCGCCCGCACGCCGGTGCAGGCCACGACATTCCATGGATCTCACTCGCAGACACTTCATCGCGCTGACGGGCGCTACCGCACTCGGTTTTTCCGTCTCGCCGGCGTCTGGCGCTCAGGCCGCGGCCCTGCCCTGGCACCAGCGGGTACGCCGCGTCGGACAGGTCAACTTCAGCGAACGCGATCCTCTGGACGCGGACGTCGAGGGATGGGCTGACTACTGGGCGTCGGTCAAGGTCGACGCCGTCCTGCTGAACGTGACCGGAATGATCGCCTTCTATCCTTCGAAGGTCCCGTTCCATCGTCACAGCCGGTTTCTGAACGGACGCGATTTCTTCGGGGAATGCTGCAAGGCAGCGAAGGCGCGAGGGATCCGCGTGATCGGCCGTCTCTCGCCCGACCTCCAGTGGGAAGAGGTCCTTCAACAGAAGCCGGAATGGTTCATGCGGGATCGCCAGGGTGATCCGACGCCTGTGTTCAGTCACGCGCCGGCTCTTTACCAGACGTGCGTCTTCACCTCGTACTTCTCCGAGTACACGCCGGCGGTAATGCGCGAAGTGAACGATCGCTACGACGTGGACGGTCTCTATGCGAATGGCTGGCCCAATTTCAACGTTCCGAGCTGCTGGTGCAGCGCCTGTCGCAAGGTGGCCGAGCCCGGCACGATCGCATATCACCGGGCCTACATGGATCGATGCGTCGAGATCTGGGACCTGTACGACCGCATCGCCAGGGAGAAGAGCCCCGCCAACCTGTTTTTCGGCAATCTCGGCGGGGGTGTCCGTTCAGGTCTCGATCTGAAGCGGCTCGGCGAGCACGCCTTGTGGTTCAACGCCGACAACCAGGGGCGCACCGGGGCCGCGCCCGCCTGGGGCGCTGCGCAACAGGGGCGCGTGGCACGGGCCGTCATGAAGGGACGCACTGTCACCAACGTGACGGGCGCGTGGTCCACCGGCAGTCCGATGTGGCGCAATGCGCACAAGAGTCCGGCCGAAGCGGAAAGCTGGATGGCTCAAAGCGTCGCCAGCGGCATGGTGATCTGGTATCACTGGCTCGGCGCGCAGACGGGGCTTGGCGAAGACCGCCGCTGGAAGGAAACGGGCCGCCGGTTCTTGACCTGGCATGCGCGGCACGAGAAGCACTTCGTCAACAAACAGTCGATCGCGAACGTGGGCATCGTCCTGGGCCAGCGGACTCAGACGTTCTACAAGCCGCCCGTTCCTGGTGACGCCGCAGAATGTGTCGAGGGCTTCTACTACGCGCTGCTCGAGAACCGCACGCCGTTCGACTTCGTGCACGAGGACGATCTCTCGCCGGACACGCTGCGCAAGTACTCCGCGTTGATCCTTCCCAACGTTGCGTTCCTGAGCGACGCCCAGTGCCGGCAGCTCGAAGTCTATGCACGGTCGGGCGGATCGTTGCTGGCTACCTTCGAGACAGGACTCTACGACGAGCGCGGCCGCGCGCGTTCCGATTTCGGCCTCGGGAAACTCTTCGGCATCCAGAAGATCGGCGCGCCACAGGGCGCCCGTGGCTTCATGAACTCCTCGTACTTCCGCATCGAGCAGCCGCACGAGATCGGGCGCGGCTTCGACGACACGAACTGGATTCCGGGCTCCGAGTGGCGTGTGCCGACGCGAGCCGATGGCAGGCACGTGATGACCGTGGTGCCGCCGTTCACGGCCTACCCGACTGAAGCGACTTACACGGACGTCTTGCACACGGACGAGCCCGCGATCGTGCTGAGGGAGGTGGGCCAATCGCGGCTGGTGTATTTCCCCGGCGACGTCGGCCGGACGGCTTGGCGCTCGGGCCATCCCGACGTCACGCGTCTCATACAGAACTCGGTGGATTGGATGATTCGCGGCCGCCGTCCGCTGCACGTCGATGGCGACGGCGTCGTGGAGATATTCGCCTGGGAAACCGGACCCGGCTTCGCCCTCCACGTGCTGAACTACAACAACCCGAACCTGCATCGGGGATCGATCCGGCGTCATTATCCCGTCGGCGCGCAGAAGGTTCGGTGGCAGTTGCCCCGGCGGGTGACCATCCGGACTGCCAGCCTGTTGCGGGCTGAAACCACGTTGTCGGTTGAGCAGCAGGGGGACGTGGTGGAGTTCACGATCCCGCGCGTCGTGGACTACGAAGTCGCTGCCCTCGAAGTCGCGGGCGAAGGCCCGCGTCGCTGAGGGCCGGCGCGGCGCTCGATCCGTTCGATGCAGACGTCAGCTCTCGATGGCGGCCCTGACCTCCCGCAGGAACTGCGGGACCTTCACGAACGGATCGTACGGTTGCCCGGGCGCCACCAGCGTCTCAATCGGCAGGTAGCCACGGTATCCACCGGCCCGGATGACGGCCACGAGCTTCTTCAGGTCGGTGCGAACCGGGCTGGCGTTGCCGTAGGGGCTTTCCTTGATCTGAAAATTCACGGCATGCGGCACGACGCGGCCGATCTCCTGGTAGGGATCGCCGGTCTGGAAGTTCCCGGTGTCGACGACCACGCCGCACCAGTCCGAGCCGACCATCTTCAGGATCTCCAACACCTGATCGGACGTCTTCAGAAAGTCCCCATGGTTCTGAATCCCAATCAGGACACCGTATCTCTTGCCGTGGTCAGCGCAGACCTTCAGATCGGCCGCCATCCATTCCGCCACGTCAGCTCGCGAGTGACGCGCAGATTCGGCTCCGGCAAACACGCGGACGACGGGCGCGCCGAGCTTCGCCGCGACCTCGATCCAGTCCTTGACGAGTTGCACGTCGGCGGCCCGCTTCGCGCGGTCGGGCTGGGCGAAGTTGTTGCGGACGCCCGTCCCCGTAATCGCGATCCCGAGGTGGAACGCGCGCCGCTTGAAATCGTAGATGAACGAATCGGGCGGCACGCGCGGGTAATCCGGAAAGTAGTAGCCGGTGGGATCGATGCCGTCGAAGTTCTCGCGGGCGCAGAACTCGAGCAGATCGAACAGCGTCGTCGCGGGCTTGCCGCCGCCCGCCGGCGGGGTGAGCGCGGCGTTGAACGAGTAGGCATTGAGCGAGATTTTCAGCCGCGGGCCCCCTACCCTTGGAACAGGCTGTTGCCCGGCTGCCGACACATCACGCTGGCCGAGCGCCGCGGCGACGCCCAGCGGCCAGAGGGCGGCGGACCTGATGAAGTGCCTGCGGAGTGGATTGTGAATCATCGCCACGTCCTCGTTCGTTGTGAAAGCGCCTTCGGCCGGGGTACCCGGCGTATCGTTCGCACGACTCACTGTATCCAAGCATAGCCGTACGAAGACGGCGTCGTAGCGCGTACACATTCGGTAGGCGCGTGGAGAACGGTGACTCGCGCGCATTCGCGTGCGGATACGCGCCAGGACAATAGCAGAGGTCGGAGGCCGCGAGGCAGTTTCGTCGGGATCAAGGCGGAGAACGAGGACACCGGCGCGGGTTTTCGCAGGTCTCGGACCGTATAATTCGTATCGCGTGCTGAGTCCTGGAGCGAAGTTCCAAGAGTACGTCGTCATTGCCGGCGTCGGCGCCGGCGGGATGGGGGAGGTGTACCGCGCCACCGACACGAGCCTGGGACGCGACGTCGCCCTGAAGATTCTTCCCGCCCCGTTCAACGCCGATCCGGAACGCGTCGCGCGTTTCCGTCGCGAAGCCCGCCTGCTTGCCTCGCTGAATCATCCGAACATCGCGCAGATCCATGGCGCGGTGGAGGCGAACGGCGCCCACGCCATCGTCCTCGAATTCGTTGACGGCGAAAGCCTGGCCAACCGCATCGGCCGCGGCGCGATGCCGCTCGATGAGGCGATTGGCATCGCACGGCAGATCGCCGAGGCGCTCGAGGCTGCGCACGAAGCAGGCATCATCCATCGCGACCTGAAGCCGGCCAATGTGATGCTGACGAGAGACGGCCGCGTCAAGGTGCTCGATTTCGGGCTCGCCAAGCTTGTCGAAAGCACGAAAGCGGCGTCCACGGTCGCCGACACATCGACGCTCACCTCGCCAGCGATGATGACCACGCTCGGTACCCTGATGGGGACGGCTGCGTACATGGCGCCGGAGCAGGCGCGAGGCCTGCCCGCGGACAGACGCTCGGACGTCTGGGCGTTCGGATGCATCCTGTTCGAGATGCTGACCGGCTGCCGCGCGTTCGGCGGCAACCACGTGACCGATACGCTGGCGGCAATCGTTCGCGCCGAGCCGGACTGGGCGCGGCTGTCGAGCGCGCCCGAGCACATTCGTGCGCTCGTGCGCCGGTGCCTGCAGAAGTCCGTCACCGCCAGGTTGCAGTGCATCGGGGATGCGCGGGTGTCCATCGACGAGTTCCGTTCTGGCGCCGCGGACGCGACCGCATCTGGAGACGGGCGGCGATGGATCGCGTGGCTCGTCGCCGCCGGCGCCCTCGCCGTCGCCGCCGCGGCGTGGGTGGTTGCATGGCGCGTCGAGCCGGCGCAGTTCGTCCCGGCGTCCGCGACGCGATTCACCATCGCGGTGCCGTCAGGACGCCACCTGCCGGCCGAGAACAAGCCGGTGCTCGCGTTGTCGGACGACGGTGCACAGCTGGCGTTCGTCGCGGCGGGTGAGGGAGCCGCACAACAGATCTACCTGCGCGCGATGGACCGTGCCGATGCCGTTCCGCTTCCGGGCACCGACGGTGCCGTCGTGCCGTTCTTCTCGCCCGACGGCGAGTGGCTCGGCTTCTTCGCGAACGGCAAGCTCAAGAAGATTTCAACCAAAGGCGGCGCCGCTCGCGTGCTGGCCGATGTCGCCAATCCGCAGGGCGCGAGCTGGAACGGGCACACCATCGTCTTCGCATCCGACTTGTCCGTTCTCCTGCAGGTGCCCGACGACGGGGGAGCGCCGCAAGCGATGACCCGTTTCGAGAGCGGCGAGATCGCGCATGCGTTTCCCCGCTTCCTGCCGGACGGCAAGAGCGTCCTCTTCGCGGCCCTGACGGCGAGCGCACCTCCCGGCATCGTCGGCCAGAGACTCGATTCGAGCGATCGGCGCAACCTCGTGTCGGGCCAGGATGGAACCATGCCCGCATACCTCGCCTCCGGACATTTGATCTTCGCGCAGGAACATAGACTGATGGCGACGAGCTTCGAGGGCAGCCGTCTCGCCGGTGCCAGCGTGGCGGTGCCTGTCGTTGAGCGCGTCTATTCCGCCGCGGGCATGCCGCAGTTTGCCGTGTCGCCGAGCGGAACGCTCGCGTACGTCGCGGCCGCGGGCCGAACACCTGTGATCGGAAGCCGCCTGGTGTGGGTGAGCCGCGATGGCAGAGAAGAGCCGCTGGCCGCGCCCCCGCGTTACTACAACCAACCGCGACTCTCGCCTGATGGCCGGCGCATCGCCGTCGACGTCGTGGCGGGCGAGCAGATGCAGGTCTGGTTGTATGACATCAGCGGAGATTCGCTGAGCCCGTTCACGTTCACGGGCGTCAACCGGCATCCGGTATGGACGCCCGACGGAACGCGGATCGCGTTCCAGTCGGACCGCGAAGGACCGCAACAGGTGTTCTGGAAGCGGGCTGACGGGAGCGGCGTCGAAGAACGGCTGACGCGGAACAGCGCGACCCAGGCAGGAAACGTTTACGACATTCCCTATTCGTTTACACCTGATGGGCAGGTGCTCACCACATCGAAGGTGGGACCCACGACCGGCGCCGACGTGTGGGCCGTGCCGGTGAGGCGTGCGTCATCCGCTGCGGTGGGTCCCCCCGAGCCGCGGCTCGTGCTGCACTCCACCGCCGCGGATGGGTCGCCGCAGTTGTCTCCGGACGGCCGGTGGCTCGCCTATGCGTCCGACGAATCCGGGCGTCGCGAGATCTACGTTCAGGCATTTCCCGATCCGGGCGGCAAATGGCAGGTGTCCACCGATGGCGGCAACGAGCCGCTATGGAATGCCAACAGCCGTGAACTGTTCTACCGCAGCGGCGACCGGATGATGTCGGTCGAGATCAATACCGCGCAGGGCTTCGTGCCCGGGAAACCGCGAGGGCTGTTCACGGGCCGCTACCGGAAAAGTTCGAACTGGTGGGCTCGTCCGAATTACGACGTATCGGCCGACGGGCAGCGGTTTCTGATGTTGCAGAACGAGGGAGAGGATTCGACGCCTCCAACCGAGATCGCCGTCGTGCTGAACTGGGCGGCCGAACTTCGGCGCCTCGTCGCAACGGCGCGTTGAGGCTTGACTTCCGAATGGTGCGCCGCTCGCGTTGGTTCGCAGTGCGGCGGCGTCGTGGTTCGTCGGTGTCGGCATGGGAGGAGTTCGTGGTCCGACAAAGCTTAGTCGTACTTCTCGCGGCTGTGGGTATCGTTGGGACTGCCGACATTGCGGCGCAAACCTCGGGTTTAGGTGCTCGCAACGATGAGGATTCCATCAAAGCGGTGATCTCCGCGACGACCGAGGCCTTCAGCCGCCACGACGCGAAGAACTGGGTGAAGTTCTGCACGCCGGACGCGCAACTGGTGACGGTGCGCGGTGAGTCTATGAAAGGCGTCGCGGCGATAGAAAAGGGATTAACGACGATCTTTCAGACCAGGGGCGGCAACGTGACGCTCAAGACGCTGGAAGTGGCGGTGCGATTCATCCGGCCTGACGTTGCGCTCGCGCACGTCACCAATGAGCTGAGCGGCCTGGTCAGTTCCGAGGGCCAGACGCTGCCACCGCACCAGGAACTGAGCATCCGTGTCTTCGTGAAGGATGAGGGCACCTGGCGCATCACCGCGTTTCACAACACGATCTTGCAGAAGTGATTCCCAAACTCCGCGCAGATCAGAACACATCCAGGTCATGTGCGATGACCACCTTCCCACCATTCGTGAAGGAAGAGTGCGTCGGTCGCGTCTTCGGCCAGACGTGCCGGCGCGTCCTCGGGCGAGAACGTGCCGGTTCGATTGCTGTGACACGTCCGGCACGTGCGTCCGTTGCCGCCGAACCTCGAGGGTGCTGGAGTTGGTTTCCTGGCCGATCGCGCCGCCAAACGGCGCTGATGCGGCCAATGGGGAGAAGGTAAGGCGTGCGGCGAGGCCGAGTCTCAGGCGAAAGTCAGGGAAACCTCACCGATCTTTCAGGGACTCTGCCGGCTGCAAGGTATCCAGGACGCGTTGGAGTTTTCGTTTCGTCGTGCGCTGCGCCCCGCTCAGCCCGGCCTCGGGCAGCGGGCTTTCCTCGAGCGGATCGCGCCGGTAATCGACGAACGTTCCATTGTGATAGAGCTTGAACTGCTTGTCCTGCGCGTAGCGGGTGAACTGGAAATTCCCCCAGCGCGGATCGTAGTAACAGTAAATCCACTCGCGTGGCTTGCCTTTTTTGCCGCGCAACTGCGGCGCAAAACTTCGCCCGTCAATCGTGACGCCCGCTGGTAGCGGTGCTCCTGATATCTCGGCGAGCGTCGGCAGAAAATCGGTGAAGTCGATCAGGTCCTGGTTGACCCTGCCTGCCGGGATGTGCCCTTTCCACTGCGCAATCAGGGGAACGTGGGTTCCTCCGTCGGTCGGCCGGCCTTTGTCGCCTTTGACGAGGCGGCCCTGGAGCGTCGACTGCAGGCTGGGATGTGTTCCGTTGTCACCGGTGAAGATGACCAGCGTGTTTTCGCTGAGCCGCAGGGCGTCGAGTTGCGCCGTCACGCGCCCGACCACCTTGTCCATGTACTCGACCATCGCGACAAATCGCCGCTGTCGTTCTTCGGGTGGCGGCGGCACCGGCTTGCCGCCACCCGCCTGCCTGCCTTCATTCGCTGCGGGAGCGGTTTCACCGCGCCGTTGATAGCCGGGCGGCTCAATCCACGGGTCGTGCGGCAGCACCAGCGAGTAATACAGAAAGAAGGGTTCAGCCTGATGCCGCTGAATGAAATCGGCGGCCGAATCGGCCAGCAGGTCGGGCCCGAATCTTCCGCTGGTGTCCGTCAGCAATCTGCCGTTGTCGTACAGGACCGGATCCCAGTAGCGCGAACCTTGGGCGCCGGGCGCCAGCACGCCATTGACTTTCATGCCGAAGTGCCAGAGCAAATAGTCGTCGAACCCAAAGTGGTGCGGTGCCTGGAAGTCCCGCTCGGACAACTGCCATTTGCCGACGATGCGCGTTTTGTAGCCGGCGTCACGCAGCATGTGGCCAAAGGTCTTCTCGCCGAGCCGCAGTTCGCCAAAGCTGGTGTAGTTGCGAAAGTTGTATTGGCCGGTCATCAGCGCGACGCGCGAGGGCGTGCAGAGCGGATGCGCGTAGGCATTCTCGAAACGGATGCCGTTGGCGGCAAGCCGATCGATCGTTGGGGTTCGATACGATGTGCCACCATTCGCGCCGATGGTCTCATAACCCAGATCGTCGGCGAGAATCAGGATGATGTTCGGACGGCGATTCTGATTCCTTTGCGTCTGGGCTGGAGCCGTAATGGCAGCCATCGCCAGAAGCAGGATCACGCAAAGGCACGTGCGTCTGGTTGCCTCGTTCTCCATGTCCCTCCCCCCGGAGTGTCGATGCGGCACCACTATACCGACGCGCAGCCGTGACGACCAAGAGGAGACCTTCGAAACGGCAAACGACGCCGTCACGAGGGCCGCACCGACCGCCAGCGCGGAACGGTGGTGTTCACGGCCGGGGCGGAAGGCCAAGGCGATCGACGCCACGCTGGAAGCGCGGCAAGGATCGGAGCGGATCGTAGAACGGCGTGACCCGCAGCCACAGGAGCTGAGGATCGCGGGCGGCGTACGCGTTGTCCAGCCAGTCGAGGGCTTCCTCCGTCGCGCGGAGCCCAACGCACACGCGGGCGCAATCGAGTGCCCTGACGGCACCCACAGACGCCATCTCCTTCAGCCGGCAAAGCACCCCCGAAGCCTTGCCGGCCGCGCCTGCAAAGCCGTACACCATGCCGAGATAGCCGAGCGAGGTAGGATCGCCGTGCCGCGCGACGCACGTTTCGAGCGCGGCAATGGCCACGTCGAACCGCCGCGCCGCGCACGCCGCCAGACCGAGCACGTAGGATGCCTGCAGGCAGGTCTCGTCCATCTCGAGGACATGGCGACTCTCGGCGATCGCTTGATCGTACTCCCGTCGCCAATAGGGTAACCACGCCATGTTCGATCGAATCGCCACCGAGAGCGGGTCGAGTTCCAGCGCCTGCTGCGCTTCCGCTCGGGCGCGTTGCTGATCCTCCACCATCGCGCCGAAGTAAATGGCCAGCCCCCAGTGAGCCGTGGCGTCGTTCGCATTGAGCGCGAGCGCGTGCTCGAAGCCCCGGCGGCACGCCGACAGATCCCAGTCACGAAGCCATTTCACGAGCGCCAGCGCGTTGTGCGCCTCACCCAGGGAGGCGTCGAGCGCCAGCGCCCTCCCCGCGGCCGTCTCGGCCTCCGAGAACACTTCGCGCTGCGGCGCGTATCCCCACACGCCGCTGAATGCGTACGCCATCGCAGACTTCGCCCAGGCGGGCGCATACTGCGGATCCCGATCGAGTGCCTCTCGAAAGCGCTCCAGCGCCTCGCGAAGTCCGATCGGGCTGAACCGGTTGAACTGATACAAGCCGCGTGTGTACGCGTCGTACGTGAAGGGATCGATCGTGCCGGCACGCTCGAGCCGCTGCAGCCCCGCCGGAGAAATGGCGACCTCGATCTCGTGCGCGACGGCGCGCGCCACGTCCGCCTGCATCATCAGCACGTCGCATCGCTCCCGCTCGTAGCTCCGCGCCCACACGTGCGTCTCGTCGTCGGTTCGGATCAGCTGCGCGCTGACCCGAACGTGATCGCCGCCGCGCCGCACGCTGCCTTCCAGCACGTACTCGACGCCCAGTTCGCGACCGATCCGACCCGCCGACTTCCGTGTGCTCTTGTAGTGCATGGTGGTTGTCCGGGCCAGGATGCGGAGGCGCTCCGGTGCGAGCGCGGCAAGCTGCGTGATGAGCTCTTCCGTCATGCCGTCACAGAAGTAGTCCTCCGCAGCGTCCCCGATATTCTGCAGTGGCAACACCGCGAGCCGGAGATTGCCCCGCCGCGGCTCGCGGCGCTGTTCCACGACTGGCCCGATGAAGCGATAGCCACGACGCGGAAGCGTTTCGACGAACTTGGGACGTGACGCCGAGTCCCCGAGTGCCCGGCGTAGCGTCCTGAGCGCCGCGTACAGGTTGTTGTCGAAGTCCACGAAGATGTCCGGCGGCCAGAGCCGGGCGCGGAGATCTTCTCTCCTGACGACCTCACCGGGATGCTCGAGGAGCAGGCCGAGGAGCTCGAAGGACTTCTCGCGAAGCTTGACGCGAAGGCCCCGCTTGCGCAGCTCGCCCGACGCCAAGTCGGCCTCGAACGAGCCGAAGCGGATGATACCGGCCATACCTGCACCTGGGAGCGTGCCGAAGATAGCGCCGCTCCCCGGGCCGGTCAAGGGCAATCCGATCAACTGCCCGTGGTTCAGAGAGTTGCGCGGACGGAAGGTTTCAGATCGATTTCAGAGCCCCTCCATTTACACGAGCCGCGGCGTCTTCCGATCATGTGTGTCCCGGCGCGTCTTGCGGTACCAAGGTACGCCAGCCTCGCACGTGTCGTGGAACCTGCCCGTTCGCAGCGTCCTATCGCCGTCAGAAAGGAGTGTCTCGAATGAGACGCCTGCACCAGCCGTCAGCGGCGTTGTTCGTCCTGTCCTGCGTTCTGCTTGCGCCGCGCCTCGCGTTCGCACAGGCGTACACGGTTGACCCTCCGTCGGGCTACTTTGGCGACGTCGAGATCGGCTCGTCGCGGACGTTGATCTTCACGTTGACCAGCTTTCAGCCCACGCCAGTCGTGGTGTTCTCGATCGACCTGAAGGCTGGCGACTTTGGTGATTTGCTCTGCGGGCTTGATGTCGACTGCGACTTTGCGATCACCAATGTTGATTATAACGGGGCGTCCTGCCCCGACTTCGATTTCGACTTTCCGGCCTTTATGCCCGCGGAGTGCCGGTTGGAGGTCGAAGTCACGTTCGCGCCCGAAAGCATGGGCGAGTTCAACGGCGATCACGGAGCGCTGCTCTACATCGATTCCAACTCCGACTATTCAGTCGAATGGGTTGCGCTGTTCGGCCGGGCCGTCGAAGCGAGCGCAGAACCCGTGACGCTGGCTGAGCTGATCGCGTTCTTCAACGCTTCGGTCGCCGACGGGTCTCTCGTCGGCTCCGGCCCGGGTGAATCCGCGCAGGGTCGCCTGAAGGCGCTCGGGAACATGCTGATGGCTGCCAGCGACCTGATCGAGGCCGGCGAGTGCGTCGCGGGGAGGAT
>JBMDXB010000022.1:0-2897 GCA_048594885.1 Vicinamibacterales bacterium
GGGCGGGTCCCCCCCGCGCCCCTCCGGGTGGGGGGGGGGGGGACCCACCCCCCCCCCCCACAATGATGAAGCGGATCGCCCGTTTGTCCTCGGCGCATCCTCGCCGCGTCCTCGCCGTGTCGCTGATCGTTGCCGGCATCGCGATTCTCGGCATGTTCCGCCTGCGCGTGGACACGAATCACATCAACTTCTTCAGCAGGGACCATCCGCTCTCGGAGTCCGCTAGGGTGATCGATCGACAGCTCGCCGGCGTCTACAGCTTTCAAATCATGCTCGAGGGACCGCCGGAGTCTCTGAAGACGCCCGACGCGCTCCGCCGAATCGACGCGCTGCAGAATCAGATTCGCAGGTTTCCCGAAGTCCGGAAGGTGACGTCCGTCGCGAACTACGTCAAGCGTATCAACAAGGAGCTGAACGACGGCCGGGCGGAAGCCGACGTCATTCCTGGTGACGCGGCGACCATCGCACAGGAGCTGTTCGTGTTCGCGCTCGGCGGCGAGGGCCGGCACGAGCTCGAACGCGTCGCCGCCAGCGACTACTCACGCGCACAGATCACCGTCAAGCTCCAGTCGATGAGCTCTGACGGCGTGCTCGAAATCATCGAGCAGAGCGAGCGGCTGGCGAGGGACACGTTCGCCGGGACCGGGATCACGACAATGGCGACAGGATCGGGGAAGCTGTTCAGCACGCTCGATCACTATCTCGTCGTGTCGCAGTTGAGCAGCTTCGGGATGGCGTTCGTCACCGTGTTCGGCGTGATCTTCGTCGTCTTTCGGTCGTTCAGATTTGGCCTGCTCACCATTCCGCCGAACCTGCTGCCGGTGCTGTCCGTGCTCGGCATGATGGGTTATCTCGACATCTCGATGAACGTCGCCACGATCATGGTCGCCAGCATCGCGCTCGGCGTCGTCGACGATGACACGATTCATTTCATCAACCGGTATCGCCGCGAGGTGGCGGCCGGCGCGACGACTGATGAAGCGATTCAGACCGCGACCGCTCACGAGGGACGCGCGTCGCTGACGACGGCGATCATCAACAGCCTTGGATACGGAGTGCTGCTGCTGTCCGCCTACAAGCCGTCGGCATGGTTCGGCGGGCTGCTTGCATTGACGATGGCGGTGGCGTTCCTCGCCGAGGTGTTCATCCTGCCGGCGCTGATCAAGCTGATGCCGCGGGTATATGGCCATGAAGCGTTGCGGCGTGTCGCTGGCGTACGTAGGGCGGAACTTTAGTTCCGCCAATTCCGCCAACATGATGTTTCGTTGCGCCATCATTCTCATCGTCCTCGCATTGCCGCTGCACGCCGCCGCGCAGTCGCGGCCGACCGGCTACGTCTCGACGTTCGTCGACTTCTTCCCCAATCGCGGCGATTCCGTCGAGCTGCGTGGCCGGGTGTTCGCGGAGGACAAGCTCGCGCCGTCGCCGGGCGTCGTCTTCAACTTCGCGGGTTTCGTTGAAGGATTGCTCGCGCGTCGCGACGGTCGCCGTCGCGAGGACGCGATCGTCCGCGCGCAGGACGCGAGCGTCACGATCGCGACAGGGCCCGTCGATCTCCTGGCGGGGTTCACGCGCGTGGCATGGGGGCGGCTCGACGAGCTGCAGCCGACCGATGTCATCAATCCGCTCGACGTCTCCCGGTTCTTCTTCGAGGGACGGTCGGAGGCGCGTCTGCCCGTCGCGCTCGTACGGGGACGATGGTTCATCACGAGCGACATCACGCTGGAAGGTGTGTATCTTCCGGTGTTCAGGCGCGGCCGGTTCGATCGGCTCGACGAGCCGACCTCTCCGTTCAATATCGCCCCGCGAGCAGACCGCGATCGCGAGCCGGGTGCGCGCTGGCGAGACGCGCAGGGTGGCGCGCGACTGAGCGTGACGACCGGACGGGTCGACTGGAGCATCGCGGCGTTCAGAGGCTTCGAGCCGTTCGGTGTCTACTCGCTCGTGCCGCCTCCGAATCCACTTCGAGAACTGACGCAATCAAAGACCAAGAGACCAACGACCAGAGGCCAACGTTGGTTCGTTGGTCCTTTGGTCCTTGGACTTTCCAGGCCGCCGTCTTTCAACGGCCTGGTGGCGCTGCCGCCGCCGGGCTCCGATCCGCCTGTGGTCGAGCGATCGTTCCCGCGCTTCACGATGTTCGGCGGCGATTTCGAGACGGTGCGCGGCCAGTGGGGCGTGCGCGGCGAGATGGCGGTATTCACCAAGCGCAGGTTTCAGGACTTCGCCGGACCGGTGCCAGGCAGCTCGTTCGACGCGGGCGTTGGCGTCGATCGCAAGGCGGGGGACTACCGCGTCAGCGGCACGATGCTCGTGCATCGCGAGGCGTACGACGTGGCGTTGACCGCGAATGGCGTGTCGGAAACGTCGCGGACCGACGTGTCGCTCATCGCGTCGCTGGATCGCAGCTTCGCGCGCGAGAAGTACAACCTGCGCCTGTTCAGCGTCTACAGCGCGACCGAGGGATCGAGCTTCGTGCGCGGCATCACGACGGCGAAGCTGCGAGACGACGTGGCGCTCGAGGGATCGATCGGGTGGTTCATCGGCGATGGGCGCGATCTGATCGGCCGCTTCGGCGACAGCGACTTCGCCTACGCGCGGCTCAAAGTCTACTTCTGATTGTGCAACCCATCCTTCTACGCGCGCGGAACGCATCGGCGTGGACGGGGCCGACAGGCAACAATACGTATCTGCTTCGCGGCCGCGTGCCGACGTTGATCGATGCCGGCGTCGGCGATCCGCAGCACATCGAGGAGATCGGCGCCGCGCTGGACGGCGAGCCGCTCGCGCAGGTGCTCGTTACCCATGGCCACCCGGATCATGTCGGCGGTCTCCCCGCGCTGCGCGCGCGTTGGGGTGCTCTAATAGTGTTTAAGGCGCCACCCGGGGAACAGCGA
>JBMDXB010000023.1:0-32988 GCA_048594885.1 Vicinamibacterales bacterium
CGGGCTTTGTGTCTGGGGCGCCGGGCGGGAACACACCCACACACGGCGACAACCGTGGGCTTCTGACCCCGCCTCCCTCCCGATCCACACCGCGCGAAGCGCGGCGGCTCCGCGGTCTGGCGTCGCAAATCGTCGAGATCCCTCTGCGGCCTTCGCGCCCTCGGCTGCCTCTGCGTTGCCCCTAGCGCGAGATCGTCGTCGTGAAGACCGCTTGCTTCGAGGGATCGCTCTCGGAGGTCACGGTCAGCGTAACGCGCCCCTGGGCGCCGCTCCGCGCCCTCGTCACACGGACGGGCAGCGTCGCCGTCTGGCCTGGCTTGATCGCGACGAGTGCGTTGCGCACGTCCGCGGCGAGGCCGTCACCCTCGACCGCCACGGACAGCCGGTAGATGTCGCCGCCGACGTAAGCGGACGCGTCCTGCGGATGCGGCAAGCCGTCGACCGTGGCCGCGGCGCCGGTGTTGCGGATCGTGACGTTCACCTCCGCGCTCTCCCGGCGCAGTGCAACCGACGGCGGCCCGCTCACGGCGACGCCGCGTGCGTGCGGCCCGGCGCCGTCGAGCGATCGCACGCCGACGGTGTAAGCAAGAATCCCCTTCGCGTCCTTGTGCACGTCGATGACGTAGAAATGCAGGCGGTTGGCCTGATCGACCCACTCGTACTGGCTCCCGGAGTTGAGGCCGGCGTGGAAGAGCGCGTCGTTCAACTGCCGATAGTCGGCGATCGTGCGCATCACCCGCGTGCCATCCGGCTTCACGAAATCGACCTTGCCGATGTCCTCGGGATGCGCGTCGATCACCCACGTGAAGCAGTTGTAGCCGCAGGTGTTCCCTTCGCGATCTTTGTTCTTCGCGATCAGCACGCCGTTGTCGGGCGTGAACGAGTCGTAGCCGATGCGCTGCACCGCCTCGACGCTGTAGAAGTTCCACACCGGCGCGCCGGCGCAGAGCGGATCCTGCTTCATGTCGCACGGCGGCGTGCGATCCTGCGGCGCCTCGCCGTTGAGCGTCACCGTGACGCCGGCAAGCGTACCGGGCCACGGCTCGACCGCGCGCGCGGCGATCGTCGCAATCGCCAGCCCCGATGCCGCGAGGCCGTTGCGATTCAGCCTCAGCACCTGTTCCGGCCGGACGAACTCGAACCGGATGCGGTTGCGCAGCATGAATCCCGCCGGCATCGACGCGCCTTCGTTCGCCGGCACCACCCAGCGGCGGTGCGGGCCGCCGGGCCCGTTGAACGATCCGCGGTCCATGATGTCCCACGGCCCTGAGCCCACGCGCCGATACGGCTGTACGTAGGGATTGTTGTTGTTGTCGCCGGTACGGAACGCGAAGTGCGCGATCTCGTGCGTGATCGTTCCCGAGCTCTCGCCTTGCCGCACGGAGGACAGCCCCCACTGCTGCGCGCCCGCCCTCCACGACGTCCACGGCACGTAGCGCGTCGGCACCCAGCGCGGCTTCGTCTTGTCCGGGTTGCCCCACGCCTCGGGGATGTCCTCCTTCGTCGCAAACTTCATCTCACCGAATTCCTGCCACACGCTCGTCTCGTCGTAGCCGGCGTAGATGCGCAGGACGATGTCGTACTTCTTCCTGATGTCGGCGCCGGCATCCTTCGCCCAGAGCGCGTCGACGTCCGGCTCCATGCGTCCGTCGCACCTGAACCCCGCCGGGCAGCCGACCTCCTGCCCGTGTTCGCGCAACCCGTACTCGAACAGGTTGCGCGGCATGCGGTACGGTCCGTAGGCATCGATCGCCGGAATCCCCACCCGTCCGCGCGACTGCTCCATCCAGTACTCATGGATCGTGTGGCCGCGGTTGATGGCGTTCGGCTTGCCCCAGAACTCGGCGTAGAACGTCGGCACATCCTCGCGCTTGACGGGATCGACCTGCGGATTGCCGAACAGATCCGATCGCTTCGGCAGCGTGATGACGAACGGCTGGTCGGGAAAGTCGACGGCGACGAGCGCCACGAGGAAGTTGCGGACGCTCCCCGCCGTGTTCTCCGCCCAGCGCGTGCCTGGAATCGGACGGTAGTCCTTCCAGGTCATGTCCTGCTGATCCTGCCAGCGCTGCGGATCGAGGGGTTCGGGTTGCGGCTGCCGGCCGGCGGCGGACGCTACGAGGATTCCGACTATAAGGATTGCGACTTTTTGCGGCATGCGGTCAATGCTAAATGCTGAATGCCAAATGCTGAAAATGCAAAATGCCGAATGTTTCTCCATTGAGGCATTTCCACATTGACTCGCCATTCAGCATTCAGCATTCGGCATTCAGCATTCAGTAGCTAATCACGACGCGCAGCGAACCGGAGTTGTCCTGCAGGAAGTCGTCGTTGATCCCCAGGAACAGCTTCCCCGACCCGCGCATGCGGATCGCTTCAGTGCCGCCGCCGATGAAGAACGGGTCGCCGTCCTCGCCGATCTTGCCGACGAGAGCCGCGGCATTGCGGTCGGGCATCGGCCGCGAGGCGTTGAAGGGCGAGCTCCGCTCGCCGCCGGCGCCGTCACGCCGTCCCGGCCCCCAGCGCACTTCGCCCGCGGCCGAGAAAAACACGTCCTGGCCCGCTCGGACGACGATCCCGCTGTCGGTCCACTGCGTGCGGGCGTCCACCGTGACGCTGCGCTCGCGCATGCCGGCGCGCGGCCGCACGTCCTCGCGATACGAGCGATCGTCGCGATAGCGATTGCCCCACGCCTCCTCGAACTGAATGCTTCGCACGTCGCTCCGGTCGTAGCGCCGCACGCGGCCGTCGTCGCGCCCGCCGCGATGCTCGAACTCGATCACGTCCCCGCGCACGCCGACGAGCACGCCATCGACGCGGCGGCCGTCACGCAGCACCAGGACGTCGGCGAAGATTCCCGCTTCGGCGAGCGCGACGAGCGCCGCCGCCGCAATCCATTTCGATCCAACTCGCGTCATGACCGCCCCCCGACCTCTTCAGGCGCAAAGAGCGTACCACGACAATTGCGGCGACGCGCGGCCGCAAAATGCCGTATAACGGCACACATGCCCTTCGCGCTGCAGCAGCTTCGCCGCGTCGTACGTCGCCTTTTGCGGGCACCCGTGTTCACCGCCGTCGCCGTCCTCACCCTCGGCGTCGGCATCGGCGCGAACGCCGCGATCTTCAGCGTCGTCAACGGCGTCCTGCTCAAGCCGCTGCCCTTTCACGATCCGGAACGTCTCGTCGGTCTCTGGCACACGGCGCCGGGCCTCACGGGCGGCGTCGTCAACCAGTCGCCGGCGACATATTTCGTCTACCGCGACGAAAACCAGACGCTCGAAGACGTCGGCATGTGGGACAACGCCGCGGTGTCGGTGACGGGCGTTGGCGACCCTGAGCGCGTGCAGGCACTGCTCGTCACGGACGGCACGCTGCCGCTGCTGCGTGTCCACGCCGCGCTCGGACGCACGTTCACGAAGGAAGACGATTCCCCCGGCGCGCCGGAGCGCGCCATCCTCACGCATGGCTACTGGCAGCGCACATTCGGCGGCGACCCGTCCATCGTCGGGCGCGGCATCACCATCGATGGCCGGCCGCGCGAGATCATCGGCGTGTTGCCCGCGAGCTTCAGGTTTCTCAACTACAGCCCGCAGCTCCTCCTGCCGTTCCGTTTCAATCGTGCGCAGGTGTTCGTCGGCAATTTCAGCTACCAGGCGATCGGCCGCCTGAAGGACGGCGCCACGATCGAACAGGTGAATGCCGACGTCGCCCGGATGCTGCCGATGGTCGTCGAGCGCTTCCCGATGCCGGGCGGCTTCACGAAGAAGATGTTCGAGGACGTGAAGATGGGCCCGAACGTCCGGCCGCTGTCGGCGGACGTCATCGGCGACGTCGGCCGCGTGCTGTGGGTACTGCTCGGCACCGTCGGCCTCGTGCTGCTGATCGCGTGCGCGAACGTCGCGAACCTGTTCCTCGTGCGCGCGGAGGGACGGCAGCAGGAGCTGGCGATTCACGCCGCGCTCGGTGCGGACTGGCGCCGCATCGCCTGGGAGTTGCTCTCCGAGAGCCTGACGCTCGCCATCGCCGGCGGCGCCGTCGGCCTCGCGCTCGCGTATGGCGGCCTCCGTCTGCTGCTGGCGATCGCGCCCGAGGGCCTGCCGCGTCTCGAGGAGATCACGATCGATCCCACCGTGCTGCTGTTCACCGCTGCCATCTCGGTGCTGGCGGGCGTGCTCTTCGGGCTGCTGCCGATCGTGAAGTTCGCGCGCCCGCAGCTCGCCAACGCGTTGAAAGAGGGCGGACGACTCTCGAGCGTCGGCCGGGAACGCCATCGCGCCCGCAATACGCTCGTCGTCGTCGAGATCGCGCTTGCCGTCGTCCTGCTCGTCGCCTCGGGGCTGATGATCCGCACCTTCCAGTCGATGCGCCGCGTCGATCCCGGCTTCACGAATCCGGGCGAGGTCCTGACGCTGCGCGTGTCGATCCCCGAGTCGCTCGTGAAGGAGCCGGAGCGCACGGCACGAATGCACGAGCAGATCGTGCGGCGCATCGGGCAGCTGCCCGGCGTCTCGTCGGTCGGAATCTCGACGTCGATCACGATGGACGGCAACGACAGCGCCGACCCGGTGTTCGTCGAAGACTTCCCCACACCCGAGGGACGCCTGCCGGCATTGCGCCGCTTCAAGTGGATCGGCGAGCGTTACTTCGAGACGATGGGCCAGCCGATCGTCGCGGGCCGCGCAATTACGTGGAACGACGTCCACACGCTGCAGCCGGTCGTGGTCGTCTCGGAGAACTTCGCGCGCGAGTTCTGGAAGGAGCCGGCCGCGGCGATCGGCAAGCGCATCCGCGTGACGCCGAGGACGCCGTGGCGCACGATCGTCGGCGTCGTCGCTGACGCGCGCGACGACGGTGTGGCGTCGCCGGCGCCGTCCATGGTCCATTGGACGATGCTGCACAAGGAGCTGTGGACCGAGGACGTGATGGTGATGCGATCGATGGGCTACGCCATCCGGACGTCGCGTGCCGGCTCGCCGACGCTGCTGAAGGAAGTGCAGCAGGCGGTATGGGCGGTGAATCCCAACCTCCCGGTGTCGGTCGTGCGGACGCTCGAGGAAATCCGCTCCAACTCGATGGCGCGGACGTCGTTCGCCCTCGTGATGTTGAGCATTGCCGCCGCTGTCGCGCTGCTGCTCGGCGTCGTCGGCATCTACGGCGTCATCTCGTATGTCGCGACGCAGCGCACCCGTGAGATCGGCATCCGCATGGCGCTCGGCGCGGCGCGCGCGGATGTCAGCCGCCTGTTCCTGCGCCACGGCCTGGCGCTCGCCCTCGCCGGCATCGGCGTCGGCATCGCGGCTGCCGCCACCCTGACGCGCGTCATGGAGACGCTGCTTTTCGGCGTCAGCGCGCTCGATGTCACGACGTATGCAATCGTCGCGATCGGACTCGGAGCCACGGCGCTTCTCGCGAGCTACCTGCCGGCAGCGCGCGCGTCGCGAGTCGACCCTGCTATCGCGCTGCGCTTTGATGCGTAACGCATTGTCAATGCTGAATGCCGAATGCTAAATGCTGAATGGTTGAGGATTGAACATTCGACATTCAACATTCATTCAGCATTTAGCATTCAGCATTCAGCATTTATGCCTGACGCAGCAGCTCCGACGGGCTGATCGCTGCCGCGCGACGCGCCGGCACGTAGCAGGCGACGAGCGACACGGCGACGGCGACCGACAGTCCGGCGGCAAACGTCAGCGGATCGAACGGGCTGACGCCGTGCAGGAAGTGGCCGAGCCCTTTCGCCGCCGCGGCGCTCGCCGCGCCGCCGAGCACGACCCCGACCACGATCAGCAGGAGCCCGCCTCGCAGCATCAGTCGCACGGCGTTCTCGCGGGTGGCGCCCAGCGCCAGCCGTACGGCGAGCTCGTGACGTCGATCGAGCACGCTCTGCGCGACGGCGCCCCAGAGCGCGACCGCCGCGAGCGCAAGCGCGAGTGCCGCGAACGCAGCGGCGAGCTGCAGCCGGAGGCGCCGCCCGGCAATCGACGTCGACACGATCTCATCGAGCGTCTGCGGCGGAAACAGCGGCAGCGTCGGATCCAGATCCTGGACGATGCGGCGAAGCGAGGGAGCGATCGTCTCGGAGGGCCCCGCCGTGCGGACCACGAGGTGCGCGCTGCCAGGCGCGAGGTTCTCCCACTGGACGAACAGCGTCAGCGCCGGCGACGAGCGGTCCAGGCCGCCGTACTTCACGTCGCGCACCACGCCGATGACGCGCGGCCTGACGCGCTTTCCGCCGGCGGACGGCAACGGCGCCGGCCAGTCTCGGCCGATCGGATCGCGATCACGGAGCAACGCGCGCGCGGCGGATTGCGTGACGACGAGCGACGGCGGAGACGCGCCACGATCGCGCTCGTCGAACAGGCGGCCGCTCACCAGCGTCGCCCCGATCGCCTCGAGATAGCCGGGCGTCGCCGCCGCCCATCCGTACATGTTGGTCTCGTCGACGCCGCGCTTCTCGTCCACCATCCGGATCGTCATCGTCAGTTGATTCGCGTTCGGCGGCAGATCGCTGCCGACGCCGGCGGCCACGACGCCTGGCAGCGCGCGGACCTGCTCGACCAGCCGGTTGATGAACGGGGCACGCTCGGTCGCGTTGAACCGGACCGTCTGCGTCAGCATCAGGCGCATCGCCGCCGCGTGGCGCGCCTCGAATCCGCGCTCGGCGGCAATGATGCGCGCGACCGTCCGCATCAGCAGCCCCGCGGCGACGAGCAGCACGACGGTCAACGCGATCTGGCTGACGACGAGCGCGCCGCGGAACGCGCGGCCGCCGCGGCCGATGCGCTCGGACGTCTGCTTCAGCGCCGTGTTCGGGTTGCTGCGCCCGGCGCGGAGCGCCGGCGCGCCCCCGCTCACCAGCGCGACCAGCACGGCGAGCACGACGCTCGCGGCAATCACCGGCGGATCGAGGCGGACGCCCTGCAGGTTCGGAATCGCGGCGCCGGCGCGTGATTCGAACAGCCGGACGACGAGCCACGCGATCCACAGGCCGAGCGCCCATCCGCCGAGTGACACGGCGAAGCTTTCGGCCAGCGATGCGCGCAGCACGTGCGCGACGCCGCCGCCGAGCGCACGACGCACGGCGAACTCGCGCTGGCGCGATACCGCGCGTCCAACCAGCAGGCCCGACACGTTCGCGCAGGCGATCAGCAGCACGAGCACCGCGCCGCCCAGGAACGGCAGCACGCTCGGCCGCGCCGCTTCCCGCTCGCGCTCCTGGACCACGTAGACGGACGCCTCGCGCTCCACCCTCGAGGCGGCGGGCGTCAGCGCGTCGAGCTCGGTCACGACTCGCCGCACGTCGTCTCTCGCCTGCTCGATCGTGACGCCCGGCGCGAGCCGGCCGAGGAGCGTGAAGCGCCGGTGATCGGCGTCGGTGAAGAGCGTGAGGCGGGGGACGGCCTCGGCCCGGACCCACACTTCCGTTCGGGCGTCTGGAAATGCGAAGTCCGCCGGCATGACCGCGGCCACCGAGAAGTCGCTGGCGCCGATCGTCACGCCGCGCTCGCGCCATGCGCCCAGCCGGCCGATCTTGTCGACGAGAGGCGCGCTCAGGACCGACGCGTTTTCACTTTCGGCAAGCGGCCGCGTCGATCCTTCTGCCGCCGGCATCCCCAGCACGTCGAAGAACCCGGCCGTCACCATCGTCCCGCGTACGCTCCGCGCGTCGCCGGCACCGCGCAGCGTGAACTCCGCCGTCGTGTACGCGGCGAGCCGCTCGAAGGCGCGGGTGCGCCGCTGCCATTCGGCCACTTCGTCGATCCGCACGCCGCCGCGCGCTTCCGTGCCCCGCCGGAAAACCGGCACCGTGACGAGCCGCTCGGGGTCGGGAAACGGCAGCGGCCGCAGCAGGACGCCGTACGCGACGGCGAACATCCCGGTCGCGAGGCCCGTGCCGGTGGCAAGAGTGACGACGGCGGTACCGAAGAGCAGCGGCGCGCGCATCAGCGCGCGAATCGCGAAGCGGACATCGCGAACGAAGCTGTCCATCGGGTCATTAGATACCAACGCGCAGCCGGGGTTCCAGACGTCGTCAACTCCCAAGGGCCAAGGGACCAAAGGCCAAACCGTTCAACTCCCAAGGGCCAAGGGACCAAGGACCAAATCGTTCAACTCCCAAAGGCCAAGGACCAAAGGCCAAAGCATCCGGGGCAAGTCCTTCAACTACTTGGGAGTTGGCCCTTGGTCCTTGGGAGTTCGCTTGACCGAGCGCGAATAGCCGGCGAGGTGGTGTGTAATGGGACAGTAGAAGCGTCTATGGAACTGGCTCGAGAAGACGATGGCGCGCTCGTCCGCCGGGCGCAGGCGGGTGACGCCGAAGCATTCGGGCGCCTGGTCGAGCGTTACATGCGGCGTGCTTACTACTCGGCACTGTCCCTGGTCGGCTCGCGCGAAGATGCGCTGGATCTCTCACAGGAGGCGTTCGCGCGGGCGTTCCGCGCGCGCGGCACGATCGATCCGGATCGGCCGTTCTACGCCTGGCTCTATCAGATCCTGCGGCGCCTCTGCTTCAACTTCGTCCGCGATCGGCGGACGCACGCGCGCCGGCTCGAAACGGCCGGCACCTGGCTGGCCGAGGAGGCCGAGCAGCGCATGCAGGAGGATCCGGCGCGCGCGCTCGAGCGCGCCGAAGCACGGCGCCGCGTCAGCGCCGCGATCGAGCGGCTGCCCGCGCGCGAGCGCGAGGTGCTCGCGCTGAAGGAGTTCGAAGGGCTGTCATACAAGGAGATCGCAGCGCTCGTCGGCATCCCTATCGGCACGGTGATGTCGCGCCTCTACTCGGCGCGGCAGCGGCTGGCGGACGCGCTGGAGGAAATGGAACGGTGACGAACAGGCACGACGTCGATCGGGAACGCGCGCGCGCGCTCATGATGGCGGCAATCGACGGCGAGTGCTCGCCGAGCGAACGCCGCGAGCTGGACGCGCTCGCCGCGGAATCTCCCGAGCTCGCCGCCGAGTGGCGCCGCATGACGCGCGTGAAGGAGGTCACGACCGGTATGAGCCTGCAGAGCGTGCCGGAAGAAGTCTGGGACGGCTACTGGACGTCGGTGTATCGCCGCACGGAGCGCGGCATCGCGTGGATACTGATCTCGGCGGGCGCGATCGTCCTCGGCGCGTACGCGCTGTGGGAGGCGGCGGCGAGCCTGTTCGCCGACACGGATACGCCGCTGTTCATCAGGATGGCGATCGTCGGCATCTCGGTCGGCGCGGGTATCCTGGTGCTGTCGGTCATCCGCGAGAAGTTCTTCACGCACCGCCACGATCCGTACCAGAGGGAGATCGTCCGATGATCGTCACAGCGGCCGCCGCCATCGTAGGGCAGCGCGTCACGCGCAATCTCGGGCTCGTCTACGGCAACACGATCCGCGCGCGCCACATCGGCAAGGACATTCTTGCGGCGCTGAAGAACCTCGTCGGCGGCGAGATCGAGGAGTACACGAAGCTGATGGGCGAATCGCGCGAGCAGGCGATCGATCGGATGGTGGCACAGGCGAAGAGCCGCGGCGCGAACGCGATCCTCAACGTCCGCTTCTCGACGTCCTACATCATGAGCAACGCGTCCGAGATCCTCGCCTACGGAGAAGCCGCAATCATCGAACCGGAGGTAGGGGGCCAGGACCTCGGGCGCTAGCGGTCACGCCGTTTCGGCCGCCGGTGCGCGGCCGCTCGCCGCGCCGCGTTGACGTCCGCGCGAGCGCGCCGGTCACGCTTCTGCCGGCGGATCTCCGCGATCCGCTGCGCGAGCGGGATCTCCAGCTTCGCGTGCGGCCGCGCTGTGTAGTCGAAGTCCGGCACCGTCACGCGCGGCAGCCGCCGCCCCACCACGCGCTCGATGTCGCGCAGATCGCGCTCCTCTTCCGGCGACACGAACGTGAACGCGTCGCCGGTCGCCTCCGCGCGGCCGGTCCGTCCCACCCGGTGGATGTAGTCCTCGGGCGCCTGCGGCACGTCGAAGTTGACGACGTGCCCGAGCGCATCGACGTCGATGCCGCGCGCCGCGATGTCGGTGGCCACGAGCACCGGGAACCGGCCGCTCTTGAATCCGCTCAGCGCCGACGTGCGCTGTGCCTGCGAGCGGTTGCCGTGGATCCGCTCCGCCTTGACGCCGTTCCGCACCAGGTAATCCGCGAGCCGGTTGGCCCGATGCTTCGTCCGCGTGAAGACGAGCGCCTGTGTCATCGTCTTCTGGCGGAGCAGATGCGCGAGCAGCGGCGACTTGAGCTCCTGGGGCACAGGGTACACGGCCTGCGTGATGCCGGTCGCCGGCGCCACCTGCCGCTGCGTCTGGATCGAGACCGGATGGCGCAGCATGTCGTTGGCGAGCGCCGCGATCGGCGGCGGCATCGTGGCGCTGAAGAACAGCGTCTGCCGTCGGGCGGGCAGCCGCGCGATGATGCGGCGGATCTCCGGCAGGAACCCCATGTCGAGCATGCGGTCCGCTTCGTCGAGCACGAGGTGCTCGACGTGCGTCAGCTTCGCGTACGGCGACCGCATGTGGTCCATCAGCCGGCCGGGCGTCGCGATGATGACGTCGACGCCGCTGCGCAACGCGTGCTCCTGCGGCCCCATGCCCACGCCGCCGAACACCGCCGCGGCCGTCACCGGCGTGTGGACGGCGAGCGCGTCGAAGTCCTCGAGGATCTGCGCCGCCAGCTCGCGCGTCGGCGCGAGCACCAGCGCTCTGGTCGAGCGCCGCGGCCGATCGATCAGGCGGTTGATGATCGGCAGCAGAAACGCGGCGGTCTTGCCGCTGCCGGTCGGCGCGCCGGCGATGATGTCGCGCCCCTCGAGCGCCACCGGAATCGCATCGCTCTGGATCGCGGTGGGCCTGACCCAGCCCAGTTCCTTGACGGCCTTGAGGAGCAGTGGATGCAGCTTCAGATGCGTGAACGGCACGCCTTCAATTATCGGAGGTAAACTGTCGATTCACATGTCAAACATTCTGCAAAGCCTTCCGGCCGGAGAGAAGGTCGGTATCGCGTTTTCCGGTGGGCTCGACACGAGCGCCGCGCTCCACTGGATGCGCGCGAAAGGCGCCATCCCGTACGCCTACACCGCGAATCTCGGCCAGCCGGATGAAACGGACTACGAGGAGATCCCGCGCAAGGCGCTGCAGTACGGCGCCGAGCAGGCGCGGCTCATCGATTGCCGATCGCAGCTCGTCGCCGAAGGTCTCGCCGCACTGCAATGCGGCGCGTTCCACATTTCCACCGCCGGCGTGACTTACTTCAACACCACGCCGATCGGCCGCGCAGTGACGGGCACGATGCTGGTCGGCGCGATGCGCGAAGACGACGTCCACATCTGGGGCGACGGCAGCACGTTCAAGGGCAACGACATCGAGCGGTTCTACCGCTACGGCCTACTCGCGAACCCGAGCCTGCGCATCTACAAGCCGTGGCTCGATCAAACCTTCATCGACGAGCTCGGCGGACGCGCGGAGATGTCGGCCTACATGCAGCAGGCCGGATTTGCCTACCGCATGAAAGCCGAGAAGGCCTACTCGACCGACTCGAACATGCTCGGCGCGACCCACGAGGCGAAGGATCTCGAGCGGCTCGATACCGGGATCAAGATCGTCGAGCCGATCATGGGCGTCGCCTTCTGGCGCGACGACGTGCCGATCAAGCGCGAAGAGGTCGTCGTCCGCTTCGAGGACGGCCAGCCCGTCGCGCTCAACGGCATGACGTTCAAGGATCACGTCGAGCTGATGCTGGACGCGAACCGCATCGGCGGCCGCCATGGCCTCGGCATGAGCGACCAGATCGAGAACCGCATCATCGAGGCGAAGAGCCGCGGCATCTACGAGGCGCCCGGCCTGGCGCTGCTCTTCATCGCCTACGAACGGCTCATCACCGGCATCCACAACGAGGACACGATCGAGCAGTACCGCGAGAACGGCCGCCGCCTCGGCCGCCTGCTCTACCAGGGCCGCTGGTTCGATCCGCAGGCCATGATGCTGCGCGAATCGTCGCAGCGCTGGATCGCGCGCGCGATCACCGGCGAGACCACGATCGAGCTGCGCCGCGGCAACGACTACTCGATCCTCGACACGGCGTCCCCGAACCTGACCTACAAGCCGGAACGCCTGACGATGGAGAAGGGCGAGGCGTTCTTCACGCCGGCCGATCGCATCGGTCAGTTGACGATGCGCAATCTCGACATCGTCGATACGCGCGACAAGCTGTTTACCTATGTGAAGGCAGGCGTGCTGGCGCCGTGGAGCGGCGCGGCGCTGCCGCATCCGAAGGATGAAGAGAAGGACAAGGGTAAAGGGTAAAGGGTAAGGGGTAAAGGGTAAGGGGTAATGGGTAGAGGGTGCGTTCTCTTAATCGCGCTCGCGCTGGTCGCCGGCGTACCGCGGGCGCAGCAGCCGCCGTTCGATCTCCTGCTCAAGAACGGTCGCATCGTGGACGGGACCGGCGCGCCCTGGTATCGCGGCGACGTCGCAGTGCGCGGTGACACCATCGCGGCAATCGAGGCGTCGATCGATGCGCCAGCGGCGCGGGTGATCGACGTGCAGGGCGCGGTCATCGCGCCGGGTTTCATCGACATTCACACCCACTCGCGGCGCGGCATCTTCGAGGTGCCGACGGCGCCCAACTACGTGCGGCAGGGCGTGACGACCGTGATGGAAGGCCCGGACGGATCATCGGCCGTCCCGCTCGCGCCGTTCTTGCAGAAGCTCGAGGAACTGCAGAAGTCGGTCAACATCGGCAGCTTCATCGGCCAGGGATCGATTCGCGCCGAAGTGATCGGCAACGTCGATCGCAAGGCCACCCCCGAGGAGATCGCCAGGATGCAGGCGCTCGTCGAGCAGGGCATGCGCGACGGCGCGTTCGGCCTGAGCACCGGCCTCTTCTACGTGCCCGGCACGTTCACGCCGACCGACGAAGTGATCGCGCTGGCGCGCGTCGCCGGCCGGTTCGGCGGCATCCACAAATCGCACCAGCGCGACGATGCGGCGAAGGTGCTCGACAGCGTGCGCGAGACGATCGCGATCGGCGAGGGGGGCGAGCTGCCGACGCAGGTCACGCACCACAAAGTGATCGGCCGTGCGAATTGGGGTAGGGCGACCGACACGCTGCGGCTGATAGACGAGGCGCGAGTCCGTGGCGTCGACGTGACCAGCGATCAGTATCCCTACACGGCGTCGAGCACCAGCATCGCGGCGGCGCTGCTGCCCGCGTGGGCGCTCGAAGGCGGGCGCAACCGGACGCTGGCCCGCCTGAAGGATCCGGCCATCCGCGCAAAGATCAAGCAAGAGAGCGTCGCCAGATCCGCGACGAGCGCGGCGGCGGCGATCCGAAGAACGTCCAGCTCGCGAGCTGCGGCTTCGACGCGTCGCTCGCCGGCCGGACGCTCGCCGACGTCGTCGGCCAGCGCGGCATGGAGCCGACGATCGACAACGCAGCCGACGTGACGATGTGGATCGTCGAGCAGGGCGGCTGCCAGGGCATCTTCCACGCCATGAGCGACGAGGACGTGCAACGGATCCTCAGGCACCCGGCGACGATGGTCGCGTCGGATGGCGAGGTGCCGATCTTCGGCCGCGCCAATCCGCATCCGCGCAGCTACGGCACCTTCGCGCGCGTGCTCGCCGTCTACGTGCGAGAGAAGAAGACCCTGACGCTGGAGGAGGCCGTCCGCAAGATGACGTCCTTCCCCGCTGCGCGGTTGCGCATCGGCGATCGCGGCATCCTGCGGCCCGGCATGAAGGCGGATATCGCGATCTTCGATCCCGCACGCGTCCGCGACACAGCGACGTTCGAGAAGCCGCACCAGTACGCGGAGGGCTTCTCGCACGTCCTCGTCAATGGCCAGGTGGTGTTCGAGAACAACGAGATGACCGCCGCGCGGCCCGGACGCGTGCTCTACGGCGCGGGAAGACGGCGCAACTGAAGTTGCGCCCTACGGCACCAATGTCGCGTTATTTCTTGACGGTGTAGTCGGCCGGCACCTTGAAGAGATCGTCGGCCAGCGCCTCGGTCGACACCGCGCTGGTCTTCTGGATCATCTTCATCCCGCTCACCTGCTTCATCATCTCGACCATCGGCCCGGTCCCCTCGACCGACATCGTCATCTCGGTGAGGTACGGCAATCCCGGCGCCTCGCTCATCGCGCTCATCATCTTGTCGAGGCCGGCGCCGGTCTTCTGCGTGCCGAACAGACCGGCGAGCATCGACGGCAGGTTTGCCGCGAGCGCCGCTTTCTGAAACGCGATGTACTCGGTCGCGCCCGGGCCCTGCTGCGTGACCCAGACCGATCCGTCGATGACGAACCTGACGTCTTTCAGCATCGCGGCGGCCTCCTTCGGGAGCTGGCCGCCGGCCATCTCGCCCATGGAGAGCGTCATCTTCAGCGCGTGCTCGTCCGCCTCGACGCTCTCGATCGTGCGTTTCTGCCCCGTCGGCTTGAACGACACCTGGACGTTGAGGTCGGGCATCGGCACGTTCGCCGCCTTGTCGGGCGTGATGACCTGCGCGGTCTTGTCCTCGTGATTGAGGACGGTCATCTCCTTCGTCGCGATGTCCATGATGGTGGAGATCTTGATCCCGGCGCCCTCGACGTCGCCGCGCAGCTTCGTCCCCTTGATGCGCGTCAGCATCGTCATCGGCTGGTTGGCCGGACCGGCGGCCGCGGCGGCGGGCCCCTCGATCGTGATGGTCTGCGTGAACGACAGGTCGGCGCGCGGCGTCGCGAAGCACAACGCGACGATCACCACGGTGGCAAGACAGCGTCTCATGCGAAATCCTCCCCCGACGGGCATCGTAGCACTTCGCTACTTCAGCCGTTCTGCAATCTGCGGCGGAACCGGGAACGCGCTACCGTGGCGCGCGCCCGGCGGGAACGTGACGTCCACCGTCTCGAAGCTCTTGAAGTCGCGCGTGCGGATCGCGCCGTACTTCTTCCGCGTGTACTCGTCGTAGTACACGATCCAGTTGTCGCCGGCCTTCAGCACTGACGGCCCTTCAACCCAGTCGACCGAGACGGGAGCGGATGCCGGTCCCCACGGTCCCTCGGGCCGCTTCGCTTCGGCAATCCGAAGGTGCTTCTTGGGCTTCGGGCGCGCCGTTTCATCCTTGATGACCATCACGTAGCGACCGGGCGCGGCCTTGACGATGAACGCATCGATCGCGCTGAAGCCGCCGTCGTAGAGAAGCTTCGTGTCGGAGTACGTGACGAAGTCCTTCGTCTCGACGTAATACATGCGGTGGTTCAACTTGTCGGCGCGGCTCAATCCCTCGCCAGCCGGTTCCGTCGCCGGAAAGCGTCCCGGGATCGTCGTCGCCCAGTAGATGAGATACCGAGCGCCGTCCTCGTCGTAGAAGATCTCGGGCGCCCAGCAATTCTGCGCCGTGGGCTCCTGCCCCATCACCGGCACGAACTTCTGCTCGGACCAGGAGACGAGGTCCTTCGAGTGCGCGACGCCGATGCCGTTGTCCCACCAGCCCGTGGTCCAGACCATGTGGAACACGCCGTCGGGCCCGCGCACGATCGACGGATCGCGCATCAACCTGGATCCGACGGTTGGCTTCAGGAACGAGCGGCCCTCGTTCAACGCCGTCCATGTCAGGCCGTCCCGGCTGGCGGCCAGGTGCAGGCCGTCCTCGCCGTTGCCGACGAAATACGAGAACAGATACGCAGGCGGCGGCTGGGAGGATGCAGCCTGCACGGTCATCAGCAGTGCGGTTAAGAGCGCGAGGGGCCGGAGGGAAGCGCCGCGGTGCGGCGCCCCCGAGCGCGAGCACGTGGGGGTGGGGCCCCACGTGCAACGGATAATGCGGATCCTCATTGACGGAATTGTACGCGGTGTATCCTGAAAGGGTGACGCGTTCGAGGCTTCTCCCCGTTCTCGCGGCGGGCGCACTGGCGACGCTGGCCGCATGCGGCGGCGGCAACGGCGGGCCGCCGACGACCCCCGCGCCAAACCCGAATCCCGGACCCTCGATCAACGCGTGCTCGGCCGTCGGGCAAGGCGTGAACGCGACCACCGCGATCGTCAACGGTACGGAGTGCTCGGCGGCGAATACGCCGGTCGTCCTGCTGCGGCTCATTCGGCGCGATGGCTTTCGAGACAGCGCCGGGTGCAGCGGGACGATCATCGGGCCGCGGACGATTCTGACGGCAGCGCACTGCCTGGACGGCGATATCGGTTTCGTCGAGGTCTGGCTCGGCAGCGGCAACTTCATCCCTGCCGCGTCGTTCAAATTCCATCCCGGCTACAACTCGGGCAACACGACCTTCCTCGACGTCGGCGTCGTCCTCGTGAGTGAGGATCTTGGCCGCGCGCCGGTTCCCGTGCTGCTCAACCGTGACGCGGTTGTCGGCGAGACGGCGATCGTCGCAGGCTGGGGACGGAATCAGAACGGCGAGACGGGCACATTCCGCGCCGGCGCAACGACGATCAGCGGCGTCGAATCGACGGTGCTCCGCACGCTCTTCAGCCAGAACTCGGCGAGCATCTGCGCGGGAGATTCGGGTGGGCCGATCCTGCTCTCCGAAGGTGGCGTCTGGACCGTTGCCGGCATCAACTCCGCGTCATCTATCGTCACGTGCAACGACGGGACGAACTTCTACGCCAACGTGCGCCACAGCCAGATCCGCTCGTTCATCGAGGAGAACGCCGGCAGCTTCGCGCGGCGCTGACGCGCGCCATGCCTGCCGATCCGCACGAACCGCTCAGAGACGACGTCCGCATGCTCGGCGAGATGCTCGGGCAGACGCTGCGGGCGCGCGCCGGCGACGCGTTGTTCGACACGGTCGAGCGCGTGCGCACGCTGGCGAAGAACGTGCGCGGCGCCGAGGGACACGATCTCGAATCGCTGGCGGCGCTGCTGGGCGGGCTGCCCGTCGAGAACGCCATTCCCGTGGCGCGTGCGTTCTCGCACTTCCTGACGCTCGCCAACATCGCCGAGCAGTACCACCGCGTGCGCCGCCGCCGTGAATATCAGCGCGACGCGTCCGCCTCTCCGCAGCCTGCGTCATTCGACGAGACCTTCGGACGGCTGCTCGCCGCCGGCGTCACGCCGGACACGCTGCACGCGAACGTCCTCCGACTGCGAATTGAGCTGGTCCTCACGGCACATCCGACCGCGATCACCCGCCGCACGCTCAGCTACAAGCACCTGCGCATCGCCGACGCGCTCGCGCGCCAGGACCGGCCGGACCTGACCGCGCCCGAGCACGAGCAGATCCGCGAAGAGCTGCGGCGCGAGGTCACCGCCGCATGGGAGACGGAGGAGATTCGGCCGCGGCGGCCCACCCCGGTCGACGAAGCCATCGCCGGCCTGCTCGTGTTCGAGCAGACGCTCTGGGACGCCGTCCCGCGTTACCTGCGAGCGCTCGATCGATCGCTGCGGCACGCGACCGGACGTCCGCTGCCGCTCGACGTCGCGCCGATCGCGTTCGGGTCGTGGATGGGCGGCGATCGCGACGGCAATCCGACGGTGACGCCGGAGGTAACGCGGCGAGTCACGCAGATCTCGCGCTGGAAGGCGGCGGAGCTCTACGAGCGGGAGATCGGCCTGCTGCAGGCGGAGCTGTCGATGACGACGGCGACGCCGGAGCTGCGCGCGCGTGCGCCGAAGGCGCGTGAGCCGTATCGCGCGCTGCTGAGGGACGTCCGCGCACGCATACGCACCACACGGGATCGGCTGGCCGGCGAGCTCGCGTCGGGCGCCGCCAGCCATGGCGGCGACGAGATCTACGAGCGCGTGGACGACTTCCTCGAGCCGCTGCTGCTCTGCCATCGATCGCTCGTCGCGTCCGGCCTGCAAATCGTCGCCGACGGACGGCTCACCGACGTCATCCGCCGCGCGCTCACGTTCGGCGTGACGCTCGTCCGCCTCGACCTCCGTCAGCACGCGTCGCGTCACGCGGCGGCCATGGATGCGATCGCCCGTCAGCTCGGCGCCGGCTCGTATCTCGAGTGGTCCGAGCCGCAGCGCCAGGCCTTCCTCCTGCCGCTGCTGCGCCGGCAGAACGCCGGCGATCCGGGCCCGCGTATCGTTCCCGAAGACGACGTCAGCGATGTGTTCGAGACGTTTCGCGTCGCCGCAACACTCCCGCAGGAATCGCTCGGTGCGTACGTCGTGTCGATGGCGAACGCGCCGTCGGACGTGCTCGCCGTCGAGGTCATGCAATCGCTGGCGGGCGCTCGCATGCGGACGGTGCCGCTCTTCGAGCAGGTGGACGATCTGCAGCGCGCCGGCGGCACGATCCGCGAGCTGGTCTCGATCCCCGAGTATCGGGCGCGCATCGACGGACGGCAGGAAGTGATGATCGGCTACTCGGACTCCGCCAAGGATGGCGGGCGCCTTGCCGCGAACTGGGCGCTGTATCGCGCGCAGGAGTCGCTCGTGGAGGTGTGCCGCGAGGCTGGGGTCGAGCTCACGCTGTTCCACGGCCGCGGCGGCAGCATCGGACGCGGCGGCGGCCCGACCTACATCGCCGTCCAGTCCCAGCCACCCGGTTCGATCGACGGACGCCTGCGCGTCACCGAGCAGGGAGAGATGATCCAGGCGCAGTTCGGCCTGCCGGACATCGCCACGCGTACGCTGGAGGTCTACACGACGGCGACGCTCGACGCGACGCTGGCGCGGCCGGCGGCGCCTCCCGCCGAATGGCGCGAGGCGATGGATCGGCTCGCCGAACGCGCCCGCAGCGTCTACCGGGAGGTCGTCTACGAGCATCCGCACTTCGTCGAGTACTTCCGCAGCGCCACGCCGGAGGTGGAGCTTGCCGCGGTGCCGATCGGCAGCCGGCCTGCGCGCCGCGAGAAGCGCGGCGGCGTCGAATCGCTGCGCGCGATTCCGTGGGTGTTCGCGTGGACGCAGACGCGGCTGCTGCTGCCGTCGTGGCTCGGCGCCGGCGAGGCGCTGCACGATGCGGTCGCGCGCGGCGAATCGGCGCTGCTGCGGCGGATGTACGAGCAGTGGCCGTTCTTCAGCTCGACGATCGATCTGATCGAGATGGTGCTGGCGAAGTGCGACGCGCGGATTGCCGCGGAATACGATCGCCGCCTCGTGCCGCCGGCGCTGCAGCCGATCGGCGTCGATCTCCGGCAGCGGCTGGAACTGACGTCGCGCACGATCCTCGACGTCACCGGTCACGAGCGGCTGCTGGAGAACAACCGCGTGCTGCGACGCTCCATCGACGTGCGGAACCCTTACGTCGATCCGATCAACCTCGTGCAGATCGAGCTGCTGCGCCGCCTGCGTGAGGAGCGCGAGCCGGCCGAGGACCTGTGGAAGGCGTTCATGATCACGGTCAACGGCATCGCCGCCGGCATGCGCAACACCGGCTAGCTACGATCCCCGCACCTTGCACTCGAAGTTCGCCGCATCGTCGATGCTGCCGCTGCCCTTGTAGACCGCGACCTGCGGATGCGGACAGGCTGGCCGCGAACGCTTGACGGCGTCGCCTTCGCGCTTGACGGCAACCAGCCGCGTCGGCGCGATGCCGCGCTCCACCCAGTCGACGAGCGGCGTCATCGCGTCGATGGCGTCCGGACCGGGACCGCCGCCGCAGTGAAAGACGCCGGGGAGCATGAACAGCCGGAAGAAGTCCGCGGTGCTCGCGCCCATCGTTTTGTTCAAGCGATCGAAGTAGTCGAGGCTCATCAGCGGCGTGAGCGCCGGTTCCGCCCAGCCGTGGTACATCAGGATTTTTCCGCCGCGGGCGCGGAAGGCCGTCAGATCCGGGTCGGTGGCGTTGAGCAGCGTGCCGATCGTGCGGAGCTGCGCGATGTCCCTGGCCGGATCGAACGCCTTCCAATCCAGCTCGCGTCCCGGCGTCACCATGTACTTGAAGAACGTCTCGACGAAACGCTCGCCGAGCGGCGGCGGCGCGCCGGGCTTCGTCGTCAGCCACCCGTACCATCCGGGCGTCGGCCCGCCGGCCGACGGCATCGCGAATTCGGCTCCTGGTGTGAACCCTGAGAACACTCGCTCGCCGTTCACGACCACTGGGTTGTAGAGGATCCTCAGAACGGCGACTTCGCTTTCGGTCAGGCACTGATCGCTGGCCGCGTCAGCGGAGCAGGACGGAACGTCGGTAGCCGGATTGAACTCGCACCGGCGGGGATCGTCGACGATCCCGTCTTCCACGCCGTCCACCTTGTCGCACTTCCCATAGTAGCGTGACGCGATCACGCCGAACTTCGTCGCGAGGCCCGGCGCATTCCGCACCGCCTGCTGCACCAGCGCGTAGTGCATCATCGTCCCGGTGAAATCCAGGACCGGTGCGCCGACGACGATGCCATCGAAGTCGGCCGGGAAGCGCTGAGCGGAAATGAGTCCCTGACGGCCGCCGGTCGAGCAGCCGTCGAAGTAGGCGCGGTTCACCGGTGCGCCGTAGTACGCGCGAGCGACGTCCTTTGCCGTCATCGCCGTGACGTGCACGGCGCGGTACGCGTAGTCGATCAACTTCTGCGGACTGGTCGCGAAGGAGGCTCCGGGCTCGCGCGCGGCGTCGTGGCCGGTATTTGTCGCCGCGACCGCGAACCCCGCGCTGAGTGCGCGGTCGCGGAGCCGCCCGCGCCCCGGAGCGGCGAGGTTCTCACCGGCGAAGCCGCCGTTGCCGAGCATGTAGAGGCGGCCGTTCCAGCGGGCAGGCAGGCTCACCTCGAACCGCACTTCGGGAAGAATCTGCCCCTGCACGTGACAGAACTCGGGGCCTTCCTTCCGCTCCGGGACGAGCGTCGCGGAGTCGATCGAGAAGTCGTAGTTCGTCAGCGCCCGCAGGCCGGCGCACGGCATCTTCGCCGCGCGCGGAGGCGCCGTGTCCTTCCAGCCCTCGAACTGCCGTGGCGTCTGTGCCACGGCGGCCGAGGCGGCGAGAACGACGACGAAGGCGACCGCTGTCATGCGCATGGTGCTGCGCATCATAGCGCGCCCCCGAAAAACCGTGACACTCACCGTTTTTCGAAAACCGTAAAACCGTGACACTCACCGTTTTCCGAAACGAGACACTCAGTGGGTGCAATTTCTGCAAACGGTGAGTGTCACGGTTTTCTGCGGTCGGTTTTCTGCGGTTGAGTGTCCCGGTTTTGCATCAGGCTCGGCTGGAGGCGGACATGGAGGGGGATCGTCGCCGGCGCACCAACGTCGAGGTTCCGGAGAACGTCGAGCGGCCGTCACGCGGCCCGCGGCGGCGAACCCGCGATTCGGGGGCAGTACCGCCGCCGCGCAGCAGGAAACAAACGGATGAGGTAAGCCCCAGAGCTGAAGAACAGCCGGTCGGTCCGCAGCGTTGAATTCCGGTCAGTGCCCTTCCAGCACACGCGCGAACACGTCGCGATCGACGTTGCCGCCCGTGATGACGATGGCGGCCGGACGATCGCGGCTGCGGTCGCGATCCTTCAGGAGCGCCGCGAGCCCAGCGGCCCCCGCACCCTCGGCGACATTGTGCGTGTCGTCGTAGAGTGCCCGCATCGCCGACTCGATCTCATCGTCGCTCACTTCGACGACGCGCTCGATTCCCTTGCGGATGATGGCGAGCGCTTCCTCCGACGGCGTGCGGCACGCCATGCCGTCGGCGATGCGCGTCGTGACGTCTTGCGACACAATCCTGCCGCTCTCGAGCGAGCGCGCGTAGGCGGGAGCTGCCGAGGCGACGACCGCCACGATCTTCGTCCGCAATCCCAGCGCGTCGCGCGCGGCGATCGCGCCACAGATGCCGGAGCCGAGCCCGATGGGAACGTAAAGCGCGTCGATATCCGGTGCGGCACGCAACAGCTCGAGCGAGTACGTGCCGACGCCCAACACCAGCCGCTCGTCGAACGACGGCATGTGGTGCCAGCCGCGCTCGCGCGCGATCTCGAATGACGCTTCGAGCGCTGCCTGGAAGTCGTGCCCGTGCTCGATCATCTCCGCGCCGAGCGCCTGCATCGCGCGGTTCTTCCCCGCGCTGTTGCCGTGCGGCACCACGACGGCGACGGGAATGCCATGCCGCCGCGCGGCAAACGCGACCGATTGCCCGTGATTGCCGCGCGTCGCCGCGACGACGCCCTTGATGGACGTCTCCTGCCGGGCGAGCCCGGCAAAGTAGACGAGTCCGCCGCGCACCTTGAAGGCGCCGACGGGCGTGTGGTTCTCGTGCTTGACCCAGACCGCCGTCCCGCAACGGGCGTCGAGCAGCGGCCACCGCTGCTGCGAAGTCGGCGAAAACGTCTCGTAAACGACGGCGGCCGCGCGCTCGAGCTGCTGAATCACGTCAACGCAAGTGTTTGTTGAAGAACGCGACCGTGCGTTCCCAGGCGAGCTTCGCGGCCTTTTCGTCGTAGCGCGGCGTCGTGTCGTTGTTGAAGCCGTGGGCGGTGCCGGGATAGACATGCGCCTCGTACGTGATGCCGGCGGCCTTCAGCGCGGCCTCGTACGGGGGCCAGGAGTCGTTGACGCGCTGATCGTTCTCGGCGAAGTGCGCCAGGATTGCCGCCTTCACTTTCGCCGCTTCCGCCGGATTCGGCGCGCCGCCGTAGAACGGCACCGCCGCATCGAGCTCGGGCAATCGCGTCGAGAGCGTATGCGACATCGATCCGCCCCAGCAGAAGCCGACGACGCCGAGCTTTCCGGTCGAATCGGGGCGTGCATCGAGGTACTTCGCTGCCGCGACCATGTCCTCCGTCGTCTTGGGCCGATCGAGCTTCGGGAACAGCGCGCGCGCCTCGTCTTCGGTACCGGGATAGCCGCCGATCGCCGCGAGCGCGTCGGGCGCGAACGCCATGAAATTGTCGAGCGCGAGCCGGCGCGCGATGTCCTCGATGTGCGGATTGAGGCCGCGGTTCTCATGGACGACGAGAATGGCCGGCAGCTTGCCCTTCGCGTTCGCCGGCCGGGCGAGATAGCCGCTCGTCTTCTCGTTGCCCTGGGGCGACGGATACGAGATGCGCTCCGTCTTCAGCCGCTTGTCGTCGGGCGGCACCTGCTGCGCCTCGGCGAACTTCGGATTCAGCGCGTCGAGCATCATCGCCGCCGTCACGCCGCCCACGGCGTACTTGCGCGCCTTGTCGAGAAATCCACGGCGATCGATCGCGCCGTGAACGTAGGCGTCGAACAGCACCAGCACTTCGGGATCGAAATCCGCAATCGTCTTCCGTTCCATCGAGTCCTCCCTCGCGCTGACAGCTTATACGCTGCATACCCGGGCGTGCAAAGCCGGTGTATGCTCGCGCCATGCGCCGTTTCACACTCGCACTCGTTCTTCTTGTCTCGATCGTCGAGCTCCCCGCGCAGTCCGTGCAGCGGCCGTTCGGCACCTTGCGGGAACAGGCAGCGATGCAGCAGGACTGGCTCCGCAAACGCCTCGATACGTTCCTGCCCGCGCTGATGCGCAGGCACGGCATCGACCTCTGGGTCGTACCGATGCGCGAGTACATGGAGGATCCGATCTTCGTGGCGATCAGCGCGCCGGAGACCTTCGCGGCCAGACGGCGGACGATCTATGTGTTCTTCGACAAGTGCGCGGCCGCGAACACCGCGCCGTCAACGGCCTGCGTCGAGCGCATCGCGCTCGGGGGCACGTCGCAAGGGGGCGTGTTCGAGGCGCGCCGCTCGACGAAGAAGGCCGCCGGCGACGTCGGCCGAGGACAGCAGGCGGAACTGTGGGGCGACGAGCAGTGGCAGGCGCTGAAGGCCGTCATCGAGGAACGTACTCCGAAAGTGATCGGCATCAACCGCTCGACGGTGTTCGCGTTCTCCGACGGCCTGACGAGCGGCGAACTGCAGGGCATGAGCGCGGCGCTCGGCGACAAGTGGACGTCGAGGTTCCGCAACACCGAAGGGCTCCCGCTCGAGCTGATTGCGTCGCGGCTGCCGGAGGAGGAAGTGTTCTTCCGCAGGATGCAGGAGCTGGTGTGGTCGATGACGCAGGAGATGTTCTCGGCGAAGACGATCACGCCCGGCAAGACACGCACGAGCGAGCTGGTGTGGTGGTGGCGGCAGCGCGTCAACGACCTCGGCCTCGACACCTGGTTCCAGCCGAGCGTCGACGTGCAGCGCAGCGGCGCGACAGGGGCGCAGATCGGCGACGATCCCGTCATCGAGCGCGGAGACGTGCTCCACTGCGACGTCGGCATCACGGTCGCGCGCCTCAACACCGACACGCAGCACCTCGCCTACGTGCTGCGCGCCGGCGAGACGGACGCGCCGGAAGGCCTCCGCCGCGCCCTCGCCAACGCGAACGCGCTGCAGGACATCGTCATGGACGAGATCCGTCCGGGCCGCACCGGCAACGAGATCCTCGCAGCGTCTCTCGCGCGCATGAAGACGAAAGGCATCAACGGCACGGTCTATTCGCATCCAATCGGCCTGCACGGCCACGGCGCTGGCCCGCTCATCGGGCTGTGGGATTACCAGGACGGCGTCGCCGGACGCGGTGACGCGAAGGTGATCCCAAGCATGTGGTGGTCGATCGAACTGCAAGCGACGACCGCCGTGCCCGAGTGGGGCGGACAGCCGGTGCGCATGGCGCAGGAAGAGGACGCGGTGATCGGCGCCGACGGCAAGGTCCGCTGGGCGCTGCGCCGGCAGGACAAGCTGTTTCTGGTGAAGTAGTCAATGCTGAATGCCAAATGCTGAATGCTGAAAATGGCGGGAATGCCGAATGGGTAAACTGCACCTGCTTTCACCGTTTAGCATTCAGCATTCAGCATTACGCTACTCCGCGACGTAGCGCCACGGCTCCGACGGCGTCGCCCGCCGCCAGATGGAGAAGAACGGGATGGCGGCCGGGCGATCCGCGGCGGGCGCGTTCGGCCGGATCCATCCGATCGTCACGCCGAGATCGCCGCTCGACGCGACGATCACCTTGTGATCGGGCGCCCACGAGACGGGACTGGCGCCTGGCGGATAGGCCGCGCTGATCATCTTGCCGATCGCCTCCGCTCCGATGACGAATGCAGCGGCCTTCGCACCACCCATGTTGACCGCATCGGCCGATCCGTACTGCGCGAACGCCGCGCCGATGCCGATTTTCTGAGCGTCGCGCGAGAACGCGCGCTCCGCTTCGTCGAGGCTCGCGCGGAAGCGTTCCGTCGCCGCCGAATCGCCCGGCGGCTGAAGCCGCGCGGGCAGCGCCGGAGCCACCATCCGCGGCGCGGAATCGAGCGGAACGCTCGGCCGCCGCTTGTAGACGGCGACCTGCCAGCCCCGCGCACCTTTCACCCAGTAGCTCATGTACTTCATCGGCACCGTGCCGCCGTCCGGCCGATGCAGCGTCATGTAGCCGAACGTGAACCCATGGCGGCCATCCGCAGAGATGCCGCCGCGAATCGGTGTCCACTCCGCGCGCGCCTTCGCGTCGTCGCTGCTCCTCAGGTAGTCGATCGCCTTCGACCGTCCGTCGATCAGCCGGTTGCCCGGCACCTGCATGACGACGTCGTCAGCGAACATGCCGCCCAGACCGGACACCAGATCCGGCGCCTTCGACGCGGAGGCCGAGAATGCCCGATCCGCGGCGAGCAGTTCGTCCGCGACCGTCTGCGGCGCCGCAACAGGCTGATAAAGCGCGAACGCAGCCGCAAGACAAACAACCCAGCGAAACTCCATCAGCACCTCCGGCCCCCCCGGCCCCCCGGCTCCCCGACCCCCGGCCCCTAGCCCCCCAGCTCCCTAGCCAGCAACGTGCGATTCGCGTACATGAACTCACTCAACGCGTCCGCCGCATAGCCCATCTCGGCGCGCTCGACGACCATCGACAGGACGAGGCCGCGCGCGATTTCTCCTTTCGCCTGATCCTTCCAGCGCACCAGCGCGATCACCAGTCGCGACGTCTCGGTGCTGCCGCGATCCGTCGACAGCGTGCCGGTCTTCGCATACGCGGCGACGCCGAGCGACTGAATCCATTGCAGCGCGCCCGAGGCCTGCAGCGCGCGCGTCGCCGTGCCGGCGCGCACCGTCTCGGCGAGGCCGGGCCGAAGCTGCGCCGCGACTTCGGGAAACGGCACCCGTCCGCTCCACGAACGCGTCTCGCCAGGCACCATGTGCGCGACCACTGGACGGCCCGACACCGCCGTCGCGAACGCGGCGGCAAAGTCGATGTTCGACCAGCGGTTGTCGTCGCCGCCGAGCAGCAGGCTGACGTATTCGCGCGCGCTGCGCACGTTGTGCAGCGCCAGGTGCGGTACCGCCGGCGAGATCTCGAGGAAACGGCTGGAGAGCGACGCCGCCGGCGCGCCGAAGCGATCGTCCTCCTCGCTCAGCGTCCACATCGACCGCCGCCGCGCCTCGTAGTCACCCGCCTCGATGCTGATCCCGAACAACTGCCGCAGCTCCGCGGCAAGGCGGGTGCGATTGAGATCCTGGAAGTAGTTCGGCTGACGCACGGAGAAGCCGACCTCCGGCACGAATCGCGGCACGCGACGCCAGGCTGCCGGCTGGCCGTCGCGGAACGACAGAGACTCCACCTCGGAAGCCGACTGACCGTCGGACACGAAGCGCCCCTGCTGCGCCTCGGCGATCGCGAGAAACCCGAGGCGCACGTGATAGCGGTTGTCGGAACGCGAGAGGTACTGCTGGAAGCCTACCCAGTCCGGCGCTCCGGGCACGTCCCATCCGCCGCCGAGATCCGGCGCGATCGGAATGCCGAACACGTCGCGCTCGCGCCCTTTCGGTCCAGACGTCCGCAACTGCTGTCGGATGAACGGATGCACGCGCAGCGCCGCAGCGGCCCATATCGGCTTGGTCGCGGACCCCATCTCGATCGGATCGAAGTTGCGATCGCCGGCATAGCGATACGCGAAGGGACCGGGCGCGCGCGTCTGCAGCCACGCCGACGGCGGCAGCAATCCCTGCGGACTCGATCGCCAGCCAGGCGCCGGCGTCATCCGCGGCCAGCTGCCGCTGGCAATCACTGCCCCGTCCGGAAGGCTCAGCGCCGCGAGCGCGATGCGAGGCGGCAGCGCCTTGTAGGGGTCGTTGCGCTGCATGCCGAGCGCGAGCAGCGACCCGTGCCGGCGCCGGCCGACCGCCGCGACGAAGTCCATCGCCTGCGTCTGGAGCGTCTCGTCCAGCGTGAGCATCTCGAACCGCTTGCGTTCCGCGCGCTCGCGATCGCGGCGACCCGATTCCGCCTCGACGGCGTTCTTCAGCGACTCCACCCACGGAACCGTGCGGCCGATGTGATACGCCGTCTCCCAGCGGCCGCTCACCCACGCGGGACCGATGAGCGCACTGCCGGTGACGACGCCCTTGTCGCCGCGGCGATCGCGGAAGCGGACGTTCGGCATGTCGTCGCGCGACGCCTCCGCGGCAAAGCTCACGGTCGTGTTCGACGCGAAGTCGACGCGCGGGAACTCGAACACCTGCTCGCCGCCATCGTCGCGAATCACGGTCCGCCGTGCGACGCGGAACAGCGAGGGTACCGGTGGCCTGCGAGCCGCGTCTCGCAGCCGAAGCGCCTCGAGGAACGCGTCGTACTCCTCCGGCGTCGAGACATTCTTCAGATCCGCCGCCACACTCTCCGGTAACTCCGCCTTGTCGACGCGCGGCAGCGCGTTGAAACGTGCGATCTCCTGCTCGAGCAGGCTCGTGCCGTTCAGCCGCACGCCGCGCGCGGCGAGCGGAGACGCATCGAGCGTCCACGTCGCCGCGTCCCACTTCAGCAGCCCGTCATCGAGATAGCGCTGCACTTCCTTGAAGAACGGCGTCCAGTCGAAAGGATCACCGAGCGCGGCGTGACGGCGCAGGACGCGCTCGCCCGGAAGGACGACGAGCACGACGACGGCGGCGCCGCAGACGACGGAGACTGCGGTCATCGCCCTCACGCGCGGGACGCGCAGCCAGCTCCACGCACGGCGGATCGCCACCGGCTTCTCCAGGATCGCTACCGGCGCCGTTGCGAGCGAGGGATTGGATGGATCCGGCCACGGCTGCGCCTCGAACGACGAGTCAAGCGAGGTCTCGGGCTCCGGCTCCGGATCCGCCGCGACAATCGCCACGTCGTCCGACAGCAGGAACTCGCTGCCCGTCGTCCGCCACAAGACGGCGACGACGATCAGCCAGCACATCACCGTCCATCGAAGCAGATCCGCCGCGGAATTGACGGAGAGGAACGGCAGATTGCGTCCGGTGAACGGGAGGCTTCCCAGGTTGACGGCCGCGTGCACGGCGGCCTCGTTCAGCAGCCACGCGGCAAATACGATCGCGACGGCGTGTCCGGCGTCGAGACGGCGCCGTGCTGCCACGAGCACGGCCACGAGCGGACAGGAGTACAGGAGGAACAGGCCGAAGCCGCCGAGCAGTCCGAAGTCGCCGGCGACGAAGAAGCTGAACGTGCTGTCGTATTGAAGGACCGCCTGCGGGACCTTCGATCGCCGGTTCGGCGCGCCCGAGTAGCCCGGACCGAGCCAGCCCGCGCGATAGACGATCGCGCGCGTCTCCCAGGGATGCTCCAGCGCGCCACGCAGAGCACCCGCCGGCAGCCCCTCGCCGGCGTCGCTGATCGCGCGGGCGAGCGGCAGCATCCGCTGCACGTCGTTGCCGTGCATGTAGGCCGTCACGCGGGCCGCACCGCGCTCGGACAGCGAGAGCGCCGTGGCGGGAAGGTTCGAGACGTGACGGATGGTCAGCGAGAGCGCGAGCAGAATCAGCGCGCAGCCACAGAGCACGGCGGCGCCGAACCGCGAGTGGCGTGAAAACACGAGCAGCGCGCCGAGCGGCACGAACAAGCCGATCATCGAGAAGAGTCCCCCGCTGTCGCCGAAGATGAGCGGCACGAGCGCGGGGACGCCGACGAACGCGATCGTCGGCGCGATGAGCTCCGTCCATCGCGGAAGCGGCTGACGCCGATAGTTGGTGCCCGGCCTGAAGGCCTGAAGCGACGCGATCCAGAACAGCGCGCAGGCGGAGCCGACGAGCACGGGGAGGAGGAACTCGGTCACGAGTTTCACGTCGCCGACCACCCCGCGGCCGATCATGAACATTGCGAGCAGCACCGCGATGAACAGCAGCAGCGCCGCACCGGGAAGGATCCAAAAGCGCCAGTCGTGCCGCAGATCGCGCGACTGCCGCCACAGATCCGCCATGCGCCGCAGCCACGACAGCGGCGCGTAGAGCACCGACGACGAACGCCAGCGCGCCTGCTCGGTGTCGTCGAGCAGCAACTGGTGCATCATCGCGAACGCGCCGGCGACCACGAGCAGCGTGACGAGGACGATGAGACCGCCCGGCACCCCCAAGTCGAACTCGCTCGGCAGGTTGGGCCAGAGGCGAAGCGCGCGTCGCGCCTCGAAGAGCGCGAGCCCGCCGGTCGCGAGCAGGCCCACCAGCAACTGGAAGAAGCGCATGCGGGCCTGCGGCGCCGTGCGGACGACGAACCGCTCGCGATACAGAATCACCGTGCCGGCCAGACACGCCGGGATGAGCACGAGCGCGCCGGCTGCGAGCGCGACGCCGTTGACCGCCATCCGATCGAGTCCGGTCGGGTCCAGGCCGTAGCGCAGCGCGAGCAGGAACCTGACGATCAACAGGTTCCAGACGGCGGCGAGAATCGCCGCGATCGTCCACGCCGCGGTCGGGACGCGGTGCAGCAATGGACCGAGCGTCGCCAGCGCCGCCGCGAAGCACACGAACGCGACGGCGAGCACCTCCAGCAGCGCGGCGGGGCGCGCCACGTCCTGCACCAGCCCGATGCACGGATGCGCCGGCTCGGCCGGCACGCACGTGGTCGAGCGCACGCGCTCGGCGAAGTACGTGCGCGTTTCGGCCGCGCGCGTGGCGCCTGGCGGCAGCAGCAGACGTTCCTCCGGTTCCGGCGCGCCGGAGAAGATCTCGCCGCGTGACGGATGGTTGACGATCGGCAGCGCGAGGCGCAGATCACGCACACCGCGGCCGAACGGCAGCTCGAACACGAGCTCGCCGGGGCGCGGCGCCGGCGCGATCGTCAGCGGAATCTGATCGGAAGGCTGCTCCGGGCGAGGCGGCAGCGGCGAGGCCACGCGCCACGGCGGCAGGAAGCCGACGTGCAGCCGCTGCTCCACTTCCCACACCTGCGCGCGCAGCACGCGCTGCGGCCACCGCACCGTGAGGACGACGGGAAGCGCCACCCCGTCCTGCGCGACCGTCTCCGACGGCTCGTCGACGAGCAGCCGCAGGCTGTCGTCCTCGGCGAAGCCGAGCGAGACACGCGCGGCCCACTCCTCGAGCGCGACGGCAAGCTGCAAGTCGTTCGGCGATCCGCCGCGCCGCAGCTCCATGACAGGGCGCGCAATCACCGGCGCGATCGGCAGCACGCCGCTCAGCGGCCGTGTGAGCGGAACGCGCGCGACAGGCGGATCCGCGTCCGTCCACCAGCGCCGGATCCGCTGCCACCAGGTCGTCGCTTCGACGTTCGACGGCGTCGCCGTCCTGATCTCGACGCGCCGGGCGCCGAGCCACGGATCGACGAGCCTGATTCTGAATCGATCGATCGGCAGGTCGGCGCCGGCCAGTAGCGGCCTGCCGTTGATCGGCGCGCCGCCTGCCTCGACGAGCCCGGCGCCGCCGCGGACCTCGATGCGCGCCGCGCCCCCGCCGGCGGGCACGACGCGAACGGCAGGCCACCAATGGCCGCCTGGCCACCCGAGCGTGAACCCGGCGGGCTCGCCGCCGAGCTGCGTAGCGGCGCCGCGCGACGGCGCATCGAGACCCAGCCAGGCGATGCGCGTGCCGCCTCGCCATTTGTCCGAGAGCGTCGCGAGCGCGAACACGCCGACAACGGAAAGCAACGCGACGCCGAGCGTCAACAACAGCGGGTTCAGCGGCTGTCGTGCGCTCCGGCGCGAGCGGAAATATTGGAAGGCAAAGATGAGCGGCGGCGGCAAGACGAACCAGAGCAGGCCCATGCGTGCTATTCCGGCCCGCGGCGGCGCAGTGGCCAACGCGCAGGCCGTCTGCTTTCACTACGCGACGGCGAGCGAACGGTTTCCTCGTCTTCTGCCCGCCGAGGCTGCTTGGACAGCGACGCCTTGATGCTGGCGTTGGCGTTCGCCCACGACTGCCCCAGCAGCGATCGCGAGATCTCCTCGCGCGCCCGTGCGTCGGCGGCGATTTGATTGAAGAGATCGACACCAATCGCGGGCGGACGGCCTGCGGCGAGCAGCTTGGCCAGCATGTCCTCGAACGCCTTGCGGTCCGCCGCGAGCATGTGCGCGATGACTGCCGCGCGAAGCGGCTGTGGCATCGCCGCGAGCACGGCGTCGCTCGTCCTCGCGTTCAAGTGCGATTCACCGACGAGGCCGCCGAGCCAGGCGACGATGTCGGCGCGCGCGGCTGCGCCGGCGAGCGCTGCCTGTGGCATGCGATCGCAGAGCAGGCGCACGTCGCGGAGCTGCTGGTTGCGATCGGCGATCGTGCGAACATCGTGCAGGATCGCGGAAACCGGTTCGGCGCGCAGCGGCTCGACCATCTCCTTCGCGAGTGTCCTCCAGTTGCGTCTCACCACGGTCTCGTACGCCGCGACGTGACCATTCGCGTGAAGCCACTTCACCGCCGAGGTGTCCAGCGCCGCGGTCGTGCTGAGGGTGTCTGCGACCTCGCCCTGGATCGACCCGCCGAGCAGCCAGGCGATGCGCTCGAGATCGATCGACGCGCCTGACGGAGGAATGCCGTGGACCTTGCCGGAGACCAGCTCGCGCATTTCGGACGCCAGCGCCTGTGCCTCCGCCTCGTCGGGCCGGCGTCCGGGAAGAAAGCGTTCGCCGCGGAGCAACTGACACAGCTGGGCCAGCGCGAGCCACCGCCCTTCCGCCACTTCCGCGATGCGCAGCTTCAGATGGATATCGAGCTCGGGGCGGACGCGCGCGCCGGCCAGCGAATCCAGCCACGCGCGCGCGGGGGCGCCCGCTTCGCGATCGCGGATGTAGGCGAGCGCGGTGGCGATCGCCTGGCTGACGGCTTCGACGCCATGCTGCTGGCGCAACCACTCCGCGCCGGCGTCCTGCGCGCACACGACGTAGTCGAGCGCCCAACCGTCGCTGTCGCCGCTGACGCGCTCTCGCGCCGCCGCGGACACCACCGCGCCCAGCACGTTCCACACGCGCGTGTCGTCCGCGAAGCGCTGCCACGCCCGCAGCGGCACGACGCCGTCGCGTCCGCGATCCAGCGCCGCCTGGGCCAGTCGCGTCGCGCGCTGCGCGACGGCCGCCTGCGACAGCCCTCGCGTGACGACGTGCCCGATCGCGTCGTCGAGCAGATCGAGCGCGCGCTCCGGCGGAGCAGCCGCAATCTGCGCGGACCAGACGTCGAGCGCCGCCTCCGGCGACAGCTCGTAGTGCTTGACGTCCGGCGACGCGAGCGTGATACCCGACGCACTTAGGTAGCGAGCGAGCGTCGTCGCATCCGTGCGATGCACGATCTCGCGCGGCACCATCGCCGGCGCGCCGTGCGCCGCGAGCGCCCATTCTGAGACGGACGACGGAATCGCCACCGATCCTGCGACGATGACGCTGCTCGCAGCGCGCAGCACGTCTGCGTACAGCACGTCATCCGACTTGATCCCGCTCAGCGCGTCGTGAACCGCGTCGAGACCGCCGCTTGCCAGCGTCGCGAGCACCCGGCACTGCTCCACCACGCGCAGCGGATCGGTCGTCCACTTGTGGACAGGTGTGTCGAGCAGGCCCGGGAGTGCGCTGCTGAGGCCTTGCCGTTCGACGATCTCGATCGTCTGCGCCGCATCGGCGCCAAGCGCCATTGCCCCCTGCGCGCCGGCGATCGGCTCGTCGGAGATGTCGTCGACGATCAGGCGGCAGCCGAACTTCGCGCCGGTGCCCGGCCGGCCGCCCATCATCCATCCGAGGCCGAGGCGCAGCGCCTTCGGGACCTTGTCCAACGCCTGGGCCATGTCGGCGACGCTGAGGCGGCCATCGAGTCCGAGGTCACGGTGCGAGATGTGAACGGGCGTCTTGCTGATGACGGAGGCGAGGACCGCGGTTCTGGGGTCAGGTCGTGAATTTTCAGTGTGGCGCGCTGCCGGCGCAACCGGTACTTCAAGCCCAGACCCCCTGAC
>JBMDXB010000024.1:0-31616 GCA_048594885.1 Vicinamibacterales bacterium
ATCGACGGCGTGCGCGTGACCACGCCGCTCCGAACGCTCGTTGACGTCATTGCTGGGGGCGCGATCGCTCCGGAACTCCAGGCCCAGGCCGTCGACCAGGCGCTCCGGCGCGGTTTGCTCATGCGGCGACAACTCGAAACAGCGCGCGTCAGCACTCGGGCACGACAACGGATCGACAGGATTCTGAAGCAGGTAACTGATGACAGCTCAACGCCAGTACGCGACCGCCGGCGCGTTTCGAACCGCACTCGAGGCGCGGCTCAACGAACGGGCGCGTCGTGATGGAGTTGATCTGCATCGTCTGCGCCGGCAGGTGGCATTCGATCGGCTCCTTGCACGCATGTTCGATCCGTCGCAGCCTCTACGCGACGGTTGGGTTCTCAAGGGCGGCTATGCGCTCGAGATGCGATTCCACATGGCGCGATCGACGAAGGACCTCGACCTGACCGTCAGGAGTGCTCAAGGACGCGCGGGAGACTCGACGTCGCTGCGAGAACGGCTTCAGCTCGCAGCGTCGATCGATCTGCCCGACTTCTTCACGTTTATCGTGGGCGAGGCGATGGCCGAACTGAATCAGGCTCCCGAAGGTGGCGCCCGCTTTCCGGTCGACGCCCGTCTCGACGGACGGACGTTCGTGAAGTTTCACGTCGACCTCGGTGTCGGAGACGAAGTCCTGGAGCCGCTCGAGAGTGTCGAGGGCGAAGACTGGCTCGGTTTCGCCGGCATTCCCGCCGTTCTGGTGCCGGCGCTCTCCGTCGAGCAGCATTGGGCGGAGAAGTTCCACGCGTACACGCGTCCGCGTGAGACGCCGAACAGCCGCGTGCGGGACCTGGTGGATCTCGTGCTGATACTTCAGCATGAGACGCCGGCGACGGAACGCGTGAAAGTAGCACTCGAAGCAACTTTCCATCGACGTGGAACGCATTCTGTGCCAGACGATGTGCCGGAGCCGCCGTCAGATTGGGCGAAGCCGTTTACCGCTCTCGCTGCCGAGTGTGGGCTAGAGCACACGCTGACGACAGCGCACAAGCGCGTTGCGGTGTTTTGGCGAAGTCTGCGGCTTGATTCGGGTATGTGGCAACCCGACGCCATCACCGACGCGGATCTGACGGATCGCTTTCTGATTCGAACACGGTCCGTTTTGACGGCGCGGGAGAGTGAGAGCGATGAATCGACTTCTCGCGATGTGGGTTCTTCTGTGGCGGCCTGTAATCTTTCTGGTTCGTCGCGGTCGCCCGGGCAGATGGCTCGCCAAGACCTGGAATGACATTCGATTCCGGGTGGGTAGGCTTACGTACTCACAGCGCGAGAGAGTCGATGCGGCACGGCTCGGTTCACATTCCGCGTGGACGCTGATTCGGCTAGCAGTAGTACCGCTGCTTCTGGCAGTTTTTGCCTTGTTTGTCTATGGCGCGGGGCCGTTTCTTTATGGTCGACTGGCTACGCAGCTCGGGCTGCCAGTCCTGGCGCGATTTCCCCCGGTCGACCCACAGAGCTTTAGCGGATTCGCTGGCTCGATCGCCCAAGCAACCGCCGCTGTTCTTGCGCTGTTTTTTGCCGCTATCAGCGTTGTTGCCAGTACCGCGTACGCAAGGATCACTGTCGACATTCGCTCGTTGGTTGCGCATGACCCTCTGAATCGCCGATATCTCCGGCTTCTCGCGCACGTCACGGCGGCTTCGCTAGGCGCGGCAGCGCTGCCGAGCGCCGGATACGTTCCCTCAAGCGCCTTGCTCTGGTACCTCTTCATTGTTGCGGGCGTCTGCATGGCGGCGTTTCTGCCGCTCGGAGTTCGCACATTCGCACTGTTCGATCCAGATTCGCTCTCCGTTTATCCGGCACGAACATTCTCTCGAGCACTGAAGGCGGTTACGAAAGCCGGCCACCGATGGCTCGACCCGTCATTTCAGAACCATGCGAATCGAGTCGCCTCCAGTCAGCTCGATCTACTGGACGATCTTCTGGCGTTCGTGATCTCCGAGGCGCGCCCGCGCAATAACGCAGTTGTCGCGCTGATTCGGCAGGTTCTTCGAGTCGCGGCATACTACGCGGCCCAGAAGCATGCAATTCCATCGGACAGCTTGTGGTTCACCAAGAAAGCAGCGTTTCGCCGATGGGATCTGACAGACAGTAGTGCGACCGAGATCGCGCTCCAGACGGGCACAACGCCAGCTCCCGAACAAGTCCCAGATTTCTCGTTCGTCGAGTCCCGTGTAGCCTCAATGCTACGTCGGGGTCTCCAGTACCTGCTGACACAGAACGGACTCGACGACGTGGCGACGGTCCTCGGCGATGTTAGCGGAACTGTCGTCATATACGCAAAGCACTTCGGCCAACCGGAGGCGATGGATTGCACGGCGATGGTGCGAAGTGTGCTGCTTGAGCGCTTGAAGTCAGCCGAGATTGCAGGCGCACCTCTGAAGTACGTGCAACTCGTTGATTTGCTCGGGTACATGGCGATTGCCCCAGTCCTGTACGCGCCGTTGGCCGTCGCGGAGCGAACGCCGGAGGATCTGGCTAACCTCGTTCAACCGCTCGTGCGACTCAACCGGAATGGGTTGTACACGCATGTCCAACCTCGTCGCGTTCTTCAAGATGCCGAGGACCTTCTTGGTCGACTGGACTTCGAACGAACTGTCGAGGGAGAGCTTCGCACGGCGCCTTGGTACGTCCGCCAGATCCTCGCGCTCGCCTGGGCATCACATATTCGTGACGTCATCAAGAATCTTCCGTTGATCATCGAACGCGAGTTCTTGAATCCGTCCCGGGAACTGGGTTCGTCGAACCGCTCGGTGCTTGCCGCAGTGTGGCTTCAGCGAGCGATCGAGGCTTGCCACAAAGCCAAGGATCGAATTCAGGCTCTAGAGCGCACGTACGAACACCTCAAGAGTTGGCAGATCGCGGAGCTACGGTGGCAACCTTCAGGTGGCGACGCAGCATTGGTTTCGATTGAAGAGCATCGGGTTAACGGCGTTCGGCTCCTGGCGGCCGCCGTACCCGCCCTAGTTACGGTGCCTCAAGACGACAGTCTCCCAGATGTGGTCGGACCAGCCCGCGCGTGGATCGCCGACGAACTCGTATCGATGATGGATCTGAAGCAGGAGGCTGGATTTCGAGAGCTCTTCGCCGCCTATTTCTCTGCGACTCTGGCTACTCACGATCAGCTTCTGGCAATGATGCGGGAGACCGGCCGGGAGTACTACGCATACGCGGCGATGAATACTTTGCTAGATCTCATGGACATCTCGGGGTTCGCGCTGTTGTTCAGTGAATTGGACGGCACCAAGTTCGGCGAGCAGACGACGGCAATCTGGGATGTGTTTTTCGGACGGGCATCCGACGCACGCGCCACCCTCCAGGCGCTGTATACGGCAGTTGATGCTCGACTCGATGGTCCAATCTTCTCATCGAGCGCCATGCGGCGCCAGGAATGGGGTCGCCGCTTCGGAGCTGCTCTGGAACGTCGAGGAGTCGACACCGAGCGAGAGTTTGATCCATTCAGTCGACGACGGCCGCTTCCGCGTCACCCGAGTCCAGTCATCGAGTCGATCAGCGTGTTGTATGGACACCCGATGGACGAAGCACACGACTATTTCGGCGCGTTGTACCTGACGGCGAGAGCTGAAGCGAACGGCGTCGAACCGCCGCGTGCAGTCAAGAATGCTCTGGACTCAATCGAGTTGGCACAACAACGAAAGGAGAATGCCGAGAATGAACCGCCGCAGGCGACCGAGGGACCGTAATCTGCGATGGGATGGGCGATCCAAGTCTTGGCCGCGTCCTCACGAGCCTGGTCCACCTGGAGGAGACCTGAACTTGTGGATGTGTGCTGAAGACTTGGGAACGGAAATCTGGGCGCACTTTCATCGGCTTGAACGAGGCAGGGGGACCTACGAGCGCGAACCAGTGACGCTGACGGATTGTTCGGAGGAGTTGGCGGAAACGCTCGCCAATGCGTTGCCTTATACACACGACCGCGAGGGCCTCTCGTCGGCGGTTAAGGACTTTTCGAAAGTCGTGGCGCAAGAGTTAATGCTAACGGGCGACATCAGCTTCGAGATCCAGATTGGGTGGGCGCGCGAAGATCACGTCGCCATATCGGAAGCACGCCTCGGATCGATCCCTCGACGATCTCTCGTCGGTGTTCGACCGTTTCTTTTTCAGGTAGTACCAACCGACGCGCCAGGGGGGCCTCACGAGAAGCGCATTACTCGGCTTGACGCTTATCGCGTTGTGACATTTCGGCCTCCTCGACGATGGCGCGCTTCATTTTCGGCGGTTCAGCGTGGCTTTCGAGTGTTGGGGCGCTCAGAAGGCACCTGGATGCGAGAGGGAGCCGAGGGCAGATTCACTGAGAGCGTGAAGGAGGTCCGCCGGCAGTACAACATCCACCTAGCGCGACTGTCAGCACCGATCGGGTGGAACTTTAGGGGTCGAATACGTGAGGACCAGAGCGATTTTCACTGGGCGCTGCGAGAACTGCAGTGGAAACGCGTCTGCATCGACGTGCGTGATGAAATTCTCTCCACACTCCGAGGTACGTTCAAATCTATCGGCGAGCTCGTCGCTGAACGCCCTGTGCTTGAATGGCGCGATCTGCCCACCAGGGAGCAGGTCGATCATGGTCTCCAGCGCCTTGCCCAAGGTGCTCGCTTCGACGAATTGCTGAAGGCGTTCCGCTAGAGGGTGGGGTGGGCGCTCTCCCGCACCCGTCTCTCGCAGTCCGGCTGAGCTGCGCTAGAGCTGGGGTCGAAGGCGCCGACCATCCGTCGGGAATCAAACAGGGTCAGGACCTTATCGGTGCAGCTGCCGCCCATGCCCGAAGCTAATCCCGTTTTCGTTGAATTCGAGAAGTCCATCCATGCGAAATTCGGGCCGGTCATCCAAGCATGTATGGAGCTCGTCCCCATCGGCAACGTCCTCTTCGAGATCCCGGTCGCTGAGCCCGTCCAGAAGGTGATCCGGTTCTTAGCGAAGATGGTTCTGAATTCGAACGGGGCGATCATCGCGCTCTCGGTCCAGGGATACGGCAATGACGCGATTAAGGTGGCCCGTTCGATGTATGACGGAACCGTAACCGCTGCTTACCTCCGCGAGCATCCCGAACTCGTGGACGATTACCTCGACTACTTTGCGATCAGGCGCTGGCGTTTCTATCAGCACCTCGTGAAGTCGGATTCCGAGCAAGCAAAGAAAATCACTGAGGAACACGCTGCGGCATTGAAGGCCGAATACGACAAGGTCATTCCGAAGTTCACGAAATCAAACGGCAAGCAGCACTACGACTCCTGGCGGAAGGGTCTCTCGCTGCGACAGATGGCGGACGCGGTCCAGCTCGGAGAGCTCTACCCGGTGTTCTACAGCATGGCGTCTGGCATCCAACACGTGGACGTGACTGGCATGGGCCATCAGATCGCTGAGGGCCTGCTCGATGTGGCGGTCGCGCCAAACGAGAGGTTCGTACGAGAAGCGCTCTCTGTAGGCCACAACATGAGCATCCGCATACTTTACGAGTTCAACCTCGTCGGAAAGCTCGGACAGGATGACCAGATCAACGGCGCCGGCAAAAGGATGGTCGATAGACCGGAACTCCCAACGACAGAGGCACCACGCGCGGGTTCCTCCTCAGGAGAGCCCACCCTTCCGTGCCGCGGGCGCTTGGCGCGTCGTGGTCACCACCTCGCGCCACGTCCCGCACTCGGCTGCGCCACAGGCGCGGCGACCAACCGTGCGGGCGGTCATCGATCGCCAGGCCGCACGACGTCAGGCTCGGCGTGACGATGCGCGTCCACAGAGTCCGAATCGTCCGCGCGTACAGGCCGCTTCGTTCCCAGGACGGAGCGGCCAGCCTCGAGTTGATTCAACAACACAGTCATCGTTGCTGGTCAACGCGGGGTTATCATGCGTGGACGAAGAGGATCACGGTACTGGCCGCGGGCTCGAAGGCAAGCGCGAACGAGCGATGTCGCCCGTCGCGCGCGCCGTCGGCGGCAGGTAGATGGACACGCCGACGAGGCGATGCTCGCGCTCGTTCGACTGCTGGCACGTCAGGCGGCGCGTGAAGTCTTCGCACAAACGGCCATGGAGTCGGATCATTCGGTCGAAGAGAGCCGCGAATGAAAGTCGCTATCTACGCCCGGTACTCGTCCGAGAACCAACGCGACGCGTCGATCGCTGACCAGTTCCGCGTCTGCCGCGAACTTGCACAGCGTCAGGGATGGCACGTCGCCGCCGAGTTCTCGGACCACGCGGTCTCGGGCGCGACCATCATGCGGCCTGGCTTCCAGGCGATGATGCGCGAGGCGCTCCAGAAGAAGGTCGACATCGTCATGGCGGAGGCGCTCGATCGCTTCAGCCGCGACCAGGAAGACACGGCCGGTCTCTTCAAGCGTCTGACGTTCGCTGGGGTGAACATCGTGACGCTCGCTGAAGGCGATATCACCCACTTGCACATCGGCCTCAAAGGGACGATGAATGCATTGTTCCTGAAGGAGCTGGCCGAGAAGACCCGTCGCGGACTGCGCGGTCGGATCGAACTGGGAAAGGCAGGCGGCGGGATCAGCTTCGGCTATCGGATCGTGCGGCGGCTCGAGAATGGCCTCGTCACCACGGGTGAGCGAGAGATTGTGCCGGAGGAAGCCGCGATCGTTCGGCGCATCTTCAACGACTACGCGGCCGGCGCGTCACCAAAACAAATCGCGAAGGCTCTCAATGCCGAAGGTGTCCGTGGACCACGTGGGGCGCTCTGGAGCCCCAGCACGATTCATGGAAGCGCGGAGCGTGGCATCGGCATTCTCCACAACGAGCTGTACATCGGCCGTCTGGTATGGAATCGGCAGCGATTTCTGAAGGATCCGGACACCGGCAAGCGTGTCCCGCGGATGAATCCGGCGTCTCAGTGGATTACCAAGGACGTGCCGGAGTTGCGCATCGTCGACGATGACCTGTGGCAGGCGGTGAAGGCACGACATGCAGGCATTCAGCGCAAGTGGAAGGCGAGTGAGGGCGATCGGCGATTCAACCAGTTTCGGCGGCCGAAATACCTGTTCTCGGGGCTGACGAAATGCGGTGAATGCGGGGCGGGCTTCATCGTGCATTCGCGAGAATTCCTGGGCTGCTTCGGCGCTCGAGACCGCGGAACATGTACGAACCGACTCCGGATCTCGCGCCTCGAGGTCGAAGCTCGCGTGCTCAACGCGCTCAAGACCAAACTGCTGCGAAAGGATTTCTTCGACGAGTTCTGCCGCGAGTTCGCGAAGGAGATGAATCGCCTTCGGATGGAGCAGCGCGCCGGGCAGTCGTCAGCTAAACGCGAGCTGGCGCAGCTCGAGGCCCGGCGCAAGAAGCTGGTGGCGTCCATCATGGAGGGCGTGCCGGCGAGCGAGGTCAAAGACGAGCTGATTTCGATCGCGAATCGTAGGGGCGAGCTGGACGCACAGCTCAAGGCGGCTAGGGAACCGCCGCCCCTCCTGCACCCGAGCATGGCCGACCTCTACCGCGCGAAAGTGGAGAACCTTGCCTCGGCGCTCCAGCGCGAAGACACGCGCCTGGAGGCCTCAGAGATGCTCCGGGGGCTTATCGATTCGATCGTCTTGATTCCGGATGAGGGCCAGCTCCGGATCGAGCTGAGAGGTAACCTGGCCGCGATGTTGACTGCTGCCCAACAAACGAAAAGGTCGCCAACAACGGGCGACCTCCTCGTGCCGGTACAAATGGTTGCGGGGGCGGGATTTGAACCCGCAACATCGGATTCGGAGAAGAGTTTCTCTCCTTCTCCCCTCCTCTTGTTGTCAGCCGCGCCACGCGCGGCGGAACGCGTTACGCCGCTTCGCGAACCGGGTGCGGGTGGCGAATCTTGGCGACCTTCAGGTCGCTGACGATGCCGAACGCGTTCAGCACTTTCAGCGTGATCCACGAGATGTCGAACTCGTACCACACGAGACCGTGCCGAGCGGACACCGGATGGGCGTGGTGGTTGTTGTGCCAGCCCTCTCCGAACGTCAGCAGCGCGACCCACCAACTGTTGCGTGAGTCGTCGCGCGTCTGGAACCGCCGCGAGCCCCACATGTGGGTCGCCGAGTTCACCAGCCACGTCGCGTGCAGACCGACGACGATGCGGAGGAAGATGCCCCAGAAGACCATCGGCCAGCCGCCGATGGCGAGCAGCAGAAAGCCGAGCGCCGTGACCGGCACCCAGTGATACGTGTTCAGCCAGCGATAGAACGGATCGGCGGCGAGGTCGGGCGCGTACTTGGCCATCAGCGGCGTGTCGTTGTGATGCGAGTCGCCGAACAGGATCCAGCCGATGTGCGCCCAGAAGCCGCCGTCGCGCGGCGTGTGCGGGTCGCCGTCGTGATCCGAGTGCTGATGATGGACGCGATGCGTCGCGACCCAGAAGATCGGCCCTCCCTCGAGCGTCAGCGTGCCGCAGAGCGCGAGGAAGTACTCGAAAGCCTTCGAGGTCCTGAACCCGCGATGCGTGTGCAGGCGGTGGTAGCCGAGGCTGATGCCGAAGCCGACCGCGAGCCAATGCAGCACGAGCGCGACGAGCAGATTGGTCCAGGAGAAGAAGAACAGCGCAGCCACCGCGCCGACATGGAAGAGCACCATCACCGTCGCGGTGATGACGTTCAGCGTCGTCAGGTTGTAGGGCAGCCGCTTGGAAGTGAAGCCGTTAGAGACCACAGAGCTCCTCAGTACGCGAAATGGGCCCGTCAGGGGAGTGACAGGCCCATTTAAGCTATCAACTTCGGCGCGTCGCGTTTGTAAGACTTCTGTAAGCGCCCTCAACCGTTCTTTCGCTCGAAATCCTTCATGAATTCGACGAGGGTGTCGACCCCGGCCGCCGGAAAAGCGTTGTAGATCGAGGCCCTGAGGCCGCCGACTGACCGATGGCCCTTGAGGCCGTCGAGCCCGGCGGCCGTCGCCTCCTTGATGAACGTCTGCTCGAGTTCCACGTTGGGCAGCCGGAACGTGACGTTCATCCGCGAACGGCTGTCCTTCTCGGCGTGCCCGCGGTAGAACCCCGTCCTGTCGATTTCCGCATAGAGCTTCTCGGCCTTCGCGACGTTCTGCCGCTCGATGGCAGCGAGGCCGCCCTGCCCGATGAGCCATTTCAGCGTCAGCCGCATGATGTAGACCGCGAACACCGGCGGCGTGTTGTAGAGCGACTTGTTCTCCGCGTGCACCGCATACTGGAGCATCGTCGGCAGCGTGGAAGGCGTGCGCTTCACCATGTCGTCGCGAACGATCGCCAGCGTGACCCCGGCCGGCGCGAGGTTCTTCTGCGCGCCGGCGTAGATGAGCGCGTACTTCGAGATGTCCAGCGGCCGGCTGAACATGTCGGACGACGTGTCGGCGACGAGCGGGACGGCGCCGACGTCGGGGACGTAGTGAAACTCCGTCCCGTAGATGGTGTTGTTCGTCGTGTAGTGAACGTAGGCGGCGTTCGGATCGAGGGTCAGCTCGTTCTGCCGCGGCACGCGCTTGAAGCTCTCCGATTCAGTCGATGCGGCGATCTTGACAGCGCCGACGCGCTTGGCCTCCTTCACCGCCTTCTGCGCCCAGGTGCCGGTGACGATGTAGTCGGCCGAGCCGCCGGCGGGCAGCAGATTCATCGGCACCATCGAGAACTGCAGGCTCGCGCCGCCCTGCAGAAAAAGCACGTGGTAGCCGTCGGGAATGCCGGCGAGCGCGCGCAGATCGGCCTCGCAGCCCTGGATGATGTCGTCGAACGGCTTCGATCGATGACTGATTTCCAGAATGGACATGCCGACGCCGGGCAGCGCGACAAGGTTGCGCTGCGCCTCCTCGAGCACCTCGAGGGGAAGCACGGCGGGACCTGCCGAGAAGTTGAAAATGCGTTCCGTGGTCGTGGTTGCCATGAATGATGCTCCTTACCAGGTGCTCTGGGATCTCGCGAGATGGTACGAGGCCGCCGGCGCCGCAAGCGGGACGACGGTGACGTCGAAGATGTCCGAATTGCTCCGCCTGAGACTCTCCAACAGGTCCGGCGCCGGCTCAGCGTCGAGATTGATGCGCGCAATCGCCGCACGCGCTCCGGTGAAGACGATGTTCTCGCTCTCCTGCGCGTTCACGTTGGCGTCGCGGAGCACGTCGAACACGGTCGCGAGCACGCCGGGCCGGTCGCGATGGCGCACGACCAGGACGTGGGTGGCCGGCGTGATCCGCGACAGGTTGACGACGTTCGGCACGCGGCCCGTCTCGCGATACGACCGCACGATGCGAACCGTTTCCGCCGCGATGGCTTCCTGCGCCTGGTCGGTGGACGCGCCGATGTGGTGCGTGCCATAGACGTTGGGCAGCGCGACGAGCTGGTCAGTGAAGTCGGCCACCGCCGTCGAGGGCTCCTTGGCGTAGACGTCGAGCGCGACGTGCAGGTTGCGCTCGCGCACGGCGGTCGCGAGCGCCGCATAATCGACGATCTCCCCACGCGCCGTGTTGACGAAGAACGAACCGGGCTTGAGGCGGTTGAGCACGTCCGCATTCACCAGGCCGCGCGTCCGGTCGTTCAGCCCCACGTGGACGCTGAAGATGTCGCTCTTCTCCGCCAGTTCCTGCGGAGTGGAGCAGACTTCGGCGAACGGCTCGACGGGATAGCCGGATGAGGGACGCAGCCGGACGAGCAGCGGCATGTCGATCGGCAGGCCGCTGCGATCGACTTCGACGCCCAGCTCGCTCCAGATCACCAGGTGCATCCCGAACGCCTGGGCGCGGCGCGCCATCTCCTGCCCGATATTGCCGAAGCCGAGCAGCCCCAGCGTGCGGCCGTGCAGGCCGCGTGCTTTCGAGTACTCCTTCTTGTTCCACTTGCCGGCACGCAGATCCGCAACGTTGTCGGGGATCCTCCGATCGAGCGCGAGGATCAGGCCAAACGCGAGCTCAGCGACGGCCACGGAGTTCTTGCCGGGACAGTTCGCGACGTAAATGCCGCGCTCCGAGGCAGCCGAGACGTCGATGTTGTCGTAGCCCGCGCCCGCCCGGACCACGAGCGACAGGTAACCGGTGTCGAGCATCGGCTCGGTCACCTTCGTGCTTCGGACGATCAGGATGTCTGCCTTCGTCGCCTCGAGGCCGCTGACGAGCGCCTGCTCCTTGAGGTCCGGGTTGTAAACGACATCGCAGCCCGTCTCCTTCAGGCCGTTCAGGCCGGACTGCTCGAATTTATCTGCGACGAGAACCTTCATCGAGGCACCTCAGATCAGATGGACCAGCAAGCCGTCGCGCAGCTTCGGCTCGAACCACGTGGATTTCGGCGGCATGATGCCGCCGGTGTCGGCGATCGCCATCAGGTCGTCGACGGTCACCGGGAACATCGAAAACGCCACCGCCGCCTTGCCTGAATCGACGGCGCGCGCGAGCGCCTCGGTGCCTCTCGCACCGCCGACGAAGTCGATCCGCTTGTCCGTGCGGATGTCGCCGACGTTCAGCAGGCGCTCGAGCACGTGCTGCTGCAGCAGCGCCACGTCCAATCCGCTCGCCCGCGAAGCATCGGCGGGCGCCGCGCCGGACAGGTCGATCACGTACCAGCGACCGTCGAGATACATCGAGACCTTTCCATGACGCGGCGGAACAGCGGGACCTTCGGCAACCGGAAACTGCGCGCGCAGCGCGGCCAGGAAATCCGCTGCGGATCGGCCCGCGAGGTCCTTCACGATCCGGTTGTACGGAAGGATCTGAACCTGGTTGTCGGGAAAGGCCACGGCGATAAAGCTGTTGGCGTCGGCGGCGTCCGAGACGCTGCCGACGCGAGACTGCAGCTCCGTCCGCGCGCGCGCGGCGCTGGCCGCGCGATGGTGGCCGTCCGCGATGTACAGCGCGGGAATCGCCCGAAACGCGTCGACGAGCGCCCGCGTCTGATCCACGCCCGCGCGCCACACGGTGTGGCGCACGCCGTCGGCCGCCGTGAAGTCGTACAGCGGCTCACCCTCGGCCACCTGGCGCGCGACGGTGTCGCCGGCGACGCTCGCGCGGTAGGTCAGGAACACGACGCCCGTCTGCGCCCGCAGCTCGACGATGTGCCGCGTGCGGTCGTCCTCCTTGTCGCGGCGCGTCCGCTCGTGCTTCTTGATCAGGTCCCTTTCGTACTCGTCGATTGAGAAGCAGCCGGCAATTCCCGTCTGCTCGTGCTCGCCCATGCGCAGTCGATACAGGTAGAGCGCCGGCGATTCCTCGAGCACGAGCGGCGCCTCCCGCCTCAGCGCCTCGAAATTGTCGCGCGCCCTCGCATACACAGCGGGCGAATAGGGGTCGGTGTCGGCGGCCAGATCGACTTCGGATCGCGTGACGCGCAGAAAGCTCAGAGGATTGCCGGCCGAGAGCTGCCTCGCCTCTTCGGTGCTGACGACGTCGTAGGGGACGGACGAGACGACCGCCGCCGCGTCCGGTGCGGGACGCAAGGCGCGGAACGGATGGATCGTGGCCATCCGATTATTTTATTGCGTTTATTGCGGCTGAGAGGCCCTGACGGCGTCCGGTTTCGACGGTGATGCGGCAGCCAGCAGCGTGTCGGTCAAGCGTCCGAGCGCCGCGTCGCGCGACTGCCGGAAAGCCGCCAGATACCTGACGGGAATCGGTTCGCCGGGCGGCTGCTGCCGATGCGCGGTGATGGGATTCACGAAGATGCCGTGTCGCCGCAGCCGGTAGTCGAGATGCGGACCTGTCGCCGTGCCGGTCGCACCCACTCGGCCAATGATCTGATTCTGTTCGACACGGGCGCCGCCGCGGATGCCCTTCGCAAACGACGAGAGGTGAAGATAGAACGTCTCGAGGCCGCTGCCGTGCCGGATGTGCACGGTGTTGCCTCCGCCGCCGCTCCAGCCTGCCGATACGATGACGCCGTCGGCGACGGCGACGACCGCCGATCCGCGCGGTGCGGCATAGTCGACGCCGAGGTGCGCACGGTAGTCGCCGTGCACCGGATGCAGCCGTCGTCGTGAGAACCCGGAGGAGATGCGCGGTTCAAAGCGCAGCGGCGAGCTGAGAAGCTGACGCCTCAACGACCGGCCGTCGGCATCGTAGTAGCCCGCGTGACGGCTTTCGGGATCGGCCCAGCGAAACGCGCGGTAGTTGCGACCGTCCACGTTGAACGACGCGGCCAGGACCGGACCGTAGCCGGCGAACACGCCGTCGCGCGTCGCCTTCTCGAACAGCACCTCGAACACGTCGCCGCGCTGCAGATCGTTGTTGAAGTCGATCTCGCCGCCGAAGATCTCGGCGAGCGTCATCGCGAGCTGGATGTTCTCGCCTGTCGCGTCGACGGCGGCGATGAGCGACGGACGGTTCGCCGTGATCTGACCGCGGATCGCGATGGTGTCGATCTGCTTTTCGTAGGCCAGCACCGCCGCGTGCAGCGCCGCGGGACGCTCGCCGCCGCTCGCCGCGATGCGGAGGAAGCGGTCGGTGTCGATCTGGTATTCGAACTCGCGCAGCCATCCATCGATGGTGCGCACGAGACGATAGGGACGCTCGGCGCGGAGCTGGCGTGGATTGAACACGCCGCGCGCCGCATCCACGGCAGCCTGGACAAGCTCGGTTGGCAGCTGATGTCCGCTCAGGAGACTTTCGAGCGTCGCGCGCGCGGGAACGGTGGCAATGATCGTCTCCGTCTCGGTGCGAAGCAGAACGTCGGCGCCCGACGATCGCGGCTGCGGCTCGGCATTGTCAGCACAGCCGCCAAGCACGAGGCAGCCGGCGGCAAGCGCAGCAGACGAGATCGTCGTATTCAGAAACCGTCGAACCATAACCGGCTCGGCAGTTTACCACACGATACATGCGGGTAGTAGCAACTGCAACTCCATTGGTTGGAGCAGCTACCGCGCCGCAAGCGCGACGAGAATGGCCTTGCGGTACTTCACCGGGACACCGTTCCGCGTGGCTGGCCGGTAGCGCCACTCGCGCGCGGCAGAGACCAGGAGTTGGTCGTAGAACGGATGCATGCCCTGCCGCAGCGCCACGAACGTGACGCGGCCCTGCTCATCGATGACCACCTCGATCCGCCCCTTGTCCCGGACCTGGTTCTGGATGGTCACGGGCACCGGCGGCACGTCCTGCCGCAGCACGCTCGGCGGCTTCACGCCGGCGTCCTCCATGCTGTAGATGCGCGGAGGCTGCGGCGCCGGCGCGGACGGCGACGTCGCCGCGGCAGGCGGCGGCTCCGGCTTCGGCTTGGGAGGCTCGGGCGGCGGAGCCGCGGCGGCGGCGGCGAGATCGAGGAAACCGGCGGCGAGCGTGCGCAGGTCGCCAAGGCGCGCGCCCATGTCCCGATCGTTCAGCAGCGTCAGCAGCTCGCGAAACTGCTGCTCGGCCGCCGGGTACTCCTTGCGATCGAACGTCGCTTTCGCGGTGGCGTAGCGTGCGGTGACGATCTCGGGCAGCAGCCGCCGTCGCACGTCGGCGAACGCCGCGCGCACGCGCGGCGACTCGTCGGTCTCGCTCGGTCGAAAGAACGGATCGGCGGCAACGACGGCGGCGATCGCTTCCTCGGCCTCCGCGCCGCGGCCGAGCGCGAGCAGGCACAGGGAGCGGTACTGCTCGACCGAGCGCCGTTCCTCAGGTGCGGCGCTCTCGGGCGCGCGGAGGTTGTTGAGCATCGCCAGCGCTTCGTCGTAGCGCGCTGACGAGTAGAGCTCGCGCGCCGCGTCGAGTGGATTCTGTGGCGCCGGTTCACGATCGGCAAACGCAGGAGCGGCGAGAACGGTCGCGACGAGCAGGAATAGGAGTGTGCGTCTCATGGCAGAACCCTGGAATTGCGAAAACGACGGATCGACCGGCGGGGCAAGCCCCGCGCCCGGGCCGGGCAAGCCCGGCCCCTACTTCATGTCGACGCTGACGCGCACGGGCGCGCCGAGCGTGACCGCCACCGCATGCCGCTTCTCGCCCAGCTGCGGGTGACGGAAGACGAACTCGTGCGGCCCGACGGTCAGCGACACGTTGCCGAGCGGCGTATCGCCCGCGCGGCGGCCGTCGATCCACACCTCGGCCCAGGGGGTCGCGTTCACGTGCACGACACCCATCGGCGGCTCGAACGGGATCGCCGTCACGCGGCCCGGCAGGACCTGCACGGTGCGGGCGAGCCGGAGGCCGAGGCTCGCGTTGACGAGCTCGAGGTGGTGCTTCCCGGCGGCCAGCATCACGCGGTCCGTCTCGGTCGTGCCGATCAGGCGTCCGTCCTCGTGAATCTCGATCGTGAACGGCGCCTTCACCGTGATCCATCCCGAGACCGGCCCCGCAGGCGCGCCTGCGGCCATCGGCGCGACCAGCGACGCGGTGGCGCCCGCCTGCACGGACACCACGTGCTTGACGACCCCGAAGTCGCTCTGCAGCGTGACCTGGTGCTCACCCGGGGCGAGGTCCGGAATCGCGAGCGGCGCGACGCCGCGCTCCGTGCCGTCGACGAAGACGCGCGCGCCCGGTGGAACCGACTGCACGGACAGGTGTCCGGTCAGCGGCGCCGCAGCGGTCTCGGCGAATTCGAGGTACTGCGACACCTCGCCGCCGGCGGAGATCGTCAGCGGGATCACGCGCGGCACGCCGCTGCTGCGCAGCTCGAGGATGTGCGCGCCGGCCGCGAGCGTCAGACGCGCGGGCGTGACGCCGCGCTCGACGCCGTCGACGAACACCTGCACGCCTGGCGGACTCGATTGCACGACGAGCGTGCCCATCTGCGCTGCGGCCCGGCTGGCGCCGTAGAGCAGATACGCTTTGTAGCCGCCGGCGGCCGCCGCCAGCAACACCAGCACGGCGAGCAGCATCTTCGTCCGCCGCGAGCTGGCGCGCGCCGGCTTCGGCGCCTCGGGGGCTTCCGGTTCCGCCGCTCGAGTGGCAACGACCGCACCGGAATCCACCGCCGGCTCGGCAGCGAGATCTGAAAGATCGAGAATGTCCGAAAGCTCCGGGACGGCCGGCGGAGCGGCCGGCGCGGGCGGCAGCTCGGGCAGCGGCGGCGCCGCGATCGCCGGCACAACGGCCTCGGCAATCGGGGGCGGCGCCATCGTCTTCTCCTCACGCGCCGTGACGTAGCGCGACAGGAATGTCTCGAAGGCAACCGGCGCGGCGACATACTCGGAATCGTCGCCGACGACTTCGTCGAGGGCCGCCAGCGCCTCCGGCGCGGACGCGCAGGCACGCCGCACGTCGAGCGGCAGCGCGTGGCCGAGCCACGCGCGCAGCGCCGGTGAGAGCGGCTGCTGATCGCCGAGCGGCGAGCGCTCGCGCGCGCCTTCGAGCAGCGCGGGCAGCTGCTGCGGGAATTCCTGCTCGTCGATCGGACGGCCGAGCACGAGCGACAGCGCGACAACGCCGATGCCGATCACGTCGGCGCGGTGGTCGAGCCGCGGCACGCCCGCCGAGGGCGGCACGGCGGCGCGGAACTCACGCCACAGGCGCTCGCGGCTCCAGCGCAACTGCTCGACCGCCGCGCCCAGCACGTGCTCGACGATGACCAGGCGCGCGTGCGGCGTGACGATCAGACGCTCCGGCGCGATCAGGCCATGCGCGACGTCGCGTGCATTCTCGTGCAACAGCGCGACGGCCGGCACGAGCTGCCGGACCAGGCACAGCGCGGCGTTGATGTCGAGGTGCAGGCGCCGATCGCGCGCGACCGCCAGCATGTCCGAGAGGCGGATTCCCTCGACGTGCTCGGACACGACGCTGAGCGAGGGCGTCGGGCTCATCGCGCGGTCGATCCGGCGCACGCGCGAGTAGTAGGCGTGGCGGAAGTTCGCGAGTCGCGCCGTCCGCTCGCGCAGCGCGAACTCGAAGGAGGGCACGGCAGTCAGCGCCGGGCGCAGGCGCAGGATCTGGAGCGGCTCGCCGGTCGCGCCATCGGTTGCCTGGACGCGCTCGCCGAGACCGTCGGTGAACACTGGAGCGTCAGGTCGATCGGAAAAGGCCGCAAGTGGAGTCATGGCTTCGTCTGGCGATCCGCGGGCTGCAACGCCCGGACCAGTTGCGGCGGCGTGACAAGTCGCGCAGAACGGGGAGGATACGGGCAAACGGGCGAAAGCGGCCGATCACATATCCGAGCCCGCCATGACAAGCATGTAATGGTCCCTGGTCCCTGGTCCCTAGTCCCTAGTCCCTAGTCCCTGGTCCCTGGTCACGGGTCCCGGGTCACGGGTCCCGGGTCCCGGGTCCCGGGTCCAAGATTCGCGCGTAGCACAGCACGTCGCACGGTTCGCCGGGCTGCAGGTTCGGGAACGCCGAGTGTCGCCGCAGCACGCCCTCACGCCCGAAACCGCACTTCTCCAGCACACGCGCCGATGGACGATGGTCGACGTGGCACAACGCGTAGAGGCGAATGACGCCGGCGTCGGTCGCCACCCGCACCATCGCGGCCAGTGCCTCCGTCGCGTAGCCCTTGCCCCACGCGTCCTTCGCGAGCACGTAGCCGGTGGCTGCGCGCTGCGGCGTCTCGAACGCCAGCCCGGTGCCGCCGAGCAGCGTGCCCTCGTCGCGCGACTCGATCAGGTACGGCCCAGCGGGCCAGCGCGTCCACTCGGCATCGCTGTAGTCGAGGAAGGCGCGAGTCGCGTCGACGGACTCGTGGCGCGGCCACCCGAGCCATCGCGTCACCTCACGGTCACTGGCGTACCTGGAGAAGATCGCCTTCGCATCTTCAGCGCTCGGTTTTCTGAGGATCAGTCTCGCGGTCTCGACCCGCGCGGGCGCGGAAGTCATCATCGACGCTCGCCAGCATCCTACCGTGACGCGGTCGACGCCTGCAGCTTGGCGGCCTCTCCAGTCTTCGGCAGGAAGCTGACGGCGATCGCCCCCACAGCGGCAAGCGACACGAGGACGAGGAACCCGGAGGTGTAAGTGGTGGATGCGTCGCGCATCGCGGCGACGGCCATCGGCACGAGCGACTCCGATACGCTGTCGGCCGTCAGCACGACGCCCATCACACGACCGAGCACCGCGACGCCATACATGTCGGCGGCCATGAGCGGAATGATCATGTAGTCGCCGCCCAATCCGATGCCGAAGATGAACGCGCACACCTTCAGCGCCGTCGTCGTTGGCGCGTAGAACAGCAGCGGGATCGAGGCAGCGACGATCACGTAGATGAGGATCATCACGTGCTTCTTCGCCCATCGATCCGCCAGCCCCCCCATCGTCAGGCGGCCGACGATGCTGCCGACGAGGATGAAGGACAGGGTGGTGTCGATGTCGACCTGCGCGAGCTGGCGATCGAGGCGCAGGTACAGCGCGAGGTTCTGGATCGTGCCGCCGACGGCGCCAATCGACGCCATGCTGCCGATCATCAGCAGGTAGAACGACGGCCGCGAGAGTATCGTGCGGAGCGACTGCACGGTGTGCTTCGCCGCCGCCGCCGCCCTCGCCGGCTCGCTCACGAACCACGCGCACGGCAGCGCGACGATGATCATCAGCACGCCGAGGATGCGCAGCGCGCCGCGCCAGCCGTAGGTCTGCGTCAGCCAGTAGGCCAGCAGCGGGACGATGGCGCCGCCGACACCGATGCCGAGATAGGCGAAGCCCATGGCCTTGCCGCGCGCCTTGTCGAACCAGCGTGACAGCAGCACCTGGTTCGGCAGCGGGCCGCCGAAGACGTAACCCAGCGCGTTGAACACGTAGAAGAAGTAGAAGGCGCCGAGCGTGTCGACGTACGACAGGCCGACGAGCGCGCCGCCCGCCATGACGATGCCCGCGAGCATCGATCGGCGCGGCCCGAAGCGATCGACGAGCTTGCCGGCGATGAAGCCGAAGGCGAGCGCGACGAGGACCTTGCTGTAGGCGTTGCCCGACGTGACCTGCGCACGGCTCCACCCGAGCTCCTGCACGAAGAAGGGATAGAAGCGCGGCAACCCGTACAACGCGAACCCCACGATCGCAAAGAGCGACATGAAGGCCGTGAGCACGGAGAACAACTGCTGCGTGCGATTGGTCTGTTCGCTCATGTTCTCGCGGTCGCCTTTCCCTCTTTCAGAGCGGCAGCGTGCGGATGTTGCGTGTACAGCGAATCGAGCGGATAGCAGCCTGAGACGAGACCGAGACGCGGACCCGTCGTGCAGTCGCTGAACGTGCGGCAGACCAGCTTGCGCTGGAGCGGCCGCCCCGCGAGCACGTCGGCGGGCATTCCCGGGTACGACAGGACGAGGCGGCCGATGCCGACGAAGTCCGTCATGGTGTTGCGCAGATTGTAGTGCGCGACGTGCGGGAGCCACTCCTGAAGATAGGTGTAGCCCGAACCGACGAACACCATGTCGGGGAATTCGGCCTTCAGCATCGCCGTGGCGTCGACGTGGCGCGCAACGCCGGCGAGCGGCTCCTCCGGCGGCGTGTAGCCGTCGAGCGGGGGGAACAGCGCCGGACGAATCAGGTGCGGGCAGTAGTACGGGCTGCCGGCGCTGACGCAGATCCACCGCACGTTACGGCCCTGCAGCAGCCGCAGCACGCCGCGTGTGTCGTCGAGCGCGCGATCGAGGCTGCCCCTGCCGATGATGCCGAATCCGTGGCGATAGTCCGCCGCATCCACCTCGGGTACGCCTCTGCCGTCGGCTCCTTTCTTGTACGGCACGCTGTCGAGGACGGAGAGCCGAACGCCGATGCCGAGCTGCGGCACCGCGGCGCGAATGCCGTCGATGACGCTGCACATGAACCGCGCGCGGTTCTCGAGACTGCCGCCGTACTTGCCAGGACGATCGAACGCGCTCAGCAACTCGTGTCCGAAGTAGCCGTGGCAGTGCTTGACGTCGACGAACTGGAAGCCGATGTCCCACGCGCGGCGCGCCGCCGCGACGAACTCCTCGACCAGCCGATCGATCTCATCGTCGGTCATCACGCGGACGCCGGCGGGAAATCGCTTGTCGAGAACCGGGTGGTGGTACGCGGCAAGCGGCTCGGCGCGGTTCCAGACGTTCGGCCGGGCGAAGCGGCCGGAATGCGTGAGCTGCAGCCCGACGTAGAGATCGGCATCCGCGTTCGGTCCGAAATGCTCGCGATGCGCGGCGACGAGCTCCTCACGGAGCGACGCCAGCGCCGGCTGCGTGCGCTCGGACAGCATCAACTGGTTCGGATTGGCGCGGCCGTCGTGACGCACGGCAACAGCTTCGCCGCCCCAAATCAGCTTGGCGCCGCTCTCGCCGAAGTGCCGCCAGCGGCGGCGCGTCAGCGCGGTGGGCTCGCCTTCAGGCGTACCGTCCCACCCTTCCATCGGCAGCACGCAGAAGCGATTGCCGACGTGGACGCCGTCGACATCGAGCGCGCGCGCGAACGGAGACTCGGGTGACGGAAGCAGATGCTCGTCGAACGCGAGCGCGACGCCATGCGCCGCCAGATGACGCCTGAAGGCGCCCGCCGTCTTCAGCGTGGCAATGCGGGTGTAGTGAGCGTCGCTCAGTGGGCCGCCCCGATGGATTGCCCGTCTCCGCTGGCATCGAGGCATGCCGTGTAGGCGGTGAGGGCGGCGCGATTGTGCTCGCGGACCGTCTGCTCGAGCGCGGCGAGGTCCCGCGCGCGGATCTGTTCGACGAGGACGCGGTGCTCGGCCTGCGCCGTGCGGGTCCGGTGCACGAGCACGTCGCTGAAGTAGTAGCGCCGCACGCGATCCCACCGATCGAACGCGCGCTGCAGCATCTCCTGCAGCATCGGCATGCCGGCGATGCGCGCAATGGTGAGATGGAATCGCGTGTTCAGCTCGGCCCACAGCCCCGGCGAGCCGGACTCGATCGCCCGGTCCATCTCGCCGATCAGACGGCAGAGCGACGCGACGTCCGCGTCGGTCGCGCGCTCCGCCGCCGCGCGCGTCGCCACGAGCTCGAGCCCTTCGAGGATGGTGAAGACTTCGACGACGGAGTTGTGGGAGATGGGAGCGACGGTGCCGCCGACGTGCGCGATCGTGTTGACGAGCCCCTCGGCTTCGAGCAGGCGCAGCGCCTCGCGCACCGGGATGATGCTCATCTGGAAGCGCTGCGCGAGATCGTCGATCACGAGGCGGCTGCCGGGGCGCAGCTCGCATCGCAGAATCGCCTCGCGCAGCGTCCGGTAGACGAGCTGCTGCTTGGTGACGGGCGCCGGCGTTGCCGGAAGCGACTGGGACGGCATCAGATCGCGAGCCTGGCCTTCTGCTTGGCCGCCTCGTTTGCCGTGATGCAGGCGCGCGCCGACTCCATCGCCTTTTCCGGACCGCAAGCCACCGGCGTGCCGACGCGAATCGCGGAGCAGAAGCGCTGGATCTGGGTGCGCGTCGAGCGCGGCCGCACCTGCGTGTTGACGCCGGGGTCGCCGCTTGCCACGGGCGACGCCGAGATGTTGCGGTTCGCCATCATCGTCTCGGACGACTCCACGACGGGTCCGCCGCGACGCGCGGTCTCGACGGTCGTCGGCGCCGCGTTCCGGCCGGCGCCCTCCTCGAAGAGCAAGGCGTCCGTCTCGCGAAGGATGATGAGCGTGCCCTTGGTGCCCATGTACATCTCGTAGTAGTCGTCGAACGCGTTCGACTCGATCGACGAGAACGTCGCGGTGCGGCCGCCCGGATACTCGAACGTCGCGTAGACGTGGTCGAAGACTTCGCGCTTGCCGTCGGCGAAGCGGTAGAGGCCGCCGCTCGCGACGACCGCTTCCGGCTTCGAGCCGAGGAACCAGTTGACCGCGTTGACCTGGTGGCTGGCGAGCTCCGCCATCAGCCCCTGCGAGTACTTCCAGTAGAGACGCCAGTTGAGCAGGTGATCCCAGTTGTCGTAGCCCCACTGCGACGGGTTGTAGTCCTTCGACGGCGGATCGCCCTGGCGGCGCCAGTTGCCGTTGCGGTGCCAGGCGAGCCGCACGTGAAAGATGTCGCCGAGCGTGCCGCTCTTGATGATGCCGTCGTAGGTCGAGCGATACAGGTCGTTGGCGTTGCGCTGGTAGCCGATCGCAAGGACCTTCTTGTTCCGGTCGGCCGCCTGCGCCATGCGCTCGCAGCTGGCGATGTCGTGCGCCATCATCTTCTCGCACAGCACGTGCCTGCCGGCGTCGAGACACTGGACGGCGAGGTCGTCGTGGTAGCCGAGCGGCGGCGCCATGATGACCGCCTCGATGTCCTCCTTCTCCAGCATCTCCTTCAGCTCGACGTAGTGGCGCGCCGGCGGACGCGAGCTCTTGGCGAGGACTTCATCCGCGCGCTTGAGCGAGTTCGGATTGATGTCGCAGAGCGCGCGCACGTCGGCGAAGTTCGGGTCGGTGTTGGTCAGCAGCGCGCGGCCCTGGCTGCCGACACCGACGAAGCCGACGCGAACGGGGCCACCTTTGACGGGCCCCTTCACCGTCGCGGCGGCGCCGAGCGCCGCGAGCGCGGGGGTGCCGGCGAGCGCCTTGAGGAAGTTGCGACGGCCCTGGGCCATCTGTTCGGGAGTGAGGTAAGGCATATGAAAACTCCAACTACCAAGAAACCAAAGGCCAATGGCGGTCCGCGCCTGTGTAAGTGAGCGCCGACAATCATATATGATATGCGGTCGAGTTATCGATGATTTCGTTCGATCGCCGCCGTTCCCCCGCGGATCTCCTCGAGAAAATCGACCGGCTGTTCGAACTCTCCGCGGAAAAGATCCGGACGCTGGATCGAACCTGGCAGCCGGCATCGGGCGCGCCCGTGTTCACGGTCGAAGGGCGGTACACGCAGCGCGGCTGGACCGAGTGGACGGAAGGCTTCGTCTATGGCGCCGCGCTCCTGCAGTTCGACGCGACCGGCGAGCGGGAATTTCTCGAGCTCGGCCGCGAACGGACGCTGAGCCGCATGGCCCCGCACCTGACGCATACCGGCGTCCACGATCACGGCTTCAACAACGTCAGCACGTACGGCGCGCTGTGGCGGATGGCGCTCGAGCGGCGCTACGAGGCGGCCGAGTGGGAAGTGCGCTGCTACGAGCTCGCCCTGAAGGTGAGCGGCGCGGTGCAGGCGCATCGATGGACGCCGCTGCCGGAGGGCGGCTACATCCATTCGTTCAACGGCGCGCACTCGCTGTTCGTCGACACGATCCGCTCGCTGCGCGCGCTGGCGCTGTCGCACGCGCTCGGCCATCGCCTCGTCGAGGAGCAGGACGCGCAAATCAACTTACTCGCGCGGCTCCTGCACCACGCGCGCGCGACGGCCGCATACAACGTCTTCTACGGCAAGTCGGGCGCGCCGTACGACGTGCGCGGGCGCACCGCGCACGAGAGCCTGTTCAACGTACGGAACGGCACGTATCGCGGATCCAGCACTCAGCAGGGCTACTCGCCGTTCAGCACGTGGACGCGCGGACTGGCGTGGGCGATGCTCGGCTTCGCCGAACAGCTCGAATGGATCGCGACGCTTCCGTCAGAGATGCTCGCGGCGGCAGGCGATGCAGACCCCCTGTCGTGGATGATCGAGGCGGCGCGCGCGACGTGCGACTTCTACATCGACTCGGCGGCGTGCGCCGACGGCGTCCCCTACTGGGATACCGGCGCTCCGGGTCTTGCGTCCATGTCCGACTGGAGCGGCCGGGCGGCAGATCCATTCAACGATCGCGAGCCGGTCGACAGCTCTGCGGCGGCGATCGCCGCGCAGGGACTGCTGCGCTTCGCCCGAGTGCTCCAGAACCGCGGCGAGGACGGGTCGCGCTACGAGCAGGCGGGGCTGCGAGTGCTCGACACGCTCTTCGATGACGCCGGTCCGTACCTGAGCGTCGATCCGCATCATCAGGGGTTGATCCTGCATTCCGTCTATCACTGGCCCAACGGGTGGGACTACGTTCCGTCTGGCGCGCGCACGCCGCGCGGCGAGTCCAGCCAGTGGGGCGATTACCACGCGCGTGAAGCGGCGCTCTACGTGAAGCGCCTCGCGACCGGCGGGCCGCACCTCGCATTCTTCGCGCCAGGACGCGCGTCATGACCGGCCGGCGCGTGGCACTCGTCACCGGCGGCACGCGCGGCATCGGCCTCGGCATCGCACGGGCGCTGTCGGCCGAAGGCTGGAATCTCGTCCTCACCGGGCAGCGCACTCTCGACCACGTGCGCGGCGTCGTTGACGAACTGCGCGCCGATTACGTCGCCGCCGACATGTCGGACCGCGCCGCGCGGGGGCGGCTCGTCGAGACCATCGCCAGCCGCTACGGCACGGTTGACGCGCTCGTGAACAACGCCGGCCGCGCGCCGCGGCAGCGGCTCGACATCATCGACGCGACCGAGGAGAGCTTCGAGGAAGTGCTCCGCACGAATCTCCAGGGGCCGTACTTCCTGACCCAGGCGATCGCGCGCGGTATGCTCGAGCGGCGGGCGAACGACGCCGCATTCATGCCGGCGATCGTGTTCGTCACCTCCGTGTCCGCGGAGATGGCGTCGCCCAATCGCGGCGACTACTGCGTGAGCAAGGCCGGCCTGGCGATGGCCGCGCAGCTTTTTGCGGCACGCCTCGCGCCGCACGGCATCCCTGTCTACGAAGTCCGCCCCGGCATCATCGCGACGGACATGACCGCCGTCGTCCGCGACGTCTACGACCGCCGCATCGCCGACGGGCTCGTCCCGGAGGGTCGCTGGGGCCAGCCGGAAGACGTCGGACGCATCGTCGCTGCGCTGCTGCGCGGCGACCTCCCCTATTCGACGGGGAGCGTGATCCGGGTGGATGGAGGGCTGTCGATCCCGCGGCTGTAATCGCTGCCCGCTGAGCGCTGGCCGCTGGCCGCTTGTCACGCTGCTTCGCTAGTCACTCGGCGCGCTGCGCGCGCAGCGGAGGAACGGAGGAACGGAGTCGAACTCGTTCGACGTCTCGGCAGATGAGCGGGCGCGCGCCGCGCCCGCTGGTGACGCCGCAAATCGTCGCGATCTCTCTGCGTCCCTCTGCGCCTCGGCGTCCTCTGCGTTGACCGTGGGCGGCCGCGACTGGCGTTCTCCGTATCGAAACAATCCGCGATCGAACTGATCCTGTGTCTCATGAAAGCGCGCTTATGTTGATCTCTTCACCCGTGGCCAGGCGAGCGATTCCTGCAGCACTCTGCGTTCTCACGCTCCTGACATCGTCAGCCGCTCAACGCCCTCACGAGCGCGACTGGCCGGCGACGACGCGCGAGACGAAGCCGTGGACGCGCTGGTGGTGGCACGGCAGCGCGGTCGATCGCGGCGAGCTGACGAAGGAACTCGAAGCGCTGAATGCGGCGGGGATCGGCGGCGTGGAAATCACGCCGATCTACGGTGTTCGCGGCGAGGAGAAGCACTTCATCCAGTTCTTGTCCGAGGACTGGATGCGCATGCTCGATCACACGCTGCGCGAGGCCGCCCGTCTCGACCTCGGCGTCGACATGGCGACGGGTACCGGCTGGCCGTTCGGCGGCCCGTGGGTCGGCGACGACATCGCCCCGCGATCGATCGGGCACAGGGTGTGGACGCTCGAAGCCGGCCAGCGGATCACCGAACCGATCCGCCTGCGGCAGACGCCGTTCGTCCGCGCCCCGGGCAACCAGATCCACGTCGTCAACGAAGGCGCGCCCGGCGATCCGGCGCGGGCGCCAAGCCAGCCGCCGCTGCTCAAGCCGGGCGTGCGGCCGATTCAGATCGCCGATCTCGTCGAGCCGGTGACGGCGAACAGGAACCTGCAGGCGCTCGCGCTCGAGCAGGTGAAGTATCCACGGGATCTCCCGCTCGCGGCGGTCGTCGCCTACGGCAGCGACGGCGCTGTCGTCGATCTTACGTCCCGCGTCAGCGCCGACCGCATGCTCGACTGGTCGCCGGCCTCCGGCACGTGGACGGTATACGCGGTGTTTCCCGGCTGGCACGGCAAGATGGTCGAACGCGCAGCGCCCGGCGGCGAAGGCTTCGTGATCGATCACTTCTCGCGCGACGCGATCCGCTCGTATCTCGCGCGCTTCGACCGAGCGTTCGGGCCGACGGGGCCGGAGCGGCTGCGCGCGTTCTTCAACGACTCCTATGAAGTGGACGACGCGTCGGGGCAGGGGGATTGGACACCGCTGCTGTTCGACGAATTCCAGAAGCGGCGCGGCTACGATCTGCGCCGTCATCTGCCGGCATTGCTTGGCCGCGACAGCGAGGCGGAGAACACGCGCGTGCTTGTCGACTACCGCGAGACCATCTCCGATCTCCTGCTCGACACGTTCACGCGCGAATGGGGCGGCTGGGCACGCAACCGCGGGCGGATCATCCGCAACCAGGCGCACGGCTCGCCCGCGAACCTTCTCGATCTGTACGCTGCGAGCGACATACCGGAGACGGAAGGCACCGACATCCCGCGGTTCAAGTGGGCGGTGTCAGCCGCCAACGTCGCGGGGCGCCGCCTCGTCTCAGCCGAAGCGGCGACGTGGCTCGGCGAGCATTTCCGCTCGACACTCTCCGACGTCCGCTCCGCCGTCGACTTCCTGCTCGCCGCCGGCGTCAACCACATCGTCTATCACGGCACCGCGTACTCGCCCGAGAACGATCCCTGGCCCGGATGGCAGTTCTACGCGGCCGTCGAATTCAACCCGCAGAACGCCTGGTGGGACGACTTCGGCGCGCTGAACCGCTACGTCACGCGTGCGCAATCCTTCCTGCAGTCTGGCCGCGCGGATCACGACGTGCTGCTCTACTTCCCATTCCGCGATGCGCTGGCGGCGCGTGGCAACGCGCTGCTGACGCACTTCGGCGGCGCGAACCGGCCGACGGCGGCTGCATCGTTCGAGGCGATTGGATCGACGCTTCAGTCGCGCGGTTTCACCTACGACTATGTGTCGGATCGGCAACTGCGTAACACCGCCGTTGAAGAGGGCCGCCTGACCACCGAAGGCGGCGGTTCATATGCCGTGCTCGTGGTGCCGGCGGCGCGCTTCATGCCGGCCACGACGAAGGAGCAGATCGCGGCGCTCCAACGGGCCGGTGCCAGAGTCGTGCACGTTCCGGATCAGGGCGACGTCGAGGCGCTGCTCGCACGCGCCGGCGTTGCGCGCGAAGCCATCGCGGACTCGGGCGTGTTGTTCACGCGACGTGTGGATGCGCAGGGCCGCTTCTACTTCCTCGTCAACCGCAGCGAGAAGCCGGTGGATGGTTACGTGCCGTTGAACATCACCACGAGCGCGGCGACGATCTTCGATCCGATGACGGGCCGCCGCGGCCGTGCGCTCGTTCGCAACGCGCGCGGCAGGTCGCTCGAAATCTACCTGCAGCTCACGCCCGGTGAATCGCTCATCGTCGCGGCCGCCGAGGAACCGGCGCGCGACAGCTTCGATTTCTATCGCCAAACGGTGCCCGAAGGGCGGAACTTCAGTTCCGCCAGCATCAGTTCCGCCTGGTCGATCCGCTTCGTCAAAGGCGGACCCGCGCTTCCGGCCGCTCGCACGATCGAGCAGCTCGCCTCATGGACGACGTTCCCGGGCGACGAACACCGGAGCTTCTCAGGGACGGCCGTCTACACGACGACTTTTGCGCGCCCGGAGGGAAAAGCCGAAGCCTGGCGGCTGGATCTCGGCCGCGTCAACGAGAGCGCGCGTGTGCGGCTGAACGGCAGCGATCTCGGCACGCTGATCGGTCCGCGATTCGAAGTCGCGCTCACTCCGGCGATGCTTCGAGCCAGCAATACGCTCGAGGTCAGCGTCACGAACCTGTCCGCCAATCGCATCGCCGACGTCGATCGGCGTGGCGTGCCGTGGAAGAAGTTCTACAACGTCAACATGCCCGCGCGGCTCGCCGAGAACCGCGGCCCGGACGGGCTATTCAGCGCGGCGAAGTGGGATCCGCTGCCTTCGGGCCTGATCGGTCCGGTCACGCTGACGCCACTGGAGCGCGTGCGCTGAGTGGCGTTCAGCATTCCTCCATTCAGCATTCGGCTGCCATTCAGCATTCGGCATTCAGCCTTCAGCATTGACCGTCCGTCTCGAGTCAAAGAGACGGGTCAATGAGGAACTTCGTCACGGGGCTCTGGATCTTCTTGAGGCCCTGAATCACCGACCCGGCGTTGAACAGCGCGCCGGCCTGGTTGGTGTGCGTGTGCTCGTCGGCGAAGAGCTTGAGGACCGCGTCGGGGCCCATCTCCTCGTAGCGGCGCGCGACGATATCGTTCAAATCGACGAACGCGGCGCCTGACGTGCGCGCGGCATCGCGCGCCCAGTCGGCGCGCTCGTCGCGGACGATCTTCCCGTCCTGCCACATCCGCCGCGGCACCAGCGAGCAGACGATCGGCATCGCGCCGCGCTCGCGCGTATCGGCGACGTACTTCTTCAGATACCACCCGAACGTCCGCACCACCTCGAACTGCCCGGTCATCTCGACGACCCCTTCGCGGGTCTCGTCGCCGATGCCGCCGAGCGACGCGCGCGGACGGGTCGTGGCGAACACCTCGCCGCCGTCGTTGTGCCCGAACTGGATGATGACGAAATCACCGGGCCTCAGCGCGCTGAGCACGCGGTTCCAGAGCCCCTCGGTGAGGAACGTTCGGCTGCTGCGTCCGCCGCGCGCGTAGTTGACGACGTTGATGCGGGAGAGATCGAAGAAGGCGCTGACCGCTTCGCCCCATCCCATCTGACCGGGCGTGCCGACCTTCACCGTCGAATCACCGATCAGATAGAGCGTCGGCAGCGCCGGGTTGATCGGCGGCAGCGGCGGCAGCTCGGTGGAGAGCGGCGGCGGCTGCTGGGCATGCGCCAGCATCACACTGGCACTGACGATCACCGCTATCACAAGGTCGCGCATTCTCGGGGTTCCATGGTTCCAGGGGTTCCGATGGTTCCGACGTTCCGGTTCCCGGGTTCTGGTTCCCCCCCGAATACTACTCCCGCACCCCTGAACCCGCACCCCGGAACCCCTGGAACCCCGGAACCCCTGGAACCGCAGCGCGCGCAAGCGTCAGAACCGCGCGTAAGTTTCCACGCCCATGAGGGCGTCGTTCGGATACAGGTGGTCGACGTTCTCGCGCGTCACGATCTGGTGTTTCACGAACATCGCGGGCGCCACCGGGCGGCGCGCGAGGATCTCGAGCGCGAGCCGGATCAGCCCCTCGCCGTAGCGCTCCGGAAAATAGCCGACCGACGCGATGAGCGGCGTGCGCGGCTCGCGCAGCTCCGCGCGCGCGTCCGGCTCGGCGTTCTGGCCGACGATCGCGCAGGTGTCGCTGCGCCCCGCTTCCTGAAACGCCCGCGCCGCGCCGAGCGCGCTGGGGTCGTTGGCCGCGCCGACGAGAATCCGCTTCGCCTTGCTCTCGCGCAGGTGCTTGCGCACGCGCTCGAGCGACGTCTTGAACTGCCCGTCCGCGTCGATCGAGACGACCGGCCAGGCGGCCGCGTCGTGGAGGACTTCGCGAATTCCCGCGATCACGCCGCGCGCCCGCGCCGCCGGCAGCGATCCGGCGCGGGCGAGCTCGAGCAGCAGGATTTCGTCCGCCTGCCCGTTCCAGTGCTGCTTCGCCCAACGGGCGAGGTGACGTCCCGCGAGCAACCCCGCCTCATAGTTGTTCGCGCCGAAATAGGTCGCCCCGGGATGCGGAATGTCGATGGCGATCATCGGAATGCCGGCCTGGTGATACGCCGACGCGATCGCCGGCGCGACCGATTCGTCCGTCTGGAACTCGATCACGAGATCGACGCCTTCACGAATCAGCAGCTCGGCGTTCTTGAGCGCAATCTTCGGCTGATACCGGTTGTCGGCCACAATCAGCTCGACCTGCGCGCGCTCCGCGGCACGGACGAGACCGCTGTGCACCTCGCGCGCGAACGAGCTGTCCTGCCCCTGCGCGCCGTAGCCGATCCGGTATTTCTTGCGGCGGCGGATCTCCGCGGTCAGCCGATAGCGGTTGTTCTCCACCTTCTCGATGAAGCCGCAGTGCCGCAGCGTGTAGAGCAGGCGGAAACACATGCCCTTGCCGAAGCCGGTCCTCGTCATGACGTCCCGCAGCCGCAGCGTCTCGCCAGGGTGCTGAAACGCCCAGAGGATCTCCGACGCGTGCACGAGCGATTTGACCAGGTAGAGGTCGTGAACGGCTGCCGATCGCGAGGACTCGGAAGGCTGTGGCGACATGGCGCGTTTTGTATAGCACAACGACTGCCCGGCCGCAAAACCTCTCGCTCGGCCGCCGGCACCGCGAAATGCGGCCGGAAAACAGCCGATTGGTGATGGCAGCCGAGGGGATCGCTCCCGATCTCGATGTTCACAGATGTAAACCTCTCCGGCCGCGACCGGAGCGTGTTGCGGCCCGCCACCTCTGGGACGACGCTGAAGGCCGCATCCATGAGTTTTCGCATCAGCGACGATTGGCTGGCGGGCTGCAACCAGCCGCTGCTCTCAGCGCTCGAGGCCGACTACGCGCACCTGGGCACCCAGCTCGCGCGGCGCGGCCTCGACATCGAAAGGCTCACCTCGGCGGCGGCCGGTTTTCACGTCGCGCTGCCGTCGTGGGCGCTCGCGACCGGCGGCACGCGGTTCGGACGATTCCCCGGCCGTGGCGAGCCCCAGACCGTCTTCGAGAAGATCGACGACTGCGCCACCGTCCACGCGCTCGTTCGCATCACGCCCTCGGTCTCGATCCACATCCCGTGGGATCGTCCGGACTCGCCGTCCGAGCTGAAGGCGTTCGCGGCGGCGCGCGGCCTCCGCATCGACTCCACCAACTCGAACACGTTCCAGGATCAGCCCGACCAGCCGCACTCCTACAAGTTCGGCAGCCTGACGCACACCGATCCCGCCGTACGGCGGCAGGCGATCGATCACAACATCGAGTGCCTCGCGCTCGGCGCCGAGCTCGAGGCCGATGCGCACACCATCTGGATCGGCGATGGCGGCAACTATCCCGGTCAGATCCACCCGCGCCGCGCGCTCGATCGCTACCTCGAAAGCGCGCGTGAGATCTACGCGGCGCTGCCGCCGCGCTGCCGGCTGTTCCTCGAGCACAAGCTGTACGAGCCGGCCTTCTACTCCACCGTCGTCAACGACTGGGGCACGAGCTACGCGTGCGCGAAGGCGCTCGGCGATCGCGCGTTCTCGCTCGTCGATCTCGGGCACCACGCGCCGAACGTCAACGTCGAGCAGATCGTCGCTCGGCTGATCCAGCTCGGAAAGCTGGGCGGCTTCCACTTCAACGACAGCAAGTACGGCGACGACGACCTCGATGCAGGATCGATCAAGCCGTTCCAGCTGTTTCTCATCTTCAACGAGCTGGTGGATGCGTCGCAGGACCCGTCCGTCCGCGCATTCGAGCCGGCGTACATGCTCGATCAGTCGCACGCCGTCACCGATCCGATTGAATCGCTGGCGACGAGCGCCGTCGAGCTCGCGCGCGCCTACGTCCAGGCCCACCTGGTCGATCGCGGCGCGCTCGCGCACCACCAGGAGCGCAACGACGCGCTCATGGCGTTGCAGACCCTGAAGGCCGCCTTCACCTGCGACGTCTCGCCGATTCTGGCGATGGCGCGCTCCCGTGCCGGCGGCGCCATCGATCCGGTGGCGGCGTTCCGCGCGAGCGGATACCGGGACGCGAAGACACGCGAACGCGCCGAAGAGAAACGGCACCCGGCGCGGGCGGTCTGAAGTCCCTCGTCCCTGGTCCCTGGTCATGGGTCCCTGGTCCCTGGTCCCCGGTCCCGGGTCCCGAGTCCCCGGTCCCGGGTCACGGGTCACGGGGCCGGACCCGTGACGAGGGACCAGGGACCCGTGACCAGGGACCCGTG
>JBMDXB010000025.1:0-3489 GCA_048594885.1 Vicinamibacterales bacterium
CCGTGGCGCGCCGAAACCAGAGGCAAAGGCGAGTGGCTGAGCTTGGGCGGCGCTGCGCCTCAGGTTAGAATCGACGTCCCCAGCGGAGAAGGCCGGTCATGAGCGAGACGCGGCACGGTGACATCACGCAACTGCTCGCGCAATGGGCGGACGGCGATCGCGGCGCGCTCGACGCGCTGATGCCAGCCGTTTACATCCAGCTCAGGCGGATCGCCGGTTCCTATCTCCGCCGCGAACGATCCGGACACACGCTGCAGCCGACGGCGCTCGTTCACGAGGCGTGGCTGCGTCTGGTCGAACAGGATCCCGCGGGGTTCGACCATCGCAAGCAGTTCTATGCGCTCGCCGCACAGGCGATGCGCCACATCCTCGTCGATCACGCGCGCACCGTCAGCGCGGCGAAGCGAGGCGGCGGCGCCGAGAAGATCGCACTCGACGACACCGTTCTGCCCGTGCCCGATCGAACCCTCGAGCTCCTCGCACTGGACGAGGCGTTGGGACAGCTCGGTCGCGTCAGCAAGCGCCAGGCGCAAGTCATCGAGCTGCGGTACTTCGCCGGCCTGAATCTCGAGGAGATCGCCGATTTGCTCGGCGTGTCCGCCGCGACGATCAGCCGCGACCAGCGTGCGGCGGAGGCGTGGCTGAATCATCTGATGTCTGCCAATGCCGACTGAGCCGCGAAGCGAGCTGACGCCGGGACAAGGGCAGCGGCTGCAGTCGTTGTTCGCGGTGGCGTGCAACATGTCGGCGCCGGAGCGCGATGCCTTGATCAGCGATCCGGTCGTCGACGACGAGCTGCGCACGCACCTCGTCGGCATGCTCGCGAGCGATGCGGAGGCAGGGGACCGCCTCGAGCGGGTCGTCCACAGCGCCGCGCGCGCTGCCTCACCTGCCGATCCTTGGATCGGCCGACGACTCGGTCCGTACCGCATCGTCCGGGAGCTCGGCCGCGGCGGCATGGGCGTCGTGTTCGACGCCGTTCGCGAGGACTATCAGAAGCGCGTGGCCATCAAAGTGGCGCCGTGGTCGCCCGACGCGGCGCGCATCCGCGAGCGGTTCCATCAGGAAGGGCAGATTCTCGCGGCGCTCGACCACCCCAACATCTCCCGCTTCCTCGACGCCGGGACCGAAGACGACGTGCCGTACGTCGTCATGGAGTACGTGGAAGGGCACCCCATCACGGACTACTGCGAGGGTCTCGGGATTGCCGGCCGCCTGGCATTGTTCCGAAGCGTCTGCGCCGCGGTGCACGCGGCCCACGAAAGTCAGGTCGTCCATCGCGACCTCAAGCCGGCGAACATCCTCGTCGACGACAAAGGCACGCCGAAGCTGCTCGATTTCGGCGTCGCCAAGCTGCTCGATCCGATCGCGCACGGCAGGCGCACCGCGGGCGCGGCCCCCTGGACGCCGGATTACGGCAGCCCTGAACAGGTGCGCAACGGCATCGTCACCGTCAGATCCGATGTCTACTCGCTCGGGTTGCTCCTCTACGAGCTTCTGACCGGCGCGCGTGCGCAAGTCGCCGACACGTCGTCCCCGATCGCGCTCGATCGCTCCATCTGCGAGGCGGAGCCGCCGCGGCCATCCGAACGCGCCGCGGCCCTTGGCGATCGCAACCGCGCGCGCGAGCTGCGCGGCGATCTGGACGCCATCGTCATGATGGCGATTCGGAAGGAGCCGGAACGGCGGTATGCGTCCGTTGCGGCACTGAGCGACGACGTCGCGCGCGTTCTCGAAGGCCGGCCGGTGCGCGCGCGGCGCGGCACGGCGATCTACCGCGCCGCTCGATTCGTCCGCCGCCATCGCGTCGCCGTCGCCGCCGGCGTGCTGTTCGTGGCGGTCGGGGCCGCGATCGCGGCGCTCGTCGCGCGGGCCGGTCCGGGGGACAGCGCGCCCGGCCCCGAGCCGTTCCTGCACGCGCCGGTGAAGCAGTTGACCACGAAGGGGCGCGTACGGTGGGTCGCGGTCTCGACTGACGGCACGTCGTTCGCGTACACGCAGACCGTGCGCGGCGAAGCCAGCGAGAGCGTCTGGCTGGCGCAGACCGATGGCAGCGGCGAGATCCAATTGGTGCCGCCGATCGAGGGCGCCTACAACGCGTTGGCCTTCGCGCCCGACGGACAGGCGATCTACTTCACGCGGGACACTGCGGATCGCGCGCAGGCGGGGTTCTTCAGGGTGCCCGCGCGCGGCGGCGCCGCGGAACGCGTCTCCGGACGCACCGGACCGATCGGCGTGTCGCCGGACGGCCAGCGGATCGCGTTCTCGCGTCTCGACCGGGCGGGGAGGACATCGAGCCTGGTTGTCGCTCGCTTGGACGGCACCGACGAACGGGAAGTGGCCAGGCGTCCGATGGGGCGGTCGTTTCTGACGCAGGTGGCATGGTCGTCCGACGGTACGCGGCTCGCCTCCGCAGCCGTCACCGACGCAGCGACCGACAGCCGCGAGATCTTCGTCGTGTCCCTTGCCGACGGGCGGATCGAGCAGCTGACCTCGCGAGGGTGGACGGTGATTTCGAACCTGGCGTGGCTGCCGAATGAGCGTCTCGTCGCCGTCGCCGCGGACCGCCGCGAGATCGATCGTCGTCTGTGGCTGATCGCGTATCCCGGCGGCACGGCCCGCCCGATCTCGGAACATATCGATACGTACGGCTCAGGACTCAGCCTGTCTGCGGACGGCACCACACTCCTGGCGTCGCAGCTTCGCCGCGAGAGCAACGTCTGGGTGGCGCCGGCCGGCGATCCGTCGAAGGCGCGGCAGGTAACCTTCAGCTCGCTCAACGGCATGTACGGGTGGCGCGGCCTCACGTGGACACCCGACGACCGCATCGTGTTCGCCGGAACGATCGATCACACCGGTGCGCTGTTCTCGATGGACGCCGACGGCAGAGGGCAGCGGCAGATCACGCCGGCCGGCTTCCTCGATCAGCGGCCATCCGTGACGCCGGACGGGCGGACCGTGATCTTCGAGTCGAATCGCACCGGCGCGAGTGAGATCTGGCGGGTGAACATGGACGGCAGCGACCTGCGTCCGCTGACAGCCGGCGGCGCCAACAGCGTGCCGCACCTGACGCCGGACGGCGCCTGGGTCATCTACGTGTCGAAGCGGGGATCGACCGCATTGTGGCGCGTCCCGGTCGCGGGAGGCAGCCCGGCGCGCATCACGGACACGGATTCAAATTTCCCGCACGTGTCTCCAGACGGATCGCTCATCGCGTGCGCGTACCGCGCTCCCGGCGATCGGACGCGGCTCGGGGTCGTGCGGCTGGCGGACGGCGTCCCGCTCGAGCTGTTCGACGTGCCCGGCTCTGCACAGTTCTACGACGGCATCCGCTGGACGCCGGACGGGCGCGCCGTGTGCTATCGCGACGCGGCCAACGGCATCTGGCGGCAGGATCTGAACGGCGGCGCGCCGCAGCGCCTCGTGGGGGCGCCGGCGGAGAAGATCTACAACTACGGATGGTCGCGCGACGGCACGCAGCTCGCGATC
>JBMDXB010000026.1:0-45081 GCA_048594885.1 Vicinamibacterales bacterium
CGGAAAAGCGTCATCGTAGGCCAGACCGTAAGCTCCGTAGCCGTTGAGAAACGTCGGATTCCTGCCATCGAGTTCGACGTTCTTCTTGTGAATGATCGACAGCGGGACGAGCATGCCGTCGTGGCTTGCGACTTTGACCACGGTGGTGAGCAGCTCCCGATCGTCGTAATTGCCAGGAGGCTGAAGCCGGGTCTCCGTCGGTGCGTCGTCTTCGGGCTGAAAGGAGTAAACCCGGGGCGCCTTTGTCCACGAGGACAACCTCACCAGCACGCCACCCACCTCCGGATGCGTCCCCGTAATCGAGGTGTGCCCCGCAAAGGGCAGAGGCAACTCCTCCACCTTAGCCCCCGGCCCGAAGCCGACTCGCAGGATTCGGCCGTCAGCGCCGTCCCTGAGTTGCGCGTAGAGCGCGTCCTTCGTCGCAGCCAGATCGCGTACAACCGCTTCGCCGGGCGGTATGACGACTTCGGCCCGCGCGACGTCCGGATTGGAGAGGCTGGTCCTGAGGATTTTGAACCGCGGCGCATCCTTGAACGTGAGCAGGTAGAGGTCGTCTCCATGTATCGCGAACTGGGTGATCTGGTCCTCGAGGCGGGCAATCCGCCTCCAGGGAGTTGCGTTCCCCTTGAGTTGCGCTACCGGCACCGTGTACAGGGCCTTCTCCGGCGAGGAGGCGCCGGTTACGAACCCGATCGCATGCGAACAACCCGGGATCACAGCGGCCACCGGGAAGTCCGTCGGCCGAAGCTCCACGCCGGAGACACCTTTTCCAAAGACCGCATCGTCGCGGTCAGGATCGTTGCCCAGCTTGTGGAGGAACGTCTTGCTGTTCTGGAACTTCAGCGTCTGAGGATCGCCGGGGCGGAGCGCCTGACGCCGCCAGTACAGAAATCCCGATCCATCGTCGAGCCAGCTCACCGCCCCCCAGTTAATGCGATCAATCGGCCGATCCAGGGCTCGGCCCGTGGCTGTTTCCATGATACGGAGTGGGGCGTCCTCGGAGCCGCTCGGTGCGACGCCGTACGCAAGATACCGGCCGTCGCCGGACGGCGTCGCGTAGATGATCGCGTGCGGCTTGCCCGTGGCCTTTCGGAAGGTCTCCGGATCGATCAGGAGTCGTTCCGCGCCGTCGATGGTGTCCCGCACGTAGAACTTGAACGCGTCGTCGCCGGCGGTGCGCTTGTGATAGAAAACCTTTCCATTCGGCAGCCGGATGATCGGCTGTCTTGGGTGCAGTTCGACGTCGTTTCCATTTGCCAGTTCCCAGAGCCGCTCCATCAGCGCCTTGCGCCCCGGGATGCGCGCGAGCACGGAGGCGGTGTAGTCGGCCTGTGCTTTCATCCACGCGCGGACTTCCGGGTCCTTCGCATTCTCCATGTACCGGTAGGAATCGGTGACCTTGGTCCCGAGGTACACATCGACAACCGGGCGGACTGGAGCGACCTTCTGTGTCTGGGCACTCGAGAAAACCGAGAAGCAGATCCAGAGGAACAATCCCGCGAATGCGAGTCCGCGGTTCCTCATCGAGGTAGGTTCCGCTCGCGCCGCGGTGGTGTCACTGTGTGAGAGTTGGACGGGCGGTTGGGGAATCCACTTGCCGGAGCCCAGTCGACGTCCCAACTCGACGAAGAGGCGCAATCTGGCGCTGATTGGCGAAGATAGACGAAGGTTGGCGGAGAGAGAGGGATTCGAACCCCCGGTACCCTTCCGGGTACAGTGGTTTTCAAGACCACCGCCATCGACCACTCGGCCATCTCTCCGCACCAAGGAATCCTTGGGGTTCCAACGACGCGCGAGGACTCTTCATCTTACGACAAGCGTCGCGCCGCTAGCGGACGCGGACGATCTCGACGACCACGTACTGCCTGCCGACCGAGTCGCTCTCGACCAGCCTGAGCTCGTAGTCTGCACCGTTGTGCGGAAAGGAGACCGGTGTTCTGGCGGTCAGCCTCTGGGGCTCGAACAGCTTGGCGACATCGGCGCGCGCACGGTCGCGAGTGAGGTTCGCCATTCCCGAAAACACCGGAATGGCCTCGATTGCTTCGCGGGGGTTGAACCTCACTCCCCGCAACAGCGCGTCTCCGGGGTTCCGGAGAATCAGCGCGGCGCGCATGCCGTCCGCGCGCCATTCGCGCAGCACGAGCGCACCAATCTGAGCGCCTCCAGCCGCTGACTGGAGGCTTCCGCGGCCAGGAGCCGGGCCGTCGCGTGTTCCCATCACGGTCGGGACCGATGACACCAAGAACGACACCTCCGCTGTGGCGGGGTCGCGCAGGATTCCTCCCGCCTCGGGCGCCGGCACATTCCGGAACGCGACGGGCAGCACCACCACGTCGGAGCCGCTCGCGCGAACCTCGTCAACGACTATGGCGAGTTCACCCCGGAACGGGTGGTCCGACAGGACCATCAGAACTCCCTGTCGCAGGAACAGGTTCTGCGCTACGGTCCGCGGCCCGAGCGACGGATCCCTCGATCGCGCGATTTCGCCTTCCGCCTGCATCAAACGCCTGCGCAGCGAGTCGTTCTCGGCGGTCAACTCGCGATACCTTCGATCCCGTCCCTCGCCGGCGTCCGACAGCGCTTCGCCGGCCTGCATGAGCTCTTCTTCCTGCTCGCGAGCCTTTTGCCGTAGCTCCACCGCCGCTGCCCGCAACCGGTTGGCCTCGGCGGAGAGGTCAGCGGCCTCTTGCTTGCGACCTGCCTCCCTCGCCATGGCCGCATCCAGGTCGGCCAGTCGCGCTTCGGCGGTTTTCTGCGCCGCGAGTGCTTCCGATTCCTTCTGGTTGGCGCGCTGACGTTCCCTGTCCGCCATTCGCGCCGACGCCTCGGCGTGCCGGCGGTGATCCTCGGCACGCTCGCGCTGTCCCTGCGCCAGGAGCGCGAGCCAGGCGGCAACGGCCAGCAACACCAGCAGGCCTGCGGCCATCCATCGCAGGCGGCGAGCGGCGCGCGCCTGCTCCTCGGCGCGCAGGTGCTGCGATTCCGCGAGTTGCTGCGCCTGCTCCAGCTCTCGCTGTCGCCTCTGTAGTTCCGCCCGGCGATCACGTTCCTGCTGTTCCCGCTCGGTGGCGTCGATGAAGCGACGGCGCCAGTCCAGGATCGGCTGCGCCAGCACGTCGTGGAAGATTTCGAATCGCTCCGGCGATCCGAGGCGACGCAGGATCCGCGCGTCGGGGTTGTCGGTCAGCCGCTCCAGAACCTTTCGCACGTGCGTCTCTTCGGCTTCGCCGTAGGCAATGAGATCGCCGGTGTGCTGCGCGATCTTCGTCCTCGACGGTGTCACGAGATACCGGAACAGCCTGGCGGCGATCGCGCGCTCGCGATCGTCGGCGAGCGTCGCCATGACGCGATCAACGTGGATCTGCACGATCCGGCTTGCACCGCCGATGCCGTCCAGCGTCGTTCGCCGGAGCGTCGCCGATTCGTGGCGGATCTCTTCGTCCCACAGTCGTTTGAGCACGAGCTGTAGAAACGCCGTCTCGATCCCCTGCTCCTCGTGCCCGACCGTCCCGACTCCGGTCGATTCGCCCCGCGAGACGTTGCCTGCCTGTACCTGTTTCAGGACCTCGTCGGTCAAGCCGGGCTCGACACTGTACGACGTGCCACGCTGCCGGTTCAGGGTAGCGATCGGCCCCTCGACTGCCGCCCTCGCGTCTGCCGGGGTCAGATGCTCGAGTACCAGCGTGTTCCCCAGCAGGTCCGGGATGCGAATACTGAAACGCTGATCGAACTTCGAGAGCGCGTCCTCGCGGATGCCGATCAGGATGCGCGCCGGGAGATCATCCCTGTTGACGATCCTGGCCAGCACCTCCTCGAATGCTTCTCCACCCCGGCCAGCACCGTGATACAGGAGGAACTCCTCGAACTGATCGAGGAGCAGGAACACCCGGCGTGAGGTGCCGATGAGGAGATCATCCAGCGTCTCTGCCTGCCCGTCACCGTCACCCAGGGCGGCGCGGCAGGTAGCCATGAGCTGATCCTGGAAGTCCGCGCTCTGCCAGCCGCTGAAATATGCCACGGCGGTGTTCGGCAGAGACCGCAACTGCGGCACAACACCCGCCTGCAGGACCGAGCTCTTTCCGATCCCGCTCGCGCCATACAGCACCGTCAGCGTCTGGGCCCGGAGGTTTGAGATGAGGATGCGTGTGTCACGCTCGCGGCCGAAGAAGAAGGCGTAATCCGCCTCACGAAACGGCCGCAGGCCGACGTAGGGCGAAGGCACCGATGGGCTGGTCATGGGCTATCCGTTCATGACCTGCTGCATGTTGGAGACGAATTCCTCCAGCGAAAGGTCGAAGATGTCGACCCGACGCCGCTCCCAGAGTTTCCGCTCGAGGATTGACGGATTCTGGAGGATGGCCCAGGAAGTGATCTCCGAGACGCTCACCTCCCTGAGCAGCACGCGCATGTTCCAGTCCCTGAGGCCGTAGCCGAGGAACAAGAACGCCCGCTTCGAGAAGTACTCACGAAAAGCTGCGGGAACTGCGTTGGTCATGCGGGAAAGGAACCTGACGTAGTCCTCCTCCGTTATGACGAAGCTATCCCACTTGCTCTCCGCTCGCCGGACGGAACCGTGCATCTTGTAGATGACGGTCTTGCCGGAAATATCTTCGATGTCGAACTGGTTCGACTTGAGCTTGCGTGGCTCTTCCTCGTCCTGTTTCCACCAGAGAACGCCGTTGGCGTACTCCTGGTTGTCGGCCGGATAGACGACGAGATCGTATGGCTTGCCGGCCTCGATGAACGCCTGCTCCAGGAGCGTGTCATAGTTGGTCGTGACGATGACCAAATTCGTGGCAATACTGGCGAGCAGCCGGTGCAGCTCGTTGGATCGAAGCTTCTCGTTGACGAACACCTGACGGAGCTTCCGGCGAAGGGCGCCGCGGTTCGAGCCGTCGACGTAGAAGGACGCCACCTTGGCGAGATCGCAGAGGTCGCGCTCGTCGCTCGAGGGAAAATTCGCTGCCGTCGCCAGGACGTGCGCGAGCTCGGCACCGCTCGGCAGCAACGAAGAGTCGCCGGCTCGGGGGGGGAGCAACGAGGAGCCCGCCCCCAGGAAGGGAACGGCATTGCCCGACCGGATCTCGTCAAGGATGATTCCGTAGGGCGGTTCTATTCGCTCCTGCCCGCCTGCATCCCCTGACATGGTGGTCTCGGACGACGTGAATTCTGACGGCGCGAGGCCTTTATGTCAAATGACGCTTGCCGGGGATCCCGGAGCCCTCCGGTTCGATGGATTGCGGGCGGTTGAGACGTGTGTTCTGCAAAATCCACTGAATTTCGTGCACTCTGCCTCGTGCGAGACACCGAATACTACTTGTTTAGGTGGTGACAGAGACACGCCTCAATCGTACCGTCCGCTTCTGTCTTCCCGGGAATCAAGGAGGCAGCGATGACGAAGCGCGAGTGGAGGGGGCCAAGGCGACGTCTCATACTGCCGATCGTGTTGTTGGCGGCGGTGGGATTGGAGCGCGGCGTCAAGACCGAGCACACCTTCTCGTCCTACGAAGCGAAGCCACTTCAGATCCACGGACCGTACGACCTGAGCCGGTACGACCTCGTCGGCGCGCCAACGCCGGAAACGATCACGCTCGATGATGCCACGCTGGCGCAGGCGTTGGCAGCGCTGATCTCACCTCCGCGACGGCGCACGGCTGCTGCAAACAAGGACGTCGCCGTCGTCGATCACGGCAAGGTGGAGACGGCGCCGGAGCCGACCAGCAAACCGTTCCGAACCGGACTGACGGCGATCGATGCGCAGGTCGCGGCGGGCAAATGGGCGTTGCTGGTCGGGAACAACGGCAGACTGGCTTTCTACGGCAAGGATGGCAAGCCGCTTCCGTCCATCCTCGACGGGCAGCCGATGTCCACGCGCTCCTCGTCGCAGCTCTTCGGCAAGCCCGAGCTGCTGGCTGACATCAACGCGGTGTTGAACCTGCCGGCTCAGTTCGACACGCCCGCGTTCTACGTCGACCAGTACATCGACTTGCGAGTCGTCTATGACGACTACCGCGATCGGTTCTGGATCGGCACGGAGATCGTCAACGGAAAGACCCGCGACCCGGCCGTTCTCGCTAGCTCCCCCGAAGCCCGCTACGCACGACGCAACAAGTTCATCGCCGGAGTCTCCAAGACCTCCGACCCGCGCGAAGGGTTCTGGCTGTACTGGTGGGACAACGTCGTCGACGATGGCGCGTGCACGACGATACCGCAGGACACCAGCGCGCCTGCCGCAAAGTGTCCCGGGTACTTCTATGCCCCGGGAGATGCCGCAGACTTTCCACACCTCGGGATCTCACGGACGGCACTCGTTGAGGGCACGCACGTCGCGACAGGGATGGCGATAACGACGGACGATCCTTGGGGCACCTGGTCCAGCACATACGGGCTCGCCAACATCGTCCCGGCCGACGCACTGGCACAGGGTCAGGTCAACCCGTCGGGATGGACCGTTTACGGCGCGAAGATCGCAAAGCCCTCTGGCGGAGATCCTGTACCGGTCGGAGACTTCGTGCCCACGGTCAACCACGCGGCCGGCGATCCCGGCAACGCCGCGTTCCTTCTCAATGTGGTCGACAACGGCTGGCATTTCAACACCACGACAAACACGCTGACGGTCGGGTCGGGATGGCTGGGTGTCTGGACGATGACAATGCCCGGCGGCTTCGCAAACCCGCCCTACCTGACCGCCGAGATCGTTCCCGTCTTCCGCTGGCGAGGATCGAGGCCGGCCTTTCAGAAGGGCTCGACGACGGCCGTCCTGATGGGCGGCGGCTTTCACGGCGCCGCCTTCCGAAACGGAACGATCTATACGACGTGGGCCGAGTGCAGTCCTTCGAACCAACTCTCCTGCACGGACGCGATTCGTTTGACCGCTATCGACACGTTGGCCAGCTTCACGGTGACGCGTGACGCGACCATCCTTCCGGGGCCTCCGTCAGGAAGCGCTGACGTATCGGCCCCGGCGCTCAAGAGCGCGTGGCCGGCCCTCGATGTGAACGCCGCAGGCGACGTCGGTCTCGTGTTCCTCGCTACCAGTGCCGCGATTTACCCGGAGGCTGACTACGTGATGTGGTTTCATGGGTCGTCCACTCATACCGCGCGCGGTGTGCTGCAGCAGGGGCTCGAGCCGGTGCTGGCGAAAGCAAATAGTGACCCTCCGATGACGCGACAGCTCGATCACCTGGGGGCTTCCGCGGATCCCTACGACGGTGAATCGATCTGGATGGCCGGCGCTTTCGCCGACGAGGAGGGAGGCTGGGAGATCGTCGTCGGCAAGGGATGGGGCATCCGAATCAATCCGGATCTTCTCCTTGCGCGGACGACAATCCTGACGACTGTGCTCCGGCCCGGCGATTCCAGTCGAGCGTCAGCCGAGATCCGAAACATCGGAGACGGCAATGCGCCGCCTTCGCAGGTAACGTTCTACCTCTCCCGTGACGCCTCGATCGCGACGGACGACACCGCCATTGGAGGCGCCGACCTGCCAGCGGTCGCGTCGGGCGAAGGGGCGACGGCGGAAGCCGCGGTCATGATCCCGTTCGACCTGCCGCCGGGCGAGTATTTCCTCGGCGCGATCGTGAGACCGACCGACCCGCGAGTCACCGAATACGACGTCACGAACAACACGTCCAATCTCGCCGAGCAGACGCCGACGGTGTTCGTCCGTCCGCGCGGGTAGCGGTCTCGGATCACGATGTCTTGCGGCGCGGCCGACCTGGCCGGCGCGCTAGCGCGAGGGCACCGACGATATTCGGGGCGCCCATGAGCGCGAAGGCGAAGGCCCACGCGATGACGGACTGGCCGCCGAGGAGGTCGAGCAGCGCGCCGACGGCGAAAGTGCCGGCCGACGCGGCGGCAAAGCCGACGGTCGAGTAGATCGCCATCGCCGTACCGCGGCTGGCCGGTGGCGCCACCTGCAGGATGCCCGACGTCAGCGCGGCCGAATCGCCCATCGCGAGACTGCCGTAAACGACGACCGCGAAGACGAGCAGCGGCCACCCTCCGGACCCGAGCGGCACGACGAGCAGGCTCCAGACGAGAGAGGCGATCATCACGGTGACGATCAGTCGCCGGCGATCCATTCTGGTCGTCAACTCCGCGCCGGCAATGCTCGAGGGAATGCCGACGACCGACACGACAGCCGCAAGCGTCGTCGGAGCGACCAGTGCGGAGCCGCGCAGGCCCGTCTGAAACGCGATGAACGGCACGAGCCACGCGCGCAGCGCGAACAGCTCCCACGTGTGCATCGCGTAGCCGACGACGTGCCGCATGGTGTCGGCGGAACGAAAGACGGCTCGCCAGTGAGCGAGGGGGACGGCACTTGCGTCGCGCGTGACGGGAACGGCCGCCAGCAAAAGCGCGACGAGCAGCCATGCGACGACGGGACCGGCGACGGCGACCAGCACGGCCGACCGCCATGCGAGATGTTGCGCGACACGGCCGATGATCCAGAACGACAGCGCGGCGCCGGCGGTGAACGACGTCGTGTAGAACGCCACGTGCCGCGGGCGCGGCACGTGCGGCTGCCGGTCGGCCATCACCTTCAGCCCCGGCATGTAGGTTCCAGCGAGCCCCATGCCGGCGATCATCTGAAACGCGGCGGCGGTCCACACGCCGTGCGCCCAGAGCGCGAATCCCGCCGCGCCGGCGGCCGCGAGCGCGCACGCGGCAAGCCACACGGTGCGCGCATCGATGCGATCCGTGAGGCTCGAAAGCACCGGCACCGCCGCCATGTAGCCGGCGAAGTAGGCACTGCTGATCCAGCCGCTCTCGGTGTTGCTCAATCGCCAGGCGTCCTGCAGCATCGGCTGCAGCGCCAGGAACATCGAGAACGGCAGCATGCTGAGAATCTCTGCGACGCAGAGAACGAAGACGATGAAGGCAGGGCGCGTCACCACGCGAACCGGCCGTCAGCGCGGCTCGATGAGTTCGAGTCCGCCCATGAAGGGCCGCAGCGCCGAAGGAATGACCACGGAGCCGTCCTTCTGCTGATAGTTCTCGAGGACGGCAATCAGCGTGCGGCCGACGGCCAGACCGGAACCGTTCAGCGTGTGCGCGAATTCCGCCTTGCCGGTGCCCTGCGGACGGAACTTGATGTTCGCGCGGCGCGCCTGGAACGCCTCGGTGTTGCTGCAGGACGAGATCTCGCGGTAGGTGCGCTGACTCGGCAGCCAGACCTCGATGTCGTAGGTCTTCGCGGACGCAAACCCCATGTCGCCCGTGCACAGCAGCACGGTGCGGTACGGCAGCTCGAGACGCTTGAGCACTTCCTCTGCGTTCACCGTCAGCGACTCGAGCTCGTCGTGCGACTGCTCCGGCGTCGTGAACTTCACCAGCTCCACCTTGTCGAACTGGTGCTGACGAATCAGGCCGCGGACGTCCGCGCCGTACGATCCCGCCTCGCTGCGGAAGCACGGCGTGTAGGCGGTGTAGCGAAGCGGCAGTTGACGGCCGTCGAGGATCTCTCCCCGATGAAGATTCGTCAGCGGCACTTCCGCCGTTGGAATCAGGTACAGGTCCCAGTCGCCGCCCACCTTGAACAGGTCCTGCTCGAACTTCGGCAGGTTGCCGGTGCCGCGCAGCGCGTCGGCGTTGACGAGGAACGGCGGCTCGACCTCGAGGTAGCCATGCTCGCGTGTGTGCAGCTCGAGCATGAAGTTGATGAGCGCTCGCGCGAGCCGCGCGCCCGCGCCCAGCAGCACCGAGAATCGCGCGCCGGACATGCGCGTCGCCCGCTCGAAGTCGAGGATGCCGAGCGCCGGGCCGAGATCCCAGTGCGCCTTCGGCTCGAAGTCGAACGCTCGCGGCTCGCCGTGGCGGCGCATTTCCTTGTTGTCCGCCGCGGACGCGCCGACCGGCACGCTCGCATGCGGCACGTTCGGGAGCGTCATCAGCAGCAGCGTCCGCTGCTGCTCCACGTCGTCGAGCTCCGCCTCGAGTTGACGGATCGTCTGCGCGCGCGCCTTGTTGGCCGCGAAAATGGACGACGGGTCGAGACCCTGACGCTTGGCGCGGGCGACCTCTTCGCCCGATGCGTTCTGCTCGCGCTTGAGGCCTTCGAGCTCCGGAATGAGCCGGCGGCGCGCGGCTTCGAGCGTCACGGCCCGCTCGAGCTCTGCATCCGCCTGGACACCGCGGTTACGCAGCGCGGCGCGCAAGTCCTCCAGACGATCACGCAGAAAAACGGTGTCGAGCATGAAGTAAATCCTATACCGTCTGCGCGAGGCGATGAGATACGATGCCCAGATGATCCGCAAGGCTGTCTTCCCAGCCGCCGGGCTCGGTACACGGTTCCTCCCAGCCACCAAGGCGCAGCCGAAGGAAATGCTCCCGCTCGTCGACAAGCCGATCATTCAGTACGGCGTCGAGGAAGCCGTTGCCTCGGGCGTGGACAACATCATCCTGGTGACCGGGCGCGGCAAGAACGCGATCGAGGATCACTTCGACGTGTCGGTGGAGCTCGAGACGTTCCTCGAGACGCGCGGGAAGAAAGAGCTCCTCGCGGAGATTCGCAAGATCTCCAACCTGATCAACTTCTCGTACGTGCGGCAGGGCGAGCCGCTGGGCCTCGGGCATGCGGTGCTCGTGACGCGTACGCTCGTCGGCGACGAACCGTTCGCCGTCATTCTCGGCGACGACGTGATCGATGCGAATCCTCCGGCGCTGCGGCAGATGATTCACGTGTTCGAAGACGTGCAGGGGCCGGTGCTCGCCGTCGAACGGGTGCCGCGCGAGGACGTCAGCTCCTACGGGATCATCGCCGCCGACCAGGTTCGGCCGGGCGTGTACCAGATTCGCGACCTCGTGGAGAAGCCGGCGCGGGAGGAGGCGCCATCCGATCTGGCCATCATCGGCCGCTACATCCTGACACCCGACATCTTCCCCGCACTCGCGGCCACCGCCACCGATCGCACCGGCGAGATTCAACTCACGAACGGCTTGCGCCGGCTGCTTCGCGACCGGCCGATCTACGCGTGCGAGATCGACGGCGTGCGGCACGACACGGGCAACAAGCTGGGATTCCTGCGCGCGGTCGTCTACTTCGCGCTGCGGCGGCCCGACATCGCCGATGAATTCCGCAAGTACCTGCGAACCGTCGACAGGGAGACTACTCTGACTTCGTAGTCGAGGACGTGTCGCTCTTCGCAGGCTTCTCGGACTTCGCGGACGACTCGGACTTCTCGGCCTTTCCGGACTTCTCGGCCTTCTCGGACCCCTCGGACTTCTCGGGCCTCTCGGCCTTCTCGGACTTCCCCTTCCGCGCGTAATCGGTGACGTACCAGCCGGAGCCCTTGAACTGAAAGGCCGGCGACGAGAGCAGCTTCTTCAGCCGCCCGCCACACGCCGGGCAGACCTCCAGCGGCGGGTCCGAGAATTTCTGAATGCGTTCGGTGATCTGCTGGCAGGCTTCACACTGGTATTCGTACAGAGGCATGGTGTCCTATTCGAGAATCGCCCCGGCGGGTTCGTCCAGCATGAGCGCGCGATGCAGCCAAATCGGCAGCGTGCCGTTGCCGAGCAGCCGGTCGTGGAACTGACGCAGTGAGAACGCCGCTCCGGCCTTCGCCTTGTAGTCCTCGCGCAGCTTCATGATCATCAGCTTGCCGGCGGTGTACAGGATGTACGACGGATCGAACGTGCCGCGCTCTGCCTCGCGCCGCGCGCCACCCTCTTCGACGAACGCTTCTTCGCGGAAGAAGCGCACGCCCTGCTCGACGGACATGTCCTCGCAGTGCAGCCGGATGCCGACCACGAAGCGGCACAGCCGGATCAGCGCTTCGGCGAGCTGGCCGAGCCGCACGGCCGCGTCGCTCCGGCGGAATCCCTGCTCCACCATCATCTGCTCGCAGTAGTGCGCCCAGCCCTCGACCACGGCCGTCGAGGAGAAGAGGATCGACTTCCGCAGCTTCGACTCCACCTGCCGCAGATGCTGGTAGTGGAGGAAGTGGCCGGGGAACACTTCGTGGATCGAGATCGACCACAGCGCGCCGTAGTTGAAGTCGCGCATGTGCTCGGCCTGGCGTTCCGACGGCCACGAGGGATCGACGTCGGTGATGTAGTAGAACGCGCGGAGCTGCCGAGGCTCGAACGGTCCCGGCGTCCACATGCTCGCGAAGGTCCAGCGATAGAACCGCGGCGTCGGCGCCACGGCGATCGGCGCGCCCTCCGGGATCGTGACAATCCGCTGGCGCGAGATGAAGTCCACCAGCTCGGCGAGCTGCTCCTGCGCCGCCGCCACCAGCTTGCCCGCCTCGGGATGATCCGTCTTCACCTTCGACCACGCCGCCATCGGGTCGCCGCCGTTCATCCGGGCGGCAACGCGCCGGAACTCCTCCTGCGTCGCGTGCAACTCGCGCATCGCGATCGACAGCAGCCGATCCGCCGAAATGTCCATCCCCTCGTCCAGCCGCATCTTCTCCTCGAACTTCTCGCGGCCGAGTCGAAAGGACCCCTTGGCTCGCGGCGCGAGCTGCTTCTCGAGGTACTCGATGTATTCGCCGATCGCCGTCGACGCGTCGGAGGCGGCGTCGGCGAGGTCGCCGAGCAAATGCAGATCGCTCAGGTCGCCGAATGCGCGCGGCAGGTCCTCGTCGATGAAGCGCTGCGTGCCGCGCATGCTCTCGAGACCGACCTTCACGTAGATGCCAGGTGGATCCTTGATGTTGTCCTTCGCCGCCTGGATGAACTTGCGGACCTGCCGGAGCTTCGAGTGGACGCGACGGGCGCGCTCGGCAAGCGGCGCGTAGTCGAACAGCGCCTGACCGGCAAGGCTCGTCGCGAGAATGTCGGCGTAATACTGCGGGTTGCGCTCCCACGTGCGGATCTCTTCCAGCTCGTACAGCCGGGCGCGGATGCTCGATTCGAGCGCCGGCCGCTCGAGGCGCTCGACATCGGTCAGCCGCGCGGGATCGATCGCCGCGAGTCGCCGGGCGAAGCCGCCAAGATCCCGGACCTGCGCGTCAATCGCCTGCCGGCTGAGATCTTCGAGAAGGTCGTCGTGCGTGTGGACGCCGTCGAACGTCGCCGTCGTTGGATGGATTTCGTAGAGATACGCCAGGTACTCGTCGACGAAATGCGGAAGTGGTTCGGCTGAATACATTTACTGGAGCGTCATCAGTGGATCCGGCCGGCGGCGCCGGTGTCGCGACCGGTTGAGTACAATGGACCGGTTTCAATATGTCAGGCGTCCTTTACGTGGTCGCCACACCCATCGGCAACCTCGAGGATGTCACGCTTCGGGCGTTGAGAGTCCTTCGCCAGGTCGCGCTGATCGCCGCGGAAGATACTCGCCGGACGGCCCGACTCCTTCAACACTACTCGATCTCGACGCCGACGACGAGCCTGCATGAACACAACGAGCGTCAGAAAGCCGGCGCGCTCGTGGAGCGGCTGAAGGCGGGCGAATCGATCGCGCTGGTCTCCGACGCCGGCACGCCGGTGCTCTCCGATCCCGGAGCGCATCTGGTTGCCGCGGCGCATGAAGCGGGGGTCAAAGTCGAGCCCGTTCCGGGACCATCGGCCGCTATGGCCGCGCTGTCCGCCTCGGGCTTTCCCGCCTCGGAGGTTCTCTTCCTTGGGTTCCCGCCAAGTAGGTCGAACGATAGAAAATCGTGGTTTGAGCGAGTCGCCCGAGAGCGGAGAGTGCTGGTCATCTATGAGGCCCCCCATCGCGTTGCTGCCACGCTCGGTGACATGCGCTTCATATTGGGCGATAGACCAATAGTCGTCGCCCGCGAACTCACCAAGGCGTTCGAAGAATTGGCCGTGCGACCTATTTCGGAGCATCTAAAGCTACTGGGCACCCCTCGTGGCGAGTACACCCTCGTCATCTCTCCCGCTCTCCCCGACGAAGCTGCCTTGGCCAGCCGGCCGTCCGACTCAGAGCTGGCCGATGAATTCGGTGAATTAACCTATTCAGGGATGGGCAACCGGCGCGAGGTTCTGAAGCTGCTGTCCGCCAAGTATGGGATGAGCGCGAAGGAGCTTTACGGCATCATCGAGCGTTCCAAGAAATCTGGCGATTGACCGACTGCTTGACCCGTTCTGCATGCTTTTGCTACTGTCTGACGCCGAAAACCGGCGATTCAGGAGATGCATGGCCAAGCAGCGGCGTACATCCCGGGTTCAGAAGCGTAAGGCGGGCCCGAAGTCCGCTCCACCCAGAGCAAAGCGTGCAGCAGCACCGGCGAGGGCTGCTGCGCCAGTGGCCGTGCAGGTGGGCGCTGCGGAACGCCCCAAGGAACCGCCGCCGCCGCCGCGAAAACCCGCGTACTACGAGGCCATCGCGCTCTACGAACGCGGCGTCCAGGCACTGCAGCGGCACAACTACCCGGCCGCCGCGGACCACTTCCGGCTGGTGCTGGAGCGCCATCCGGAGGAGCGCGAACTCGTCGAGCGGGCACGGCTCTACCTGCGCGTCTGCGAGCGGGAAACGTCCCGCCAGCCGCCCACGCCCAAGACTCCGGAGGAGCGCGTCTACGCCGCCACCGTGTCGCTGAACGCGGGCGACCACGGCGTCGCCCTCGACCATCTGCGCCGCGCGCTGGACGAGGATCCGGACAGCGATCACGCGCACTACATCATGGCCGTCGCGCTGAACGTGCTCGGGCGCCAGGACGAAGCGCTCAATCATCTCCGCCAGGCCGTCTCACTCAATCCGGAGAACCGCTCCCTGGCGCGGCAGGATCCGGACCTCGACGGTCTTCGCGACCACGAGGCGTTCCGATCCGTCCTCGAGGCGCCTGCCGCCGACAACGGCCGCCGCCGGACAAAGACCCGGCGCTGACCGCGGACGAAAGACTACACTTAACGATCGGCATGCCCGATCGTCACGTCGTCGTTCTTGCGGCCGGCAAAGGGACGCGCATGAAGTCAGCCGCGCCGAAAGTGCTGCACGCGACGGCCGGCCTGCCTCTCATCGAACACGTCCTCCGCATCGCCGACACCATCCATCCGGCATCGACCATCATCATCGTCGGTCATCGGGCAGACGACGTTCGCGCGGCGCTCGCCTATCGTCCAGGCCTTCGCTTTGCATTGCAGGAGCCTCAGCTCGGGACGGGGCACGCGCTCCTCCAGGCGGAAACGCTGCTCGCCGGCGCGAGCGGAACCGTCGTGCTGCTCTCCGGCGACGTGCCTCTGCTGCGGCCGTCGACCGTGGCGGCGTTGCTCGATGCTCACGAAGCGAGCGGCGCGGCCGCGACGGTCGTCACCGCAAGGGTCGAGGCCCCGGATGGCTATGGACGGATCGTCCGCGAGCGCGGGAGCATCGCCGCGATCGTCGAGCACAAGGATGCGACGCCGGAACAGCGGTCAATCGATGAAATCAACAGCGGCATCTACGCCTTCGATCTCGCCCCGCTGTTCGGCGCCTTGCACGGGATCGGCACGTCGAACGCGCAGGGCGAGTACTACCTGCCCGATCTCGTGACGATCTACCGCGGGCGCGGGCTGAAGGTCACGACCCACGTCGTCGAGGACACGCGCGAGATTCTGGGCGCCAACAGTCGCAAGGAGCTGGCCGAATTGGGTTCGATTCTGCGTAACCGCATCAACGACGCGCTCATGGACGCGGGCGTCACTCTCGTGGATCCGGCCTCGGCCTACATCGGCCCGGACGTGACGATCGGACCCGACACGATCATCCATCCCGGCGTTCATCTCGAAGGCCGCACGCGCATCGGGTCGCGCTGCGAAATCCACGCTGGCGTTCGCATCGTCGATTCGACGGTGGATGACGCCGTCGTCATCAAGAACTTCTGCGTGATCCTGGAATCGCACGTGTCGAGCGGCGCGCAGGTGGGTCCGTTTGCGCACATCCGGCCGCAGTCCGACGTCGGCGCGGACGCGCACATCGGCAACTTCGTCGAGCTGAAGAAGACGTCGGTGGGCCGCGGCACGAAGGCCAGCCACCTCACGTATCTCGGCGACGCAACGGTCGGCGAACACGTCAACGTCGGCGCCGGCACGATCACCTGCAACTACGACGGCGTGAAGAAGCACCCCACCGTCATCGAGGACGGCGCATTCATCGGCAGCGACACGCAGCTCATCGCGCCAGTCCGCGTGGGCAAGGGCGCGTACGTCGCCGCCGGATCCTCGATCACCGACGACGTGCCGGCGGAGTCGCTGGCGATTGCGCGCGGCAAGCAGGTGAACAAAGAAGGCTGGGTGAAAGAGAAAAGGGTAAAGGGTAAGGGGTAAAGGGTAAACGGTAAAGGGTACGGCGATGTGCGGGATCATCGGATACATCGGGCAACAGCGCGTACTGCCCATCCTGATCGATGGATTGCGGCGTCTCGAGTACCGCGGCTACGACTCGGCCGGCGTCGCCGTCGTGCATGAGGGCGCGATCGAGCTGAGACGCAGCGCCGGCAAGCTTGCGCGACTCGAGGAGGTGATCGCGACGAATCCGCTCGAGGGGGAGTACGGGATCGGCCACACGCGCTGGGCGACGCATGGCCGGCCCACCGAAGAGAATGCCCACCCGCATCGCGACTGCACGGGACGCATCGTCGTCGTGCACAACGGCATCATCGAGAACTACCTCGATCTGAAGCAGCAACTGCAGCGCGAGGGGCACGAGTTCGTCACCGAGACGGACACGGAAATCGTCGCGCACCTGGTCGAGCGGGAGATGAAGCAGGACGGCCTCGAGCACGCCGTCCGGCGCGCGCTGCTCTACATGCGCGGCCTCTTCGCGCTGGTGATCATCTCGGTGGACGATCCGAACAAGATCGTCGCGGTCCGCAACGGCCCGCCGATCGTGGTGGGACTCGGCGACGGCGAGTTCTTCGTCGCGTCGGACATCCCGGCGGTCCTCAGTCACACGCGTGATGTCGTCTTCCTCGGCGACGAGGAGATGGCGGTGATCACGCCGTCGGGGGTCCTCTTCACCGACTACTCGGGCCGCGACGTCTCGAAGAAGAGCACCAAGGTCTCCTGGGATCCGGTCATGGCCGAGAAGGCCGGATACAAGCACTTCATGCTCAAGGAGATCTTCGAGCAGCCGATGGCGGCCAAGGAGACGATCCTCGGTCGCGCGTCGAGCGAGACGGGACGCATCTACCTGCACGAGATCGAGATCCCGGACGACGACCTGCGGCAGGTCGAACGGGTCGTCATCCTGGCGTGCGGAACGTCCTGGCACGCGGGCCTCGTGGCGAAGTTCCTGTTCGAGACGCTCGCGCGCGTGCCGGTCGACGTCGATTACGGCTCGGAGTACCGGTATCGCGATCCGATCGTCTCGCCGCACACGCTGTCGATCGTGATCACGCAGTCGGGCGAAACCGCCGACACGCTGGCGGCGCTGCGCGAAGCCAGGAAGAAAGGCGCCCGCAGCATCTCCATCTGCAACGTCGTCGGCAGCATGGCGACGCGTGAGAGCGACGGTACGGTGTACACGCACGCAGGGCCCGAGATCGGCGTCGCGTCGACGAAGGCGTTCACGTCGCAGCTCGTCGCCCTCCATCTGCTGGCGATGTATCTCGGCAAGATTCGGGGCTCGTTGTCGGCGGAGGATGCCCGTCCGCATATCGACGCGCTGATGCAACTGCCGATGCTGCTCGAGCAGACGCTCAAGTGCGAGCCGCAGATGGAGCGGATCGCCAGACGGTTTTACCAGCAGAGCGACTTCCTGTATCTGGGCCGAGGCATCAACTACCCGATTGCACTCGAGGGCGCGCTCAAACTGAAGGAGATCTCGTACATTCACGCCGAAGGTTACCCGGCGGGCGAGATGAAGCACGGACCGATCGCGCTCATCGACGAACACATGCCGGTGGTGACGATCGCGCCCCACGACCACGTGTTCGAGAAGATGCTGGGTAACGTGCAGGAAGTGAAAGCGCGCGGCGGATCGGTGATCGCGCTGACCAACGCGAAGAAGAACGGCCTCCAGGAGCTGCTCGATCCGGCCAACGACTTTCTCGTCACCGTGCCGGACTCGCACCCGCTGTTGACGCCGGTGCTGATGGTCGTGCCGCTGCAGCTCCTCGCGTACCACATCGCGGTGCGGCGCGGCTGCGACGTGGACCAGCCGCGCAACCTCGCCAAGAGCGTCACGGTCGAATAAGGGCCGGGCTAAGGGCCGGGCTAAGGGCCGGGCAAGCCCGGCCCCTACCGGATACCATCCCGTGCCGTAGGGCCCGGGCTTGCCGTAGGGCCCGGGCTTGCCGTAGGGCCCGGGCTTGCCGTAGGGCCCGGGCTTGCCCGGGCCTACAGATTGGCGGCGATCGCGGCGGCCATCGCGCGCGTGCCGACGGGACGCGATGGAGCGATGTCCGCAGTCCCGACGCCATCCTTCAGCGTCTTCTCGATCGCCTCTTCGACGGCTGCCGCCTCAGTCTCGAGAGTGAGCGCGTGGCGCAGGAGCATGGCGGCCGACGCCACGGCACCGATGGGATTCGCGCGATCCTGTCCCGCGATATCTGGCGCGGATCCGTGAACGGGCTCGAACAGGCCCGGCCCGTCCCCGAGGCTCGCCGATGGCAGCAGGCCGAGCGAGCCGACCACCGCGCCGGCTTCGTCCGAGAGAATGTCGCCGAACAGATTCTCGGTGAGGATCACGTCGAAGCTCGATGGCGCCAGCGCGATTTTCATCGCGCACGCGTCGACGAGCATGTGATCCAGCGTGACGTCCGGGTAGTCTCGCGCCACATCGGTGACGACCGCGCGCCAGAGCCGCGAAACGTCCAGGACGTTCGCCTTGTCAACAGAGGTCACGCGCTTCCTGCGCGTGCGCGCGGCCTCGAACGCCCGCCGCGCGATGCGCTCGATCTCCATGCGCGAGTAGCGCATGGTGTTGACCGCGGAGTTGCCGTCCGCCTCGACGCCGCGCGGCTCGCCGTAGTACAGCCCTCCGGTCAGCTCGCGGACAACGAGCATGTCAGTGCCGGCGAGGACTTCGGGTTTCAGCGGCCCGGCAGATTCGAGGCCGGGCCAGACACGCGCCGGGCGCAGGTTCGCATAGAGCTTCAACTCACGGCGGATTGCGAGCAGCGCCGCTTCCGGGCGTCTCGACGGATCGCCTTTGTCGAACTGCGGATCGCCGACGGCGCCGAGCAGCACGGCGTCGGCCGCTCGGGCCGCCTCGAGCGTGTCCACCGGCAGCGGCGGCAGCTCGCGCCGCAGTGCCGCACCACCGATTGATTTCGATTCGAGGATGAATGCGTGGCCGAAGCGCGCGGCCACGGCGCGGAGGACCTGCTCGGCTGCGGCGACGACCTCTGGACCGATGCCGTCGCCCGGCAGCAGCAGAATGGTGGCGTTCATGGATCGAGAGAACGCGTGGAAGGGTAAAGGGTAAAGGGTAAAGGGCAAAGGGCACCCTTTACCCTTTACTCTTTACCCTTGGTTATACCCCGTGGCCGTAGCCGACTTCCGCAGGAGTGGTCGAAAAGTCGGGAAGCGCCGCCGCGACGGCGACCTGCGCGCCACGGCCGCGCACGCTACCGACAATCGCGATCAGATCGCGATCGCTGACGATCTTCTCGCGGTCGGCGAGCGCGATGACCGCCTTGTAGACTTCGTCGAGCTCGCGGCGGTCGAGCGTGACGCCGATCTGCTCGCAGCGCCGCTGCACGGCGTGGCGGCCCGAGTGCTTGCCAAGGACGAGCGTCGCCTGCGGCACACCGACGTCTTCGGGCCGCATGATCTCGTAGGTGCGGCGATCCTTCAGCATGCCGTCCTGGTGGATGCCGGCCTCGTGCGCGAACGCGTTGCGGCCGACGATCGCCTTGTTCGCCTGCACGCCTTCGCCCGTGAGCGTCGTGAGCAACTGGCTCGACGCATACAGCTCGCGCGTGTTGATGCGGTTCGCGTACGGCAGGCGGTCCGAGCGGACGCGCGCCGCCATCACGACTTCCTCGAGCGACGCATTGCCGGCGCGCTCGCCAATGCCGTTGATCGTGCACTCCACCTGGCGCGCGCCACCGGTGAGCGCCGACAGCGTGTTCGCCACGGCGAGCCCGAGATCGTCATGGCAGTGCGTGCTCCACACCACCTGGTCTGAGCTCGGCACGCGGCTGATCATCCCGGCGAAGAACGCCTTGATCTCGTCCGGCGTCGAATAGCCGACCGTGTCGGGCAGGTTGATGGTCGTCGCGCCCGACTGAATGACCGCTTCGACAATCCGCCACAGGAAGTCCGGATCGCTCCGTGTCGCATCTTCCGCCGAGAACTGCACGTCGTCGGTGTACTGCCGCGCCAGGCGGACGGAGCTCATGGCGGCGCGCAGGCACTCGTCGCGCGTGAGTCGCAGCTTGCGCTCGAGGTGGAGGTCCGAGGTGGCGATGAAAACGTGGATGCGGCGGCGCGGCGCCGGCGCCAGCGCCCAGGCGGCGCGCTCGATGTCCTTCGCATTGCAGCGGGCGAGCGCGGCTATCACCGGCCCGCGAACATGCGTGGCGACCATCCGCACCGCCTCCGCGTCGGCGTCGGAGGCGATCGGGAAGCCCGCCTCCATCACGTCGACGCCAAGCGCCGCAAGCTGGCGCGCCATCTTCAGCTTCTCGTCGATGCGCATCGAGAAGCCCGGCGCCTGCTCGCCGTCGCGGAGCGTGGTATCGAATACGGTCAGCCTGTCCGAGGACATGAGATGTGCCTCCGTAAGTGTTGTACCCGGCGCGGTTGCACAGGTCCAATTTATATTTTTTGCCTTTTCATTAGTCGTTGTTATTATGTGGCTATGCACCTGCAGGATTTGAATGTCTTCGTCACCGTAGCGACGGAACGAAGCTTCTCGAAGGCGGCCAAGAAGCTCCATCGCACGCAGCCAGCGGTCAGCCAGGCCATCCATCGGCTGGAGGAGGAGCTCGGCGACCGGCTGTTCGACCGTTCGTCCCGGAATGGCGCCCTCACGGAGGCGGGTGTGCTCTTGCGCGAGCACGCGGTGCGGCTGCTGCGCATGTCGGCGGAGGCGGAGGCGGCCGTCCGCGAGCTTCAGCAGGTCCGCCGAGGACGCGTGCTTCTCGGCGCGAACGAAGCGGCCGTCCACTCCGTGCTGCCGATCATCGAACGCTTCTCGAAGGCACACCCGCAGGCACAGGTCGAAGTCCGGCGTGTGCCGTCGCGGCAGATGGCGACCGAGCTCCTGCAGCGCACCATCGACTTCGGGGTGTTGACGTTTCAGCCGCCGGAGAAAGGACTGCAGTCGATTTCGCTCGGCAGCGACGAGCTGGTCATGCTGGCGCACCCGAAGCATCCGCTGGCCGAGCGCAAGCGCGTCTCCATCGAAGAGGTCGGCCGCGAGGTCGTCATCGCCCACAACGATCCGTCGCCGACGCGCGAGCGCGTCCTGCGCCTGTACGAGCGGCGGCACGCGCCGATCAATATTCAGATTGCGCTGCCGAGCCTCGACGGCATCAAGCGGGCGGTAGAGATGGGCCTCGGTGTGGCGGTGCTGCCGCGGCGTTGCGCGCTGACGGAGATCGCACGCGGACAGTTGGCAGCCGTCAAGGTACCGGAGCTTGGGCCGTCGCGATCGATTCGTCTGGTGTTTCGCCGGTCGGGAGAGCTGTCCCACGCCGCGGAGGCGTTTCTGCTGGCCGCGCGCTCGAGCGAGGAACCTACCAGCCGCTGACGTACGGCAGCCGCTTCGCGACACGTTCGACGTCCTCGAAACGATCGAGGAGCAGCGCCGTCGCATCCCACGTGCCGTCGAGGAAGGACTCGCGCGCCGCCGCTGGCAACGCAACCCTGACGCTGACGTCTCCGGCGGACGCCTTCATCGAATCGAGATCCAGCGTCATCTCCGCCGACGGCTGGACCTCGACGAGCTGCATCAGCCGTTCGATGTCCTCGTGCGAGGCGCGCACGCACGGCATCCCGAGCGCAACGGAGTTCCCGAAGAAGATTTCCGAGAAGCTCTCGCCGACGATCGCGCGAATGCCCCTCCGGCGAATCGCCTGTGGCGCATGCTCGCGCGACGAGCCGCAGCCGAAGTTCGCGTTGACGAGCAGGATCGTCGCGCCTGCATAGGCCGGATTCGCGAACGCGCTTGCCTCGTCCTCGAAAAGGTGCCGCTCGAGGCCTTCGAAAGTGATCGCTTTCAGAAAGCGGGCGGGGATGATGCGATCCGTATCGATGTTGTCGCCGCGGACCGGCACCGCCGTGCCGCGGATCTCGCGGATGCGCTCAATGCCCATTGGCGAGCTCCCTCACGTCGACGACGCGGCCTGTCACCGCTGCGGCCGCAACCATCGCCGGACTCATGAGCAGCGTGCGTCCCGTCGGACTGCCCTGCCGTCCCTTGAAGTTTCTGTTCGACGACGAAGCGCAGATCTCGCGACCTTCGAGCTTGTCGGGATTCATGGCGAGGCACATCGAGCAGCCGGCACCGCGCCACTCGAAACCCGCCTCGGTGAACACGCGGTCGAGGCCTTCGCGCTCCGCTGCCGCCCGCACCGCCTGAGAGCCCGGAACCACGAGCGCCTTGACGTTGGGAGCGACGCGACGTCCGCGCACGATGCGCGCCGCCTCGCGCAGGTCCGACAGCCGCGCGTTGGTGCAGGAGCCGACGAAGGCGACGTCGATCGGCGTGCCGGCGATCGCGTCGCCGCCGCGGAAGCCCATGAACTCGAGCGCCTCGGCCACTGACGCGCGATCGGATGCGCTCGACGGATCCGGCAGCCGCTCGTCAACGTAGACCGACTGGCCGGGATTGATGCCCCACGTCACCATCGGCCTTATGGCGGCCGCGTCGATCCTGACCTCGTCGTCAAATACGGCGTCCGGGTCGGACGCCATCGACATCCACCACTCGCACGCGCGCTCGAAGGCATCGCCTTGCGGCGCGAACCGTCGCCCGCGCAGATAGTCGAACGTCGTCTGGTCGGGATTGACGTAGCCGACGCGGGCGCCGCCCTCGATCGACATGTTGCAGATCGTCATCCGCTCGTCCATCGACATCCGCTCGATCGTGTCGCCGGCGTACTCGTAGGCGTAGCCGACCCCGCCGTTCACGCCCAGGCGGCGGATGATCTCGAGGATGACGTCCTTCGCGTAGACACCGGGCGCCAGATGTCCGTTCACGTTGATCCGCCGCACCTTCAGCGGATCCAGCGCCAGGCACTGCGAGGCGAGCACGTCGCGCACCTGCGATGTGCCGATGCCGAACGCCACCGCGCCAAACGCGCCGTGCGTCGAGGTATGGCTGTCGCCGCACGCGATCGTCATCCCTGGCTGCGTCAGCCCGAGCTCAGGCCCGATGACGTGGACGATCCCCTGGACGCCGCTCGTCAGGTCGAAGAGCTGCACGCCCGCCTCGCGGCAGTTCCGCTCCAGCGCCGAGAGCATGTCCTCCGCCATGACGTCGAGAAACGGCCGCCGCTGGTCGCGCGTCGGGACGATGTGGTCGACGGTGGCGATCGTGCGCTCCGGAAAGCGCACGTTCCACCCCCGCGCCCGCAGCATGTCGAACGCCTGCGGCGTCGTCACTTCGTGAATGAGATGGAGGCCGATGAAGAGCTGCGTCTGCCCGTTGGGCAGCCGCCGGACGGTATGGAGGTCCCAGACCTTCTGGAAGAGCGTTCGAGCCATTGCGGAGTGTCAATGGTACCACGCGCGTCGCTGAGCGCTGAGCGCTGAGCGCTGGCCGCTGAGCGCTGTCCGCTGGCCGCTGGCCGCTGAGCGCTCGTGCTCGTGCGAGGCCCAGCGGCGCGTCGGCTAGCTGGCAGTGCGCTTGCCTCTGCTGTAAGTCGCGGCCCGAGTTCAGAGGGTTACGCTCCTGGATTGCAGAAACAACGAATCTTCGCTGCTCGCGGGTACGCAGAAAGGAACATGTATGGCTGCCGAGAAGATTGTGAGCTTCCGGAATCTGGACGCATGGAAAGTGGCAATGGACCTGGCGGATAGCCTCTACGACCTCGCAGTTCTTCTGCCGGATACCGAGCGGTACGGAATGCGAACGCAGATTCAGCGGGCTGCCGTCTCGGTGCCTTCAAACGTCGCCGAAGGGCAGGCGTACGGTCCCGGCCTTCGGTACGCGCATCACGTACGTATTTCACTCGGTTCTATCGGCGAGCTGAGTACGCTCCTCGAGCTCGCAGTCAGACGCCGTTATCTGAACCAAAACGACGTCGCAGCCGCGGAGCAGCAACTCGTGAGGACGCGGCAGTTACTCCACGGGTTGCGCAAGTCCCTCCGACGTGAATCCGCCCAGTCAGCTCTGGCGTGGCTAGCGCTTCTTGTTCCCCCGGCGGGGCTGTTGTTCGCGATTTTTCACTAGCAGTTCGCGCTCCTTCTTCTGATTGAGATTCTCGCCAACCCGTTCGCGGCCGGCGACTTTGTACTGTCCAGGATTGACGTTGATGTTTTTACTCATGCGACAGACCGACACAAAGCGCCTGCCAACACTGGAAGGGCGCGGAACGCGCTCAGCGGAACGCGCTCAGCGGAACGCGGCCAGCGGACCCGACCGCCCGCTATAATCAAAGCTCCTGCCCATGAACTTCCTCGAGAAACTGAACCCCGAGCAACGCGAAGCGGTGCTGCATCGCGACGGGCCGCTGTTGATTCTCGCGGGCGCCGGTTCGGGAAAGACACGTGTCATCACGTATCGCATCGCCTATCTCATCGGCGACGGGCACGCGGAGCCGGACCAGGTGCTCGCGGTCACGTTCACCAACAAAGCCGCCGAAGAGATGCGCGAGCGTGTCGTCGGGCTGATCGGCAATGACTGCGAAGGTGTCTGGCTCTCGACGTTCCATGCGCTCTGCGCGCGGTTGCTGCGTCGCGAAGGGCCGGCCATCGGCCTCAGCCGCGACTTCGTCATCTACGACTCCTCGGACCAGGTCGCCGTCGTCAAGCAGGCGGAGAAGGAGCTCGGCATCGACGACAAGCTGGTGCCGCCGCGGCTCGCGCTCGCGCGCATCAGCCAGGCGAAGAACCGGATGGAGGGTCCGGAATCGCTCCGCGGCAACTGGAACCTGCGCGAGGAGCAGATCGCGAAGATCTACGAGCGGTACCTGACGGCGCTCAAGGACAGCAACGCGCTCGACTTCGACGATTTGCTGCTGAAGACCGTCGAGCTGTTCGAGGAGGCCGAGCACGTCCGCGAGAAGTACGCACGCAAGTTCAAGTTCGTGATGGTGGACGAGTACCAGGACACCAACCGCCCGCAGTACCTCCTCATTCGCCGGCTCGCCGAGCTGCATCGCAACCTGGCCGTCGTCGGCGATCCCGATCAGTCGATCTACAAGTGGCGCGGCGCGGACCTCCGGAACATCCTCGACTTCGAGCACGATTTTCCGGAGGCGACGATCGTCAGGCTCGAGCAGAACTACCGCTCGACACAGACGATCCTGGACGCGGCCTCCACGGTGATCCGGCAGAACCGCAATCGCAAGGACAAGCGGTTGTGGACCGACCGCAAAGGCGGTTCGCGGATTGCCTACTTCCGCGGCAACGACGAGATCGAGGAAGCGGACTTCATCACGAAGACGCTGAAACAGGCGCGCTCGGAGGACGTCGACGCGACGATGGCGGTGCTCTACCGCACCAACGCCCAGTCACGCGCGATCGAAGATTCGCTGATGCGCGAGGGCGTGGCCTACAAGATCATCGGCGGCGTTCGCTTCTACGAACGCAAGGAAATCAAGGACGCGCTCGCGTTCATGAAGCTGATCATCAACCCGCACGACGACGTCAGCCTGCGGAGGGTGATCAACGTGCCGGCGCGCGGCATCGGCAAGGGCCTGCTCGACGCGCTACAGGCGATCGATCCGAACGCGATCGCGGCGGACGCGCCGCCTTTGCTCGCCGCCGGCCTGCAGGAGGTCACCTCGGCCAGATCGCTCTGGGCCAAGCTGGTGTACGCCGTGGACGAGGCGAAGCTCGCGCCGCGCGCGGTGGCGTCCCTGCGCGCGTTCCGCGACATGATCGTCGGCCTTGCCGCATCCGCCCGGCAGGACTCCGTGTCGATCACGCTCGGCAAGATCCTCGATCAGACCGGCTACCTCAACGATCTTCGCGAGGAGAACAGCGAAGAAGCGAACGACCGCATCGAGAACCTGATGGAGCTCGTCTCGGCCGCGCGCGACTACGAGTCGCGGGAAGCCGAGGCCTCACTCGGTGGGTTCGTCGATCGCCTGTCGCTACTGTCGGAAGTGGACGAGGAATCGGGCAATCGCGAAGCCAAGGTGTGGCTGATGACGATGCATGCGGCGAAGGGTCTGGAGTTCCCGGTCGTCATCATCGCCGGCATGGAGGAGGGACTCTTCCCGCACTCGCGCTCGAGCGAGGACGAGGACGAGATCGAGGAAGAGCGGCGCCTGTGCTACGTCGGCATGACCCGCGCGCAGTCACAACTCGTGCTGACCAGCGCCGCGCGCCGGCGGGTGTTCGGCGAATACCAGTCGACCGAGCCGTCGCGATTCCTGGACGAAGTGCCGCCCGAGCTCGTCGAACGCATCGCCCCGACGTACGCGAGCCCCTACCAGGGATCCTTCACACACCAGCACTACGAGTTCCGCACCAATCCGTACGGAAGGAAGGGCCGCAGCGGGCGCGTCCGCGAGGAACCGGCCGCCTATGCCTACGAGGACGAGGATCAGTCGGTGAGCGGGATCCGGCTGGGCGTCCGCGTTCGCCACGCCCAGTTCGGGATAGGAACCGTCGTTGGTGTGGAAGAACACAACGACGACCTGAAGATCACGGTGCGATTCAACACCGTGGGCGTGAAGAAGCTGCTGGCGAAGTACGCGAAGCTGGAACTCGCGTAGGGGCCGAGCTTGCTCGGCCCGGGACCGGCCGGGCAGGGCCGGCCAAGGCCGGCCCCTACTCAGACGACTCGGACGATTCGGACCCTTCGGACGACTCGGACTCCTCGGACTCCTCCGCCAGCTTCGCGACAGAAACGACGGTGTCGCCTTCCTCCATCTCGATCAGCCTGACGCCTTGCGTCGCGCGGCCGATGGTGCGGATGTCTCCCGCCCGCATGCGCAGGATCATGCCCTGCTGGCTGATCAACATCAATTGATCGTCGTCGTTGACGTAGGCAATGCCGGCGACCTTGCCGTTGCGGTCGGACGTCTGGATGTTGATGATGCCGATACCGCCGCGTGACTGCAGGCGGTACTCGCCGATCTCCGTCCGCTTGCCGTAGCCGTTCTGCGCGACGGTCAGCAGCGTGCCCGTGTCGCGGACGACTTCCATCGCCACCACTTCGTCGCCTTCGCGCAGCGAGATGCCGCGCACGCCGTAGGCCGTGCGGCCCATGGCACGGACATCCTTCTCGTCGAACCGGATCGCCATACCGTCGCGCGTGCCAAGGAAGATCTGCTCGGCGCCGTCGGAGAGCTCCACGGCAATGACGGAATCGCCCTCCTCGACTCCCATCGCGATGATGCCGCCGGCGCGAGGGTTGCTGAAGAGCGACAGGTCCGTCTTCTTGATCACGCCCTTGCGCGTGCCCATGACCACGTACTGCTGTCCCTCGCCGTGCGGCCACTCGCGAACCGCCAGCAGCGCGGCGATGCGCTCCCCCTCTTCCATTTGCACCAGGTTCGCGATCGCCTTGCCTTTGCCGCCAGGGCCGACGTCGGGGATCTCGTGGACGCGGAGCCAGTAGGCGCGGCCGCGGTCGGAGAAAATCATGATGTAGGCGTGCGTCGAGGCGACGAAGAGATGGCTGACGAAATCCTCTTCGCGCGTGCGCATGCCGATGCGGCCCTTGCCGCCGCGGCGCTGCATCCGGTACGTCGAGATCGCGGTCCGCTTGATGTAGCCGGTGTTCGTCACCGTGATCGCCATGTCTTCGTCGGCGATCAGGTCCTCGATGCGGAACTCGCCGCTCTCGTCGATGATGACCGTGCGGCGCTCGTCCGAGTACTTGTCGCGCACGTTCTTCAGCTCGGTGACGACGACCTGCGTCAGCAGCTCGTCGCTCGAGAGGATCGCGCGCAGGCGCTCAATCGTCTTCATCAGCTCGACGAGCTCGTCGAGGATCTTCTGCCGCTCCAGGCCGGTCAGGCGCTGGAGCTGCATGTCGAGAATCGCCTGTGCCTGAATGACGGTCAGCGTGAACTGCGTGACCAGCCCCTCGCGCGCTTCGGCGGGGCTCTTCGATCCGCGAATCAGCTTGATCACTTCGTCGAGGTGATCGAGCGCGATCCTGAGGCCTTCGAGGATGTGCGCGCGCGCTTCCGCCTTGCGCAGCTCGAACTCGGTGCGGCGGCGCACCACCTCGCGGCGGAACTCGATGAACTGATCGAGCACCTCGATGAGCGGCAGTACCTTCGGACGGCCGCCCGCGATCGCCAGCATGATGATCCCGAAGGTCACCTGAAGCTGCGTGTGCTTGAACAGGTTGTTCAGCACGACCTCCGGCACTTCGCCGCGGCGCAGCTCGATGACGATGCGCATGCCCTCGCGGTCGGACTCGTCGCGCAGATCCGAGATGCCCTCGATCGCCTTCTCGCGAACCAATTCCGCGATGTTCTCGATCAGCCGCTTCTTGTTGACCTGGTACGGAATCTCGGTGACGACAATCGAGACGCGGTCGCCCTTCTTCGATTCCTCGATGGTCGTCTTGGCGCGGACGGTGATGGCGCCGCGGCCGGTCGTGTACGCCTGGAAGATGCCCTCGCGACCGACGATGTAGCCGCCGGTCGGGAAATCCGGGCCCGGAATCGCGTTGAGCACGGCGCGCAGCCGCATGTCCTTCGCGCCGGCTTCGGGCTTGCGCTGCTCGATCGCGGCGATGACGCCGTCGATCACCTCGCGCATGTTGTGCGGCGGGATGTTCGTCGCCATACCGACGGCGATGCCCGCCGACCCGTTCACGAGCAGGTTCGGGAACGTCGTCGGAAGGACGGTCGGCTCCTCGGTGGTCTCGTCGTAGTTGGGAACGAAGTCGACGGTCTCCTTGTCGAGATCCGCCATCATCGCTTCGGCGATCGGCTCCGGACGCGCTTCCGTGTAGCGCATCGCCGCCGGCGGATCGCCATCGACCGATCCGAAGTTCCCCTGGCCGTCGACCAGGGGATAGCGCATGTTGAATTCCTGGGCGAGACGGACGAGCGTGTCGTAGATCGACGCGTCGCCGTGGGGATGGAAGTTGCCCATCACCTCGCCGACGATCTTGGCGCACTTGCGATACGCGCGGTTCGACGCCAGGCCCATCGTCCGCATGCCGTAGAGCACGCGCCGGTGCGCCGGCTTGAGGCCGTCGCGGACGTCAGGCAGCGCTCGCCCGATGATTACGCTCATGGCGTAATCCATGTACGAGCGCTTCATCTCGTCTTCGATGTTGACGGGGATCTTCGATGCGGCGATTTCAGTCATGAGTTCGCTGTCGGCGGACCGCGGCCGGCGTCAGATATCAAGGTTCTTCACGTCGAGGGCGTTGTCTTCGATGAACTTGCGGCGCGGCTCCACCTGGTCGCCCATGAGCGTGGTGAACATCAGGTCCGCTTCCGTGTGGTCTTCAGCCTTGACCTGCGCCAGCGTGCGGGTCTGCGGGTTCATCGTCGTCTCCCAGAGCGTGTCCGGGTTCATCTCGCCGAGACCCTTGTAGCGGTTGATCGCGACGCCCTTTTTGCCTGCCGCCGTGAAGAACTCGACGAGCTCGTCGAGCGAGCCAATCTGCACTTCGGCGTCGCGGACCGGCGCCTTCGGCTGCTTTGGTGCCGCCGAGGCATCAATTGCCTTCGGCTCCGCCGCGAGCTTGGTGGCCTCGTCGAGCGGCGCGCCGCCGATGGCCGTGTCGTCGGCCGCGGCGCCGGCCTCGTGGGCGTTCGGATCCTCGGCCTCTGCTGCCACCAGCGTGCGAACCACCATCGGGCCGCGGATGCCCTTCACGTCCTGGTAGCTCGCCGCGAGCGTGCGGAACTCGCTCGTTGTCACGAAGTCGTGGTCGATGCGGTGATGCCGTGGGTAGCCGCCGCTCCGATCCTCGAGCGCGACCGCGAATGCCTTGTGCTCCTCGTCCTGCTGGACCGTCGCGGTGCGCATCTTCGATTCCAGCGCCTGCGCGAGCGCTTCGACGCGGGCCTGGTCGGTGAAGAACCCCTTCGCTGCGACGTCGCGATCGAGCAGCGCGCGGACGACGTCGCGCGTGGGGCCGCGGCGCTCGACTATCTGCAGATACTTGCGGAAGGCAATCAGCCGCTCGAGGCGGCGCTCGAGCTGCTCGCCGCTCATCTCGGTCCCGTCCGGCAGCACGAGCACGCGGGATTCGACGGCCCGTTTGATCAGCCACGTCTCGAGCGCGCGCTCGTCACGGATGAACACCTCGCTCCGGCCGCGCTTGGCGCGGAACAGCGGCGGCTGCGCGATGTAGACGTAGCCGTTCTCGACCAGCTCCCGCATCTGCCGATAGAAGAAGGTCAGGAGCAGCGTGCGGATGTGCGAGCCGTCCACGTCCGCGTCGGTCATGATGATGATCCGGTGATAGCGCAGCTTCGACGGATCGAAGTCTTCCTTGCCGATGCCGCAACCGAGCGCCGCGATCATCGTCTTGATCTCGTCGCTGCCGAGCATCTTGTCGAAGCGCGCCTTCTCGACGTTCAGGATCTTGCCTTTGATCGGCAGGATCGCCTGGAAGCGCCGGTCGCGCCCCTGCTTCGCTGACCCGCCTGCGGACTCGCCCTCGACGATGTACAGCTCGCTCTGCGAGGGATCGCGTTCCTGACAGTCCGCCAGCTTTCCCGGCAGCGTGCTGTTGTCGAGCGCGCCTTTGCGCCGGACGAGATCGCGCGCCGTGCGGGCGGCCTCGCGCGCGCGTGCGGCTTCGACCGACTTGTTGATGATCCGCTTGGCGACCGCCGGGTTCTCCTCGAGGAACGCGCCGAGCTTGTCGTTGACGATCGCCTCGACGATGCCCTTCACCTCGGTGTTTCCGAGCTTCGTCTTCGTCTGCCCTTCGAACTGCGGCCGCGGAATCTTGACGCTGATGACGGCGGTGAGTCCTTCGCGGATGTCGTCGCCGCCGATGTTCGCGTCCTTCAGGTCCTTCGCGAGGTTGTTCTTGCCGACGTAGTAGTTGATCGTCCGCGTCAGCGCGGCCCGGAAGCCGGAGAGGTGCGTGCCCCCCTCGTGCGTGTTGATGTTGTTCGCGAACGAGTAGACCGTCTCGGAGTAGCCGTCGTTCCACTGCAGGGCGATCTCGACGTCGATGCCGTCCTTCTCGCCGTGCATGTAGATCGGCTTGTCGTTGACCGCTGCCTTGTTCTGATTCAGGTACTGCACGAAAGAGTTGATGCCCCCCTCGTACAGGAACTTGTGGCTCTTGCCGTCGCGCTCGTCGTCGATGGTGATCGTGACGCCGCCGTTGAGGAACGCGAGCTCGCGAAGCCGCTGCGCCAGCGTGTCGAAGCTGTACTCGATGGTCTCGAAGATCTCCGAATCCGGCTTGAAGGTGATCTTCGTCCCGCGCTTCTTCGTCGTGCCGGTCGTCTCGAGATCGCCCGCCGGCACACCGCGCTCGTAGCTCTGTTTGTAGACCTGGCTGTTGCGCCAAATTTCGAGATCGAGCGTCTCCGAGAGCGCGTTGACGACGGACACGCCAACGCCGTGCAGTCCGCCTGAGACTTTGTAGCTCTCGTTGTCGAACTTGCCGCCGGCGTGCAGCACGGTGAGGACGACCTCGGCCGCCGACCGTCCACTGGCGTGTTGATCGACGGGGATGCCGCGGCCGTTGTCGACGACCGTCACGGAGTTGTCGATGTGCAGCGTGACGTTGATCTGGTCGCAATAGCCGGCCAACGCCTCGTCAATCGAATTGTCGACGATTTCGTAGACGAGGTGATGCAGTCCGGGTGCGCCAGTGGACCCGATGTACATCGCCGGACGCTTGCGGACGGCCTCGAGGCCTTCGAGGACCTTGATCTTGTCCGCGCCGTAGTCATCCGCGCCGGACCCGTTGTCGTTGAACGCACGCGGATCCTGCTCAGCCACCGGCACGGGTGCGTCCGGCGGCTGTTCGTGTTGTTGACGTTCGAGTTCAGTCATTCAGGAGTGTTTCAGTTCACAGCCGCATCGGCATGATCACGTAGGTGTAGTCGTACCCTTCTGCGCCGACGGGCTTCATCACGGCCTGGCTCATCTCGTCCTTGAATTCGAGCCCCACCGATTCAGTCTCGATGACGTTGAGGAAGTCGACGACGTACTGCGCGTTGAAACAGATCGTGACCGGCGTGCCCGCGTAATCGACGATGAGCACTTCCTTCGCTTCGCCGAACTCGGGGCTGCTCGAGGCGATTTCCACCTTGCCCGTGTCGATCTGGAACTTGACCGCGCGCGAGCGCTCGTTCGAGAGCAGCGCGACGCGTTTGACGGCGCTCGTCAGCCGATCGCGATCGAACTCCACGCGCTTGTCGTTGCTCTTCGGGATGACACGCTCGAAGGCCGGGAACTGGCCGTCGATCATGCGCGAGATCAACAGGCGGCCACCAATGTCGAAGAACAGGTGGTTCTCTCCCTTCTCGTACTGGATGTCGCCTTCGCCTTCCGCCAGCAGGCGTCCGAGCTCCAGCAGTGTCTTGCGCGGGAGGATGACGCGCACTTCGTCTTCCGGCTTGCCCTTGGTCTTGCCCTTGTCGCGCGGGACGCTGATGAGCGCGAGACGGTGACCGTCGGTCGCAACCAGGCTCATCGAGTCCGGGCGTAGGATGAACAGCGCGCCGTTCAGGAAATACCGCGTGTCCTCACCCGTGATGGCGAACTGCGTCTTCGCCACCATCTGCTTGAGCACCTCGCGCGGCAGCGTCGCACTCACCGATCCCGTCGCATCCGGAAGCGTCGGAAAGTCCTCGCGCGGCAGCGTCTGCATGCGCGAGTCGAAGCGATCGGCGGCCACCTTGACGCCGTTCTTGTCTTCCTCGATTCGAACGTCCGTCTCCGGCAGCGCCTTCACGATCTCGTACAGCTTCTTTGCCGGCAACGTGAGCGATCCGGCTTTCGTGACCGAGGCCTCACATCGACTGCGAAGCCCGACCTCGAGGTCCGTCGCAAGCAGCTTCACCTGATTGCCGTCCGTCTCGATGAGCACGTTGGCAAGAATCGGAATCGTGTTCTTGCGCTCGACGATGCCCTGGAAGAGTTGCAGTTCGCGCAATAGATCAGTCTTGCGGACGACCAGCTCCATGTGGTGATGACCTCGCGGGAGACGCGTGCCGGGCTGTTTATCCCTTCAACAGAGGGAGTACAAAGATAAAGAATTATAACAAGAACCAGGTCTTGTTGAAAACTTAAAAACCGCGCGTTAATCCTTGTATTTCTGTAACTTAGCCTGTGCACACAGGCGGCGTACGGCGGCGGGTTTTCCGCTGGCTTCGGAGGGCCTTGAATCGGCTCGCCGGCCATTCACACTTCATCCGCAGGACGCGTGCTGTTGAGGCTGTGGAAAACTGAGCCGTTCCGCCATTTCCTTAGCGAAACGACTCGATGAAGCCGCTGATCAGCGTGTTGAAATCTCCGTCGCGCTGCCGTAACTCTTCGATCTTGCGGATCGAGTGAATAACCGTCGAATGATGCTTGCCGCCGAAGCTCTTGCCGATCTCGGGAAGCGATGCGTTCGTCAGCGTCTTGCACAGATACATCGCGATCTGCCGCGGCATCGCCACAGACTTCGAGTTGTTGCGTGACTTCAGTTCGCTCAGCTTCAACTGGTAGTAGTCGGCGACGAACTTCTGGATGATTTCGATCGTGATCGCGCGTTCGTCGTTCTGCAGGATGTTGCGAAGGACGTCCTGTGCGAGCGGCAGCGAGATTTCCCGGCCGGTCAACGACGCGAACGCGATCAGGCGAATCAGCGATCCTTCCAGCTCGCGGATGTTCGACTTGATCTTGCTCGCGATGTAGAGCGCGACGTTGTCGGGTAGCGGCACGCACTCGGCATCCGCCTTCTTCTTCAAAATCGCGACTTTTGTCTCGAGATCCGGCGGCTGAATGTCGGCGATGAGTCCCCACTCGAACCGCGATCGCAGACGCTCCTCGAGCGACGGGATCTCGTGCGGCGGGCAATCGCTGCTGATGACGATCTGCTTCTGCGCGTCGTACAGCGCGTTGAACGTGTGGAAGAACTCCGTCTGCGTCGCCTCCTTGCCGGTGAGGAACTGGACGTCGTCAACGAGCAGCACGTCGACGGATCGATAGCGCTCGCGAAAGTCGAGCACGCCGTCGAAGCGGATCGCGTTGATCATCTCGTTCATGAAGCGCTCGGACGAGATGTAGGTCATCTTGAGATTCGGCAGGTGATTGACGACGTAGTGCCCGATCGCGTGCATCAGGTGCGTCTTGCCAAGACCGACACCGCCGTAGATGAACAGCGGGTTGTAGGAGCGCGACGGCGCTTCCGCAACCGCGCGGCACGCCGCGTGCGCGAACTGATTCGACGGGCCAACGATGAACGTCTCGAAGGAAAAACGCTCCGCGAGGCCTCCGACCTGGACGTCGCTCTCGTTTCCGGGCGTTTCGACCGGCATGTCTTCCGGTGCAGGTGGCAGTTGCGGCGGCGGATCCGAATCGTCCGTCACGAACGACACGGTCACGCCCGTCCGGTTTACCTCACTGAACGCCTCTTCCAGGACGGCCGTGTAATGCTTCGGAAGCCAGTTGCGAAACAGCGCGTTCGGCACGCGCACCCAGATTTGCGACCCATGGTCGGCGATGAACGACGTCGGCTTGAACCAGGTGTAGAAGCTGTGCCGGTTGACTTTGGTTTCGACGCGGGAGAGGACCTCGTCCCAGATATTGCTCAGCGACATCGCGACTTTCGCCCAGAAAACGAGCCCTTTTTACGACTTTCTTCGCGCCTGAATCAGCATTCCCAGCAGGACGGCCGCAACATCGTGGCGAAAGTCCCGTTTTTCCACATTTTTTTCCACAACTGTGGAAAACTTCGGGGGGAGACCCTATGGACCGTCGGCGAACCGGCACCTCAGCAGCACATTCATGTCGGGCAGGAATCGGAGTCGGCGACTGTAGCACAGCGGGTAAACGACTGACAAACACGTCAGTGAAACTCCCTTGATTGACAGTGTTTACGCGCTTCGCTACTATCTAGGTTTCTCCGTTGGTAGCGCTCCGTTCCTGAGGGTCCTTGCATCATGAAGCGTACATTCCAGCCCAATCGCCGGCGCCGTAAGCGCACACACGGCTTTCTCGTGCGGATGAGCACGAAGAACGGCCGCCTCGTTCTCAAGCGCCGGCGCGCGAAGGGCCGGAAGCGACTCACGGTCTCGTAGGCAACCCTCCATCGCGTCCCCGCGCGTATGACCTCCCAGCGTTTCGGGAAGGCCCGCCGCGTCAGACGTCGCGACGAGTACCAGCGGGCATTCCAAGGCGGGCTTCGAGTACACGGCCGTTACTTCACCCTCGTCCTGGCACCGAACGCCAACGCGCCGATGCGGCTCGGCATCGTCGCGTCGAGAAAAGTGGGGGATGCGGTGACGAGAAATCGTGCCAAACGATTGATTCGAGAGATTTTCCGTCAAACACCGCAGGCTGCGGTCACCGCCGGCGTCGACGTGGTGGTGCTGCCGCGCGGCGGGCTGTTCGATGCGTCTTACCCGCTCATCGAAGCGGATTTTCGAGACACATTACGCCGGGGCGTTTCCAGGCTGCGGTCCGCGGAGACGCCGGCACGGTGATGCGATGACGCTTGCACAGCGCGCGATTCTCGCCGGCCTGCGCGCCTACAAGGTGCTCTTTTCGCCGTATTTCGCGGGTTCCTGCCGCTACGTGCCGTCCTGCTCCGAGTATGCGGCTGAGGCCGTCGCGCGACTCGGGGCCTTGCGAGGCGGGTGGCTGGCCCTTCGGCGTCTCGCGCGCTGCCACCCGCTCGGCGCAGCCGGCTACGACCCCGTCCCATCGTCTGGAATGACGGCAAGTGTAAGTAAAGATTTGACTTAATGGAGAAACGGGTACTTCTCGCCGTCGTCCTGTCGTTCGTTGTCCTGTACGTCTCCCAGGCGCTGCTGCCCCGGCCGAAGCCTCCAGCTCGCTCGGCGACGCCGGCACAAACGGCTGCTCCGGCAAGCCAGCCGGCGCAGAGCGCGGCCAAGCCGGAGTCGGGCAGCACGCCAGCCGCCAAGCCGGTCGAGCCGCAGGTTGCGGCGCCGGCTCCCGTCACGGCTGATGCGAGCGAGCGCGACGTCCGCGTCGAGAGCGATGCAGTCAGCGCGGTCTTCACCACGCGCGGGGGCGTCCTCAAGAGCTGGAGGCTGAAGAAATATCACGACGTCTCGGGCAACCCGCTCGAACTCGTGCCGCAGAGCGTCCCCGCAGGAACGGTCCGTCCCTTTGCGCTGTCCGTGGATGACGCCGCCGCGACGGCGGCGCTGCAGAACGCGTTGTTCAAGCCGAGCGCGACCGAGGTGCGCGTGCAGGGCGCCCCGGCGACCCTTTCGTTCGACTACGAGGACGCGAGCGGTCTCGCCGCGCGCAAGACGCTGACGTTCACTCCGGACAATCCGTACCTGATCGAGCTGACAGCGGACGTGCGCCGTGGCGGAACGGCCCTCGTGCCATCGGTCGAGTGGGGCCCGGCCATCGGCCAGGGAATCGTGAAGACCAGCCGGATGGCGGTGTACAACCCGCCGTCGCAGCCGATCTACTCGCGTGAGGGTGACGTCGAGCGCGTGCCGCAGGACAAGGTCCCGGAGCACGCCGCCGTCGACGGCACGTTGGCGTTCGCCGGCGTCGACGACCACTACTTCCTCAGCGCGGTCGTCGGCCCGGCCCAGGCGTCCGTGAAGTACAACCGCTTGGACGTGCCGGTCGCGGAGACGCCCGACGCTCCCGCGCGCTTCGTCACCTGGTCGGTCCGTCTCCCCTCGGCGCCCTCGCAGGCGCGATTCTTCTTCGGACCCAAGGACTTCGACGTGCTGAAGCGCATCGATCCGTACCTCACGTACGCGATCGACTTCGGCATGTTCCGCTGGTTCGTCGTCCCGCTCCACAACGCGCTGGTGTGGATTCACGGCTGGGTGCCGAACTGGGGCTGGGCGATCGTCATCCTGACGATCATCATCAACCTCGTGATGTTCCCGCTGCGGCACAAGAGCGTCGTGTCGATGCGGAAGATGCAGGAGATCCAGCCGGAGATCAAAGCCATTCAGGAGCGCTACAAGCACCTGAAGATGAGCGATCCGGCGCGGCAGAAGCAGAACGTCGAGATGATGAACCTGTACCGCGAGCGGGGCGTCAATCCTGCGAGCGGCTGCGTTCCGATGTTGCTCACGCTGCCGATTCTGGTCGGGTTCTATTCGATGCTGTCCGTTGCCATCGAGCTGCGGGGGGCGCCGTTCATCCTCTGGATCAAGGACCTGTCGGCGCACGATCCGCTCTTCATCACGCCGATTCTCATGGGCGCGACGCAGTTCATCCAGGCGAAGATGACACCGGCGACGAGCGCCGATCCGATGCAGCAGAAGATGATGCTGTTCATGCCGATCGTGTTCACGGGCATGTTCATCTTCATGCCGAGCGGCCTCGTGCTGTACTGGACCGTCGCGAACATCTGGGCCATCGGACAGCAGGTGGTGACGAACCGGATCATCGGTCCGCCGAAACAGCACATCGTCCGGCCGCCGGCGGAGCGCAAGGTGAAAAGCGCCGGCTCGGGCAAGAGCGACCAGGCGTCGAGCAAGGAGCGCAAGTAGATGGAGCTGTACGATCGCGTTCGGGACTTCGTCCGGAGCACCGTGGAAGCCATGGGACTGCCGCTCGAGGTATCGGTCGTCGACACGCCTGACAACGTGCGCGTCGAGCTCTCCGGCGACGGGGGCGAGAATCTCCTGCGGCGCAAGGGCGAGACGCTCGATGCGCTGCAGCAGATCGTGAACACCGCCTTCCGGCGTCACCTCGCCGACGACCGCTCGTTCGTCGTCGATTGCCTGGACTACCGTAAGGGCAAGGACGAGGAGCTGCGCCAGATGGCGCGCTTCATGATGCAAAAGGTCAAGAGCTCGGGCGCGGCCCAGGAGATGGGGCCGTTGAACCCCTACGCGCGAAGGATCGTGCACCTGACGGTGGCGGAGGATCCGGCGCTCGCGTCGGAGAGCATCGGCGACGCGTTTCTGAAGACGGTGATCATCTCGACCCGACGTTAGTGGTTTGCCCTTCAATCCCGACGACACGATCGTCGCGATAGCCACGCCGCCAGGCCGTGGCGGGATAGGCGTCGTGCGGCTCAGCGGTCGGGAGGCCGGCGCGATCGCCCGACGGATCGTTGACGGCGACATCGCGCTGGAGCCCCGCTACGCGACGCTCACGCGCGTCCGCGCCGCAAACGGCGCGCTCGACCAGGCAATCGTCACGTTCTTCCCCGCGCCACATTCCTACACGGCCGAGGATGTCGTCGAGATCAGCGCGCATGGAAGTCCGGTGCTGCTGCGCGCGATCGTTCGGTCGTGCATGCAGCGGGGGGCACGGCTGGCCGAGCCGGGAGAATTCACGTTCCGGGCGTTTCTCCGCGGCCGCATCGATCTCGTGCAGGCGGAGGCCGTCCGCGACCTTGTCGATGCGGTGACGCCCGTCCAGGCGCGCGCGGCGTTCGATCAACTCGAAGGGACGCTCACCGGAACGATCAGAGAGATCGACGCGCGGCTGTTCGATCTTGCGGCCAGGCTCGAGGCCTCACTGGATTTTCCGGAAGAGGGATACCACTTCGTCGATCACGCCTCGGCCGCCGCGGAACTCGACGACATCGTCCGCGCACTCGACGATCTGCTGCGCGACGCGGCCCGCGGCCGTCTGATCCGCGAAGGAGGCCACGTCGTGATCGCCGGCCGGCCGAACGCCGGGAAATCGAGCCTGTTCAACGCCCTCGCCGGCGCGGGCCGCGCGATCGTCACCGCCGTGCCGGGGACGACGCGCGATCTGCTGACGGAGGTCGTGGAGATCGAAGGTGTGCCCGTGACGGTGGTGGACACGGCGGGTGTGCGATCGTCTGCCGCTGACGCGATCGAGGCGGAAGGCATCGCGCGCGCCGAGGCCGCGCGGGCTATCGCGCACGTCGTGCTCGTCGTGCTCGATCGATCGCGGCCGCTCGACGCTGAAGATCGCCGCCTCCTCGCGGAGACGTCGCAATCGCGGCGGGTGGTTGTCGCCAGCAAGAGCGATCTATCTGCGGCGTGGAGCGTCGAGCAGGAAGTTCCCAACGCCGTGCCGGTGTCCGCCGTGACGGCCAGCGGACTCGACGATCTGCGGCGCGCGCTCACGACGGCGCTCGCCGGCACCGAGGCGTTGCGCGACACGCCGGCCATCACGAACGTTCGCCACGTCGAGCTGGTGAGCAGAGCTCGCACGGCGCTCGTCCAGGCTGCGGCCGCGGCACGTGCCAGCACTCCGGAGGAATTCGTCGTTCACGACGTGAACGAGGCGCGGGCGGCGCTCGAAGAAATCACCGGCGTCCGGACGGCAGACGACGTGCTCTCGGCGATCTTCGCCAGATTCTGCATTGGAAAGTAATTGTCAGTGAAAAGGTATTTCGACGTCATCGTCATAGGCGCGGGACACGCCGGCGTCGAGGCCGCATGGGCCGCTGCGCGCATGGGGTGCTCGGTCGCGATCTGCACGCTGTCGGACGCGACGGTCGCCCACATGCCGTGCAACCCGGCGATCGGCGGAACGGCGAAGGGACACCTCGTTCGGGAAATCGACGCACTTGGCGGGTTGATGGCACGCGCGATCGACGCGACAGGCATCCAGTTCAAGCTGCTCAACCGGAGCCGCGGGCCGGCCGTGTGGTCGCCGCGTGCGCAGGCGGACAAGCGCGCATACAGCGCGTGGGTCAAACAGGCGCTCGAGGCCGAGCCGAACATTCACTGGCTGTTCGCGCCAGCAGGCCGAATCCTGACGGATTCGACCGGAATCACGGGCATCGCGCTCGAGAGCGGCGCGAGCTATTCGTGTGCTGCCCTCGTCGTGACGACTGGGACGTTCCTGAATGGCCTGGTGCACGTCGGTCCTGAGAAGCGGCCGTCGGGTCGCGCGGGTGAGCCGCCTTCTCGCGAGCTCGCCGAATCGCTGAAGGCGTTCGGATTCCGCCACGGGCGTCTGAAAACCGGGACACCACCGCGCCTCGACCGTCGCAGCATCGACTTTTCCCGCTTCCCGGAGGAACGCGGCGACGATCCTCCGGTCCCTTTCTCGTTCCTGACCGACGCCGTCAACCGCTCGCAGGTCGCCTGTCACGTCGTCTACACGACCGACCGCGTGCATGATCTCGTTCGCTCGAACATCGCGCACTCGCCGCTGTTCAACGGCCAAATCACGGGCGTCGGGCCCCGCTACTGCCCGTCGCTCGAAGACAAGGTCATGCGTTTCCCGCATCGGGAGCGGCACCAGATCTTCCTGGAGCCTGAGGGCCTCGACGTGGACGAGATCTACGTCAACGGTTATTCGATGAGCCTTCCAGCACCGGTTCAGGAGCAGATCGTGCGGGCGCTGCCCGGACTCGAAGACGTCACGATGCTGCGGCCTGGCTACGCGGTCGAGTACGACTTCATCCAGCCGACGGAACTGCGGGCGACGCTCGAGACGCGGCGTGTCCCCGGGCTGTTCCTCGCCGGCCAGATCAACGGCACGTCCGGCTACGAGGAGGCGGCGGCGCAGGGACTGCTGGCGGGAATCAACGCGGCGCTGCGCGTCAAGCATCGGCCCGCGCTCGCGCTCGGCCGACACGAGTCCTACATCGGCGTTCTCGTCGACGATCTCACGACGCGCGGGTGCCTGGAGCCGTACCGGATGTTCACATCGCGGGCCGAGCACCGACTCCTGCTCCGCACCGATAACGCCGATCTCCGACTGACGCCGCACGGCCGTCGCGCGGGTCTCGTGGACGACGAGCGATGGGAGCGATTTCTGGAGCGGAGAGGGCGATTCGAGTCGAATTGCCGGCGTATCCGCGCGGCGACGCTGCCGCTCCCGTCGGGAGGGCGGGCTCCCGCGCCGCGGGCGTTGAAACAACCGGAGGTTACGCTCGCAAACGCCGTCGCGCGAGGCGAGATCGCGCTCGACCTCCAGCCCGCATCTGCATCGCTCGACCTGACCTCGCTCGAGACAGAGTTCAAGTACGAGGGCTACTTGAAACGGGAAATGGCGTCGGTCGAGCGGCAGCGCCGGCAGGAGCAACGAGCGATTCCCGACGCGTTCGAATTCCGCGGTGTTCCCGGCCTTTCACGCGAGATGGTGGAGCGGCTGTCGCAGGTCCGGCCAGCGACCTTGGGTCAGGCATCACGCATCCCGGGGGTAACGCCTGCGGCAGTCGCCGTCATCGCGACCTACATCCAACGGGGTTCCGAGGGTTCCTGAGGTTCCGGGGTTCCGTCGTTCGGGTTCCTGAGGTTCTCGGGTTCCGCTGAATCCGAATCCCGGAACCGCTGGAACTCCCGGAACCCCAGGAACCCCCGTGGCCCCCGGATTGTCGTTGCGAGTCGTTGTTCGCTCCAATAGTCTGTGAGCGTGGCGCCGCGCGATTTCCGCACTCGCCTCGCCAGACGGGCTGCGAAAGCCGCTATCTTCCTGCCGGAGGATCTTGCGGCGCGGCTGACCGCCTACTACGAGCTTCTGTCCCGCTGGACGCGGAAAATCAACCTCACCTCGCTGGAGAACCCGGACGAAGCCATCGATCGCCTCCTGCTGGAGCCGCTGGCGGCAGCCAAGTATCTGCCATCGCGTGACGGCGCAAGGCTCATGGACGTCGGCTCCGGCGGAGGTTCGCCGGCCATTCCGTTGAAGCTCGCCGCGCCCCACATTGCCCTCACGATGGTCGAGGTGAAGACTCGGAAGTCAGCGTTTCTACGTGAAGCCGTTCGCCAATTGGAGTTGGACCGCACGACCGTTGAGAACAGTCGCTACGAGGAATTGCTGACTCGACCAGAACTGCACGAAGCGTTTGCCACGCTCTCGCTGCGTGCCGTCCGAGTTGAAACATCGACGCTGCTCACGCTTCAGGCGTTCGTGGCGCCAGCGGGAGAGATCTTCCTGTTTCGCGGGCCAGGCGGCCCTGAGGTTCCGGCTGTGGTAGTCCCACCACTGCAATGGAAGGCGACCGTGCCACTTGTAGCTTCATTGCAGAGCCGGTTAACTATACTTAGCAAACTCAGGCTCGGAAGTCCGGCGGTGTTCCACGTGGAACGTTGACGGAGTTTTCTTAGGTCAAACAACAGAATGTCGCTGTCCCGCGTCCTTGCCGTCGCCAACCAGAAAGGTGGCGTCGGCAAAACCACAACCGTCATCAACCTTGCGACCTCGCTGGCCATGGCCGAGCAAACCGTCCTGCTCGTCGACATGGACCCACAGTCGAACCTCACCAGCGGCGTCGGCTTGAAGGGGCAGGCGGCGCCCGGCGGGACGATTTATCAAGCGCTCACCGACGAGAACGTCGATCCGTCGCGGTTCGTGCTGCCGACGCGCGTCGCCGGAATGTCGCTCGTCCCTGCCGATCGCAACCTGACCGGCGCCGAAATCGATCTCGTGTCGCTGCCCGATCGCGAGCGGCGGCTGCGCACGTTCCTCGACCCGCTGCGCGCGCGGTTCGACTACATCTTCATCGACACGCCCCCGTCGCTCGGCCTCCTCACGCTCAACGCGCTCGTCGCCGCCGACGCGGTCCTCATCCCGCTCAACTGCGAATACTTCGCGCTCGAGGGCCTGGCCGATCTCGTCGCCACGCTGCGCCGCGTGCGCGGCACGCTGAATCCGTCGCTCGACATCGCCGGCGTGCTGTTGACGATGTACGACGAGCGCACCAACCTCGGACAGCAGGTCGCGCGCGACATCCGTGCGTTCTTCCAGGAACGCGTCTACACCACCGTCATCCCGCGGAACATCCGGCTGGGCGAAGCGCCCAGCCACGGCATGCCCGCGATCCTCTACGACGTGAAATCGCGCGGCGCCGAGGCCTACCTCGCGCTCGCGCGCGAGGTGCTCGCCCGCGACGCCTCGCCCTCGACCACGGAGCAGCATCATGGCTGACAAGCGACCAGCCCTCGGCCGCGGACTTTCAGCGCTGATTCCCGACGCGCCGGCGCCCGCCGCGCAGGACCGCGGCCTCGACGTCGACACCGATCTGCTGAGGCCGAACCGGTTTCAGCCGCGCACGACGATGGACGAAGACCGCATCGACGAGCTCGCGCGATCCATTCGCTCCAACGGCGTCATCCAGCCGATCATCGTCCGCCGCGCGCCCGACCAGGGCTACGAGATCATCGCCGGCGAGCGGCGCTGGCGCGCCGCGCAGCGCGCCGGGCTGCTCAAAGTGCCGGTGGTCGTGCGCGAGCTCCCGGACGAGCGGATGCTCGCGGCCGCGCTCATCGAGAACATCCAGCGCGAAGATCTGAATCCGATCGAGGAGGCCCACGCCTACCGGCGTCTCGCGGACGAATTCCACTTGACGCAGGATCAGATCGCCGAGGCCGTCGGCAAGGATCGATCGTCGGTGGCGAACTACCTGCGTCTGCTGAAGCTGCCGCAGGAGATTCGCGCGAACGTCGGCTCGGGCGCGCTCTCGATGGGCCACGCGCGCGCGCTCCTCGGCCTCGCCGACGAGGCCGCGCAGCTCCGCGTCGGACGCGAAGTGGTCGCCAAGAGCCTGTCGGTGCGCGAGACCGAGACCATCGTCAAGAAGGCCTCACAGCCGGCTGTCGAGAAGGAGGAGCCGCAGAAGGACGTGCACACGCGTGCCGCCGAAGAGAAGCTCCGCTTCGCGCTCGGCACGCACGTGCGCATCACGCGCAAGGGCAAGGGCGGGCGCGTCGAGATCGATTTCACGAGTGAGGACGAATTGCAGCGGATCTACGAATACTTGATTGAGAGACAGTAGGCTGGCCGAGCGCAGCGAGGCCGGCAAGGCCGAAGGCCGTCGCGCGAAGCGCGTAAAGCGCGTGGGGGTGGGGCCCCACGCGCACTGAGGAAAGCAGACAAGCGTCAGATGAAGAAACTTACTGATTACTCACACTGCGCCGGTTGAGCGAGCAAGCTCGCCGCAGGTGAGCTCGCCCAGGTGCTGGGCGATCTGCCCGTTCACGACGACCGCCGGGTCCTCGTCGACTATCGGACCTCGGACGATGCGGGTGTGTACGTGCTGGATGCGGATCGCGCGCTCGTGCAGACGGTGGATTTCTTCACCCCGATCGTCGACGAGCCGTACGTCTACGGCCAGATCGCCGCCGCCAACGCGCTCAGCGATGTCTACGCGATGGGCGGCCGGCCGCTGACGGCGCTGGCGATTGCGGGCTTCCCGAAAGACGTGGATCGCGGCGTGCTGAAGCAGATCTTCACAGGCGGGCTGGCCAAGCTGCGCGAAGCCGGCGTGGCGCTACTCGGCGGGCACACCGTGCAGGACTCGGAGATCAAGTTCGGCTACGCAGTGACGGGCGAGGTAGCGCCGTCCCGCGTCTGGTCGAACGCCGGCGCGCGGCCGGGCGATGCGATCGTGCTCACGAAGGCAATCGGGACGGGTGTTGTGGCCACGGCGATCAAGTTCGCGAGGAGCACGCCGGGCGCGGTCGAGGCCGCCGTGCAGTCGATGCTCGCGCTCAATGCCGGCGCTGCGAGTGCGCTGAGATCCTTGCCGCAGGCCGCCGTGCATGCGTGCACTGACGTCACGGGATTCGGGCTGATCGGACATGCGTCGGAGATGGCGGTGGCGAGCGGGTGCGCCGTCGAGATCGAGGCCGCCAAGGTGCCGCTGCTCGAGGGCGCGCGTGATCTCGTGGAGGGAAATGTGCCGGGCGGCGGGCGGACCAACGTCGAGCACTTCGGATCGACCGTGCGCGGAGCCGGCGATATCCCGGGCGACATCGTCCAGTTGTTGCACGATCCACAGACGTCCGGCGGGCTGCTCGCCGCCATCGATCCCGCACACCTCGAGGCCGCCATGGGTGCACTGTCGGATGCCGGAGTCCGAGCCGCCGTGATTGGGCGGGTCATTCCCTACAGCGACGCCCGGATCGTTCTCCGCTGATAGGTCTCGCGTCCTCGCGGCTAGGGGGAACGCAGAGTTCGCCGAGGGGCGGAGGGCGCGGAGGGATCCAGCTAACCAGCGAGTTCAGTCTGTAAGCGGGCGCGCGCCGGCCATGCGGCCGGCGTATTGGGTGGGGGGGGGGGCCCCCAAAACAAAAACAAAAA
>JBMDXB010000027.1:0-170112 GCA_048594885.1 Vicinamibacterales bacterium
GCTGATGGCTGCCAGCGACCTGATCGAGGCCGGCGAGTGCGTCGCGGGGAGGATTCAGCTCGAGGACGTGCTGGCGAGAACCGATGGGGCCGACCGTCCGCCGGATTTCATTGCGGGGACCGCGAGAGACACGTTCGCCGCAATGATCAGAGACGTGCTCGGCGCGCTCGTGTGCTCGTGATCGGTGGTTCGCGGGGTCGATCACCGCGACTGCAACGTGGCCTTTGACAGGCCGTGGGACGTCGAATGCGTCCGATCGTGGGACGCGACCGTCCGCGTTCGACTGGTGAAGGGACCGTCAATTCAGAAGTCCTTGCAGTTTACGGCCGGCATCGTCCTTGCCATGCCGCGGGTCCGGAGCTGGCACGCGCATGACCGACATCCGCTACGCGATCCGGACGTACCTCCGCACGCCCGCCTTCACCACAGTGGCTACGCTGACGCTCGCCCTCGGCATCGGCGCCACGACGACGATCTTCAGCGTCATCAATGCGGTGCTCCTGAAGCCGCTGCCGTTCCGCGATGGCGACCGTCTCGTGACGATGCGCGGCTCGCTGCCGGATCTCCGCGACGTGGCGGCGTCGAGCCGGTCGTTCGACGGCCTGGCGATCTGGGCATCCAATCTCTTCAGCCTGCGCACGGATGCCGAGGCGCGACAGGTGCGCGGCGCGCAGGTCTCGCCCACGCTCCTGCCGCTTCTCGGTGTGCAGCCGCTCCTCGGCCGCAACTTCACCGAGGACGACAACCGGCAGGAGACGGTCATCCTCGGCTACGGGCTCTGGCAATCGCGCTTCGGAGGCGATCCCTCCATCGTCGGACGGCGGATCGATCTGAGCGGCACGTTCTACACCGTCATCGGCGTCGCGCCGGCCTGGTTCCGGTTTCCGACCGCTGACTTCCAGCTCTGGGCGCCGCTCGGCCTGATCGACCGGACGACGCCGCAGCAGGCACGGAACCGCGCTTTCCGCATCTTCAGCGCGGTCGCACGTCTGAGCGACGGCGTGTCGCTCGATCAGGCGAGGGCCGAGACGCGGGCCATCAGCGCGGAGCTCGCCCGGTCGTACCCATCGACCAATGAGGGCATCGCCATCGAAGTGCAAACGCTCTACGAGCGCCTCGTCGGCGACGTGAAGCCCGCCCTGATGCTGCTCCTCGGAACCGTCGGCTTGCTGCTGCTCATCGCCTGCGCGAACGTCGCCAATCTCATGCTCGCCAGGACGGCGGTGCGCGAGCGCGAGATGGCGATCCGGCTGGCGCTTGGCGCACGGCGCTCGCGGCTGGTACGTCAGCTGATCAGCGAGAGCCTCGTGCTCGCCGCTGCGGGTGGCGTGCTCGGCTTCCTGCTGACGATGTGGGGGCTCGACCTGCTTCCGGCCGCGCTCGAGGCGCGCGTGCCGCGCGCCGACGGCATCCAGGTCGATCGCGTCGTGCTTGCGTTTTCGCTCGGTGCAACGATCCTGACCGGATTGTTCTTCGGCCTTGCGCCCGCCCTGCAATCTATAACCGGACTCTCCACCACACTCAAGCAGGGCGGTCGCGGTGTGGCGGGCAGCGCGCGCGGCCGCCGGCTTCGCCGCGCGATCGTCGTGGTCGAGACCGCGCTGGCGGTGATCGTGCTCGTCGGCGCGGGCCTGCTCGTGCGCAGCTTCCTGTTGCTCACGGCACGCGACGCCGGCTTCGAGGCGTCGAACGTCGTCTCGTTCAACGTGCAATTCATGCAGGTGCCCGAGGCGGCGCGTGCGCAGACCGCGGCCGCGCTCGTCGAGCGGCTCACAGCCCTTCCCGGAGTCGAAGCGGCAGGAGCGGCGACGGGCCTGCCACCAGAAACTCCGCAACGCGGCACGCGCTTCGCGGCCGAGGGCATCACGCTCACTCCGGATCGCGACGGCGCGTACTTCATCGCCGCGACGCCCGGCTACTTCACCGCGCTTCGCACGCCGGTGCTCGACGGCCGCGCCTTCGACACGCGGGATGCCGGCGGAAGCGCGCCGGTCGTCGTCGTCAACCAGACGCTGGCACGGCAGCTCTTTCCCGACGGCCCCGCAGTCGGGCGGCGGGTGAAACTGCTCAACCCCGAGCAGTCGGATGTCTGGCGGACGATCGTCGGCGTCGTCGGCGACGTGCACTACCGCGGCCTGGCTGGTGACGTACAGCCGACGCTCTACACGCCGTTCGCCCAGACCCCGTTCATGTGGCTCTACGTCATGGTGCGGACGCCGGTGATCTCCGACGCGGTGATGCGCTCGATCGCCATGGAAACGACGGCCGTGCATCCGGCACTGGCGGCGACGAACCTGCGGCCGCTCGCCGACGTCGTCGCCCAGACCGTGGCGCAGCCGCGGTTCAACATGGTCCTCGTTTCGTCGTTCGCGGCGCTCGCGCTGCTCCTGTCGGCGATCGGCATCTACGGCGTCATCGCGTATTCCGTGGCGCAGCGCACGCACGAGATCGGCGTCCGTATGGCGCTGGGGGCGGGACGGGCTGACGTCATGCGGCTCGTGCTCGGCGAAGGCATCGGCGTCTCGGTTGTCGGGATCGCGCTCGGCGTCGCCGGCGCAGCCGTCTTGACGAAGACGATGGCGGCTTTGCTGTTTGGCGTGACCGCGCGCGATCCAGTCACCTACGGCGCGGGCGCGGCCGTCCTGTTCGTCGTGGCCGTCGCGGCGAGCTACTTCCCGGCACGCCGCGCCACTCGCGTCGAGGCGGTCACGGCGCTGCGGGCCGAATAACGGTCTCCGTTGAGCGGCTGCATCGTGGTGCAGAATCGGCTGCGTGACGCTCAGCGTGATCATTCCGGCGTACAACGACAAGCTACTCTAAAACGGCGTTACCAGAGATAGTGGCGTCGGCCCTCCGCGGTCCTGGCGGTATACTCACGTCACAGTTAGCCCTGACTCCCGGCACGCCGCCTCGGGCTATCCTCCACAAAGCGCGCGCTTGCACGGGAGTCGGGGACTCCGCGTTCCCGGGCCGCGAAGAATGGCTCGGACGGCGGCGAACGTGCGACAGTCTTTGAAGATCATGAACCGACGGTTGTCGAACGCACACGCACCGCTCGGGCCTGAGCCATCACCGCCGTTGGTCGAGTTTGGCGTCTTCACATTCGATCGGCGGACAAGACAGGTGGTCGCCCGCGGGGGCGATACAGTGCATCTGACGCGAAAGGCATTCGATCTGCTGGAGATTCTGATTGCCCAGGCCCCGCGCGTCGTTCGCAAGACCGAACTTCACGAACGCCTGTGGCCCGAGACGTTCGTGTCGGACGCCACACTCGCAGGACTCGTGAAAGAGCTGCGTCGCGCGTTCCATGGGCACATGCCGGATGCGCGGCTGATTAGGACGGCGCACTCGGTCGGCTTCGCGTTCTGCACGCCGCTGACCGGGATTCAACCGCCTGAGATCGTCGCCTCGGCACACCGGGTGATCGCGCGCAATCGACCGATTGCGCTGAAGGAAGGCGACAACATCATCGGTCGCGATCCCGCTTCCGATATCTGGCTCGATGGCCCCAGCGTCTCGCGCCGTCACGCGCGTATCGTCATCGAGGGCGCGCAGGCGCGGCTCGAGGATCTGGGCAGCAAGAACGGCACGAGGCTCCGCGATGCGCGACTCACCGCGCCGGCGGGACTCAGCGACGGCGACGAAGTGCAGATCGGGAAGTTCTCGATCGTGTATCGCAAAAGCTCGTCGGACGGCTCGACCGAAACCGTTCACGACCGTTCCGGTGAAACGCCGTAGGAGTGCTCGGCACCAGCGCTACTTCAGGCGCTGCTTCCAGTTGGTGATCACACTGATTTCCGCGCCGCGTCCTCGATCGGACGGTTGACGGCTCAGGAACCGCTGTCCGTCGCGCGTGACATCGTAGTGCGGGCGGCCGTCGGTCAGAGTCAGTGGCGGCGTCGGAATGACGCTGCGCGGAGCCGAGGCGCGGAAGGTCGAGCCCGAGAAGTCGAGCGTGACCGACGAGATCCCGCCAAGTGGATACGCCCAATACATCAATTCGCGGCCGTTCGCGTTCCAGCGACTGTGGACTCCGCCACCATTCGAGATCTGTGTCCGTTGGCCGGAGGTCAGGAACGGCTGGACGAACGTCTCGAAGGTGCCCGACTCGAACGAGTTGTAAGCGATCCACTTGCCGTCTGGCGATACGCGGCCAGCGAAGTGCATGAATGCGTGCTCGGGCAACAGCCGGAACGGCTTGCGCTCGCCCGTCAGGGGTAACACCCAGATCTGCCAGCCGCCCGGGAACTCCTGGGTCTGCGTGTAGATGATGAACTTGCCATCGGGCGTCCAGTCGCTCGGAAAGACGACGGCGTCGGTCGCATCGACCTCCAACAACCGCTCCTCTGGCAGGCCGCCATCGACCGAGGTCCGATACAGTCCGGGGCGGCCGTTCCGCGTCGAGGCGAAGACGATGTGCCGGCCGTCCGGCGACCAGATGGGATCGGCGTCCTGGGAGGCACCGAAGGTCAGTCGCGACGTGATGTCGCGGGCGATGTCGACAATCCACACATCCCAATTGCCCGTCACTGGATCGAGGCGATTCGCAGCGACGCGAGTGCCATCCGGCGAAATGGCGGGATTGAGATACTCAGTGCCCGGAGACGGTCGCAGCTCACGATCGGGTTGACCAGATCGATCGAACCACCTCAACGTGCCTCGTCGTCCCTCGAGCGGAGCCACGACGGCGAGGACGCCGGCCTCCGACACCGAAAACTCGGGATGCGCACTCAGATAGCCTGGCGCCACGTTGTTGGCAACCGTCTTGGCCGAGCCTTCCAACTGCAGACGGTCCGCTGACAAGCGCTGCGCCATGAGCGCACTCCCGCGGACGAAGAGCAGGAACTCATCGGCATAGACCGCCGACTCGCCGGACTCCACGATTCGAACTGCCGTGTGACCGTCGAGAGAGCCGACGAAGACCGCGCCGCCGTCCGGTCCGAGCTCGTGGAACAAGAAGTGCCGATGGTCGGGGAGAAATTGCGGGCGTAAACGGACCACGCGCTCGCCAGCGGGCGGAAGCGCGACGCGTTCCACCGCACCGCCGAATTCAGACACCGTGAAAAGCTCGCCATCTGACGAGAACATCAGCGTGCCGCTCGCATTCCAGCTGCCGCCAGCAGGGTTCGGGGCATCGGCGAGCGGTACCGTCGGCCCGCCCGCGCGATCGATGCGGTGCAGCTTCCCTCGCGTGAAGAACCCGATCGCCGAACCGTCAGGCTTCCAGAACGGCAGCGCCGGCGCCTCGGTGCCTGCAAGCGGTCGCAGTTCCGCGGTCGCGAACGAATGGAGCCACACGCCGGGCCCCGGGCCAAAGGCGCCGAGCGCCACGGTGCGGCCATCGGGTGAGAGCGCGACGCCGCCGGACGGCGTGTGATTGAGTGGCAGCTCGATGCCGAACTCGAGCGGAGGCACCTCCGCAGGAGAGCGGTTCGACATGCGAAAGGCGACGACCGTGGCGCCCGTGAGCACGGCCAACAGCGCGAGCAGCCACACCAGGGGCTTCGGCCGAAGCAGGATCGGTGGTGGCAGGGCCGCGGGAGCATGAATTGACGACGGATCGAGCTCGACCTGCGCATCGCCGATGTCGCGCAAACGATGCTTACGATCCTTTTGAAGACAACGGGTGATGAGCGCGCGCACGCGCAACGGCACCGAGTCGGGCAGCGCGGACAAGTCGGGCTCGCTGTCGAGGACCGCGGCAATCGTGTCCGACGAGGTCTTCCGATCGAACGCGCGTTGTCCGCTCAACATCTCGAAGAGCACGCATCCGAATGCCCAGATGTCGGTGCGCTTGTCCACAAGAGTAGTGCGCATCTGCTCGGGGCTCATGTAGGCTACCGTTCCGAGGACGACCCCAGGGTTGGTGGTGACCGTGGCGGTGTGCACATCCGCGCCGTCGAACGGGTCCTCGAGCGCCTTCGCCAACCCGAAGTCGAGCACTTTGACCGTGCCATCCGGGCGGAGCTTGATGTTGGACGGCTTCAGGTCGCGATGGATGACGCCGTGTTCGTGCGCGGCGTCGAGTGCGGAGGCGATTTGGCCGGCCGTGGTCAGAGCCACCTTGAGCGGCAGCCTGCCCTGCGCGATTCGATCCGCCAGCGTCGGACCCTCGACCAGTTCGAGGACGAGCGCCTGAGCGCCGTCCTGTTCTTCGACGCCGTAGATCGCAGCGATATTGGGATGGTTCAGCGAGGCGAGGATCTGCGCTTCCCGGGCCAGCCGTGCGAGCGATTCCGGCCGCTCGGCGACGCGGTGCGGCAGCACTTTGATCGCCACCTCGCGATTGAGCCGGATGTCGCGGGCTCGATACACCTCGCCCATGCCTCCCGCGCCCTCCAGCGCAAGGATTTCATACGGGCCGAGGCGTTGTCCGACGTGCACGCGGTTCTCCTGACGATCGGTGCGCATTATAACTCCCGGACTTTCCCCCAAATCTCCCCGGGCTAACCCCAGACTCGCGACCGTCGCTCGATCCACGATCGGTGCCCGACGCAGCGCGTGAGCGCTGAAACGAAGGGAGGACCATCATGACCTGGATGCGAACAGCTGCTACGCTCGGGCTCGCGCTCGCCATCAACGTTGGCATCGCCTGCGATTCGAGGCCCTTGCCGACCGCATCTCCGACGACACCGAGCGCGATCGCCGGTTTGAGCGCGCATTCCCATCACGGATCGATCACCACGGGCGCAGCCGGCTCCGTCGCAGTGAATCCGACGCCAGATATGGCGGCGCAGCTGGACGAACTCCGCAGATTGACGGCGCCGTTCCACAACTTCGCCAAGGCTGTGGAGTACGGCTACAGCGTCGCCGCGCCTGGCGAGGGCGTGTGCATCTCGGATCCAGTCCGCGGCGGTATGGGCTTTCATTACACCCGCGGCGACGTGGACCTGATAGACGATGGCGAGGTCGATCTCCTGCGGCCGGAATTCCTCGTCTACGCGCCGACGGCGAACGGCGGCCGGAAGTTCGCGGCGCTCGACTACTTCGTCCCCTACAACACCTGGACGCAGGTCGACCCGCCGTCGCTCCTTGGCGTGCCCTTCCAGCGCGAGGACGCGTTTCAGGCCTTCGTGCTGCACATTTGGCTCTATTGGCACAACCCCTCGGGGTTCTTCCAGAACTACAACCCCAGCGTGCCGCTCTGCTGAATCGTTCGAACAGACTTCGCGGCGGCAAGGAGACCTGATGACGAAACCCAGGATCTGGGACCCGCTGACTAAGACGGCACCGTGAAGGGAGGACTTGGCGCAGCTCCGCCTACCTCCCCTGGGACACGTTCGGTTGCCGACGCGATCCGGTTGTTCGATCGAGGTAGCTGCGTGAGAACAGGAATTCGGGCCCCAGCCATCTTGAACAGTCAGCCCTGCCACTGCTATTGACGGGCAGTTCGGTGATTGCAGGTCATGAGCAATGGGCCGTCGAGGTGCTGCTTCAACGCACTTGTCCCTTTCGCTGACCATGCACTGCGGCCTGCCCATCGACGGGCCGACCGGATCTCGACTGCCGTTCTTCCGAAGCGGATACCTTGGAAGAAGCGCGGAGCTGCGTGCGAAGCCAGGCGCGCGCCATCCTCCAGTCACGCTTGACGGTATCAACCGAGACCCCGAGGGCGTCTGCCGTTTCCTCGATGTTCAACCCGGCAAAGTAGCGCAACTCCACGACGCGGCTCTTTCGAGGGTCGATAGCGGCAAGTTGAGCGAGCGCCTCGTCGAGCGCGAGGATCTCAACCCCCCGCTCCTCCGCCGTGGCCACCGCCTCGTCGAGCGTGACGCACAGCGCATGTCCTCCCCGCTTCGCGAAGCTCCGGCGACGGGCGTGATCGACGAGGATACGCCGCATGATCTGAGCGCAGAGCGCCAGGAAATGCTCCCGGTTCTCGCAGCGGATGCCGCCGGCGCGCAGGAGTTTCAGGTACGCCTCGTTGGCCAGAGCCGCCGATTCCACGCTGGCGCTGCCGTGCCGGCGCGCGAGGTGGTGGCGCGCAATCCGCCGCAGCATCGGGTAGACGACAACCACCAGACGATCGAGCGCGGCGGCGTCGCCGTCATTCCAGGCGTCGAGCATCTGCGTGATTTCGTGTAGGTCCTGCTTCGCCACGCCGGCCGCAGTGTACCAAAAAGCGGCCGAACGTTAACCGGTCGTGCTCCGATTCGCGGGGTACAGGTAGGAGGCAAGACGATGAAGTACCAAATCGCGCGAACCGTCTCTTTCATGGCACTCTTCCTGAGCCTTGCCGTCGGTGCCGCGCAAGCCGACCCGACCTGTTCGGCCGCCCGCGTCTCCGGGCACTGGGGATACACCAAGACGGGGACCCTGTTCCTCCCGAACGGAGTCGCGGTTCCCTTTGCGACGGTGGGAAAACTGACGCTCTACGCGAACGGGGAGCTGTTCGGAATGAACAACGGCAGCGTGAACGGCATGGTCAGCACCGACGTGTTGCGGGGGAGCTTTCAAGTCAATCCGGACTGCACCGGAACGATGACGGTCGACGTGTACGACCAGTCAGAGACGCTGCTCCGGACAATCGAGATGTCCCTCGTCGTCGTTGACGATGCCAAGGAGATCCGAGGCCTGGTGATGTCGCTGACGCTGCCAAACGGCACAGGCTTGCGCTCCGTGATCACGGCCGAGGCCAAGCGGGTGATCCGGGAGGACTAGTCGTCGCGTTCTGTCGCGAATCAGCTCGTACGCGCGACGAGGCCCGATGCTAAGGGCGGAGACCCAGGCGGCGCAGCAGATCCTGGTAACGGAGGTCGGGAAGCAACGGCGCGAACGCCTTCATGAGCCGCAGGTGCGGCAGATGGCTGTCCCGCTGTCGATAGCCGACCTCCAGCCATTCCAGGGTCCGTTCGTGGTCGCCGAGGCCCACGTGACACCAGGCCCTCGAGATGGCGGGGACGTAACGTTCTCGCGATAGATCTTCAAGTTGATCGAGGATGGCGAGCACCTCCGTCGGCCGGCCGGACATTCCAAGGGCGTAGCCAGCGTACGCGCGCGCCATCGGCAGCCCGCCGGACAAGCGCACACCTTCGTTGGCGCCAGCCATCGCGGCCGCAAAGTTCCCTTCGTAACAGTCGATGACCGACAGCAGCGACCACGGCAGGAAGAAGTTGGGATCGAGGTCGATGGCCTGACGGAGCTGCTGTCTGCCCGCTTCTCGCTGACCGAGTTCGCACATGAAAAAGCCGGCGATCGCGCTGTTCCACGAAGAAACCGGGTCGAGTTGAAGGGCGCGCTCGAGCGCGGCCATGGCCTCGTCGTTCCTCCCGAGGTCGGCGAAGAGCAGCCCGGAAATGAAGTGGGCCATCGCATTGTTCGGATTCAGCTGAATGGCGCGGCGCACTTCGAGCTCGGCGCCGACGGGATCCCGGTCGTGCCATAAGAGCACGCGCGACAGCGAGACGTGCGGCTCGGCAAGGCTTTCGTCGAGTTCCAGCGCTCTGAGCGCGGCCGTTCGGGCGAGTGGCGCGACGTGCGTCGCCGGGAGAAGCTCCAGCGCAGCGCCGAACAACCTACACTGCGCGTCCGCGATTCCGGCATAGGCCGACGCGTAGTCCGGATCGATGGCGATGGCCCGCTCGAAGTGCTCAATGGAGCGCTGGAGGTGAGCACGGCCCCAGTCGTAGCGGCCACGGACGTACGCCTCGTGCGCTTCCACATTGACCGGACGCGCGCGGGCGAGGCGAGCTCGCTCCTCGGGTGTCAGCGTCACCTGGATTTCGTCGGCGATGGCGCGCGCGACCTCGCCCTGCAGGTGTAGCACGTCGCGCAGGTCGCGCTCGTAGGTGCGCGCCCAGAGGTGCCGGTCCGTGGCCGCATGGACCAATTGCGCCGTGATGCGCACGCGCTCGCCGGCGCGCATCACCGAGCCCTCGATGAGGCCATCCACCCGCAGCTCGCGACCGATCTCGGGGGCGGTCTTCGTCGTGCCCTTGTAGTGCATGGCCGACGTGCGTGAGATCACACGTAGCGCACCGACCTGCGCGAGTTCTGCGATCAGCGCCTCGGTCATGCCGTCCACGAAATAGTCTTGCTCCGGGTCGCGGGAGAGGTTGGCCAGCGGCAGGACAGCCAGCGCCCGAATGCGGGCGCGGCGGCGGCGCCGCCCGGTGCGCCGTATGTCCTCGATCGTGGCGCGAACGGCCGCCATGTGGGTCGGGCGACAGTTCGCGTCCTTCCGAAGGCACTCTCCGATCAGGTCGCGGAGCCGGGGCGGGGTCTTCGCGGGCAGCGCGCGCCAGTCAGGTTCGTGCTCCAGCACGGCCGCGATCTGGTCTGAAACGGTGGTGCCCTCGAAGGCGCGCCGCCCCACGAGGAGCTCGAACAGGAGACATCCGAACGCCCAGATGTCGGTCCGTTGATCGACCTCGCCGCCGCGCGCCTGCTCTGGGCTCATGTAACCGGGCGTCCCGAGCACCTCGCCCGTCATCGTACTCTGGCCGGTCTCGCGCGCCGGCTGCTCGGGATCGTTTCTCGGCTCGGGCCTCCAGATCGCTTTCGCCAGTCCGAAATCGAGCACCTTGACCAGGCCCTGCGGGGTGACCCTCACGTTGGCCGGTTTCAGATCACGATGCACGATCCCGTGTTCATGCGCGACCTGCAGGGCGTCTGCGACCTGGCTGGCGATTTCGAGTGCCGCGGGAAGTGGCACCGGCCCGTGAAGGCGCTCGCCCTCGACGAGTTCCAGCACGAGGTAATCTGCGTCTCCGGATACTTCCAGTCCGTAGATAGCGGCGATGTTGGGATGGTTCAGCGCGGCGAGCATCCGCGCCTCACGCCGAAGGCGCGCCAGCCGCGCAGGGTCGCTTGCGAACTCGAGAGGCAGGGTCTTGATGGCGACATCGCGGCCAAGCCGCGTGTCGTGTGCGCGATACACCTCGCCCATCCCTCCAGCGCCGATGAGGGAGAGGACGCGATACGCGCCGTACCACTGTGGGGCAAGCGGCTCGACGCCGCTGTTCGAGACGGTCTCGAGGGCCGGCTTCTCGAGGAAGCTTCCAGCCCCCTGATCCTCCGCGATGAGCCTGCTGACGAGGCTCCGCAATGCGGCGTCTTCGCCGCATTCCTGTTCGAGAAACGCCTGTCGAACCTCCGGCGCTCGCTCGAGCGCGGCGTGGAAGATGTCTTCAGCCTGCCGCCATAACTGGTGTCTCATGGCTGGCAACTTGCTCCAGTGGATCAGCCGATTGTACCACCCAACAACTTCAGGATTGAGCGGCGACCTCGCGAGCCCTGGTCGCCGCGCCTCCGCAGCACATCGGCGATCTCGCCTGGGGAGCGATTGCCAGACGTCGTGCCGGTGTCGCTCATCGCGCCCGCCGCGACGTCAACGCCGGTCAAAACGCCACGAATGGAAACTCCGGCGGGACTCCCAAGTACACCTGTCCGACGGTTTCCAGCCGACTGTCCGAAACGAAGCCGTGGTGTCGCACCGTCTGCGCGTCACGGAAGTGGCGCTCGAGCCGGCTCCGCGCGTAGATCCCGTTCGTGCCACCCATGCGGTGCATGAGATCGGTTGCCCGGGCCGCGTTGTGTACCGCCCACGTGCTGGCGAGCATCAGGTCTGCCTTGTCCTCGAGCGTGAACGGCTTCTGCGCGACCGCGCGCTCCCACGCCCTGGTCAAAGCATCGTAGAAGAAGAGGCGTGCCGATCGAACCATGGCCTCGGCTTCGGCGACGGCGGACTGAACTGCACTCCGATTACGCGCGGTCTTCATCGAGCCGAGTGGGACCTTGGTCGTCACGATGTCCCGCAGCTCGTGGATGGCGCCGCTGGCGATCGCCAGCGCCACCGGCGCGATGATCGTGAAGGTCGCTGCCAGCGCCGGCATCCGGTACAGCGGGCCGTCGAACGGCGCGGTCGGTATGGAGTCCGGCTCGAAACGGAAGGCCCGTGATGCGGGAACGAAGACGCCCTTCGCCTCGATATCGTTGCTGTCGGTGCCGCGCATCCCCAGCGAGTCCCATGTGTTGATGATCTCGACTTCGGTCGTGCGCATGACGACGGATATGAAATCCGGTCCCACCGGCGTCATCCGAGGCTGGTCGCCATCGAACACGATCGCGCTCATCAACGCCCAACGGGAATCATGGATGGCGCTCGCCAACGGACCACGCCCCGTGATTCGATAACCGCCCGGCGCTTCTTCAGCCCGGTGGGGAGGGGCGAACGACGCGGCCATGATCAGATCGGGGCCGTCCGCGTACAGTTCAGCGACGCCTTCGGGCGACATGCGCGATGTCCACCATGCGCCAGTGTTGATCTGAAACGACCAGCCGGCGGCACTGTCGAAGGTGGCCACTTCCTCGACGACGCGCGCGAAGGTCACCGGATCAATCTCCAAACCGCCCAGTGCCCGTGGCGTAAACAGACGGAAGAGGCCCGTCGCTCGAAGGGCGTCGATCACGGGCCGCGCCAGGCGGCGGTCGCGCTCCGTCGTCTCGACGTGCTTCTCTATCATGGGTCCGAGGTCGCGCGCGGCGGTGACGATGCCTTCGTCCACCGCCACACGGCCGACAGACAAGGGGTCGACGGACGACTGCGACGACATTGTCATGTGCACATCCTCAGAAGCGAAGCGATCGCTCTCGGTTACGGTCGGCCGACATAATGGGCGTCAAGCGGATCTCCCTCGACTCTTGACACCTCTAATGGGCGTGAATCCTGCCTATCAGGAGTTCTCGTCCGATGGACATTCTCGACATGAGTGCCGCGGGACGGGCTCTTGTTACAGAGGGACGATGAACGGCGGGACCAGCGCCACCGCGTTCAATCTGCTCCCGCCAGCGGAGCCAATCTCGTCCTGCCGCTCGAGTGGGTTCCCCTCCGTTGTGCGTTGTTCACGCACAGGATGTCTCATTGTGTCCCAGGCTCGGGTTTCCGACGGCTCCTCCGGCTCGCTTGTCGCCCTGGCAGCTGGTCCGGCCATGCCTTGAGCCCCGCGCGTCTTGCCGCTTCCCACAACTGCCGGTCGAACGCCGCGAGCACGATCTCCTCGCCGACCGATTCCTGCCAGGTCAGGGCTGACGCGAGTTGGACCGCGTCGCAGCCGCGCAGGCCGTGTTCCCACGCCAGTCCCTCCGCCCGCTCCACCAGAGCCTCAGTGAGCGGACTCGCACGAGGTCTGGCCAATCGCCGGCGAAGCCTCGTCGCGCGTTCCGCGCAGCATCCCGGGTCACGACGCCCGTGCGCGCAGCCTTCGCGAGCGCCGCGGCGACCTCAGCACGGCTGACGATCGACGTCGCGCTCATCTCGGATTCAGACGTCAGAGCGATCGTCTCTCGTGAGCCCCGTTCGACGATGTAGCGCTTCACGAGCGCGCTCGCGTCGAGATACGCAATCACTTGCGGTTTTCGACGACGAGGTCGGCGACGGTCTTCGTGCCGCGGACCTTGCCGACAGGCTTCGCCGGCCTGAGACCCCGTCCACTCCACGCGATCGCGCCGGCTTTCCTGAGAGCGTCAACGCGCTCGCGTAGCGAGACCCCCTCTGGAATGATGCGAGCGACGGGCTGGCCATGGTCGGTCACCACGATAGTTCTCCCGGCCCTGACTTCACGAACGCACTCACTCAGCGTCGACTTGAGCTCCCGGATGCCGATTCGCCTCTCACGCGTTCCCATTGATCCCTTCGCTCGGCCAGTCCCACACGCCGCACTACGTCCCGGTAGCGCCGATCCTTGCGCACCGGATCAAAAAATGGGTCGATGACGATCGCGGGCAGATGAGTATCACGTTCCTCGATTGCACGCTCCAAGCATGTGAACGTCGCGTCGTGATTGCCGAGAGCAGCGTGCACCGCGGCAACGTAGGTCGGGCGCACGTACCCGCGGCTGCCTGTACAGGCCATCAGCTCGTGGGAGACTTTCAGCGCACTGCGCCGTTGGGAGATGCGGGCGAGCAAGATGGCGAGAGAGGCCAGCGGGTACGGGCGGCGTCCCACGACTCGTATCGCAGCGTTGTAGGCGATCGTGGCGTCACGCCATTGACCCAGTGCAGCCGCCGTATGGCCCAGTGCGAGTTGCGCCAGGTAGAGGCGCGAGTCGATCTCGAGCGTCCGTCGCAACTGTTCAAGCGCCTCCTGGTAACGCCTCGCCATATACAGGTAGAAGCCAAGGATTTCCTGGTAGCCGAGAACGAACGGCTCGAGCCGTGCAGCGCGGCGAATCGATGCGATCGCTCCATCGACACGGCCGGAATACACCAGCACGATTGCCCGCGCATGATGAACGAGCGCTTCATGCGGTGCCGCCGCACACGCCTGAGCAGACCCAATGTCTGCCGCGTGCCAGTCCCAGTCGTAGAGCGCCCGGACGACGGCGAGCGACGCCAGAGCCTCGGGGTTTTCTGGATCGATGGTCAGCGCCTCGAGCAGTGCCGCCTTCGCATCCGGGTAGACGCGACTCGGAGGTTCAACGTCGTAGAACGCAGCGCCGAGAACACTCATAGCCATGGCCAGGGCCGCATGGAGCTGGGCGCATGCCGGATCGCGCGCGATCGCCTCACGAAAGTGCAACGTCGCCTTCCGCAGGTCCTCAGGATTCCGGCGCGTCCAATGCAACAGGCCGCGCCAGTACTGGTCGTAGGCAGGGCTCTCCGGCCCGACCGCTCGCGACCCGCTACGTTGCAGGCGGTTGCGGATGTCCTGCGCAAGAGCCTTCGTTTCCGGCGACGGCGAAACACGCAGATCCCTGGACAGCCGGCGTTCGAACGTATCGTAGTCGCGCAGCGCGGCCACTGAATCGCCGCCCGTTTGCCGCAGGGTCATCAGCTGACGAAGGGCGGCCTCGTCGTCGGGCGAGAGGTCGAGCAGGCGCTTGAGCCAGTGTATGCACCGCGTCGTACGCCCCTCGGCCTGTGCCGCTCCCGCAAGGGCGGCGGCCGCTTCCGCCGCACAGGCACGCAACCGCTCTCGCTCCGCGATCAGCCACTGATCGAATTCCGGCGCGCTCCGGACGTGCCTGCCGTCGAGGAGCGGCCCGCGGTAGAGCGCCAGCGCTTCTTCGTGGCGGCCGTGCGCTGCGGCGGCCTCGAATGCCACCGCGTCGCACCACAGCTCGGTCTGCGAAGCCGCGACTTCTTCGCTTCCATGGGTCGCGACGACGCTGTGCCCAAGCACCTCGCGTAAGCCGTGAATCGCCTGGTTCAGGGCGTTTCGCCCGTGCTGTTCGTCGCAATCGGGCCAGAAGAGCGCGATGATCGTGTGGCGGTGACACCTGCCGCGTTGGGAGGCGAGCGCGAGGTACGCCAGCAGCGCCAGACGCTTCGACTGCACGTGCACGTCACGCGCGCCGTGGCTGACGGTCCGCTGCAGCCTGGTGGGACCGAGAACCCGGAGTTGCGCTGCCATGGGTCCGCCTGACCTGGGTGGTCGTATTCTACGGCCGAGTGTGCGAATAAGCGATTGGTAAGCCCGGGTCAGTAGCCTTCCGCCGTGTAGGAGGGCTATATGCAAACGCTCACATGGCTGTTCCGAATCGTCTCGATCGCAGTCGTCTGGTGTGCCGTCGGGTGCAGCCAAGCCCCGGTTGCGCCGGCGCCGGCCGCCGGCGCCACGTCTGGAGGGATCACCGCCATGCAGAATCGCACCGTGCCTTTTTCCGCGGTCCTCACCGGCGAGACGTCGTTCAACACCAACCCGCGAGGCTGCGCGATAGGCTTCACGACGATCACTGATGCGAGAGGGACGGCCTCCCACCTCGGTGTCACAACGATGCACAGCGAGCACTGCGTCAACGAAGCGAACGAGTTCACCGGCTCGATGGTCCTGACGGCAGCCAACGGCGACGAAGTGCACGCGACGTACAGCGGCAAGGCGACCGCGCCGGCGCAGATCGGCGACGAAATTCACGTCACCGGGACAGCGGTGTTCGCGGGAGGGACGGGGCGTTTCGTACACGCGAGTGGCACCGGGGACGTGACGGCGACGCTGACGTTCGAGGGTTTCGGCGATCCGTCCTGGCCGATTCGGTGGGAGTGCACAGGCTCGCTCAGCTACTGAGTCGCCGGAATGACGACCGTCAAGGGGATCCAAGGCGTCCAACGTCCCGCTATCGGCCACCGGTGCCAACGACGATGCGGAGCGGGAATCCGGGCAGGTCGGCGCTCTTGAAGCGCCCGCCAGCCGACGCCGAGCAACCATTGCGGGCGTGGTACCAGGATGTACGGAAAGCCGATTGGAGCGCTCCGGCCGCCGTCAAACGGCAAGCACTGCTAGTGCGTTCGTCAATGCCGTTTCGATCTCCGGGTGGAGTTCGTTGTAGAACATCGCGCGCGGTACGCCCACTCGAAATGACGCAACCTTGGCGCGCAGCGCCGCGCTGTAATCAGTCCTTGGCGTCTCGACGCTGGTGCTGTCGCGCGGATCGTAGCCGGCGATGGCAGAGAGCAGGAGCGCCGCGTCCGCCACGTCGCGGCATATCGGCCCCACGTGGTTCATCGACCACCAACCCGCGTCGCCTTCGCCCCGCATGCCCACGAGTCCGAAGGTCGGCTTCAGACCGACGATGCCACAATAGGCCGAAGGCACACGGATCGACCCGCCCGCGTCCGTGCCGACTGCTCCAAAGCAGAGGCCGGCGGCGACAGCGGCAGCCGATCCGCCAGAAGAGCCCCCGGCGATCCGATCAAGCTGCGACGGATGATGGACGGGACCGAAATGGCTGATCGCCGCAGTGGTACGGCGCCTGAAATCCTCGGGTGCTGTCCTCCTCGGCAGACAGAATCTGCATGAAGTTGCCTTCGGCACCATCTGGCGACGCCGCTGACAGCGGTCGCAAATGCCCACAGCGCAGTCGTTTGCCCTGCGAAATGATTTGGCTGGGTGTCAGGGCCGATTTCCGCAACTGGTTCGCCCGCGGCTGCATGACGAGCCGCCGGGGACGCGTTTGAATTAAAGTGCGGCGATGCGGCGGGCGTCGACGAACGGACTGACGACGGCTGTCGTCCGGACTGCGCTTGTATTCGACGTGTGCGCGACCGTGAGGGGGCAAAGCGAATGACGGCCAATGCGATTCGAGTGAGCGTGTCGGGCGGCATGAGACTACGGGCTTCCGTCGCCGCGCTCGCCGCCATGTTCCTCTCCGCCCCTCTTGCGCAACAGCAGCAATTGACTCCACGGCCTACGGAATCGCGCGTCACCGTCAACAACACCGCGCTCTATACGCGTGTCGCCGGCCGTGGACAACCGATGCTCGTGCTTCACGGCGGCCCCGACTTCGACACCGCCTATCTACTGCCGGAGCTCGATCAGCTTACTGACGGGTATCGTCTCATCTATTACGACCAGCGTGGACGCGGCAAATCGGCGGCGGGCGTCGATCCGGAGGAGGTGACACTGGCGTCCGATCTCGCTGATCTCGACATGATCCGCACGCACTTCCAAATCGATGCCCCAGTGCTGCTCGGCCACTCGTGGGGCACCGTTCTCGCACTCGAGTACGCGCTGCGGAACCCTGCACGCGTGTCGCGGCTGATCTTGATGAACCCGGCGCCGGTTTCGACCAGTCAGCTGGCCGTGCTGCGGAAGTCGTATGTCGGACAGCTCGGGAGTGAGATGGAACGTCAGCGTCAGATCATGGCGAGTGCCGCCTACAAGGCGGGGGATCCCGAGGCGGTCGCCGCTCGCTATCGCATTCATTTCAGACATGGGCTGCGCCAGGCTGCGGACTACGAGAAGCTGATGGCCAGGATGTCGGCCCAATTCCGCGCGCAAGGCGCAAACGGCATCCTGAAAGCGTGGGCGATCGAATCCCGTCTGTATCGCGACACGTGGGACGTGGCCGACTATGACCTCCTGCCCAAGCTGCGTTCGCTGCGAACGCCCACGTTGGTGATCGTTGGCGACCACGATTTCATTCCCCCAGAGATCGCCGCACAGATTGCCAGCGCACTGCCAAGAGCGACGCTCGCGACCATCAAGGATTGCGGACATTTCGCATATCTGGAATGCGGCACCGATGTGCGGAAGGCGGTGGACAACTTCTTTTCACGTTAACGTCTTCTCTGAGCGCACGCCGGCCGCACGCGCAAAGAAGTCCCCTTCACTGCATATGGCGAACCATGGTCGTCGTCGTGGCGGTGCCACAGGCTCTGCGCCTCTGGTCGACTACGGCCCATCAGTGGCGCCCTCGCGCATCGCCTCGTCCACCAGCTCCGTCATGCGCTGCAACTCCTGCGCGCTGGCCGGGCGGTTGTGGTAGCCGACGACGCCGGCGCGCAGGGTTCCTGCGCCAACTGTGGAAAGTACGTTGACACTGATCTCCTGGCGCTCGAGTCTCTCGAAGTACGCAGCAAGCGTGGACCAATCGAGCGTCAGCTCGAGATCTGCCAGCAGCTTCGTCCGCTCTTGCCGTGCGGCCCCGAGAAGCGGACCGGCGGAATCGGATTCTCCGAGCAACTCGGTGGTCACTCCCTGGGTGACCTTCGACGGTGCCCGTCCGTCGGCGAGCAGCGTCTCGTCCGAATGCTGTGCATGTCGATGAACCCTGGTGAGACGACCATCCCCTCGGCGTTGATTGTTCGAGTCGCCGTGGCGTTCGCCAAGTCGCCAATGTCCACGATCGCCTCGCCGCGGACGGCGATGTCGGCACGCCGACCCGGAGCTCCAGAACCATCGATCAGGTCACCGCCGCGGATCACGAGGTCGAACTGCGGCTGCGCCATAGTCGTCAGCGTGGCGAAGGCGACGAGAGCCAACCCGACAAGTAAACCCAGTCGATTGGGACTGACGCGGTGCATAACGACCTCTTGCGCGGAATTGTATCGGTCAACGCGTCCCGGGGCGGCCTTTTCGGGCGGTCGTCACGGACGCAGGCGTGTGCGCTGTAAGGTTTCGTTCTGAACGCGTTCTTTGGCTAAGGGGCGTGCTTGCGGAAGAGCTTGGCCGGGAGGCAGGGATTCGAACCCCGATAACGTGGTCCAGAGAGCCCTTGACGGGGGCCTGTCCGTTTCGGTTCGTGCAGTTTCAGGCCGTTTTTCGCGAAGTCAGTGTCGTCGGCTCCGGTCCGCTTCGCTGTGTTCTTCTCTCATTGTGTCTCAGCCCTCGCGGTTGCCCGAGAACGTGTCTCGCACCACATGAACGGCTACACGAGGCTCAATCGCTTCTGAACAAGCTCGAACGATCGGTTCCAGCTCTGGGTGAGGCCCGCCGCTGGCCAACCACACGGTATTGTCGTCTGGGGCGTGGATGACGCGGAGAAGTATCCGTTTGCCGGGTTCAACGATCAGGGGCTATTCTTCGACCTCGCGTCTGCTCCGCCGGTGCAACCGCCGAAACGCCATCCGGACAAGGGAGACGCACGAAAACGCGACCTACGTGCGGATGCTTGCGAGCTGCACGACCGTGGCCGAGCAGTCTGGATTTCTGGGCGGCTTCAACGTTGCCGGACTCGCGCGGCATCACGTCATGGTGGTGGACCGGAGCGGCGACTCTGCAGTCATCGAAGGCGGAGCAGAAGGACAGGTGGTCATCCGGAAACAGGGACGCCGTTTCTCCACGGCCGCACTGCTGCATGCGAACGAGCCTGAGATCGCCGAGCGAATGGACGCTGACCGCATGCTCATCACGCAACGCGCGTCGATGCCCGACGGCAGCGCGATGGACGCGGCCCCCACGCGGTCGTGAATCGCAACCGTAACCAGCAACAGACCCCGAGGCAGTCACCCATGAGAATCCGCGGAGTCGATCTCGTATCAGGGATTGCGGCCGCGGACGCTGCGTTGGCTTCCGCGGCCGTGCTATCTGTGCTGGGTGCTGCCGCGCCTTTGGCTTCAGCCGCGTTGGCGCCAGAGTCCCCCGCGATGGCGGCAATCGTTGACGTCTATCGCCGGCAGATTCCCGAGAGGATGTCCGCCGAGGATATTCCTGGCGTCGCCATCGCTGTCGTCGACGAACAGAGAGTTCTCTGGGCGGAAGGCTTTGGCCACACGCATTGGGATCAGAAGATCCCAGTCATCGCCGACACGGCGTTTTCAATTCAGTCCATGTCGAAGACCTTCACCGCGACGGCCGTCCTGTTCGCGATCCAGGACGGGCTGGTGGACCCGGATGCTCCGATCGCCGCCTATCTGCCCGATTTTCACATCAACAGCATCTTCGAGAAGAGCCCTGAGCAGCGCATCACGTTGCGGATGCTGTTGAGCCACACGGCGGGGTTCGCCCACGAGGCGCCGGTCGGCAACAACTACGAGCTTCCAGGCCGTACGTTCGAGGAGCACATCGCCAGCATCGCCGACACGTGGCTCAGGTTTCCGGCCGGACAACGGTATTCCTATTCCAACCTGGGAGTCGACCTCGCCGGATATATCCTGCAGGTGCGCTCCGGCCAGCCTTTCACGGAATATGTGAAAAAGAAGATCTTCACGCCGTTCGGGATGAACCGCAGCACGCTCGACGCCGCCGAGATCCAGGCCATGCGGAGCCGGGCGATCGGACACCGCGGATTTCCGCTGCTTCCACCCATTGGCTGGGCGATCATTCCTTCCGGAGGCGTGTGGGTGAGCGCAAATGACATGGCCCGCTTTCTTCGTTTCCACATCGGTCGCGGGGCGCTGGATGAAGCTCGGTTGCTGCGCGAAGACTTGGCGGAGACGATGTATGCGCCGCCGAACGAGGCGTCGCGCCGGGCCAACTACGCTCTCGGCATCGCCGTGTCCTCGCGCCATGCCACTCGGCGATTTCAGCACGGCGGGGGAGGCTTTGGCTTCAACAGCAACATGGTCTGGTATCCCGAGCTCAAGCTCGGCGCAGTGGTCTTGACCAACAAAGAGCATCGCAAGCTCTGCGCGGATTTGGCGGACGAAATTCTCGAACGCATCATCGCCGCCGAGCCCGAGCGTTATGCCGGACGAGCGGCGGCCGCACCCTCGCGGCAATCGACGCTCGTGCGTTCCGAGGCGGAAACCGTCTTATCGGATTCAGCGCTCGAGAAACTCGTCGCCAGTCACGCTCTCTCGGCCGACGCCGCGGCACGGCGCCGATGGAAACACTACTCGGGCGAATATGTATGGACCGTCTGGGGGATTCCCGAGGTAACGCGGCGCATCACAGGCACCGATGGAGGCCTCTTCCTCGACAAGGCCCGGTTGCTCGAAGTGCAGCCGGGGTTGTTCTTCACTCCGGATGGCGACACGGTCGATCTTCGCGGACCACGCCCGACCGTCGGCAACGTGCCGGTCGTGAAGGTCAATGCATGGACTCTGGCCCTCAGGCTGTGCCTTTACGCGATCTGCGGCGCAGTGTTTTTCCGTGCCCTCTGGCTGCCGGTGCGCCGACGGTGCAGGCGTGACCGCAGCGAAGATGCTGGCGCGTGTGGCTGGGCGCACCGCTGGAGCGGCGTCTTCGCGGCGATGGCTGCCGGTGTCAGTCTGGGTGTCATCCTGTTGATCGCGCTATATCCCGCGCTGATATATGTGCCATGGCCGATTCCCTGGCGCGAGCTGGACTGGCGGGAGTTTGCCCTGATGCATCTCCCGTATGCCGGCATCGTCCTCGCGATCGGGACGGGCCTGCTGACCGCGATCGCGTGGAGGAGCCGCGATGGAGCGCGCAGGATTTGCGTCTACCACGCCGTGGCCGCACTGGCTGCATTGGCCTTCAACTTCGTCGTCCTGGGATGAAAGGAAAGAAGAACCCGAACTTCTCAGATCATTGGGTCAGCGGCCCACAGATTCTGCGGAGGAGGCAGAAAACCTCACAGCTGCCGCGGTCGGCGCCGATCGATCTGCCATGGCCGTCCCGAGGATTGCGAGGATGGCCATGGAAGCGAGCGAAACCGCCGTCAGACCGGGGGCGTGTCAGCGTCATTCACCAGGCTCGCCGTGTACCTTCCAAGCATCGTCGTGAGAATTACTCCGGCAATCGCGCCGGTACTCACGCTCGCGCGTGCGCTGGAGCAGGCCGTACGACACGGCTGCGTAAAACACCAACAAGGGCGAGCACCAGCGCCAGCGCGCCCAGGAAGGCTGCGGCCGCTGCGTAGAACCGTTGTCGCGAGAGCGTGAACGCCAGGCGTTCATCCATCGTCCGGACGTCGAACACCGGAACGCGTGGATCGACCGATTGGACGGAATCGCGAATCATGGCGATTCGATCGTGCGCCGGTCCCGCGACCCTGACGACGAAGGTCAACGCGCGAGGCGCAGGTCCGCCGTCTTCCGGTTGAAGCAAGGGAAGCAGCGAGAACGCCCAGGGCGGCGTTCAACTCGACAAGAAGTACTGCCGCTTCGGATCCTGCGGGCTCGTCCCGACCTCTCGAACCAGTCCACGTTCGACGAGTCGCAGAAGACGGGGTCGTGTCGCTCTCGGCGTCAGGCGGATCCTGTGGGCGATCTCGCTTGTCAAGTGGCCGCGGCTGTCGCGAAGGGCGCGCAGGATTGCCGTCTCGGTGTCGTCGAGCGTTGGCGGGGCGACCCGGCCGAGACGCAAGGTCACCCGAAATCTCGTGCCGATCTCTTCGAACATCGGCGCAATTCCTCGATCAGTTCACGATCCGCCCTGCGATTTGTGGAGCCCACGTCAGCGACGGTCCGTGGGACTGCGTTGCTCGTCGTCACCGATCAGAAAGTCAATTGCGTCGGTCAATCGTCCCCGAATTCTCCCGTTGAAGATTTCGATGGCGCGTCCCCACGCCTCTGGGGGTATTGAAGTCGAGTTGCTTCCACTCGCTGGCGCCGATTCCAGGAGCTATCTGCACTGCATTCTTCTGTTCACATTGATCAATCTTTCGGTCTCCCCAACGGTCGCCGTTCATGGGCAGGCCCCAGATCGCACCGGGGCGACGTGGGCTTCAGGCGATGCTGGGCCGTCTACACGCGTGGCAGAACCGCTGAAACTCTGTGTGGACGCGAGAAGGAATCGGCCTCGGTCGTTCGGTGCTGGGGTAGAGGTTGTAGACCCAAACAGACACAGCCTGGTCTTTATTCGAGAGGCAAGTAGCGATCGCCGCCAAGCCGGCGATCTGCGTCGGCCTGATCGAGTCCCCGGGGAGCTTCACCTCGATGAACCTGTGCTCTCCGTTCACGCACAACCAGAGATCCGGCGGTACTGGCCTTTTGCCCGCGAGATGGGGGCACAGAGCCAGCGCGTCGTCTTGAAGAGCGGTGACATGCGGAAACGCTTCACTGAGCGCCCTCCTGTACTCGGCAGCATACGGAGAACGCCCTGCAGGGGGCCACGACGTGAGCCACTTAAACGAGCCGTACCACCCTGCTCGGTGACTGACGTGCACCGCCACGAAGGCTTCGCCGAAGAAGCGGCGACCGGGAGGTCGATTTCGAATCCTCTCATCCAGGATCCGCCTGATGAATGACGACGGTGGCAACTGGTCGAGGAGGGCGTAATCGCCACGCCTCCACGCCAGAAGATCCGCTTCGGGAAATGCCAACGTTTCGACCCGTAAGCGCTCCATAAGACAGCCGGATGCTACCGCGATACAACCGCCGCCGCACGTCCATGTAGGCCAGCAATTTCAGGCTGGCCGCGAGTTCTCGATCTTCCAGCGCAGATAGGCGCCTAATTCTTCTTGACACGGATGCGCGGGCAATGCCACCAACTCCTGCCACTGTGCATCGCGGGCGTAGAGGACAACGCCTTCTGACTCGCTCTAAGTGTTGGCCAAAGCCCACTGCCACCGTGCCAACTCACGCCGAGAACAACAAAATGCCGAACGTCTGGCAACATCCGACGCCCGTACTTCTCGCAGAACCCGCAGACGAAACGCTGCGATTCCATACGGGAGGCAAGGCACGACGTGCACCACCCTGGGCTCGTGAGAAGAGTGGGGAAACTGGGTTGGGGGGGTCGAGTGTTGCGGTTCATGCGATCACGAAGGTCCGGAGTGATCGCACAGAATGCGTCGATTGTCCGCCTTCGCGACGTCTTCGGAACTGACGATGGCTTCGGCGTCGCTTCGGCGAGACAGCCTTCGCTTGTTGGAGCGCTCGCTTCTTGGTGCGTCGGCGCGAAGCGCCGACCTAGCCGAAGCTCGCCCGAAGGGCGAGCGAAGGCTGGCTGGGAGGCAGGGATTCGAACCCCGATAACGTGGTCCAGAGCCACGTGTCCTACCGTTGAACGACCTCCCAGTAACGCGCGGTCGACGGACGGGAACTATCGATTATACGGAGCTTCTGCTCAGCCGGGCAAGCCCAACCAAACGCGATCGTGTCCGGTTCAGCGGATCACAGGAATCGCTGATCGTCCGCGCTCGGTCCGTAGATCGACGGCACCGTCTGCCCGGTGAGCCGCAGGTAAACCGTCAGCTGACCGCGGTGATGTGCGAGATGATTCAGCGTGTCCCGCAGCACGACATGCCGCGGCTCCTCCATGACGGGGTTGCCGTTAACGAGCAGCCGCCACTTCGTCGTGAAGAGATACTCGTCGTTCGTCTTCGAGAGCGACTCGCGTGCTGCGCGGACGTGCTCGTCGTGCACGGTGACGAGCTCCGCGATCGACCGCTGGCGGTACTGGCCGCCGCCCTGCGGATTCAGCTCGAGCTCGTCGCGATCGATGATCGACGACACCCACGACGGCATCGAGGCGACCAGCCCTGCCAGGCGTGCCAGCGGCATCGATTTGGCGTGCGGCGTCCAGTCGTCGCGATCCTGCGGCACGTGCTCGAGCGCCCGCCGTGTGCGCGCGGCTTCACGGTCCAGTTCGGCGAGAAACAACTCGGTCAGCTTCATCATGACCTCCACCGCCAGCATACTCGCAACGACAATCTGCGTTATGCCTGTTGGGCGCACCCTCGCGTCGTGTAACTTGCATAGATTCGCCGGCCGGCGTTTGCCGCGTCCGAGCACAAGGAGCACACCAGGATGACGCCAAAGAACACGATCTGCCTCTGGTTCGACAAGGACGCCCACGAAGCGGCGCGCTTCTACGCCGCCACCTTTCCGGACAGCAAGGTGACCGCTGTCCGCAAGTCGCCTGGCGACTACCCCGGCGGCAAGGAGGGGGATGTGCTGACGGTGGAGTTCACCGTTTGCGGCATTCCCTGTCTCGGCATCAACGGCGGCCCGGAGTTCAGGCACAACGAGGCCTTTTCGTTCCAGATTGCGACGGACGATCAGGCAGAGACTGACCGCTACTGGAACGCCATCGTCGGCAACGGCGGCCAGGAAAGCCAGTGCGGCTGGTGCAAAGATCGCTGGGGAATTTCCTGGCAGATCACGCCGCGCGCGCGGACCGACGCGCTCGCGGCGGGTGGCGCTGAGGCGAAGCGCGCGTTCGAGGCGATGATGCCGATGAAGAAGATCTACGTCGCGACGATCGAGGCGGCGCGACGGGGCTGACGCGCAAACGCCAGCCCCGAATCGGGAGGACGTTACGTCGCCAGCGTGAAGCCGGATTTCGGCAGGGGCAGCGTGCGAATGCGCTTGCCGGTCGCCGCGAAGATCGCGTTGCACACCGCCGGCAGGATCGGCGGCAGCATCGGCTCGCCGATGCCGGTCGGCGAGTTGTCGGTGATGCGGAAGTGCACCTCGATCGGCGGCGCCTGGCGGATGCGCGGCAGCGGCATGTTGTTGAAGTTGCTCTGCACCGTCCGCCCTGCCTCGAACGTGATCTCCTGCATCAGCTCGCCGATGCCGTCGATCACGCCGCCCTGAATCTGGTTGATGGCCGCGCCGGGATTGATGATGTGGCTGCCGACGTCGCCGGCCACCCACACCTTGTTCACCTTCACGCGGTTCGGCGAGACGATGCTGACTTCCGCCACCTCCGCGAAGTAGCCGCGATGGCTGTACTGGAACGCCACGCCCATCCCGGTGCCCTTCGCGAGCTGACGCTTGCCCCAGCCTGACTTCTCCGCCACCAGCTCGACGACCCCGCGCGCGCGTTCCGCGTTGAAGCCGTCGTTGCCCTGCTGCGGCGGCGGGATCGGCACCGCGGACAGCAGCTCGATCCGGAACTGCACCGGATCCTTGCCCGCCGCGTGCGCGAGCTCGTCGATGAACGACTGGAACACCCACGAAAACGCGTTGCTGCCCGGCGCCCGCAGCGCGCCGGTCGGCACGCCGAAGGGAATCCGCGACTCGAAGAAGGCGTAGTTCGGCACGAAGCGCGCCGGGAACTGATGCGGCGAGATGCCCGCAGACGGCGCCGCCTGCTTGGGATTGGCGTGCTGCTGGAACGTGACGAAGTGATCCTGCCACGCGACCAGCTTCCCCGACGCGTCGACACCCCCCTTCAGGTAATGGAAGCCGCCGGGACGATAGAAGTCGTGACGCATGTCGTCTTCGCGCGTCCACAGCAGCTTCACCGGCGTCGGCGATACCTGCTTCGCGATCCACGCGGCCTCGACGACGTAGTCGTTCGAGAGACGGCGGCCGAAGCCGCCGCCGGCGCGCATCAAGTGCAGCGTGACGTCGCTCGCCTGGATGCCGAGCGTCCGCGTCACGAGTCCCATGCCTCCACCCGGCGTCTGCGTCGGCGCCCACAGCTCCAGCTTGCCATCCTTGAACTGCGCCGAGCAGTTTTGCGGCTCGAGCGGCGCGTGCGGGATGAACGGATAGACGTAGTTCGCTTCGACGACTTTCGCCGCGGTCTTGAGCGCCGCCGCGGCATCGCCGTCGCCGCGCGCCGGCTGCGCCGGCAGTTGCTTCGACAGCTCCTCGGCTTTCGCGGCAAACCCCGCGCTGCTCTCCGACGCCGTCGCCCCTTCGTTCCACGTCACCTTCAGCGCCTTGCGCGCGGTCTGTGCGTTCCACCAGGTATCGGCGACGATCGCCACGCCGCCGAGCAGGCCCGCCAGTGCGTCCTGTCCTTCGACGACGAAGGCGTGCTTGACTCCTGGCATCGCCTTGATCTCGTCGAGATTCGCGCTCGCGACCTTGCCGCCGAACACCGGGCACTTCTCGAACACGGCGTACTGCATGCCGGGCAGCGTGAAGTCGATGCTGAAGACCTTTTCACCGCGGACGATCTTCGGCACGTCGACGCCGCCGACGGTCTTGCCGATGATCGTGAAGGTCTTCGGATCCTTCAGCGTGACGGTCTTCAGATCCGGCGGCGTCAGCGTCGCGGCCTTGGTCGCGAGCTCGCCATAGGAGAGCGAGCGCTTCGACGCTGCGTGGGTCACGCGGCTCTCGGATGCCGTGCACTCGGCGTCAGGTACGCTCCACGTCTGCGCCGCCGCGGCGATCAGCATCGCGCGCCCTGCCGCGCCGACGCGCCGCAACTGGTCCCAGTTGTTCGGCGTCGAGGTGCTGCCGCCCGCCGACTGGCCGCCGTACTTCGTCGAATCGAAATCCGCCTGCTCGATCCGGACGTCTGCCCACCTCGCGTCGAGCTCCTCCGCGATGATCATCGGCAGCGATGTCTTCACGCCCTGCCCGATCTCCGGGTTCTTCGCCATGATCGTGATGGCGCCCTTCGGATCGATTTTGATGAACGCGGTGGGAACGAACTGCGCGGGCGGGCCGCCCTGGGCGAGCAGCTCGGCGACCGGATCGAAGTGCACGGCGAGCATCATGCCGCCGCCGGCGAGCGCGGTGACGCGAAGGAAGCTGCGACGATCCACAAGCACTGTGTTCATAGCGTCCTCCCTCTACCTACTCGCCCCGCCGCGTCGCGGCGGTCGTCGTCGTCGTTGAAATGCCGGCGGCTTTCTGAATCGCTTCGCGGATGCGCAGGTAGGTGGCGCAGCGGCAGATGTTGCCGGTCATCGCCTGATCGATGTCGGCGTCGGTCGGCTTCGGCTTGCGCGCGAGCAGCGCCGCCGCCTCCATGATCTGCCCGGCCTGGCAGTAACCGCACTGCGGGACGTCGATCTCCTGCCACGCCTTCTGCAGCGGATGCGAGCCGTCGGCCGACAGCCCTTCGATCGTGGTGATGGGCGCGCTGCCCACCGACGAGACCGGCGTGATGCACGAGCGGACCGCGGCCCCCTTCATGTGCACCGTGCAGGCGCCGCACTGGGCGACACCGCAGCCGAACTTGGTCCCCTTGAGGTCGAGGACGTCTCGAAGCACCCAGAGCAGGGGCATGTCCGGCGGAACGTCGACTGTGTGTGATTTGCCGTTGACGGTCAGTGTGTAACGCATAGACCTTCACCTGCGCGGAAGTAGGGAGACGCCGTCGCGAATTGCAGATTCTAACACCGCCGGCGAAGGGGTCAGGTCTTGAATTATCACTTTTGGCAGACGGCCTCAGCTGTCCAGCGGCAAAAGTGATAATTCAAGACCTGACCCCTTTTCAGCGGCGCTCCCACCAGAAGGGCTGCCTCTGCCGCGGCTGGCTGCCGATCTCGTTGAGCGTCTTGCCCTCGTAAAGCCGCCCGTTGAGCATGACCATGGCGATCGACTCGCTGTTCCGAATGTTCTCGAGCGGGTTACGGTCGAGGACGACGAGGTCTGCCAGCTTGCCCGGCTCGATCGACCCGAGGTCGCCGTCGAAGCCGAGGTAGCGCGCGCCGTCGATGGTCGCCGCGCGCAGCGCCTCGATGTTCGACATGCCGCCCTGCTGCAGCATCCACAGCTCCCAGTGCGCGCCAAGCCCCTGGAGCTGGCCGTGCGCGCCAAGCTGCACGAGCCCGCCGGCGTCGGCGATCTGCTTCGCGCCCTGCGCAATCAGGACGTGATTGAAATCCCCCTCCGGCGCCATCGTGCGCCGGCGCGACCGTGGGTCCACCACCTCCCGCGGCGTGAACGCGAGCAGCCGCTCGTTCTCCCAGACGTTGGTGTGCTGGTACCAGTAGTACTCGCCGGAGAGCCCGCCGTAGCCGACGATGAGCGTCGGCGTGTAGCCGACCTGGCTCTTCGCGAACAGCTGAATCGTGTCCTTGTAGATGCGCGGCACGGGCAGCGAATGCTCGACGCCGGTGTGACCGTCGAGCACGTGCGTCTGGTTCATGTAGAGGAGCGAGCCTCCCTCCGGCACGTTGAGCATCTGCAGTTCGCGCGCGGCTTTGACCAGCATCTGCCGCACGTCGCGCCGCTGCTGGTTGTAGCTCTTGATCGACACCGCGCCCATCGCCTTCTGCCGGCGCAGATGCGACAGCGCATCGTCGTAGGACTCGACCACCGCCTTGAACGGCGTCTCCGCGCCGTAGAGGATCGTCCCGGTCGAGAAGAGGCGCGGCCCGAGCTTCGCGCCGCTGCGAATCAGCTCGGCGTTCGTGAACACCGTCGCGCTGTCGTTCGACGGATCGTGTGACGTCGTCACGCCGAACGCCAGGTTCGCGGCCAGCGGCCAGCTCGACTCGGCGAGCAGCCCGCTCGATTCGCCGCCGACGTGCGCGTGGACGTCGATGATGCCGGGCATGATGGTCTTGCCCTTGACGTCGATCCGCCGCGCGCCGGCCGGCACCTGCACGGACGACGAGGGGCCGACGGCGCTGATGCGGTTGCCGGTAATCACGACCGTCGCGTTCTCGATGACGCCGGGCGTGCCCTGGATCGCTCCCGGTTTCAGCCCCGCCATGGTAATCACGCGCGCGCCGACGAGCGCGACCGATCCGGACGGCAGGTCGCTCTTCGTGCTGAACCCGATGTTGATGCCCTTGGCCTCGGGGTCGTCCGCCTTCGGCTGCGCGCCCTCGACAAACGCGAAGGTGCGTCCGAGATCGCGCGAGAACAGCTCGGGGCCGAGCGTCCAATACAGACGGCGACTGTCGCCCGACCAGTGCAGGTAGAAGCCGGCGTCACGCGAGACGCGCTGCACCGGATACGCCTGCGTCGAGGGTCCGATATCCACCGGCCGTCCGGTTCTCGGGAACGGCGCGATGAAAGTCTTGAAGCGTTCTTCGAAGGCAATCCAGTTGCCGTCGGGAGACACCGCGAACTGCGTCGTGTTCTCGCCGCGGATGTGTTCGATCTCGTCGCGGCCCGGCAGCGGCGAGTCGCCTGTCGGCACGCCGACGCTGAACAGCGTGAACTTCTCGTTGCGGACGTCGCGGAGATAGATGCGCTTGCCGGTGTGATCGAATTCAGGCGACGCGCCGCCGTCGCGGACCAGCATCGGCTCTCCGCCAGAAGCCGGCACGACGAAAACGCCGGGCTCCTCACCGAAGAGCGGACCGCGCGTAAAGTCGCTGCCCGCGTGGCGGTACACAATCTGCCGGCCGTCGGGTGAGAAAGAGGGCTCGACGTAGTGCCCCGGCTTCGTCACCACGTCGCGTCCACCGGAGCCATCGGGGCGGACGACGCGCACGCGGCCGTAGTCGGCGTCGCTCCAGGTCGTGTAGACGATCCACTGGCCGTCGCGCGAGAACGACGGATAGAACTCGTAGCGATTGTCCTTCGTGAGTCGCTGCGGCTGTCCGTCGGGCAGCTTGCGGACATAGAGATGGCCGAGCGCGCTGTAGACAACGAGCTTGCCGTCGGGCGACGTGCGCACGTCGCGCAGCATTCGGACGGGAAACTCCTCCGGATGGACCTTGATTGGAAAGCGAACCGGCGCGTTGAGGGTTTCCTCGACCTTCGCGACGAACGGGATCTGCTGGCCTTTCCCGCTGGCGACGTCCACGCGCCAGATCCTGCCTTCGCCCCAGATGACGATCGACCTGCCATCGGGCGTCCAACTGTATTGCGGGTAGAGGCCGTGGATCGCCCACGCCTCCTGCAGATCCTTGTCCACGTTGCCGAACAGTTGCCGGTCGCGGCCGCTCTCGAGATCGCGCAGATAGAGGAAGCTCTCGAGACGGACGCGATGGATGTACGCGAGGGTCTTGCCGTCGGGCGAGATCTGAGGCGTCACGGAACCGCCGGGAATGCTCACCGCGCGGCGCTCCCGGCCGGTGACGAGGTCGCGACGCATGATGGCGTAGATGATCCCGTTCGGATCCTTGTTGTATTCGAACGTGATCCCCGGCGTGACGTCCTTGCTGTAATAGAGGTAGCGGCCGTCAGGTGAGATCTCCGGCTCGCCATTGTCTTTCTGCCATCCGGTGCGCTCGGTCACTTGCAGCCCGTCGCCTGCGCCGGCCGAGTGATACATCCAGATCTCGCCAGCTCCGAGCGATCGCTCCTTCACGAAGTGCCGCCGGGCGTAGATGAATTTGCCGTCGGGCGACCACGCCGGGCTGTTCACCCACCACCGCCGCTCGCGCGAGATCTGCTTCGCGTCCTTCCCGTCGATCGTCATCGTCCAGATGTTCCACAGCCCGTCGCGGTCCGACGTGAACGCGATGCGCTTGCCGTCGGGACTGAACTTCGGCTGCATGTCGAAGATCGGGCCGCTGGTGAGCCGCGTGGCCGGCGTGGAGGCACTGCCGTCGATCGGCATGATGTAGATGTCGCCGAGCAGATCGAACACGATCCGCTTGCCGTCCGGGCTCACGTCGAGGTTCATCCACGTCCCCTCGGACGTGTCGAACTCCATCTTCGTCGTCGGGCCCAGATCCGCCGCCACGTCCCATTTCTGATCTGCCGGCTTCTGCTGGCCGCCTGCCGGGACGGTTGCGATCAGACACACGAGCAGCGTGCACAAGCGCTTCATTCGGGCATCTCCAGGAAAGTCACAGCCGCCGATCATACTGAATCGACGACAAAATTGACGGTTCAATCGCGTGTATGGTATATCAAACAATCATCATGGACACGTGGAAGGAGTTCGAGGCGAACGAGCTGACCCACAGCGCCGCGCATCATCTCCTCGCCATTCACGAAGTGGGCGAGGCGTACGGCGGCTGGGCGCGCGTGTCCGACATCGCGCGGCGGCTCAACATCACGCGCGGCAGCGTGTCCATCAATCTCCGCACGCTGAAGAAGCGCGGTTGGGTGCAGACCGACGAACATCGTCTGGTCAAGCTGACACCAAAGGGACTTCGCGTCGTCCACTCGGTGATGGCCAAGCGCGTCATCGTCAAGACGTTTCTCCACGAGGTCCTGGGCATCCCGCAGACGCAGGCCGAGATCGACAGCTGCAAGATCGAGCATCTCATCAGCCATTCCACCGGCCAGCGGCTCGTGCATTTCCTGCAGTTTCTGACATCGGGTGCGAAAAGTACCCGCCAGGTGCTCGAACAGTTCCGCGAATTCCAGGCGTCGTGTCCGGCCACGAAGACGTGCCCCGTGTGCAAGGGCCAGTGTCTCATCGACGAGCTGAAGTATGCGACCTAGCAAGAATCGTCCAGCCTCGCGGGCGACACGTGAGGAGGTCATCGAAGACCTCAACCGCTTGATGGCGGAGGAAGCGGAAGCGTGTCTTCGATACTTCCAGATGCGGTTCAGGCTGCGCGAGGCCGACACGACGGCAGCCGAACCGCTGTTCGAGGAGGCGATCAAAGAGACGCTCGAACACGCGACGGCGATTGCGGCGCAGATCAAGGCGCTCGGGCACGTGCCGACGCTGCGCATCAATTTGTCGCTCGGCGGCGAGCCGGTGCGCCTCGAGACCGCGCTCGGCGAGGCGCTCGACGTCGAGCAGCAGGCACTCGACGCCTACAAGGACTTCCTGCCCCGGGTCGCCGGCGATCCAGTGCTGGAGGCGTTCATCCGCCGCCAGGTCGAAGTGGAAACGGAGCACGTCGAGGAGATTCGAAAGTTCGTGCAGGCGCACGCAAAAGTGAAGCTGGTGCCGAAGTCGAAAGGCCGGCAGCGCTCGCGCTGAAGCGCCGCCGATAGGCAAGAAAAAGCCCGTCGCGTGCAGCAACACGCGGCGGGCCGATCGGAACCCCGGGGTCCTGGACAGGAACCACTGATGCGCAAGCGCATCCTGGAGTGCCGACGCCGGTAGTGTACGGCGCCGCTCCGGATGCGTGCAAGCGGAGGTCGGATATGGAGCGATGCCGCCAGCGGCCAGCTATGGCCGCGTACGTGTTCTGCTGTCTCGCGTTTTTCTGCAGTTCTTCAGTGTTGGCGCAATCCTTTCGCCATTCCGAGCGCGGTCAACCGGCGCTCGCCGGAATCGTCCGTGACTCGGCGGGAGGCGTGATCCCGCGTGCCACGGTTGTCGTCGGCGGCGAGGGGTCGACGCTCACGAGAGTATTCGACACCGCGCCGGATGGGACGTTCTCGGCCGGCCAGCTCGCGCCCGGGCGTTACGTCGTTACCGCGACCGCTCCCGGATTCGCACCCGCTACGAGCGTGGTCGACGTGCCGGCCGCCGCGCCCGTCGCGCTCACGCTGTCACCAGCTGCCATCGTTGAACAGATCACAGTCGTGTCCGCATCGCGGCAGGAGGAGCTGAGGGAGACGCTCAACACGCGGGTGGACATCATCTCGCGCAGCCGCATCGAAGAAACCAGCGGTCACGAGAGCGTGGCGGAAATTCTCCGGGAGCTGCCGGGCGTCGTCACACGGCGCGGGTCGGAGACGGCCGGCGCCGCGGGTCAACAAATCCAGGGCATCGATTCGCGGCAGGTGCTCGTGCTGGTTGATGGACAACCGATCGCCGGCGCACGAGGCGTGAAGCGCGGCGGCGTCCTCAACCTGGATCGCCAGTCGACGGCACGGCTCGAACGGGTCGAGGTCGTCAAGGGCGCGGCATCGGCTCTGTACGGATCGGATGCGATCGGCGGCGTGATCAACCTGATCACGCGGCAGCCGACGTCGCCGCTGGATACAACCATGTCGCTGTCCGGAGGCCGCTTCGGCAGCCTCGGCGCGCGCGTCGATGCAGGGTTCAAACGAGCTCGGACGCTGGGTCTCTTCAGCGTCGAACGGCATCAGCACGACGGCTTCGACCTGACGCCCGGCACTTTCGACACGACCGGCGCACCCTATCGGCGCTACGACGGACTTGCGAAGCTGCAGCGTCAGCTTCTGCCCTCGTTCTCGCTCGCCGGGGTCGTCACCGGGTATACGAACCATACGAGGGGGCGATCCAATGGCGAGCTCGGACCTCAGGAAGATGACATCCGCGAACGCGCGCTGAGCGCCAACGTCACCGCGCGATGGAGTCCGGGCACCACCAGCGTCGAAGCGCGCGCGTACCTCTCCGGCTATCGCGAGCGAGCGGACGGCCGCCTCGCGCCGCCGCGGTCCACGCCGCTCGAACCGGGCAGGCTCGAGGAGCGCTTCGCCAAGGGCGACGTGACGTTCACTCACCCGGTTGGCGCGAGGCAGTTGATCCAGGGGGGTGTCGAGTGGTCGCGCGATCGATACGAGGGCGCAAACCGTCTTCGCGACGCCGACGGTCACGCCGCCAGCACCGCCATCGCGTGGGGCCAGCATCGATGGAGCGCCACGAGCCGTCTCTCGACGACGATCGGCGCCCGGGTCGATCGGCGCTCGCGCTTCGAAACGGCGTTCTCGCCGAAGATCGCCGCCAGCTATCGGTTGACACCGGGCCTGAGCGCGCGCGCCAGCTACGGCCGCGGCTTCCGTGCGCCGGATCTCGGGCAGTTGTACTACCGCTTCCTCAGCCCCGCGAATTTCTACCAGGTGATCGGCAACCCGGACCTGGATCCGGAGTACGCGACGTCATGGCAGATCGGTGGCGAGTACGTCACGCCGCAACGGCGTGCACGCGCCGGCGTCAATCTGTTTCGGAATGACGTTCGTGACTTGATCGATTCCGTGAACCTGGGGTTCGTCGCCACCGCCGGTCAACTCGCAGAGGTCATCGCCCGCGAGGGGCTCGACCCCTCGTTTCGGCCCGTGCTCGGCCGTCCGTTGCTGACCTACCGGAACGTCGCCGGCGCCGTGACGAAGGGCATCGAGCTCGATACGGAAGCGGCGCTGACGAGCACGCTGTCTGCCGGCGGCGCCTACACGTACCTCTCCGCGCGCGACGCCACGAACGATCTGGCGCTGACCGGGCGTCATCCGCACCAAGGACACGTCCGCGTGTCGTGGCAGCCGGCAACAACCGGCTTCCGCGCCTCGCTTCGCGGGACGTTCTTCAGCCCGTGGATTGCGGCGCGTGCCACTCTCGCCGGCGGCGGCGTCCGCGACGCCGTTGCACCGCGCTTCGCGATGTGGGACGCCTTCTTCTCGCAGCGTATCGGCCGCCGGCTGTCGGCGTTCCTCACCATTGACAACGTCGCAGACAGCCAGGATCCGAACACGGGCGTTCTGCTGCCCACCGGGGCGCCGGCGCCCATCTATCGACCCGAAGCCGGCCGCGCGGCGCGCATCGGCGTGCAGTGGTCGTTCTCCGCGCGTTGAAGGACGCGCTCACATGATCAGGGGTCGCACGATGGTGCTTCAACGGATGGTCACGTTCTCGTTGTTCCTCGCCGCTCTCGGCGCTTCTGCTCCGGCGTCGGCGGATCCCGGCATTCTCCTTCTTGCGCACGGCGGCAGCGCGGAGTGGAACGCGCGGGTCACGGCGCTGGCCGCCCAAGCCGACAAGACCACGCCGACGGAGGTGGCCTTCGGGATGGCGACGCGCGCCAACATCCAGTCGGCCGTCGATCGGTTGACGGCTCGCGGCGTGACGGAGATCGTCGCCGTGCCACTCTTCGTGTCCTCGTGGAGCTCGGTGATCACCTCGACCGAATACCTGCTCGGCCTGCGGCAGGAGGCTCCGGCCGCGCTCGCCAGCTACGCGAAGATGAATCACGGCCATGGCGCGGCGGCCAACGGTCATGAGGGCCATCACGGCCACGCCCCGGTAGACGGCACGAGACCGGTCACGTCGCGCGTGCCGATCCGCATGACGCCGGCGCTGAACGATCATCCCGTCGTGGCCGATATCCTCTCGACGCGCGCCCGCTCCATCAGCACGAAGCCGACAGACGAAGCGGTCGTCATCGTCGCCCACGGCCCCAACGAGGAGGAGGACAACCGGCGCTGGCTGGCGGACATGGCGTCGATCGCGAAGCGGTTCCGCACGCGGGAGCGCTTCGCGGCGGTCGAGTACCTCACGCTGCGCGACGACGCGCCGAAACCGGTGCGTGACGCGGCAACGGCGGAACTGCGCGCCATCGTGCAGAAGCACGCGCAGCAGGGTCGCCGCGCGCTGATCGTTCCGCTGCTCGTCTCGTTCGGCGGTATCGACAAGGGCCTGCGCGAGCGGCTCGACGGCCTCGCCTACTCCATGCCCGACGCTGCGCTCATGCCGGACGATCGGCTCCTCACATGGGTGCTCGCAATGGCCTCGAATCAGTGATGGATCGCACTCCCTGCTGCCTCGCCGATCTCGACGTCGGCGCGACGGCGCGTCTGCACGACGCCCGTCTCGACCTGGAGTCGCGCGCGCAGCTTCGTGCGCTCGGGCTCACCGACGGGTCGCTGCTGCGTGTGTGCAAGCAGGGGGAGCCGTGCGTCGTGCAGGTGCGCACGACGCGCATCGGCATCTCGGCCCGAATCGCGCAGCGGGTCTTCGTCGTTCCCGTCGAGGACGGCGTCGCGAGCGAAGCGCCATGGCGATGACAGCGGCGGCGGCAACGGCGACGGTCGAAGCGGCCCGAACGCCGGCACGTCTCCGTGTCGCGCTCATCGGCAATCCCAACACTGGCAAGACGACGTTGTTCAACGCATTGTGCGGCATTCGCGCCAAGACCTCGAACTATCCTGGCACGACGACGGCCGTCCGCGCGGGCAGCAGCGTCGCGGGCGGGCATGCGCTCGACGTGCTCGATCTTCCCGGCGTGTACGATCTCGACGCCGCCGCGGTCGAGAGCACGGTCGCGCGCGAGGTCTTGAACGGTAGCGGCGACATCGGTACCGATCTCGTCGTCATCGTGGCGGACGCCGCCAACCTGACACGGAATCTCGTCCTCGCCGCCGAGGTGCTCGCCGAGCGGCGACCGGCGGTTCTTGCGCTCAACATGATGGACGTCGCGAAGAGCCGCGGCCTCGAGATCGATGCCCTCGCGCTGTCGCGACGGCTGCGCTGCCAGGTCGTGCCGATCGTCGCACGCCGCCGGCACGGTATCGACGCGCTCCTGCGGGCCATCGAGATCGCGGCTGCATCGGAGTCGGCGCCGGCGCCCGATCTGCCGCCGCCTGGATCCACCCTGGAAACGCTGACCGCGTGGGCGGAACACGTCGCAATCCAGGCGTCGAGTCAGCGGTCGGACGTCTCGAACGCCGACGCGCTCACCGACCGTCTCGATCGGTACCTCACACATCCGGTCTTCGGGATGGCGGCGTTCGTCTCGGTGATGTGCGTGCTGTTCTGGACGCTCTTCACGCTTGCCGCCGTGCCGATGGATCTGATCGAGGCCCTGTTCGGGCAACTCGCCTCCGGGTTGGGTGCCGTCTTGCCGGATGGACCCGTGCGCGATCTCCTCACGCAAGGCGTCGTCGGCGGTCTCAGCGGAACGATCGTGTTTCTGCCGCAGATCTGTCTCCTCTTCTTCCTCATCAGCGTTCTCGAAGACACGGGCTATCTCGCGCGCGCCGCTTTCGTGATGGACGGCATGCTCTCGCGATTCGGCCTGCCGGGTCAGGCGTTCGTGCCGCTCCTCACGGCACACGCGTGTGCCATCCCCGGAATCATGAGCGCCCGGCTGATTCCCAACCGGCGCGATCGGCTTGCGACGATTCTCGTCGCGCCGTTCATGAGTTGCTCCGCGCGCCTGCCGGTCTACGTCCTGCTCACCAGCCTGCTCTTCGCCGATCCGCTGCTCGCGGGCGCTGCCTTTGCCGCCTGCTACCTGCTCGGCGCGGCCGCGGGCCTTCTGACGGCGAGCCTCTTCGGCCGCACGGCGCTCAAGGGCCGCCCGAAGCCGATGATTCTCGAATTGCCACCGTACCGCGCGCCGTCCCTGAGCAACGCGGTGCTGACGGCGAAGGATCAGGGTCTTGCGTTCCTGCGGACCGCAGGCTCGATCATCATGGCGATCTGTATCGTGATGTGGTGGCTGAGCGCGTATCCGAAGACGGAGATTCCCGCCGAAGCGCGCGCGCTTCGGCTGGAGGCGACGCGTCTCGCCGATGCGCCGGATCGCGCGGCCGCACTCGCGCAGCGAGCCGACCTCGTCGCGGCGAAGGCGGAACAGGCGGGCAGCTTCGCCGGACGCATCGGACGCGCCGTTCAGCCGATCTTCGCGCCGCTGGGGTTCGACTGGCAGCTGACCGTCGGCGTCGTCACCAGTTTCCTGGCGCGTGAAGTCTTCGTCTCGACGATGTCCGTTCTCGAAGGCGGTGGCGGCGACGCGGAAGTGGACGCGGGCGTCGTCGCTCGGATTCGCGGCATGACGCGCACCGACGGATCGCCGCTCTTCACGCCGTCAACCGCGGCCGCGGCTCTCGTCTTCTTCATCCTCGCAATGCAGTGCCTGCCGACGCTGGCTGTGACACGCAGGGAAACGGGCAGTCTGCGGTATGCCGCGCTCCAACTCGGTTACATGTCCGGGCTGGCTTACATCGCCGCGCTTGCCGTGCATCAGGTGGTGCGGCTTTCGGGGCTGCCGTGATGCCGGACCTTCTCCAGGACGTGGTCGTCACGCTCGTGGCCATCGCGGCGGCCTCGGTGATCTTCCGTCGCGTCTTCGCCGCGATCCGCCCGGCCAAGACGACCGGCGCCTGCGCGTCGTGCGGATCGTGCCCGACGGCGGCGGCATCTGCGCCCGGCGGCGCTACACCGGTTCGTTATCTAGGCTCCGCCACAAGTACCAGGAAGCCACGGACCGATAGGGACGCCACGCCTCGCCCAGCTTCATGATGCGCGCGGGCGACGGCTTCTTCCGGAGCCGATAGACGCGCTGCACCGCATTGACGATGCCGAGATCGCCGACGGGAAGGACGTCGGGGCGATGCAGGCGAAACATCAGGAACATCTCCGCCGTCCAGCGGCCGATGCCCTTCACTTTCGTCAGCGCTGCGATCACCTCGTCGTCCGTCATGACATCGAGCGCGTCGAGACGAACGTCCCCGCTCGCGACCTTGTCGCACAGATCGCGTAGATACGCGGTCTTCTGCCGGCTCAACCCCGCGGCGCGCAGCGCATCATCTCCGATCGCCGCGACGCCCTCAGGCGTCAGCACTCCGCCCGGCACCAGATCGACGACGCGCTTGTGGATGGTGGCTGCCGCTTTCGTCGAGAGTTGCTGGCCGACGATGGCGCGAACGAGGGCCGCAAAATGATCGCTCCGTTGCGCCGCAGCGAGACCGCAGGGACCGTGTTTTCGAATCAGTACCGCGAGGATCGGGTCACGCCGGAGGAGCAACCGCTGGGCGCGGTGGTAGTCGTCGGGAGTCACAGACGCCCATGATACTGGAGGGTGTCAATGCTGAATGCCGAATGCCAAATGCTGAAAGCGTGCAGGGACCAACTCCCAAACGAGCGGTTGGAAGTTGGTCCTTGGCCCTTGGCCTTTGGGCTTTGGCCCTTGGCCTTTGGCCCTTGGCCTTTGGGCATTGGGCGCTTTGGCCCTTGGCCCTTGGCCTTTGGCCTTTGGCCTTTGGCCTTTGGGCGCTTTGGTCCTTGGCCCTTGGCCTTGGGAGTTTCTATTCGCCCTCGCGGGTGCCGGCCATTGCCATGTCGGCCGGTTCTTCCCGGTTGTTTTCGTTCGTCGTCTCAGTGTCCGTGTTGCCCGTCTGGGCGGCCGCCTGCTCCCGGCGCCGCCGGTGACTGGCGATGCCGCCCTTGCGGCCGGCGTCGCGCGCCTCCTCACTCGTCCACTCGTGAGCGGTGCCCTTCTGATGGGCCGCCTTGCCGCCCTTGCTGGCAATCTCGCGCTGCTTGGCGCGATCCATCGATGCAAATCCCCGGTCTTCCTTGGCCACGATTCCCTCCTCCCCAGCTTCCCGGAGCTCGGTCCTACAGAGCCGTAAGCGTCGAGCCCAGCCAGTGCAACGGGGGTGCCACAGCCGTGATTTCTGTTCAGCTCGAAACTCTTGAAAACGTTCGGGATAACGTCTGGGTAGCGGATCGGCGAGAAATGCGCGCCGCGATGGCCGTACGTGGGCAGCGGAGGTGCCGCAGACGTCCGGGCGCAGCGCGGCGAGCCGGCCAGGGACCCCAGCGTTTCCCTCTCTCGGAATGCCGGTTCACACCGGACGTGCCATGTAAAAGTGCGCCGCTATGTAGCCCCGCGGCTGCACTGTGTAGCCGGGGCCGCTTTCGGTGAAATCGCTTACGCGGGGATGAGGAGGAGCGCCGCCGCCAGGCGGTGGAGGGTCCGTTCCCGGCCAACGAGCTCGAGCACCTCGAAGAGGCCCGGGCTGGCCGCGCGTCCCGTGACGGCGACCCGCGTCGCGTGGATGAGCGCGCCGGCCTTGAGCCCGTCAGCCTCCGCGCGCTCGCGCAGCGCAGCCTCGAGCGCTGCCGCGTCGAACGCATCCACGCGTCGATACGCCTCGATCAGTTTCTCGAGCGGGACACGGAGCTCGGCTTTACCGAGATGTTTTCGCGCCGCCTCCGCGTCGACGTCGATGGCGTCCGCGAGAAACGGACGCGCGCCCTCGACAAAGTCCTGCATTCGGCGGACCCGCGGCTTCAGCAGGTCGACGACGCGCTCGAGCCATGGACGTCGGCTGCCCGAGTACTCGTCGCGCCACAGACCGGCGTCGCGCAACAGCGGTTCGATGCGTGCGATCAACTCCGCCGCCGGCAGGCGCCCGACGTGCTGCTGGTTGAACCAGTCGAGCTTCTCGGGATTGAAGACGGCGTTGCCGCCGCTGATCCCTTCGAGCGTGAACTGCGAGATCAGCTCCTCACGCGTGAACATCTCGACGTCGTTTCCCGGCGACCAGCCGAGCAGCGCGAGGAAGTTCACCATCGCTTCCGGCAGGTAGCCGAGCCGCTGGTACTCCATCACCGACGTCGCGCCGTGCCGCTTGCTCAAGCGCTTCTTGTCTGGACCGAGAATCAACGGGACGTGCGCAAACGCCGGCGGCTCGCGGTCGAACGCGCGATAGAGCAGCACCTGCTTCGGCGTGTTCGAGATGTGATCGTCGCCGCGCACGATGTGCGTGATCTCCATATCCACGTCGTCAACGACGACGGAGAGATGGTAGGTGGGCTGCCGATCGGAGCGGAGGATGACGAAGTCCTCGATGTTGGCGTTGTCGAACTCGATCGGCCCGTGAACGAGATCGTCGAACGCGGTGCGGCCGTTCGGGAGCTTGAAGCGGATCGCGCGCGGCGCGCCCTCGGCTTCGCGACGCGCGATCTCGGCGGCGTCGAGCGCGCAGCACGCGCGGTCGTAGATCCATCCGCTGCCCGCCGCTTCGGCGGCCTCCCGTTTCTTCTGCAGCATCTCCGCCGGACAGTAGCAGTAGTACGCGCGGCCGTCGCGGGCGAGCCGTTCCGCCGCGGCGCGGTACTTTTCGAGGCGCTGCGACTGAAAGTATGGGGCGTGCGGTCCGCCGATGTCAGGCCCTTCGTCCCAGTCGAGGCCCAGCCAGCGCATGCCGTCGACGATGCCCTGGACCATGTCCCAGGAGGATCGCTCGGCGTCGGTGTCCTCTATACGCAGGATGAACGTGCCGCCGTGACGCCGGGCGTAGAGCCAGTTGAAGAGGGCGGTGCGGGCGCCGCCGACGTGCAGGTAACCGGTGGGCGACGGAGCAAAGCGGACGCGAACCACCCCGTGATTGTAATGGCTCGCTTTCGCAGGTGGCCAACCGGTTGGCCTCACTGGCTCGATTTTGACTCATTGACAGTGACGCCGCCTCGCCACAGAATCTGCCCGCTTTCTCACCAGGCTCCCGCCCGGCGCGCGCTCGCAAGGAGAAGGGTATGTTTGACTCCGCGCTCATCGACATCGCGATCGGCCTCTCGCTCGTGTTCCTGATGTTCAGCCTGCTCGTCTCGGCGGCGGGCGAGATGTTCGCGAGCGGGCTGAAGTGGCGCTCGAAGCACCTGTGGGAGGGCATCGAGAAGCTGCTGCGCTCGGATCTCCACCGCAACACGCTCTATGAGCACCCGCTGATCAAAGGACTGTCGACCTCTCTCGGCCTCGGCGCGAGCGTGAATGTCAAGAGAGGCAAGTACGGCCCCTCGTACATCCCGTCGAAGACGTTCGCGCTGGCGCTACTCGACATCATTCGCGACCCGCACAGAGCGGCAGCCGCGCTGCTCCGGAAGGTCGACGCGCTGAAAGCGAAGCTCGCGGCCGATCCGAAGGCCGCGTTGACGGAAATCGATGCCGCGCTCACCGAGGCGCTGACCCAGACCGGCATGTCCGCGCGCATGCGCGATGACCTGGCTGCGCTGAAGCACCAGTGGCTCGAGAAAGCGGACCAGCAGGCTGTTGCACCGGTCGTGAAGCAGGTGGAGGCCGTCATCGCGATGGCCACGGACCCGGCAATCAAGCAGGACCTGCAGCAGTGGATCACGATCGCGCGTGACGCGACGGGAATCGAAATCCGCGCCGAGCTCGACAAGGCGATCGAACGGGTGCCCGACGACCCGGCAACCCACCGCGTCCGCGTGCTGCTCACGCAGGCTGCCGACAGCGTCGCCAACGGTGACCCGAAGAAGCTCCGTGACGCGATCGACCAGTTCTCGGCGTCAGTCGTGCGCACCTCGCTCACCGACATCGGCGGCGAGCTTCAGCGCTCCCTCGGCGCGCTGCTGGACGATGCGGCGAACAACGCCGACCGGTTCCGCGAGAACATCGAGATCTGGTTCAACGACGGGATGGAACGCGTCTCCGGCTTGTACAAGCGCCACACGATGAAATGGCACTTCGGGATCGCGATGTTCCTCGCCATTGCGCTGAACATCGACTCGCTGCTGATGGCGCGGGCGCTCTGGCGCGAGCCGACGCTGCGCAAATCGCTCGCGGCACAGGGCGCCGCCGTGGTGGAGGCGCCTCCGCCATCGCTCGTCAGGCCGCCCAACGCGGCGGAGGCGTCCGACGGCGGGACGCAGCTCAAAGTGCAACTGGCGGCCGACAGCGTTCGATCCGGCGCCGAGGAGACCGTGTACGTCGATCTGACGCCGGCGCCCGCGCAGGACACGCCCGTGCAGGTGAGCGTGAAGAGCGCTCACGTGAGCGTCAAGGATCCGAATCAGCCGATCACGATCGGCCAGGGCAGGACGCGTACGGCATTCCTGGTTCAAGCCGACTCGACCGACAGCGAGTCGCACGAGCGCATCGAAGTCGCCGCCGGTTCGCTGTCCGTCCCTCTGGAATTCATCGTCATTCAGCCTGCGGACAAGCAGTTCAGAAAGACGCAGCAGCAACTGGCGTCGCTCGGCCTGCCCATGGGATGGAGCTGCGGCACCGACAACGACGGGACGCTGCGTACGCTGCCGTTCTGGTGCCAGGAGGGCGGCGCGATCGGTGGTGGGCGACGGCGGTGGTTTCTCAACACCCTCGCGCTCGTGCTCGGCTGGCTCATCACGGCGTCCGCGGCGTCGCTCGGCGCGCCGTTCTGGTTCGATCTGCTCAAGCGCGTCGTCGCCATCCGGTCCGCGGGCAAGGCGCCGGAGGAACGGCCGCTTTCGCCGAAAGAGGTGTCGCAGCCGCGCGAGCCGGGACAGCGCCCGGTCGAGGCAGATACGTTGAAGGCCCTCGCGCGGCGGTAGATCAGAAGATCTCCCCGAACGCGGACCACATCTTCTCGCGCGTCTTCTGCAGCAGCGACCGCTGGCGCCAGCGTTCGAGCTCGATCTTCGCCGACACGCGCAGATCGCGCTCGAAGTCCACCAGCAGGCGCTCGGCAAGCTGGCGGCTCGTGACGGCGACGTTCAACTCGTCGTTCAACTCGAGCGAGCGGTTGTCGAAGTTCGCCGATCCAAACATGCTCCACACGCCGTCGATGACCATCGTCTTCGCGTGCATCATCGTCGGCTCGTATTCGTAGATCTCGACGCCCATCGACAGCAGCCGATCGTACAGATTGCGCCCCGCGTACTTGACCGGCATCGCGTCGGTGACGTCGCTCTCGACCAGGATGCGGACCTTCACGCCGCGGCGCACGGCATCCTCGAACGCCCAATCGCTCGACTCGTCGGTGATGAAGTACGGCGTGGTGATGTCGATGCTCTTTCGCGCCGACGCGATTGCGAGCAGGTACAGCCGCTTCAGATCGTTGCTGCCGCCGGTGGGCGAGCTGCGCACGAGCAGCGACGCGCCCTCGGTGTCGAGCGACGCTGGCAGCTCGTCGAGTTGCGGCGTGACCGCCGTACCCGCCGCTTCCACCCAGTTCTCGTAGAACGCGGCTTCGAGCAGCGTGACGATGGGACCACGCATCCGGAACTGCGTCTCACGCCAGTGCTCCTTGTCCTGCGCGTTCCCCGTCCAGTAATCCGACACACCGGCGCCGCCCGTGAAGCCCACCTCGCCGTCGACGACGAGGATCTTGCGGTGGGTGCGGTAGTTGAATTCCTCGAGCTGGTACCAGTGCGGCGAGTTGAACATCGCCAGCTGGCATCCCGCGCGCGACAGCCGCTCTTTGTGGTCGCGGTCCGCCTCGCCGCCGACCGAGTCGACGATCAGGTTCACCTGCACGCCGCGCCGGGCCGCGTCCTCGAATGCCGTGGTGAACTGGTCGGCCATCGTCCCCTTCTTGTAGACGTACGTCTCGAAGCTGATGCGCCGCTTCGCGTTGCGAATGGCGTCGAGCATCGCCGGAAAGAACTGGTCACCGTTGGTCAGGACCTCGTACTGGTTGCCGCGTGTGAGGGCGACGCCGATGAGCGACGCGATGTAGGTGGGATGTCGCGGATCCTCGGCGGCGACGGCACTGCGGATCTTCAGCGTTTCCTGGTCCTGCGCAATCAGCAGCAGCCCCGCGATGACGATCGCGGCGACGAACAGGATGAAGAACGCACGGCGGACCGGCGGCATACCCACAGTCGGGAGCTGTGCAATTCGCACGCCCGGTGCCTCGAGTGGCTCAGCTGGCGACCGTCAGGCTGCGGGATCGTACGATGCCCGACGCGCCGAGGATGGCCAGGCCCGGGGCCGCCCAGGCGAGCGCGCGTGCGCGGCGGACCAGCGCCAGCGCCAGGCCGACGTCGGCGCCCAGACCCAATCCCGCCGCCGCCAGCGCCGTGCCGGCTTCACTGACGCCGAACCCGCCAGGCACGAACGTGCCGACGGAGTTCGTCATCTTGATTGCGCTCTCGCAGACGAGCACGGTCGAAAGGCTCGCCGGAACGCCAAGCGCGTGGAGAATCACCCAGGCCTCCGTCAGCAGCAGCGCGTGCTGGGCGGCGTCCGTCAGCACGATCGCCGCGAGCGCACCGCGGCGCGTGCGCCACAGATCGCACACCGTGCGGCGCCACGTCTTCGACGAACACCAGGGTCCCTCCGGCTCGGAAGCAGCGACTGGCGTGCCGCGCATCATTCGACCGGCAACGATGACGGCTGCCAGTGCAGCCGCGGTCCACATCGCAATTTTCAGGTAGCGGCCGTGACCCAGGGTCGCCGCCGCGAAAGCCACTCCACCCAGGGCCACCATCGAACCGGTCAACGCATAGAGCGTGCGCTCGAGCGCGCCCGCCGCAATCCCGGTCGCAACCGCAGTGTGCCGCCGCAGCAACATGGCGCGCGCGGGCTCACCAGCGACGGGACCGGCAATCGTCAGGTAACTCACGGCGCTACCCGCAACGGTGGCGGCGATCGCCTGCGGCCACGGCGGCCGCTCGTCGGCTCTCAGCGCCAGGCGCCAGCCCGCGGTCTGGAGCGGGTACCGCAAGCCGGTGAGCAGCAGGACGAGCGGCAACGCCGGGCCCAACGACACGAGGCGCGCCAGCAACGCCTGTCCACCGAGCTGACGCATGAGGATCAACGTGAAGACAATGCCGCCGGCGCCGGCGATCCAGAGCATCCGCCGGACAGCGGCATCCGAGGCGCGCAGCCGTATCAGGCGCACAACCGTGCGGCCTCCAGCGCGTTAACCGCCGGCAGAACCATCCGCCGCGCCCGTTCCAGGTCGTCAGGCGTGTCGATCTCCGTCCACGGAAGACCCGCGGCGTCGATCGCGCCCATCGGATGCTGCTGCGCCAGATCGGCGAAGGCGCGCGGAGCCCACGCCGTCAGCGCGCCGGCGAACACCAGCCTGTCCAGCGTGGGAACGAGCCGCCGTGCGCCATCCGCGCCGATCTTGACGATGCCGACGTTCTCGCCGGCGGCCTCGTCGGCGGGAAGGTCCTTGCTCAACCCCATGACGAACGGGCCGTGCAGCTTCACCTTCATCGTTTCCGGATCGAGCGTGCTCGTCGAGTCGTAGAGGAGCGCGTCGGGCGAGGGCGATTGCAGCAGGCGCTCGAGCATGGCGAAGGGAAACAGCACGTCGCCGTTCAGGATGACCGCGCCCGCTTTGAGATGGGCAGCCGCGAGCCACAGCGAATACATGCTGTTGGTTTCGCGATAGTGCGGGTTCTCGACGAATCGCACGCGTCCGTCGAGATGCGCGCGGAGCACGTCGCGCTGATATCCGGCCACCACGGTGATGTCGCGGATGCCGGCGCAGTGCAGCGCGTTGATCGTGCGATCGATCAGCGTGCGGCGTCCCACCGTCAGCATCGGCTTCGGCCGATCGCTGGTGAGTGCGCCCATTCGGCTGCCGTTGCCGGCCGCCAGGATTACCGCCTGTTGCGGGAACATCGTCAATCCTCCAGCGTGCCGAGCGCCGCGGGGACGCGCACCGGCAGCACCTTTACGCGCCGCGCGAGTCCGGACTGGACGATCAGCAGGATCGCGAGGGCGCCGATGCTGCCGTACGCCCATATGTAGAGCAGCGCCGGCAAGTGTCCGATCAGTGCCTGGAACAGAATGAGGTGCGCGAGAAACGACCGTTTGATCAACTGGCGGCTCCACACGGCGAACCGTTCCATCGCGCTGCCCGTGCTCAGCTCCCCTGCCAGCGCGTCGTCGAACGCGCCGGGATTCGCACCGGCGACGCGTCGCCGCAGATAGGCGACGATTCCGACGATGGCCAGCGACGCCGCCGCCGCGACGGCAGCGGCCGGCAGATGGCCGCAGACCGCGTGCGTCCGCAGTTCGCCTGCGACGAGCCCGCCCATGATCAGAAAGTAGGAGGCGTAATCGGCGGCCGTCTCGAGCCACGCGCCGAATTTCGAGTCGGAGATCGTCAGGCGCGCGACCTCTCCATCGCTGCAGTCGAGCACCATGCTGGCGTAGTAGACCAGCGCGCCGGCGATGCCCGGCCAGTAGGCTCGACGGCTGAACAACACGGCGGATAACGCGGCCAGGGCGAGACCGAGCAGCGTCACTTGATTCGCGCTCAGGCGCAGCCGCACCAGCCAGGGCGTCGTGCGAACCGAGAACGCGCGAATGGCCCTCGTGTACGGCCCTTCGACTCCGTTGCGATGCCGGATGTACGCGCGTTCCAGGGCCCGTACGTCCTCGGGCCCAGGGAGCGCGCGGCAGAACGACGAACCGATGTCCACGACGCGAAGCGCACCTATCGCATTGAGGAGATCCGATTCCGATCCGTTCCGATGGGCATCGACGCCGTCCGGCATCAGCAACGCGAAGGTGGCTGGTGCGCTCACGCCGGCCGCGCCGCCCGCCCATCCCAACGTGGCGAGTCGGCCGGCGAGCGCCCGCACCGCCGCGGGCTCGAACACGCTATCGGCGCTCACGACGAGCACCGCAGCTCCCGAAGTGACCCGCACGAGAGGCGCTTCTCCTGCGACGTCTACCGTGATGCCGCGCCCCGAGAGCTTTCGCTGCGTCGCAGGATCGAATCGAAGCGCGCGGGCAACGTGAACCCGATCGATGCCGCCGCGATGCAGCGCGAGCACCGCTCGCTCCGCCAGGGGAAGACCGCCAAACACCCGGCCCTCAGCCGCCGATCGGGCGGGAAGAACCAGGGCTTCGATTGCTGTCATGCGGGTACACGTGCGCAATGCGTGTGCCCAACCGCCGAGTCGCAGCCGCGCAGGTAATCAGGGAAGATTTCGATCGGCGCCGGCAATAGTCGTCACGCGTGACGAAATGTCATCACGGCGAGACGACGGGATGTCGCGCGCGGTCGAGAGTTGACGCCAGCGAACGCCGAGGAGCAGCATCGTGACGAGCCCCGCGGAGCTCCAGAGCAGCGCGCGGGCACGGCGCATGAGGGCCATCGACAATCCGAGGCTGGCACCGACGCCCAGACCGGCCGTCAGGAGCGTGGTGCCCGCTTCGCTGACACCCAGCCGCGCCGGAACGATGGACCCGAGGGAATTCAGCGTCTTGGTGAGACCTTCGAACACGATCACGAGCGCGACCGTCGGTCTCGCGCCGAGCGCATCGAGCATCACAGCGGCCTCGAGGGCGAGAAGCATGTGCTCCAGCACACCCAGCAGCGCGATGACCGCGACGGTGCCGCGTCGGTGACGCCAGAGATCGTGCAGGACGGCACGCCAGGGCTGACGAGGCGCCTGCCGCCGCATGGCGCTTCGTCTTCGCGCCACCATTACGGTGGCCGCAACGGCCAGGACGATCGCTGCGGCGGCCAGGTACGCATGCGACGGCCGGGATATTCGCGATGCCGCGATGATGAGCGCGGCGACGACGACGACCGTGCCGGTCGCCGCATAGACGGCCCGCTCGAAGCCGCCGACGGCAATGCCGACCGAGAGCGGCAGGTAGTCGCGGAGGAGGAGCGCGCGAGCCGGTTCGCCGGTCACCGGCCCCGCGAATGTGAGGTATCCGACCGAGTCGCCGGCCAGCGTCGCGCCAACCGATCGCCAGAACGGCGGGCGATCGGCCGCCGGCAGCGCCAGCCGCCACGCCGCCGCCTGCAGCGGGTATTTCCCCGCGGTAATCAGCAGCACCAGCGGCAGCACCGATCCGAGGACGTGCAACTGCGAGAGAATCCGGGCCGGGCCCATCTCGCGCACGAGTACGGCTACTGCCGCGATGCCGAGGAGACCGAGAATGACCGCCGGCAGCTTCCGCACTTTGGATGACATCATGATCGCGGCACCCCGTCGCAATGGCGATGCCACTCCACACCGGCGGCACGCAATGTGTATTTGCACCAGAGGACGTGATGCAGGTTCCGTTCTTCAGATTGCGGGGTTTTTTCACCGAGCCGGCGTTGAGCGACGGGCAGATCCATGCCATCGCCGGCACACTCGACCGCTTCGACGTCGTGGCGCCGCCGTCCGAGCTGACGGTGGTGTCTTGGAACATCGCCTACGGCCGCCACGCCGAACGCGTGCTGGACGTGCTCGAGCGGATGTCGCCTGACGTGTGCCTGTTACAGGAAGCGGACGTCAACTCCCGCCGCAGCAGGTATCTGGACATCCCGGCGTGGCTGGCCGAACGCCTCCGGATGAACTGGGTGTTCGGCGGCGAGTTCCAGGAGATTGGCGAAGGCCGGCGCGATCGCGCGGCCCTGACAGGCCAGGCGATTCTCAGTCGCGCGCCGATCGTCCGGCCCGCGGTCATTCCGTTCAGCAACCAGGCGCGCCTGCGCTGGCGCGCCAATCCGATCCAGCCGCGGCGCGGCGCCCGCATGGCGCTTCACGCCGAAACGTTCGGCCTGCGCGTCTACAACCTGCACGTCGAGAGCGGGAAGAACGATCGGTTCCGGCGACGCCAGGTTGACGACGTCATCGTGGCGGAGGCGGAACGCGGGCCGGCGGACGTCGGCGTCGTCGTCGCCGGGGATTTCAACTGCGGGCCGTTCGGCCACGCGCCGTTGCTCGAGCGGCTGGAGCAGGACGGCTTCGAGGACCCGTTCGAGGATCACCCGCGCTCGCGGCGGACGTGCGTCGGCCACCGTCACGCGCTCGACTGGATCTTCGTGCGCGGCCTGACGCCGCTGTTTGCCGCCGTCGGCGATCGCCGCGAGGCTTCGGATCACCTGCCGGTCATCGTGCGCGTGCGATCCCAAGCTTCTTCATCCGCGACGCAAGCGTCGTCCGCTTGAGCCCGAGCCGCGCGGCGGCGCCGTCCTTCCCGCCGATGACCCAGTTCGTGTCGGCGAGCGTCTTGAGAATGTGCGCGCGTTCGATCGCTTCGAGGCTGTCCGCCGGCGCCGCGGGAGCTGACGGGACGGGCCCCGGCGGCGGCGGAGCTGCGAGCGCCGCGGCATGGTCGGTCAGCATCGCGGCCGGAACGTCGAGCAGCCCGCCACGGGAGAGAATCACCGCGCGCTCGATGATGTTCTCGAGCTCGCGCACGTTGCCCGGCCAATGCCAGCGCATCAACGCGTCCATCGCGTGCGGCTGGATGCGGTCGATGGATTTCTTCAGTCGCTGCGCGTGGCGCCGCACGAAGTGCCCAACGAGTAGTGGGATGTCCTCTCGCCGGTCGCGGAGAGGCGGAATCTCGATGGGAAACACGTTGAGCCGGTAGAACAGATCGCTGCGAAACTGCCGATCGGCGACCATGCGAGAGAGATCGCGGTTCGTCGCGGCGATCACGCGGACGTCGACGCGGATGCTGCGTGAGTTGCCGAGCCGCTCGAACTCGCGCTCCTGCAGCACGCGCAGCAGCTTCGGCTGCAGATCGAGCGGGATCTCCGCCACTTCGTCCAGCATGATGGTGCCACCATGCGCGAGCTCGAATCGCCCGATCTTGTTCGACAGCGCGCCGGTGAAGGCGCCTTTCTCATGGCCGAACAGCTCGCTCTCGAGCAGGCCCGAGGGGATCGCGGCACAGTTCACGCGCACGAGCGTGCGTGACTTTCGCGGGCTGAGATCGTGCAACGCGCGGGCGACCAGTTCCTTGCCCGTCCCCGTCTCGCCGAGCAACAACACCGTCGAATCGGTCGGCGCGACGGTCTCGACCTGCGCCATCACCCGCCGGAGCGCGGCGCTCTCGCCGACGATGTCCTCGGACTGCCAAGCGCTGCGGATTTCATCCTCGAGGTACACCTTTTCGCTCGACAGCCGTTCGGTCAGCTGCGAGATTTCGCGGTAGGCCAGCGCATTCTCGAGCGCGATCCCGATCTGCGCGCCGGCACGATCGAGCAGGTCGAGATCCTCGGGCGTGAACCGCCGCTCGTCACGCGACGCGACCACGAGCGCGCCGAGCGTACGGCGAGGGGCGGCGAGCGGGATGAAGCACACGGTGGCGACCCCCTGCTGGCGCGCGATGTCCCGCATCACGGACGAACCCAGTTCCGCGACGGACAGCATCTCGGGGACCACGGATCGCCTGTTGTCGAGCACCCGCTGCAGCACCGGTGTCGTCGCGGCAACGGTGGGCAGCCGGGCGAGGTATCCCTCGGGCTGAGCGGGATACATCGCCGCGACGCGCAGATCCGCGCCGCCTGGCTCGCGCAACAGGATGCCGGCGACGTCGAAGTTCACGACGCGCTTCAGGCTGGGCGCGATCACCTCGAAGAGCGCGCCGAGATCCAGCGTCGAGACGAGCGCGTTGTTCATTTCGAGCAGCACGCGCCAGCGGTCGCGCTCGAGCTCCAGCGCGATGCGGCGCCGCTCGGCGACCTCGAAGTTGTACGCGTTGTCGATGGCGACGGCAATCTGGTGGGCCACCCGCTGCAGGAACTCCAGGTCGGTGGAGGCGTACTGGGCGACGCGCGCGGCTCCCACGCCAAGCAGGCCGACGCGATGATGCGGCGTCGTCAGTGGCAGCAGGACGCAGGAGCGCATCTGGTGGCGGCGAAGCAGCTCGCAGAGCTCCGTGCCCTCCACGCGGTGGGTGTCATCGATGACGATCGGCTGCTGTGTCTCGATGACGCGACCGCCGGTCGTGCCCGCAACGGGCCATTCGCGGGGGATGGGAGGCGCGTCCACGCCGAGCGGTGGCTCCAGGATGTTCAACGAGAGCGCCGCCCGCGCCTCGTCGTGCAGCACGACGGCCAGGAAGTCGAAGGCCACGATTGGTCTGAGGAGTTCAGCCAACTGGTGGAAAAGCGCGGGCAGATCGCGCTGGCTGGCGATAGACTCGCCGATGGCGAGGAGAGCGTCATAGCGTCGCGATGACGGTATTTCGTCACTTCGAGGCGACCCCTCGTCCCGCGGATTGCCATCCGCGGAGGGCGCCCCCCGCGAATCCGTCACGCTCGCCGTGGCACCCGTATTGCCCTTGAGATCCTGCAAGTTAGCGCAAGGAGCACGCCGTGCGTCCACGTCTCCGTCTGGCATTGGCAATCATCCTGGCTGTCGGCGCTGGGGCTGTGTCGCCCTCCGGCGGCACACGTTCGGAACGGGATACCAAGAAGGATGCCGCCGAACCGGCGAGCCAGCTTCCGGCGATTCGGGAGCGCGCCTACCAGATGAATGCGCGGGTGAGGCCGCTCCTCTTCTGGATTCGTAAGAACGACGTCGGCGACGCGCGGATTACGTGGCGGGGCGGGGAGGGCGCCGGCCGCGGCTACGAGTTCCTGGTGGGTTCGGACCCGCTGCGCGCGCCCCGCCGCATCAACAAGTGGGGCTTCATCCGCGAAGAGATGTCAGCCGCCGAGGCGTCGATCGTCGGGGTGATGAAGCAATCGAACGAGGAATCGATCAAGGATGCCGAGGAGCAGCTCGCGCGCGAAGGAGAGGGTGGGTTCGTCTTTCGGGCGATGCGCAGCCGCATCACCGGCAACCGCGCCGAGGCCGGGGTCGTCACGTATCGCAGTCCGTCCGACCTGACGTTTCGAGACATCGGTCCGCTGCTGGCGCGCGTCAACGGCATCGGCGGTCCGCGGCAGTCGACCCAGGTACCGCCGGACACGTGGCCCGGCCTGCTCTTCGCCGTTGCCGACGTCCTCAACGAGACGATGAAGCATCCCGTGAAGGCCGGCGCGCGCGTGCCCGTTCCGCAGCCGCGGCGGTACGTGTATTACCGGACGCTCTACGACCTGAAGGTGGACTCGCTGAGGGCCATCGCCGATCCGCAGGCGCGCGAGCGAGCGCTCCTCGACGCCGAGTTCGAAATCATCAACCAGCGCACGCGCGAGTCCACGCGGTTCTTGATGCGATATGCCGCCGACGGCGTGCCTCTCCGGATCACCTTCCGCCCACGCTGGTGGTTCGAGGTCGAGCTCGTGTTGCGGTGAAAACGCCGTGCCCGGCTATTGCGGGGCCAGCGCGATTTTCAAGGTCTTGACTGGCGCGCCATCCTTCAAGAAGCGCGCGCACGCCTGCCAGTTGTTCACTTCGTTGATGACCTTCAGCACGAGGACGTTGGGACCCTTCGCGAGGGTCACGTCCACACGATCGGTGTCCTTCTCGAGGACCCGTGTGTCGGCGAACTTGAAGATCTCCTTGCCGTTCAGCCAGGCCTTCCCCTGGTCGTTCGTGCTGAGCGCCAGCGTGACCTTCATGTCCTCGTCGGCGACGACGTAGGCGACGGCGTAGCCGGCGACGTACTCGCCGCGCGTCTTGCCGAAGGACTGGAGAAAATCGATGAAGTAATCGGAGGTCTGGTGCGTCTGCCAGGCGAGCTCCTGGCCGCCGACGCGAACCTTGTCGCCCGCCTTCGGCTTGACCGTCGCTTCGCCTTTGAGGAAGTCCTTGTCGATCTCTTCGGCGCCCGATTCCCCCTCCATGGCGATCGGCGCCAGCACGAGCCAGTTGCGAATGAACCCTTCCGCATCGGGACTGGCGGTCTGCGGCGCGACCGGGATACTGAGGCTGACGAGGACGGCGAGAGTCGAAGCGATCATGTCAGTTCCTCCGAGGTTGTGCGGTCAGGCTGACGCGGCGCGGCTTTGGATCGTGGGCGATTTTCAGTGCGTGCTCCTCACGCAGCACGAGCAGCCCATCGACGACCTCGTGCCATGGCGCAGCCATGGGCTTGCTGTAATCGAGTGGTCGGGCCGTGCCGGGACCGTGCTGCGCCAGCTCGGTCCGCGCCAGATATCCTACGTCGCTCGAGCCCTCGCCGGTAAACGCACGCGCTTCGAGCGAATCAACCGGTGATGGGACGAGCTCGGTCGCCGGCGCCTTGCCGCGCCCGTGGCTGCCTCCCAGTGCGGAGATGCCGATCGCCGCGGCCGCGTCTCCGAGATCGCGATTCACATACGAACCGAGCGGTACGAACTCGGCGAACCCGGGCACGCCGCGCAGGCTCTTGGCCGCATGGATGGTCGCGCACCAGACGATGATCTTGCTGTCCGGCGGCAGGCGAGCGACGTGCCACTGGAGCGCCTGATGCATCGCACGGTCGCGCACGTTGAATCCGGCGGTGCGGGACACGGCGGGATCGGATGCCTCGATCGCGCTCTGCCATGCGTTCGCCATCGCCGCCGCCTCGTCGGCGGGTGTCGAGCGGGCCCGCGCCGAGACCGCGGTCTTGATCTCAATCAGGCATCCCCGCAACCGCGCGCGCGTCGCGTCGTCGAAGGGCGACGCAGCGTCGTATTGCCAGCGAGCGTGCCGCTGGAGCTCGGTCTGACAGGTCGAGCGGCGGGGCTCGACGAGGTAACCGGCCAGTTCGTCGGCAAGCTCGGTCTGTGCGTACAGGTTGGTCGAGCCGATCTGTCCATCGAGTCCGGCGAGCGTCACGCGCTTGCGCGATGCACGGTCGAACAATGCCGAGATCAGGGGATCCGATTCTGCGGCCACGGACCACAGTCCACCGATCGCGTCGGCGACGTAGGCGGGGGATGCATTGCCCGCGGCGAACGCGCGGTTCAAGCCGACGAACTCGGCCAGGCTCGCTTCGAACACCACCGCCGAGAAGCCGCACTCGTCAATCAACCGGATCACCAAGGCCGTCTTTGCCGCCAGGGTGCCGCCGCCACCATGATGACCTTCCTCGCCGAGCAACACGACGCGCTTGTTGCACACGTCGCGAACGACGCGATCGAACGGAGTTGGGGCGCCCGCACGGGTTGCGGTGCCGCTCGCACCGATCCCGGTGGCGAGGATTGCCGCCAGGACGGTCAACGGCACGAGGAGCTGAGGGCTGAGCAAGTGCAAGAGGTCCAGCGGGCGAAACGGGAGTCGAACTGGCGGTGAGGCAGGGATTCGAATTCTACGAGCGACCACATCTAACTTATTGATGGCGCGTTACTTCTGGCTCTAAAGATTTGAGTCCCAATGCCTTTCCGCGTTCTGTCAGTTCTCGCGAGTCTGCTGCAATGTTCTGGATTCCACCGGAGTTCTGGAGACATTTTGGCAACGGTCACGGCGACAGGACAGCGGTCGGCCCTGTTATCAGGTCTTGGCTGGATTATGAACCCACCGTGTCTTCCCTTCTATGGCTGATCGCGAGAGCACATCGGTGATGCAGGAGGCGAGTCGTTGACGGTAGACGGTCGTGGGTTCGATGCGCAGATCCACGTGCGGTTCGCACATCTCAGCTTTCCTACTCCCGCGTGCCGTTCCTAAGACACCAAAACAGAAATTTGCATCCGCTCCATCAATAGCGCGCTTGTAATCAGTCTTAGCGGCTATCTGCGACACTTCACGCAACGCTCGACATGCCGCTTGCAGATCCCCTAGAGTCCGGTACGCTGAGAATAAATGATAAGCGGCGCGCGCACGTTCATTTTCCGTTGTCAGTTCCAGTCTCTTGATCTCCTCAATCGCATTCGCGGCCGCCGGCTTGTCATCCTGCTTAAGCGTGAAGCCGATCTCGATCAGCCGGTCCTCGGTCGTGCTATTGGCAACAGCAACTTCTGGCGCCAGCGTAACGGTTACTTCAGAAGTGGTCTCTACGCCATTCTTATCGGAGCACGTCATTCTCAGTAGCACTGGACGTTCGGGAGTTGGGTAATAGAACGATGCACCCGGCACCACGGCACTTGATGCGCCCTGAAGTGTGCTACCTGAAGGGAACGGCGACACCATTTGACATACTTGTTGACCCCGCGTACGCCAAGAGTAGAAGTACGGATCGCCTCGTCTAATAGCAACGGTTCCGGATTCGCCGTTTACCTGTAGCAGCACCTTGGCGTTGTCTTGGGCCTCCCGTCCGCTATCCGCCTGCGCTTCGGCTATCGTAGCCGTCCGAGAGCCGTCCCTATCGTCTTGCGGATTCTGAACGGCCGTGAGGGCGAAGACAGCGACGACAATAGCCGCGAAAACCGCCACGACGGCCATGGAATACACGCGTTTCAGCCGAGACAGCCACCGCCACACGATGGGCTGTGACGCGACACCAGTCACCGTAACGACCGTAAGGGCGGCGAACGCCCATGGGCGAGCCGAAGGAGGGGGCGGGAAAACCTGAAAGAGTGTCGGCCACCCAGCGAGAGCTGCCGCTAGAATTGCGCTTGACCACTTCGCCACGCGTGGAGTCTACCCGCGACAGGATTCGGCTGTCTATATTTGCTAGGGAATGGGCTGGCAGGCATTCGGAGCCCCGATAACGTGGTCCAGAGGCGGTGCCGATGATGTCGGCCGTTTCGGGTTGAGTCGTTTTTGTTAGGAAATCCACACGGATCCTAGGGCCGCCTCAGGTCGAAGGCGGCCCTTTCGTGCGCAGTTTGTCAACTTTGCTAAGAGATGTCCGTGTGGACGAAGGGCCCAGCTATGCGACCCGTTTCGCCCTCCGCTTTCGACCTGATTGGCTGCGCGACGACTCGCGACGCCCCGCCTTGACCGTCTCTCCAGCAAACCTAATCCTGCCGAGAGGTGCGAACTGAGCAGTCTCCCCGGCGGCGTCGATAATGAGGTCGCGTGTACCAATGCACCACGTCATGTCGTTCGCCCTGCGGAGAAGGGACAAAGCCCGACGCGACGTTGGGTTGGGTCCGTCAACCTCCCAAACAACTTCTTTTCCGAAATCGCGCCCAGAACGTGCTCGATCCTTTATGAAATCGATGTACGGTCCGTATTCCTTGAGTCGGTTGTCAGCCACCTCCTTCAACGTGGCCTTCAAAGCAGCAACGTCGAGAACAAGGCTCGCTGTAGGCTTACCAGGACGACCTAACCGAAGGAGAATGTGAGCGACCTCCTCAAGCTGGTCCCAACGAAGGAGAATGAATTTCGCGAGCAAATGTTCGTCATGAAGTTCTTGCTTGCGATCGGTATTCGTGTCGATGGCATCAAGTTCCTTCTGAACCTGGCTGGCGGTAACACGGAAGTCGACCCGTACGGTCGGCGCGAGACCAGTGAGGATCTCGACGAGCCGTTTCCTTTTTGCCGCAAACGCGGGAGGCGCGACGAGGATTAGTGCGTCGAAACGCTGGCTGCGCGTGAGCGCACGATCGAAGTGACCGATGTGGTTCGTCGCTACAAAATAGAGGACTCGTCGTTGCTTCCAGAGCTCAGCAAGTTTCGGCAGCATGCTTGTCGTCAAGAATCGGCCGAAGGCATCAGGCTCGGTCTCGCGTTCGCGCATCAGTTCGTCGATTTCGTCAAACAACACTACGCATCGATCGAGCTCCATAAGCCTCGTAAAGATCTCATCCGCAGTGCGCTGGACGTTCGGCAACCCGCCGGCAACGAAATGGCTCGGATGCAACTCGACGTACTCCCAGCCGACAGCATTAGCCAGTGTCTGTATCAGAGTTGTCTTGCTCGTTCCCGGTGGCCCAAACAGTATCGCGGATCTCGCCTGTGTTTCGGCTATCGGTCGCTCGTCTGGATCAATTACGTCACTCGCGCCGCTCATGCGCCGTGGATTCACGAACATTGTCATGAGGTGTTCTGCGGTCGTTGCTTCTGACCAGGTGTGACCGCGCGGCGAGCGTGAGTGAGCGGAGTGTTGACGGCGACGACACGGCACCACGATGAAGCGCGTGATGGCCTCACAGCAGATCGGCTTCCACCCAACAACACACGAAGCAGTCCCAACGTTGATTGTTGCGGCGAATTCCGCCCCGCATAATCGGTCGTAATCAGACGGCGAGTGCCGTCGGGAGGGCACTTGGATTTCGATCCCCGTGACCACGCCGATTCACGCGACCGCGACGACTTCGACATCTACGACCCGCGCTGGCTTGACGATCCACGCGACCTGGATGACCGCGAGCGCGACGTCCGGCCTGATCTTGACCCGAGGGAGCACGACCCACGCGACGCGTTCGTAGAAGGCCTAGAGCTGCCGCGCGGCCTCAACCGCGAGCTGGTGCAGGACGACCGCGAGAACCTCTACGAGTTAAATCACGAAGACAGCCTGACGCTGGCGACGGTCGGAGCGTTTCGGGTGGTCGCCGAGCATGATCTGGAGTCGATCGGCGACCCAGATGGTGAGGACACGTTGGACCACCTTCGGGACGAAGGGCTGATTCGATTCGTCGCGATCAGCGAAGATGAGCGCGCGGTCGTGCTCACGGACGATGGCCGGGATGTGCTCGAAGCGAATCGCCGCGAACGAGACGGGGACGACGAGCGTCAGGAGTTTCACGCCGGCGTCAGCCACCCGCGCGAGCTCAAACACGATTCGGCGCTCTTTGAGGCGTACCTGGCAGTCGAGGAGCGCCTACGCGACCAGGGCGCCGACATCGAACGCGTCGTGCTGGAAGTCGATCTGAGGCGTGAGTATCAGGAATGGCTTCAGGAGCACAACAAGGGCAATCCGGAGAGCGACGGGCGACCGGATCGCGACGCTCGAGAGATTGAGGCATGGGCGCGGGATCACGACCTCCCGTACATCGACGAGCAGGTTCGTTTCCCAGATTTCCGCATCGAGTACGAGCGTGACGGGCGGGACCACCATGAGGACGTGGAGGTCATGAGCGAGCACTACCGGCGGCCGACGAGCTTTGACAAGAAGTTCTTCGTCCTCTGGCCGTGGCTAATGCCCGTGAACGCGCGGTACTGGCGTTCGATGAACACGCCTGAAAAGACCAGGACGTGCAGGAGGAAGCGCGCCTGCAGCTCACTGAATCCGAACGCCATCACGGCCTGGACGCGTTCCGACCGGACGCTGTCGTGCAGAGCGGGCCGTGTCGACAGCTTCATCATACGAAGCGCTCCGCGCGGCGATTCTGGAACGCCGTCGCGCTCCACCGGTTCGCCATCCGGGACACATACATCAGCCGGTTGACGCCGGGGGATGTCGAGGAATTTGACTGGTTCTGCCGGCTCCGCCGAGGGGAGACCAACGACCGTGATCCCTCCCACCGGATGAACGCGGCTCAGGCCGCACGGAGGTTTGGTACCGCCAGGTTTCGAGCGCTGGATCGCGTGTGGGAGCAAGGCGGAAAGGTGGCGCTCTACACCTTCGCAACGGACCAACTGCTGGAGAAGTTTCGGCTACGGCGCGGGCAGATTCGGTTCGTACAGCTCCCTCATCAGTACCTGCAGCTCACGCCCCTCATTGGCGTCGCGTGAGGCCTCAGAGCGCAAACTCGCGGTAGACAACCTGGCGCACCTCGAGGTTGTCCTCATCTGTGCGCCGATGACCACGCACGTTGCGCTTGCGACGCGAGAGACAGTGAGCGCCTGCGATCGCGCGAACGAGCACGGAGCGCAATCGGTTAGCGATACACCCAGCCGAAAGCGGGCGGCGCTCTTTGCCGCCCGCCGACGCGACGTGGCGGTGAAGGGAACAGCACGCCATGATGTGAGCGACCCCGGTGCGGCGAGCTGAGGGTGGCCCCAGCTCGAAGACGGGGTCGTTCACATCATGGCGTGCTGCGTGAGAAGTGCACGAGAAGTCGCGATGATGGCGGCCATGGGCGCCGCCGACATGTACGGCGATTGCGCGCGATCGTGATCGTGAGTTGCACCGATCTGTTTGCACAGAAGATCGCGCGGTGACGACCGACGAACCTGCCGGCCATCACGTCGTTTAGCGTGGCACTGTGCTCGCCGCGGTCAACGCCGCTCCGCGTGTTCGCGCGATGCCTGTTGGTTGGGCGTTGACCGCGGCTGCGCGCAGCGCGTGTCCCAGGCAATTACGTGATGGCCGGCAGCGAATGCCGGCCGGGTCAACGGCTGACTGTGACAACGGATTTCAGCGAGGTGTTTCTGCGAACATCCCGCCCGTACCGTCAGAGGATCGGCGCCATTCGCGCAACGCGCGGACTTGGCAATTATGTGCTGGTCGCCTCTGTGTAGCACCTCGACGAGTGTTCCGGAACTCCATCTTGCGATTTGATCGGGACAACTCGCGGGGCCTGTGAGTTCCGAGCTCACGTATCACTTGCTGTCAACGCCGGGCCAAAATCTGACACTTCCGCCTGTGAAAATCTGGCAGTTCGGCGAGGGGACGAGCCTCAGTTCGTCGCAGCCTCCCTGACGTGGACGGCGTCGCCGGTTGGCGGTCGGTTCCGGATCTGGCGTGTGCAGCGCATGCGAGAGGTCGGTGTGCTGCCACATGCCGCATGCGATAGCTGTTGCCACGGATCGTGACGATGTGGCAGTGGTGGACGAGACGATCGATCAGGCGCGGAACAGGTCCGAGTACCTTCCTTTGACACGGTGCGGCGGTTTCGATAATGTCCGCTGGCGTCCAGTTAGGGGAGCCTATGTCGTCTGTAAAGTATGTGCAGCCCGCTATGATCGGCGGGTCGGAAGTCATGGTCAGCGTCGTGGCGCAGCCGGGGGGGGAGCAGCAGGTCTCGGCAAAGTCGCTGAACCTCGACAAGGTCCTCGACGACGTCCGGCTTGCCTCTGAAGCGATCCGCGACCAGCTCATTGCGGCCGGCCCCGCTGAAGTCGCCGTCGAGTTCACCGTCGGGTTCACGGTGAAGTCAGGTGGGCTGTTTGCGGCCTTGCTGTTTCAGCCAGAGGCCGAAGCCGGCATGAAGGTCAGTCTCAAATGGAGCGACCGTTCCTCGAAGGACGGCCCTCGATGAAAAGAATTCGCCCGCTCGTGGATGTCCAACTGAACCTGCGACGTGCTAGCGTGTCCATCATTGCCGAGCAAGGCCGCGGCTCGGGTTTCTTTGTCGCCCCGGACCTGGTTCTGACGGCGGCACACGTCGTGAAGAGCGGCGGCGACGAGGATCGCCCCGCGGATGTCGCGCGGATCAACATTACGTGGACTAACCCCGAGACGAAGCAACGGCACAGACTCGCCGTAACGGAGGTCGTCTCTTACGAACGGTTGTCATCAGTCGACGGGGCGTCGCCGATCTCCGACTGGCCGGATATCGCGCTGCTGAGAGTTTCGCGGGACGTCCTGGCGACCGACGCTCGGCCTGCCTCGGTCACCCTCTCGGCCGAGCGCGAGGTTGTCGCCGGCGAGCAGTTGCTCAGTTATGGGTATCCCATCACGCACGTGATCGGCCGGCCACAGGAGTGGAAGGTGAAAGGCGTGGACGAGTGGGAGCGCATTGTGCTCGGTGAAGACTGGGCGGATCCCGGGCTGAGCGGCGCCCCTGTCTATTCGAGCAAAATCAGGGCGGTCGTCGGGTTCGTTACTCACGGTGGCCAGGACAGGCCGCAGGCGTCGGTGATATCCCTGGCCACGGCCCAGGCGCACTGCGCGCCGCTGCAATTGCTGATACAGCAGCAGAAGCCGCTGGCGATTCGAGAAAAGGACGTGACTCACCTGCCGCGAACGCTGGCGGCCGTGAAGGCCGAGCTGGAGACCGAGCTGCAGCACCGCCCCTGGGGCATCCAGCTGTTACGGATCCAGAAGCCGTCGCAAAAGGCCGTGCTCTTGCTCAGAGTCATGGACAAGGATTTCAAACGCATCCTCGGGCAGGCGATGAGCGTCGTCGAGCGCGGCCACGTGTTCAGCGAGCTGCACTACTACTCGGAAAACGACCGACTTCGCGCCCAGAGCGACGCAGTGCCATGGGCCGTGCTGCGTGCGGCGCGGTCAGGATTCGTAGAGTTCGTGGCGACGATGGACGGCACCGTCAAGAAGAAGCGACATCAGTACGTGGTCGATGCGTACCCACGAACGTTTCCGTTCGTTGTCACGCATGACGGCGCCGGCATCTTCCACATCGGCTCCGCGATTACTGCGAGAGGCGCCGATCCCACCATCAACTGTTTCGTGAAGAAAATGTAAGCGCGAGTCGGTTATTTGATGGCCTCGCGCACGCGGAGGGCTGGCTTGACGCGGGCGGACACAGCATCCAGTGCGCCGGCCATGCTTTGCTCGTCGAGTTGCCGATCAGACGCCACCGTCGAATAGAGGAGTGAGAGCACTGCCTGCCGCCCCGTCTCGGATAAGAACGACTGACTGTGCACTGCGACCGACAGGACGTTCCCCCGCGACGTGCTTTCGATGGTGATCTCGTGGTCGGCCGTAAACAGGTGGATCCGGTTCACCGCGCGCAGCGCCATTACTGCGGCGTCCAGTTGCTGCTCCGCTTGGGTCCAATCGATCCGCATCGGCTCGAGCAACTCGCCGTCGGACTCGAAACTGACGTAGGCGGCACCGTGGGCGGCCGCCTCGCGAATGAACGCCAGTGCTCGTGTCCACATGATCGTCGGCGTGACACCGGTCTTCCAGCGGAAGGAGGCGCGTGCCAGTTCGGATTTCTGTCCCTGGACCTCAACGAAGACCGTCATCACTTCGGACGGGCCCGAGCGCACCACGAACTGCGCAACCGGGGTCTTGCCGATCAGCCGATCGACCGCGGCGGTCCGATCGCCGCTGAGGGGATCGGGCACGCGCAGGAACGCATGAATCGGAGTCGCTCCGCGCCGCGACGTGATAGGCAGTTCCACTAGAGATCCTCCCGCTGAGTCACGGGTTTCCTCTTCGATCAACTGCAAGATCGGGCCCGATCCATTCAAGGCCCGGCGAATCAGCGATTCCAGTGTCGGGCTGGCCTGAGCGCCGTTGTTGAGTGAGGCGATGTACGCCTGCCGACGTAAGCCAACGACGCCCTGCCCGCCGCTCGCAGCCGGGTCATACCACCCGAGTTCCTCCCTGTACACACCGGTAAGCTTCCGGCGCCGCTCGCCGGACCGAATCCTGTAAGTTGTGCGCTTTTTCCGCCCGTGGGGTACAAGACGAATCGCGAGACTCATCGTTTCTCCGAACTAGGCTGCCGGGTTCGGAGGATTCAATCACAGATTCGCGCAGCTACTAACGGTTTTCACGTGAGCAATTAGTGGGGACATAGACCTCGCGTGACCACCTGATGGACCGCGGCCGTTGCGCGCAGGTTACACCTGGGCTTGTCAGATAGCAAGAGTTTCTTGTCAACGAGCAAGTCACCCGGGTAGGATCGACGCCCCAGCATGGCCTTCAGAGCCGACCGTCTACGACAGATGCGGGAAGCCAAAGGGTGGCGCCCAGCTGACCTGGCGAGAGCCGCGTCTACGACAGAGGGGCAGATCAGCCGCTACGAAGCGGGTCAGCGGGTTCCGGCGGTCGACGTCCTGGCCAAACTGGCGGTCGCCCTCGAGATGAGCGCCGACTTCTTTCTTGGGATCGATACACGTTACGATCACGCCGACGATCCTCGAACCGTGGCGGCGCACCTGACACTCGACTGGTATCTCCGCGGATCGGGTCTCGGGTACGGCGAGGAGTACGTTCGTCTGCGCCGGGTCGCGGCTGTCTCGCGGACGGCCCCGGTGAGCGTCGAGATGTGGACGATGGTGCAGGAGGCGGTGGCCATCGCATCGCCGATGGCTGCGACGACGGGACGAGCCACGCCGGCGACGAGTCGAAGGGGCTCGCGAGCACGGCGAGGCCGGACGCACACGCCATCGTGAATCGGGCGGCCACCGTACGCAGTGTCGGTCGCTAGTCGGCTCCGCACAGCGCAGCGCTTTCGAGCAGCGTGTGCGCCACCACGCGCCGACCGCTCGCGCTGAGTGCCGCACGGACGGCGATCTCGCGCCGCCGTGTAATCGTGCGCGTCAGCAGCAGTGAAATTTGCTCACGCGATCAGCGCACGACGCCGCAGACCGCAATATCGTTGAGTTTGACGTCAAATTCGGTCAGCGGTATTCTGCGAGCATCTCGCCGTGCTCCCTGAGCACAACCTCCGCTCGCACATCCCAGCGGAGCTCGTGAACGGCTGATAACCCCGGGGGTCTCAGTCGCCCACACGGCCACATCCAAGTCCAGGAGCATCGTCGCGCTCAGCGCCACGTGATTGCCAATGGATACCGAATCGTCAGCAGCGACGCTCGCACACGCCAGCGTCAACTGACGGCGCCGTTCAGGGGCTCGCGATTACGTTCCGATGCCGCTGAACGTCGAAGAGGGAGTCGAACGATTGCTGGAATCGTCCCCTCACCGCGCGGTCGCTAGAACCGCGCGAATTGATGTCGACTCATCGTCCACATCCGCGCGTTGAGAGCAGCTCGCCGGCCTGACGGTCGGCGCGCTCGGGCGCGCAACTCCACCAACACAATTTGCCGCCTGCTACGACGGGGCGCGCGCGGAGGGAACGATGAAGAACTGGTTGACCGTTGCCGAAGGCGCCGAGTACGCCGGCGTCAGCCGCGACACCATCTACACGGCATGCGAGCGTCGCGAGTTGAACCACGCCCGAGTGGGCGGCCGGCGCGCGATTCGTTTGAAGCCCGTTTGGATCGACAGTTGGTTGGAACGTCACGCTCAGGGCGTTCGCCAACCGCCGGCCAGCGAGGCGCAGACCAGCGGACTGTGACGAGGCAACGTCATGAATGCCTCGCCACGCGTTCCTGGATACGTCTCACGGCGCGGCGCTGAAGCGCCTCGCGTCGAACGACGGCGTGAACTCACACTGCCGATTCTGCTGACCGCCGACGAAGCGGCTGACCTGCTGCGCACGACTCGACGCGCGATCTACGCGATGGTCGAGCGCGCACAACTTCCAGGCGTGATCCGCGTCCGCCGGCGCGTGTTGCTGCGCAGCGCGGACTTGCTACACTGGCTAGAACAGAAGTGCGCGCCATCACCTGAGGAGTAACGGTGATGAGCGTCACAATCCGTCCGTATCGGAAAGGCGGTTGGGAGATCGACATCCGTGTCATCGCGCCCGACGGCACGCGGCAGTTGCGGGAGCGCAAGCGCTCGCCGCTGTCGTCTCGATCGGCCGCCGTGCGCTGGGCCGAAGGTCGCGAACGCGTGTTGTTCCAACGACTGATCGATCCCGCGCAGCACACACCACGAAAGGAGGCACCGACATTACGAGCATTCGCGCCGCGCTTCATGGACGGTCACCCGCGCGCGAACAGACAGAAGCCGAGCGGCATCGCAGCGAAGGAAATGATCCTGCGCGTCCATCTGCTGCCGGCACTGGGGCACAAGCGGCTGGACGCGATCAAGAGCGAGGACGTGCAGCGGCTCAAGCGCAATCTCGAAGCGAAGTCGCCCAAGACGGTCAACAACATTGTGGCCGTGTTGAGCGTGCTGCTGAAGAAGGCGGTCGAGTGGGAGGTCATCGAGCGCATGCCGTGCACGGTGAAGCTCCTGCCGGTGAACAAAGGTTCGACGAGGTTCTACGACTTCGACGAGTACGAGCGGTTGGTCGAAGCGGCGCGGCATCTCGACCCGCGCACCCATCTCATCGCGCTGTTAGGCGGCGAGGCGGGATTGCGATGCGGCGAGATGATCGCGTTGGAATGGACTGACGTGGATCTCGTGAACCGGCAACTCTGCATCCGCCGGTCGGACTGGAACGGCCAGGTGACGACGCCCAAGGGTGGGCGGCTGCGTCACGTGCCGATGACCAGGCGACTGGCGGTGGCGCTGAGCGAGCACCGGCACTTGCGAAGTCCTCGTGTGCTGTGTCAGGACGACAACGAGCCGCTGACGCGGCAGATCGTTCAGACGCGAGCCAAGCGAGCGGCGCGCAAGGCGGGCTTGCTGCACCACGGCGTGCACATCCTTCGTCACACGTTCTGCTCACATCTGGCTATGCGTGGGGCGCCGGCGAGAGCCATTCAGGAGCTCGCCGGGCACATGGACCTGTCGATGACGCAGCGCTACATGCACCTGAGTCCTGCTGCGCTCGACAGTGCGATTCGGCTGCTCGAACAACCGTCGCGTTCAGCTCACGGCGTGCAAAGTTTTGGAGCCCTGGGGGAGACGGGCGCCCGGACGTAAAAACGATCAATAAATCCGGGCTCGAAACTGGCGGTGAGGCAGGGATTCGAACCCTGGGTAGAGGCTCAACACCCCTACAACGGTTTAGCAAACCGCCGCCTTCAGCCTCTCGGCCACCTCACCGTTTGACGTTCAAGTATACGTCACGCAGATACTTACACGAAGTGCGCGTTCGTGGCGCCACGCAACGCGGGGAGCAGGTGTTCAGCGTTCAGCGTTAACTGCCAGCGACACCAGTGCTTTGGGCCATTGTGACCGGTCATCTCGTGAGCACACCGATCTGGGCACAGTTTTGGGCACATACTCGCCCGGATCGCTCCTTTCAGGTCGCAGATTCGGAAAGAAAACGAGGGAAGGCGGCGGTTTTCTACCCCGTCGCCTTCGTCAAAACCGAACTGAAACTCGCTCAATTTGGCAGTCCGGACCGCCGCGGTCTGGGAACACTCGCGCGAAGAAGCGTCTTTGCGGGTGTGCGGATCGGATGGTGCGCGTTGACAGGTGACACGCCAGTGAGCAGGTTGCTCGCGCGCGCGCAGTATCCGTTATTTGAGCAGGTCTGTCCAGTTCAGGACGATGCCAACCTCACGCGGCGTGGGCCTGCTGTCGGGACGCGGCAGGAACACGCGCTTTCCGTCGCGTGCGACGTCGTAGACCGTCCCCCAGTGTCGCTCGGCCAGCGGCGGCACATTCAGCGGCGTCGCGACGCCGACGACCAGGTTCGACGCGCCCTCGGGGCGTACCGAGACGCTCAGCAGCCGGCCGTCGGGCGCCACATAGAACAGCGAGCGGCCGTCGCGCCGCCAGACCGGTTGATCGCCGCCGCCACGCGATACCACCTGCCGGTCCGGAGCGCCGGACAGAGCGCGCACCGACACTTCGGGTCGTCCCGACTCTTCCGAGACGTACGCGACCCACCGGCCATCGGGTGAGAAGCGCGCATCGCGTTCGACGAAGCCTTCGGCGAGTAACGGCACGGACGCCGTTTCCGTCTCGCCTGTTCCCGTCTTCGTGGAAACCGTCCAAACATCGCCGCCCGCGTTGACCACGAGCAAACGACCATCGGCTGACCAGTCGGTCGGCTCGCACACTTGCCGCGGACAGGGCAGGACGACATGATTTCCGGTTCCGTCCGCCGCGGCCAGTGCCAGGTGTGCCTTCGACGCTGTCCCGGCCCGAAACGCAATTCGGCTACCATCGGTCGACCAGACAGGTGACACGTCGAAACTGCTCGTTGTCGTGACGCGTACGCGTGTTCCTCGCGCCAGGTCCTCGACCCAGATGTCCGGGTTACCGCGAAGCGGATCGACGATCGTCCGCAACAGCCGCCCGCCGTCCGGCGACAAACGTAGCCAGCCCCCGAGCTCGGCATCGGGCCAGAGTCGAAGGTCGCCTCCGTCGAGATTGACAGCCGCGGGATGCACGCCCCAGGGTACCTGCACCGAGGAAAACGCCAGCAGGTCGCGAGACGCGCTCAACATCGGCTCCTGACCCCGCGGTGTTCCGTCGGCGGCGGCCAGCCGCAGCGTCCGCGCGTCGCCCTGCAGCATCAACGAGACGTGGTCGAACCGCCGCACCTCGACGTGATCGCCCATCGCGGACAGGATCAGTCCGGATCGGCCGTCGGACAAGGGCACGTACGCGGCGCCCGTTTCGGAACCGAACAGCGGTACAGCGCCGGTCGCCGGATCGCCGAGACGCCCCAGATAGATGCCACGCCGCGAGTCGTCGACCGAGATCACCTGAAAGAGAAAGTGGTCGCCGTCAGGTAAAAAGACAGGCCACTTATGCGTGACATCACCCGCTGCCTCGTCGAGCTGCGTGACCGGTTGGGGCGATCCGCCGTCTGACGATACGCGAAAGAGGCTCGTATCGCGGTAGAGCGGCTGAAACACGATGATCCCCGCTGCGTTCCACGTGCCTCCGCGCGGATCCGGCGCATTGGCGAGCGCGACCGGGGCACCGCCGCGCAGCGCGACCTTCATCAGCTTGCCGGCGGCGAAGAACCCGACCGACTGGCCGTCCGGAGACCAGAAAGGTTGGCGTGCACCCTCGGTTCCCGGAATGGGAACTGCGTCGAGCGATGACAGGTCGCGCAGGAACAGGCGGCGGCCGGATGCTTCGGCACCGACGAATACCAGGCGCGCCTGGTCAGGCGCAACAACGGGCGCAGACTCGAGGGACATGCCCTCAGGCAGCGTCCACGTGTACTGCGCGAGCGGCCGAAAAGCCGGGGTGGGTCTAGGCGTTGGCCGAAGCGACCAGATCACCACGAGCACGGTAAAGACGATCAACGCCGCAGCAATCACTCTGGGATCCGCGGGCCGCAAACGGGTGGACGCTCCGGCAGCGTGGGAGCGCCGTGAGGCGTCGCCTGCCGGTGCGTCGACGTGCTCGATTGCCCACGCGAGATCGGCGGCGGACTGAAAGCGGGACTCCGGCTGTTTCTCGAGCAGCCGCTCAACGATTGCCGTCAGCCGCGGCGGCACGTCAGCGCGCGACCGAAGATGGTTAGGAGGCGCTTCGTGGAGAATGGCGTGCAGCGTGTCCACGACGTGCGCACGAGCGAACGCGCGCTCGCCCGTCAGCATCTCGAAGAGGATCGAGCCGAGCGCGAACAGATCCGCTCGGCCGTCGAGCGTGCCTCCCGCCATCTGCTCGGGAGCGAGATATCCGGCGGTGCCCAGGAGGACCCCGCTCAGCGTGGAGAAGCCATCGCGCGATAGCGGATCTTCCGCGAGCTTCGCAATGCCGAAGTCGACAATCTTCGCGGCGCCCGCTCGCGTGATGATGATGTTCTCGGGCTTCAGGTCGCGGTGAACCAGCCCCTTCGCGTGTGCGGCGACGAGCCCCTTCGCGATCTGCGCAGCGAGCCGGCACGCTTCAGCGGCGTTGATCGGTCCCCGGGTGAGCCGTTGCCGCAAGCTCTCGCCGTCGACGAGCTCGGCCACGAGGTACGGGCGTCCATCAAACACGCCCACGTCGAACACCTTCACGATACTAGGGTGATCGAGCGAGGCGGTGACGCGCGCCTCCTGCAGAAAGCGCTGGACGCGGCCGTCGTCGGGTGAGCCGGCGTGCGTCATCATCTTCAGTGCGACGTCGCGATCGAGCCGGACGTCGGTCGCTCGGTAGACGTCGCCCATGCCCCCATGGCCCAGCAGCCCGGCGATCCGGTAGGGACCGACGCAATCGCCAGCTCGAAGCGTCAGCGTCTCTTCCGCCAGTTCGTGCGCGGCCAGGACGAACGCGGGTGTCTCGAGGAAACCGGGAAGCGATCGGCTGGAGTGGGCGAGGGCGTCGGCTTCGCCGACGAGCGCCGGCTGTTCGCGAGCGAGCTGCTCCCGCAGCCGCAGACGGCTGTGCGCGTCGGCTGCGAGCCAGTTGGTGTACCACTCCGTGAGGCGACTCCAATCGGCCGAGTTCATGTACCGTCTACACCAGACAGGCGCGAAAACAGCCAAGCACGCGCAATGTTCCAGTCGTTGGTCACCGTCCGGGGCGAAACGGCGAGCGCCTCGGCGGTCTCTTCGACGGTGAACCCACCAAAGAAGCGCATCTCCACCACCTGACTGGCGCGCGGCTCGATTGAGGCCAGCACATCGAGCGCCTGACCGAGCGCCACGATGTCGACGGGCGGCGGTGGCGCCGCCAGAATGTCGGGCTCGAGCGGGGCGGCGTGTGCGCCGCCGCCGCGCTTTACGCTCTGGCGCGCGCGGGCGGCGTCAACCAGTACGCGCCGCATCATCCGCGCCGTGGTCGTGAAGAAGTGGGCTCGGTTCTGCCATTGCACTGTCTGCCATTCGAGCAGCCGCAAGTACGACTCGTGAACGAGCTCCGTTGGCTGCAACCGGCCGGTGCGACGCTCACCCGAGAGGATGCGGCGCGCCATCTCGCGCAGCTCGCGGTGAACGAGCGGCGCCAGTTGATCGAGGGCCTGCTCGTCGCCACGACTCCATGCCTGCAGGAGGCCGGTCAGATCTGCCCGGGCCAGCACGGGGCGAGTCTACCGCATTGCGCGCGTGTGCCCCCGATTCCGCCTGTATCAACGGCGGGGCTCCTTCCGGCCGGAACGCCCCGCCTCCTTCAGGCCGGAATGGAGGCGTTATGTCGAACGAATGGGGAGTGCGTTCCTTTAGATACGCGATTGCGGTGATTGCCATTTCGGGGGCTGCTCTCGGATGCAGCCAGATGACGAGCCCGGTCCAACCGACCGGCGTCGCGTTGGTCCAAAGCGCGGAAGTTGGCTCCGTGAGCGGCCTCGCCCTGCAGGGCGACCCCGAGCTCGGGCCCGAGCTCGCGGCGGTGCGGCGGGCGACCGCGCTGTTCCAGCAAGTGGAGCATGCCACCGCAGCCGGGTACTTGGACCCAAATGGCGGGCACTGCGACGAGAGCCCCGCCGGCGCCATGGGCATTCACAGCGCTAACCCGGCGTTGATCCAGAGCCAGACGCTCGAACCCGAGCACCCCGAGGTCCTGTTGTATCTCCCGAACGAGGTGGGGATGCGCCTGATCGGCGTCGAGTACGTGCAGACGGTGCTGCTGCGCAATCCAGAAACCGGCGTGGTGGCGCCCTGGTTCGCGCCGGGGCCCTGGCCGTCGAACTATGTCGTCGTGACGCCGACACCCCAGCTTTTCGGGCAGACGTTTCAGGGTCCCATGCCGGGACATGTTCCGGGTATGCCGTGGCATTGGGACCTGCACGTCTGGGTGTGGGCGAACAACCCTAACGGTATGTTTGCGCAATGGAATCCAACCCTGAGCTGCGCCGCGCACTGAACGAACGGCCGACCCAGGGCCCGTCCGCTTCACTCAATCCGGAGCCGGGGCCGATTTGATCAGTGGGGCGCTCGCTAGACTTCCTTGAGCCGACCCGACGCGTACTTATGCAACAGGCTCGAGATCAGCGTCTGGTAAGGCAGGCCTTCAGCGAGCGCCCGCCGCCGGTCCTTGGCGGAACGTCGCCTTCACGTATCGAGTGTAGCGAGCCCGTGCGCGCTTGCCGGCCCCGGCGGCCTTCCACTCGCCGCGCTCGACGGATTCGAGCAGCTCCTTCTCGTCGGCCTCAAGCTTCATCGTTGATCTCTTCACCAAGGTACTCCTTCGTGGCCTTCCGGCTCGGAATGATCGTCTCCAGGAAGACCGTGTGCTCGTCCTCAACGAACGGCACCAGATACACGCAGTCGTCTCGCTGGACGACGAAGATGCGCTGGCCGGCATAAGGGTCGGCGCGGATGTTCCAGGATGTCGAGCAGATCGCTACGCTCGATGTGGAAGAGAATGTCCTCGAACTCGATGCCGCGCTCCGTCCTGAGCTCCGCGTTCTTCGCGTCGTCCCAGTCGAAGTACTTCGCCGGCATTCAGGATATCAGGATGTGTGCTTAGCAGGCACACATTGGCATCGGCTCCAGTGTGCCCGCCAGTGTGCCCAAACTCGGTCCGAGATCCATCAGTCGGCAGCCATGGTTGAAGCATGGGTGCGCGCGAAAACGACGTCGCAGCGGATCGCGTTGCGCAGCCGGATCGTGCTGCTGGCCGCTGAGGGCGTGCCCTCGCTGCACATCGCCCGCCGCTTGGGCGTCAGCCAGGACACGGTGCGCTTGTGGCGTCGCCGCTTCGCGTTGGCGGGCGCGGACTGGCTGCTCGAAGACGCGCCCGGCCGCGGCCGCAAGCCGATCATTTCGGCCGACCGCGTCCAGCAGGTCGTCGACGCGACACTGCACACCCCGCCGCCGAACGCGACCCACTGGACTTGCGCGCGATGGCGCGCCACACCGGCCTGAGTGCCTCGTTCATTCACCACGTGTGGCAGACGCATCGGCTGCAACCACATCGAACCCGGACGTTCAAGCTCTCGAAAGACCCGCAAATTTGTCGAGAAGTTGGTTGACGTCGTCGGGTTGTATCTGCACCCGCCGGAGAAAGCGCTGGTGCTCTGCGTCGACGAGAAGACGCAGATTCAGGCGCTGCAGCGCACCCAACCGGGCTTGCCGCTGAAACGCGGACGCGCGGGCACGTACACGCATGACTACCGCCGGCACGGGACCACGACGCTGTTTGCCGCGTTGAACATCCTCGCGGGGACGGTCATCGGCGCGTGCATGGATCGCCATCGGCATCAGGAATTCCTCGAGTTTCTGCGGCAAATCGACCAGGAGACGCCCGCGGACCTCGATCTGCATTTGGTGGTCGATAATCTGTCGACGCATCAACATCCGCGTGTCCTCCGCGACGGCGGCGACGAGCAGAATCACGGCCACCGTCGCCGCAGGCACCAGTGAATCGACGGTCCTGGCCCCGGACACGAAACCTGCCACGATCCGGCTCACCCAGAACGCCGCCAGCAGGCCGATGAACACCCCGCCAATCACCGGGCGTGCGGCGTACTCGGAGACCAGTGCGAGCACGTCCTCGCGGCGCGCGCCACGCCGATCTCGCGCGTCGCTGCGAGACGATGAACGCCACGACCCCGTACACCCCGCACGCGGTGATGAACAACGCGAGCACGCCGAAGGCGAACACCAGCATCGTGCCGAAGCGATACTCAGCGAGCGACTCCCCTACAACGCTCTCGAGTCGACGGATTGCGGACACGCTGAGGGCCGAATCGCGGCCGCGTAACACGGCGGGCAATCCGGGCACCAACGCGCCGTCCGCGTCGGTGCGCAATAGCAACGTCATCGCAAACGACGGTCGTCGCTGCGCGAACGGCACGTAGACAACGGGCTGGATCGCTCAATGTGGGTGGCACGCTGACGAGCCCGGCCGATTCGACTCCCGGGAGCGTCCGGACCTGGTCGAGGATGTCCGGATAGAATGCGGCGAGTCGTTGCCATTCGGGCCGGCCGCCGATCCTGAGCCCCCCGGGCGGCGCGAACCTGCCGAGCGGAACCGCCAGTTCGGACGCCCAGACGTTCGACGGATCCATTCCGAGGTCCCGGCTTCTCAACTGGAGGAAGCTCTGGATCAGTAGCCCGGCACCGAAGATTAGCGCGAGGCTCAACGCCACCTGCGCGGCAAGCAGCGCGGCGCCCGTCCGCGCGCGGCCGGGCGCGGCGAGTCGTGCTGAGCCGCTCTTCAACCCGTCCTCGGCGTTTTCGCGTTTGAAGAGGAGCCAGGGCGTGAGCGTGAAGACGAAAGAAGTCAGAACCGAGAGGCCAAGTGCGAAGCCGAGAATCCGTAGGTTGATCCCAACCTCCTGCAGCCGCGGAACCTCCGGCGGTGCCCACCCGAGCGCGAGTTTGAAACTTGGCGAGCGCTGGGTGTGGACATGACGTCGGAGTTACCGAAGAAGCTCGCGGAGTGAGTCTTCCGAAGATCGATGGTCTTCAACACTGCACTCGTCCTCCCCCCGCACGGGGCACTCCGCGGTAGCGATCCATCGTTGCAGTGGGCGAAAACGCCATCGCACGTTTGCATGGATGAAGGTCGCCTGAGCGGCGACGAGGAATACAGCGCGATCTGCGAGAAGCCCAGCAGGAAAACAGGAACGTAGACCAGCGACCGGGTCAGGATCACGTCGACGAGGTGTAGCCGCGACCCTGCCAACCAGTCCATCTCCTGGGCGGAGTGATGGACGGCGTGAAACGGCCAGAGGAAAGGCACCGCATGGAACGTCCGGTGCACCCAATACTGCATGAAATCCGCTACGAACACGATGAGCGGTACCTGCAGCACGATGGGCATCGACCCGATGGCCCCAATCAGCCAGTCGACGCGGGCCCAGTCGAACAGGATCAGTGCAGGCTGCAGCGTGAACACGGTCAGGACTTCGATCAGCAGAGAGTTGATGAAGAAGTAGGAGAGATCGACGACCCACTGCCGCCTGAACACCTTTTGCTCCCGTCGCACGCGAACAGGCGCTCGAGCGGAACGAGCACGGCCGAGTAAAGAAGCAGGTTCAACAGAAAGAAGTCGATCGCGAGTCCCGGACCTTCGTGCTTCGCAGCCCCCGCCGCCGCGACCCCTGAGCCGCACAGCAGGGCGGCGATCAGGGTGCAGCCGAGTCCCGTCAGTCCCAGAGTCTTGTTTGGCGCGCAGAAGCGTGCTGATGGCCCCGAACAGGAATGACGAGACCAGCATCAGGTGCGTGACTGGCCGCAGCAGCGGAGACGAATACAGCGGTTGAAGATCTCCGAGCATGAACGCCTGCGGGTACCGTGCACTCAGGACGATTCCGAGGCCGTCGATGCCGAGCAGCGCGGAGAGGAGGCCGCTGATGAAGCCGTAGCCGAAGGTCATCGAGCGACAGATGCGGTCCAGATCGGGGCGGCGGGGTCTCAGGCATTCGGCGTCACCCTGCGAGATGAAGCGCACGACCTCATGCGTTCGCGGCACCGATTGACCGAGCCGCGGCGTGGAATGGATAATTTCCTCCCACGGCTGTTCAGCGCTTCAATCCCGGTCGCGTTGCCTGCGACGGTGCCGGTCGGAGCGGGAGCATTGGCCGCACGCCGGCGATGCCGAAACGAGCGCACCGGAGTTTCTCATGAAGTTGAAGACCCTGCTCCTCGCCGTAACGCTTTCACCTATCGCGATCGGCATCGCGCAAACCCCGAAGCCGCCGACCAACAAGCCGGCGAGCGAAGTCATTGCGCGGAAGGACATCTTCGGCAATCCGACGCGGATGAGCGCGGCGATCAGTCCCGACGGCAAGCACATCGCCTTCATCGCGCCGCACAATGGCGTGCTGAACGTATGGGTCGCGCCGAGCGGCAGCCTGAACGATGCCAAGGTGATCACCAACGACACGAAGCGCGGCATTCGCTCGTTCCGCTGGGCGCGCAACAACAGCCAAATTCTGTACACGCAGGACACGGGCGGCGACGAGAACTGGCGCGTGTATCTGACGGACATCACCACGACGAAGACGACCGCGGTCTCGCCCGAGGGGAAGATGCAGGCGCGCATCGAGACGATCTCGATCGCGAAGCCCAATGAAATCCTGATCAGCCTCAACGACCGCAACCCGCAGCTGCACGATGTCTATCGCGTCAATCTCCAGACCGGCGAACGCACGCTGGTGATGAGGAACGACGGATACGCGGCCTTCATCGCCGACGATGCACTGACGCTGCGTGCGGCACTGAAACAGACACCAGCCGGCGGTATGGACCTGTTCAGGATCGCCGGCGGCTCAGTCGATTCCGAGGCGGTGCTGAGGATCGCGCCCGAAGACGCGCTGACGACGCAGCCGATCGGCTTCGACACGTCCGGGGCAACCTTCTACCTGCTGGATAGCCGGGGCCGCGACAAGGCGGCGCTGACCACGCTGGATCTCGCCACGGGAAAGACGACGGTCGTCGTCGAGTCGCCCAAGGCCGATGTTCAGCGCCTGCTCGTTCACCCGCGCTCCGGCAAGGTCCAGGCGGTCGCCGCCGAGTATCTGCGCAATGACTGGCTCGTCGTTGACAAGAACGTCAGGGCGGACCTCGATTTCCTCAATCGCGAGGCGAAAGGCGACTGGCAGATCACGAGTCGATCGGACGACGACACCCGGTGGATTGCTCTCGTCGACCGCCTGACCGAGCCGGTGGCGTTCTGGGTCTACGATCGCGGCGCGAAGAGCTTCTCCAAGATGTTCTCGACGCGCCCGAATCTCGAGGGCACGCCGCTCACGCGCATGCACGCGGTGGAAATCTCTGCGCGCGACGGCCTCGTCCTCCCCTCGTACCTGACCCTGCCGCGAGATGCCGATCCGGACGGGGACGGCAAGCCGGCACAGCCGCTGCCGATGGTCCTCTTCGTTCATGGCGGGCCATGGGCGCGCGACAGCTACGGCTACAACTCCGCGCATCAGTGGCTGGCCAACCGCGGGTATGCCGTCCTCTCGGTCAACTATCGCGGTTCGTCGGGCTTCGGGAAGTCGTTCATCGAGAAGGCGACGCACGAGTTCGCCGGAAAGATGCACGACGATCTGATCGACGCCGTCAACTGGACGATCGGCAAGGGCATCGCCCGTAAGGACAAGATCGCGATCATGGGCGGCTCCTACGGAGGATACGCAACGCTGGTCGGGATGACGTTCACGCCGGCAGTGTTCGCCTGCGGCGTGGACATTGTCGGGCCGTCCAGCCTGGTGACGTTGATCGAGAGTTTCCCCGCGTACGCGCAGCCGTTCCTCGAGATGTCCTGGTACAAGCGTGTCGGCGATCCGAGAACGCCGGCCGGCAGACAACTCCTTCTCGAGCGCTCGCCGCTGACGCGGGTCGACAAGATCCAGAAACCGCTGCTGATTGGCCAGGGCGCGAACGACCCGCGCGTGACGCGCAAGGAGTCCGATCAGATCGTAGCCGCGATGAAGGCTCGTGACATTCGCGTGACCTATGTCGTCTACGCCGATGAGGGGCATGGGTTCGTCCGGCCGGAGAACCGCATCTCGTTCTTTGCGATCGCGGATAGTTTCCTGGGCACGTGCCTCGGCGGCCGCACCGAGCCAATCGGCAATGATCTCAAGGGTGCCGCCATCGAAGTCCCGGCAGGCGTGGAAGGTATTCCGGGGCTGAAGGCTGCTCTGACGGCCAAATAGCGATGGCCCCCGGCGCGTTCGTCGAACTGCTGGGTACTTCTCGTAGGATGACGCGAAGGCGATCGTGGTGAAGGACTTGGAGCTCGCCGACGGAAGTCGCTCGCCGCCGAGATTTCGACCCGCGAGTCCACAAACCTACGGCAACTTCACGACCACTATCTGCAATCCGGGAATATCGGCGAAGTCCTTGGCGTTCGACGTGAGCAGCCGGAAGTCACGCTGGATCGCTTGTGCCGCCAGCCAGAGATCGTTCACGCGTACGCGTGGATCGCGTCCGGCCTTCTTCAGTTTTGCCGCGAGCGTTCCGAATATCTCCGAGGTTTCGACGGTGATCCTCAGTTGAGGCTTTCGACGGAGTCGCCGGAGCATCGTCGCCGCTCTCTGCTTCTGTGGACCGGCGCGCAACATCTCCACGCCGAAGCGGATTTCAGCGACGTTCACCGGCGAGAGATAGACAGGATCCTGACGGGTAATGGCGTGGATATCGGCCGCGGCGACTGCGCCCCGCTCGACGGCGATCCAGAGGCTGGTATCGATCAGCCAGCCCACGGATCGCGCAGCTCTGATACACGCCCTCGGCGACGCTTTCGATGCGAGGCGATGGCGGCCGACAGGGCTTCTGCCGTCTCATCGTCAAGGGTGCGGTAAAGATCTCCCAACACGCTCAGCGCATCCTGGGTCGGGGGCTCGGGAACGAGACGAGCGATCTGTCGCTGATTGCGCACGAGCACGACCTCTTCCTGATCGCGCTCGAGATCGTCGAGAACAGCACTGAAGTTGCGCGCGACGTCGGTGACGGATCGCGTCTTCATACTCTGAGATTATCTGATTGAATCTGATTCCGCAACGATCATGCGATGTCGCCGGCTGATCGACCCTCGCGGTGTGCTCGGGCTGCGACCGGAGCGAGCAACAACGACAAGGCCCTTGCGCCTCTGCGCGAGCGAGCCGCCCCAGTACGGGACAGCATCGATGACGGCCTCGAAGAGGAAGGCGGCGATCAGTGAGGGGGCCGGCGCGGGCTCGCTCGTGACGTTACCGGAGCCGACGCTCGAGTTTCGATACGGGCAGCGCCTGGTCGATCCGCATTCCGGGCTTTCTCTCTTCGGCCCGTACGACGCCGGCGCGCCGTCCCACCCGCGGGGCATCGCGTATGGCGTCATCGGTCCGCCCGAAGGGATCGATGCGTTCGAGCGGTGGTCGGAGCGGATCAAGAGCCCGATCCTGACGGCCGGACACGAGGATGATGAGGTCCTCGATCGGAAGCAGCACGTTCTCTGGCCGTCGTCTCCGGGCTTCGAAGCGGCGTTCGCCGCGACGTGGCACGGCCAGGCGGCATGGAAACACGCTTTGGACCGCGAGAAGCTTCTGCATGCCGCCCGCGACAAGGACGCGAATCACCGCGCGTACGAGGTGGTCGGCCTGTACCACAACGCGCTGAGAATCGCGAAGCAGAGCGACGTCGTGCTGAAGGTCATCATCTGCGTCGTGCCGGACGGGGTGTGGCTGAACTGCCGGCCGTTGTCGCGGGTGAAAGACGGGCACGGCCATACGGTGTCGCCTTCGGAGCGGGAGCTGCGGAGGCATCAGCCGGACCTCTGGGGCCGCTACGAGCCCGAGGAGTACTCGCTGTCGGTCGATTTCCGACGCCAGCTCAAGGCCCGTGCGATGGAATTCGATATTCCGATCCAGTTGGTGCGGGAATCGACCGTCTTTGCGCCAGTCGCCGACAGCGAGAGCTCCCGGGATCTCTCGCCGGCATCTGATCGGGCGTGGAACCTGACCACCACCCTGTTCTACAAATCGGGCGGCAAGCCGTGGCGGCTCGCCACCGCGCGGGAGGGCGTGTGCTACGTCGGGTTGGCGTTCCGACGAACGTCCGACCTCGACAGCCGCACCGCCTGCTGCGCGGCACAGATGTTCCTAGACAGCGGCGATGGCGTCGTATTTCGCGGGGAGTTCGGCCCCTGGTATTCGCCGGAACGGAAGCAGTGCCATCTGACCCAGGCCGCCGCGCGGGATCTCATGACGGGCGTCCTGAAGTCGTATCGCGAGCAAGGCGGCGGGAGCCTCACGGAGATCTTTCTGCACTCACGGTCCACGCTCGATGACGAGGAGTTCAAAGGCTACGTCGAAGGCGCTGCTTCAACCGGCGCGAAGGTCGTCGGGATCCGTGTCCGACGTGAAGCGCGCGGCGTGAAGCTGTTCCGCGGGGGCAAGTGGCCTGTGCTGCGCGGCACGTTTTGGCGCGTGAACGATCAGGCGGGCTACCTGTGGAGCAGCGGATTCAAGCCGTCCGTACTCAGCTACGACGGGGCTGAAGTGCCCACGCCCCTGCGGATCGACGTGCAGCACGGCGATGCCGAGATCGACCAGGTCGCAAAGGACATCCTCGGGCTGACAAAGCTCAATTACGCAATACCGCGCAATTCGCCGAAGTGATCGGCCGGCTTTCAGTCTTGGGAGTCCGCGGTCCCGTCACCAGCTTCATCAACGCGGTCGCCGGAGATCCCACCAGGGTCGCGCTATATCTGAATCAGGGTGGCACTGCGCTGGCCCGCGAGTACTACCTCGGCGATAGTGCGCGGTTCGCCGACATCCGGTCTAAGAGTCCCGTGCCTGGCGTGCACGTCAACGGCAACCAGACGCTCGGAGAGAACATCGCCGATCTCGGCGGGCTGGCGATTGCCTACAAGGCGTACCGGATTTCGTTCGCCGGCAAGACGGTGCCCGTCATCGATGGCTGCACAGGCGACCAGCGGTTTTTCATGGGCTTCGCGCAGGCCTGGCGCGCAAAGGCGCGAGACGAATATCTGCGGCGGCAGGTACTCACCGGCGCCCACGCCTGGTCGAATTCCGCGCGAACGGCCCGCTCCGCAATATCCCTGGGTTCTACGCGGCATTTGCGTGAAGCCCGGCGACAAGCTCTTTCTAGCGCCTGAGAATCGCGTCAAGATCTGGTAACGGCTGGCGGCCGCTGTTGCCTGCGGTGACGGAGCCGAAAGGAGCGGATTTCAGCGACGTTCACCGGCGAGAGATAAACAGGATCTTGACGAGTAATGGCGTGGATGTCGGCCGCGGCGACTGCGCCCCACTCGACGGCGATCCAGAGGCTGGTATCGATCATCCAGCCCACGGATCGCGCAGCTCTGATACACGCCCTCGCCGGCCCTTTCGATGCGAAGCGATGGACAAGCGAAGTAGCCGGTCCTCCAATCGACGACGAGACTCCCGCGATCACTCGGGGAAATTGATCCGCCGCTGCAGGGCCGCAAAACGAGGGTCGTTTCGTAAGGGATCGAAGAAAGGATGCACTTTCAGGTGGAGGACGATTTGCGACCGCTCGTCGAACGCACGAGCGAGCCATTCCATCGCGCGTTCGTGGTCTCCGAGTCCCAGGTACGCGTTCACGAACGCGGCGGCAGGAATGTATTCTGCCTGGCGGCGCCGCGTCAGTTCGTCGAGGACGCGCAACGCCTCTGTCGATCGTCCTGCGCGCGCGTACGCCCTCACCAGGACGCCGAGCACCGCCGGGTTGCGTCCCGACAGGGTGGCGCTTCTTTCGAGCACGCGCACCGCCTCGCCCGCTTCGCCGTGCTCAATCAGCGCAAAGCCGAGCATCCACAAGACTGCCCGTTCCTCTGGCTGTACGGCGAGCACCGTGCGGAACTCTCGAATGGCGTTCTCGTAGCGGCGCGACAGGAAAAGTATCCAGCCCATACCCCTGCCGTGTAACGCAAGTGGATCCAGCTCGCGGGCACGTTGCGCGCATTCGAGTGCTTCGTCCGTCCGGCCCTGAAAGAGCAGCCAGCGAGACCGCCCGGCGTGCGCAGAGGCATTGTTCGGATCGAGATCGAGCGCGCGGCGGAAATGTGCTTCGGCCTCAGCCCACTGCCATCGGCGAAGGGCCACTTCGCCGAGCACAAGGTGCGCTTCGGCACTTGTGACATCGAGCGCCAGGGCTCCTGCCGCGGCCCGTGCCGCCTTCTCCAGCCCGTCAATGGGTGCGCCTCCGGCGAAAACAGAGCTATCGGCCGCGTGGGCGGCTCCAAGGCCGGAGTACGCGGGTGCGAAGGACGGATCCTTTGCGATTGCCGCCTCGAAATACTTCATGCTCGCCTCGAGATCCGGCGTCGGTGTTCTGTTCAGCGCGAAGCGGCCCTTGAGATAGTCTTCGTAGACGTCGGCGGACACTGCGGGCGTGTTGTGGGTATTCGTGATACCGAACTCTCGGCCGGCAACCGAGATTTGAATCTGGCGCGCAATCGCCTGTGCCACCTCGGACTGGAGGGCGAGCACATCTCCAACTTCGCGTTCGTAGCTGCCGGACCAGAGAGGACCCTCGCTTTCTCCCCAGATCAAGCGTGCGCTGATGCGAACCCGGCGGCCCGAGCGCACCACGGAGCCCTCGACGATGGCATCGACGCGCAGCGTCTTCGCGATTTCGGGCAGCGATTGGGTTGAATCTTTGAACTGCATGACCGACCTTCGCGAGATCACACGGACGATCTGCATGCTCGACAGGCGTTGGATCAGTGCTTCGGTCATCCCGTCAACGAAGAAGTCCTGGCCAGAGTCACCTGACAGGTTCTGGAGCGGCAACACCGCGACGGATCGAATCATTCGTGGCGTGCTCGCGACGCGGCTCGAAACGACGAGGTAGGCGATCCCCGCGACAACCAGTGCGGTCGTGACCGCAGCACCTATCCACCGTAGCCTCGCCAGACTCCTTACCGCAGAGGTGGGCGCGAATGTCGCGACGTCGTCGAACGCGGACCTCTCCGCGTTCTGCTTCAGGCGGGTCCGCCGGGTTTCCAGCCACACGTCGAGCTCGGAGCGGAACGCGTACACCGATCCGCGCCGATCGTGCTGGTGCCGATGCACCGGCATCTTCTCGCGCTCTTCCCACCGCTGAACGGTGCTGATGTCCCGTTTCAGGTAGAAGGCGATGTCCTTCCAGGAGTCCAGGCGATCTTCGGTGCTGGGCAGGGGCGGCTGGCTCATGGGTACCCGTCTGATCGCCGCGAGTGCCGGATTCTAGCCCCGATATCAGGAGCGCGCAAATGGCGGTATCAGGCGGCAACGACGGCGTGCGGTCTCTTGCCGCTTGCGGACGGCGGTGCATCGGTTGAATGTTGACGGCGTTGCCGTTTCGGAGGAGGCGATCATGAGGCGATCCTTGACGCTGGTTTGCGTGCTCGCGTGCTATACCGTGACTCCCGATACTGCGCGGCGGAGCGCAGAGACATTTGGGGAGTGGTCTTCCCCCGTGAATGTCGGGCCACCCCTGAACACCGAATACAACGATATGTACGCGATCCTCTCGCGGGACGAATTGACGATGTACTTCACGTCCGATCGTCCCGGAGGCATCGGAGGAGACGACCTGTGGTTTGCGACACGTGCATCTGTCGATGCTCCGTGGGGCGAGCCGCAGAACATGGGGTCGCCCATCAATACGGCCGCTGCCGACTCACTCGCGGTGCTCTCTTCTGACGAGCACGTCATGTTCTTTCACAGCACTCGTCCAGGAGGCTGCGGCGCGGGTGATATCTGGATGACGCGACGGCAGGACAAGCGCACGGAGGAATGGGAGCCACCGACGAACCTGGGATGTGTGCTCAATACAGACGCAACAGAAATCGCACCTGCGTTCTTCGAGAATCCTGAAACAGGACAAGTCACCCTGTTCTGCGGCAGCAACCGCCCTGGTTCGCAGGACTTCGATGTGTATGCGAGCGCCGTGGGAGAAGACGGCTACTTTGGTCCGGGAGTGCTCGTGCCGGAATTCAGCAGCCCCGCGCGCGATACACGAATTTTCATCAGGAAAGACGGCCTGGAGGCGTTCATCACATCGAACCGAACGGGCGGCCAGGAACTCATCGACATCTGGACGTCAACGCGGGAAACGCTCGCCGACGCGTGGTCGACGCCCCTCGACCTCGCCTTTCCGGTCAACACCGCGGCCGACGACGGCTCTCCGTGGCTTTCACGCGACGGAACGACACTGTATTTGTTCTCAACCCGTGACGGCGGTTATGGGCGGAGGGACATCTGGTATACAACCAGAGTCAAGATTGCCCAGTAGAACACCACTCACGGGAATGGTCGTCAGATTCTGAAACCGGATGTTTGCTCGGTAGCCCGGAACGTCAAACTGAGTTGATTGACCACGCGGCGCCGGCGACACGCAACGACGTCGGCGCTGCTGTGCCCAAAGTGTGCCCGGACATGGTCCGACACCGTCCATCGGCACCCAGCAGCAACCAAGCTCGTACACCAAAACAGGCCTGAAATCGTCAATTTCAGGCCCGTTTCCGGAATCTCTGGCGAGTCTTGGCAAACCGCCGCCTTCAGCCTCTCGGCCACTCACCGCAGAACCTAAGTATACGCCACGCAAGCACTTGCGCGATTGCGATTTTCTTGCGCCCCTACAACGGTTTTTCAAACCGTCGCCTTCGTCAATTCGTTTGAATAATCGGCCGAATGTGCGGTGACCAATACGCGAAGTTCGGGCCCACTTGAAGAACGACCCGAAGATTCAGTGCATGGCGATGGCGCGCGTTGTGCGTCGTTAAGGTTGCGCCCGGTGATGCGCCGGCCCGAGCGGGGGAGCACGCGCGCGCGAACCACGATGCGATGGGGGCGATGCTATGGACTTCAGAACACTGCGCCTGACGTTCGTGATGCTGCTGATCTCGACGTCTGCGATCGCGCAGCGTCAGGCCTCGCAGCGCGTCATCTCGACTCCCGTCTATCCCCGCGGTCTCGACGCGTCCATGGTGGCGCGCCTGGTGGATGGCCATCTCGCGGACGCGCGCGCCGCGCTGGACCGCCTGGCCGCCGCGCGAGGCCGGCGGACTGCGGCGAACACGCTCCGGCCATTCGACGAGGTGAGCAATCAGGTCGGGCGCGCCAAGGGATTGACGGCGATCGCGACGCAGGTGCACCCGGACGCCGCAGTCCGCGCCGAAGGACGACGCGCCGAGGAGCGTATCAGCCGCTTCACGGCTGATTTCGCCGCGGATCCTCGAGTCGCGCAGGCGTTCGCCACGCTCAACACGACGACGCTGACGGCCGAGGAGCGGCTCCTGGTCGAGCGCGTCCGCCGCGCGTATCGCCGTGCCGGCGCCGACCGGGACGAGGCGACGCGCACGCGAATGCGGGTGCTCTTCCAGACGCTCGACCGGCTGACCGCCGAATTCGAGCGCAACATCGCCGGCGACACCACGAAGATTCCGGCGACGGCTGACGAACTGGCCGGAATGCCGCCCGAATGGATTGCCGCCCACGAACGCGACGCGCAGGGCCGCATCCTCCTGACGACGAGCGTAACGGACATTTCCGTCGTCAGTGGCTTGTCGGTGAACGTGGGTCTGCGGCGCCGGATGATGTCGGCGTACTACCAGCGAGGCTGGCCCGCGAATCGCACCGTGCTCGATTCGCTGCTACGCACTCGCGAAGAGATCGCGCATCTGGCTGGCAGCCAGGACTGGGCCTCATATCAGGCTGAGACGCGCATGACGGGGTCGGCTGACGCGGTCCGAGCGTTCATCGATCGCGTGCGTTCGGCATCGGCGCCGGCGCGTAAGGCGATCGCCGCACGATACCTGGAGCGGCTGCGCCGCGACGACCCGTCGATCGCCAGGCTGGGGCTGGCGGATCTCTCTGTTGCCGCGGAGCTGATTCGTCGCGAACAGTACGCCGTGGACAAGCGCGAGATCCGCACCTACTTCCCGTTCGAGCGGGTGAAGAAGGGCGTGCTCACGATCGCGGCGGAGTTCTTCGGCGTGGAGTTCCGTCGTGTGGATGTTCCTGTGTGGCATCCATCGGTGGAAGCCTACGAGGTCAGCGATGCCGGCGGTCTCGTCGGACGGTTCTATCTCGACCTGCATCCTCGCCCGGAGAAGATTCCGTTCGGCGCGACCTTTGATCTCCGTGCCGGCATCACGGGACGTCAACTTCCCGAAGCGGTGCTCATCACGCGTTTTCCCGGCGGCACGCCCGGCGATCCCGGACTCATGGACCTGACCGGTGTCACCGGAGTGACGACGTTTTTCCACGAGTTCGGGCACGTGATGCACTTCCTCTTGGCGACGAGGCCGTACATGTCAACCGGCGGATGGCCCGAGGAGCTCGACTTCGTCGAAGTGCCGTCCCAGATGCTCGAGGAATTCATTCAGCAGCCAGCGGTACTGCGGCGTCTCAGCGGCCACGTCGAGAGCGGCGCCCCCATTCCCGATGATCTGCTCGAGCGGATACACGACGCCGATGCCTTCAGCCGTCCGATGCAGGTCGCGCCGTACGTGGCGCTGTCGACACTGTCGCTCGACATTCACACTCGGCCCGCCGGCAAGCTGGATCCGGACGCACGTGCGCGATCGGCGTTCGCGTCGGACCTCGACGTCGTTCTCGACGACGACCTGCATCTGCCGACGGCCTTCGAGCATCTGGGAACGACAGAGTACGGCGCGACCTTCTACACGTTCCTGTGGTCGCAGGCGATCGCGAAGGACTTGTGGAGTGCGTTCGATCCGAGCAATCCGCTCGATCCGAAGACCGCGCGACGTTACAGAGACGCGATTCTTCGTCCGGGGAAGTCGCGGCCCGCGTCCGAGTCCGTGCATGAATTTCTCGGCCGGCCGTTCGAGCTTTCCAGCTGGCGCCGCTGGCTCGAGGGAAGGTGATGCCCCTCCGGCGCACACCGTAGGCCGCGCACAATGTCGTGGGCTCGGATTCGTCGGGGAGGCCAAACCTAGCGCGGGGCGCCGAGCCAGAAATCGATGGGTTTGGAGGCGGCCGCCCGGAACGGCAGCGCCACCTTCTGCGCGGTCCTCGCCGAGTGATACGCCGCATTCATCAGCTCGAGCACGGCGCGGCCGTCCTCGCCGGTGCTCACCGGCGTGAGATCGTGGCGCACGCAGGCGATGAAGTGCTGCAGCTCCTGTGGGTAACCCTGATTGAATGCTTCTTCGACCGTCGCGAACGTCCAGCCTCGGGTCGATCCCGCCTTCTCCATCGCGTAGCTGTAGCCCTGCTCGCTGTACGTCAGCACGGCATTCCCCATGAACAGATCGGCGAAGAGCACGCCGCCGGTGCCGCAGACTTCCACGCGGTCCTCCATGCCGCCAGGCTTCGCCCAGCTGTTCTCGACGATACCGACGGCGCCGCCGTCGAACTCGACGATGCAAAGGGCGCTTTCTTCGCAGCGGGTGCGGCCGCGGTGAAGGAGCCCGCTCTGCAGCTGGGCGTACACCGTGCGTGGCGGGTGCGCAGGACCGAGCAGCCAGCGACACCAGGCGAGCCCGTGACATCCCATGTCCATGAGCGCGCCGCCACCCGACCGATCGAGGTCGTAGAACCAGTCGCTGTGCGGTCCGGAGTGTTTCTCGCACTGGCGGAGGTAATGAACGGTGCCGATCGCCCCCTCGTTCACCAGGTGGCGGACGCGTTCGTATTTCGGCGCAAAGCACAGCTCCTCGGCGTACATCAGCTTCAGCGCCCGGTCGCGGAAGGCCGATATCATCGTGTCGGCTTCGTCGAGCGTGAGGCAGAGCGGCTTCTCGACGATGACGTGCTTGCCGGCCGCCGCCGCGGCGAGCGCGGTCGCCACGTGTAGATGGTTCGGCACGCAGATATCGACCACCTCGCACTCGCTTCGAGCGATCGCCTCCTCGGCCTCGATGAACCACTGGGGAATGCCATGTCTGGCGGCGAAAGCGCGTGCCCGGTCGGCGCTCCTCGAGCAGACGGCGACCACCTCGGCGTCCGGCACGAACCGGTGGTAAGACTCGGCGTGGATTTCGGCGACGAATCCGGCGCCAATCAGCGCGACTCTCGTGCGTGACATGACGCGAATGGTACCGCACCGCGGCGACGGCGAGTTACTGACTCCGCAGGACGGTTGCCGGATCCACGCGCGTCGACCGGAGTGCGGGGAGGTAGGCCGCCGCGAGCGCGACAATCGCCAGGACCCCAGGCACCATCACGAACGTCACCGCGTCGAGCTGCACGACACCGAACAACGCTGCTGACATGAAGCGGCCGAACAAACCGGCCAGCGCGAGGCCGATGATGACGCCTGCGGCCGTCAGCAGCCCCGCCTGACGCAGCACCGCACCGAGAAGGTCGCGCGAGGACGCACCGAGCGCCGTGCGAATGCCGAACTCATGCCGGCGCTGCGACACGGCATAGGACATCATGCTGTAGATCCCGACGACGGAGAGCAGCAGCGCGATGGCGCCGCAGATGCCCAGCAGATACGTCATGAAGGTAAGGCCGAACGTGCTTGCCGCGATCGCCTCCTCCATCGTCCGCATGTTGTCGACCGCGAGCGCAGGATCGAGTGACGTGACCGTCGCGCGAGCCGCGCCCGCAACCGTGGCGGGCTCACTGCGTGTTCTGAGCGCCACGCTGAGGCCGGCGGCGGGTGGCGATTGTCGCAGCGGCACGTAAACCGCGGTGAGATCTATTCCATCCCACCAGTTGTACATCGTGACGTTTCCGGCGACGCCGACGATCGTGAGCCAATCATCCCGGTGGTCCACCAGCTGCACTCGTCGGCCGACGGGATCGCGATCGGGCCAGAAGCGCGAGGCCAGCGACGCGCTGATGATGGCTACCGGCTGCGCGTCCTCCCGGTCCGTTATCGAGAACCCGCGGCCACGAATAATCGGAATCCGCATCGTCTCGAAGTAGCCGGCGGAGACCGTTCTGAATCCCGTCTTCGGCCGCGACGCCAGATCGTGAACGGGTGAATCTTCCACCCGCAGCGCCAGCACTGGACTCCAGCCGGCAGCGGGCAGCACGTTCGCGATGGCGGCGTGCTCGACGGCGGCGAGGTTCTGGAGTCGTGCCTGCAACGTGTCGGCGAATTCGCGTCGCAATCGGGCGTCGCCGTACTTCTGCTCCGGAAACGGCACGTTGAATGTCAACAGCGATGGCGAGTCGAAGCCGCTCGGCGCGGCAATCATCCGTGCGCCGGCCCCCATCGTCAGACCGGCGGCGACCAGCAGCGTCAGCGCAAAGGCGATCTCTGCAACGACGAGGGCCTGGCGTCCCCGTTGGCGACGGATACCGCCAATCGCGCCACGGTCACCATCCTTCAACGCTTCCGTGAGATTGCCGCGCGATGCGCTCAGCGCGGGAATCAGACCGACCGCAAGACCGATCACGATCGCGAATGCCGGAATGACGAGCATCAATCGGCTGTCCAGCCGCACGTTGTTCCATCCTTCGACGTATCTCGCCATATCCGCAGGCATGCTGGAGCGGAGAAGATCAAGACCGGTGCGCGCGAGCAACAACGACAGCACGGAGGCAACGAGCGCCAGCAGCACGATCTCCGTGACGAGTTGCCGGACGATGCGCAGGCGGCTGGCGCCGAGAGCGGATCTGACCGCAACTTCACGTTGGCGATCGTTGGCTCGCGCGAGCAGCAGGCCGGCGAGATTGGCGCACGCGATCAGCAGCACGAGACCCGCGCCGAGCTGCAGCACCGCCACCAGCGCTGCGGCGCCGTCTTCCCTGAAGGCGGTCGACAGCGATCGCACGGTGACGCCGCGTTGTCGATGGGTGTCGGGATAGTCGGCCGCCATCCGCGCGGCAATCACTTCGAGCTCGGCTCGCGCGTCGTCTGTGGAGCTGCCGCGCGCCAGCTTGCCGAGCACGGAGAGCGAACGGGTCTTCCGATCCGTTGCGCGTTCGCTCGTGAACGCGAGCGGCGTCCACAGTTCCGCGCCAACGGGGAAATCGAAGTCCGGCGGCGCGATGCCGACGATCGTGTGCGGCTGTGAATCGAGGAGGATCTCGGTGCCAACAATGGCCGGGTCGGCGCCAAAGCGACGTTTCCAGAGCGCATCACCGATGATGACGCGGCGATCGTTGCCCGGCTGTTCTTCGTCTGGCTGAAACGCCCGCCCTGTGGCCGGGCGGATGCCAAGTGTGTCGAAAAAGCCGGCTGAGACGCGAAAGCCCTGCACGCGTTCGGGCTCGGTCCGGCCGCCGAGCGTCGCGCCCCAGTTCTCCCATGCGACAAGGCGCTCGACGGTGCGCATGTCACGGCGCCAATCCGCGTACGTCGCCGGGGCAACGGGGTCGCGGTCGGCCGTCCCGGCCGGCGTTTCGAACAGGACGACGAGGCGATCGTAGTCCTGGAACTGAAACGGCCTGAGGAGGAGGGCGTCCATGATGCCGAAGACCGTGCCATTGAGCCCGAGGCCGAGCGCCAGCGTCAGCGCGACAGCAAGAGCGAAGGATGGTTGGCTCGTCAGCGTCCGTGCCGCATACCTGAGGTCGAGAACAATGTCCGCAATCATGCGAGCTACCTCGCAGACATTACGGATGGCCGGCGGCACCCGTTGCGCCGATGGGTTCGCAGCGGCCGGCGGATGTCTAGCCGATGCTTGCTTGACGGGTTCCGTCCTGCCGGCACGCGGCGCCGGCAGGACTTCAGTAACCGCTCGGTGTTTGTCGTCAGCTGGCCGGGTTGAAACACTCGTAGTAGCCGATGTGCGGCAGGTACACGTAGGGCGCACCCGTCGAGGGGCAGGTCTGGCCCTCGTAGAGGTCCGTGCGGATCATGCGGGCAAAGCCGAGGAACTCGCCCGTCTCCGTGTCGAACACGTGCAGGAGGTGGCTCGGCGGGCGATCCGCAGGCGCGCCGAAGACGGGCAGGTCTTGACCGGGAGGGCTGCACGCCGTGGTGCCGACCGGTGTCACCCGGCAGCTCCAGCCGCGTTCGATCAGTTCCGCGGGCGTGAGGCCACCCGACTGCGCCATCGTCGCTACGCCTCCGCCGGCCGCCCCGGAGCCGGTCTCGCCCCCCGCAGCCACCGCACTGGGCCCGACCAGGGCGTTCGCACCGGTCGTCGCGTCGCGCCCGCACGCGGAGCCGATGAGCGCACCCGCGCACAGCACGCCCGCCATTCCAAGCCGCCCTGCCGTTGCCAAACTCGTTCTCTCCATGTCGCCTCCTCCTGACTTCATCTCCTCAGGCGGAAACGGCGAGGCAAAAGTGAAACGGCACCTGGCGGTTGACGACCTTCACGTCGAACAAGCGAAATCCGCCTTTAGTGAGCAGGCGCGTTACACTGCCTCGCGTGAAACGGGCCGGCGACGTGACCGGGCTGCTGCAGGCGTGGATGCGGGGCGATCCGGACGCGCTCGCCGAACTGGCGTCGCTGGTGCACTACGAGCTGAGACAGATGGCGAAGCGAATGCTGGCCGGCGAGCAGGCCGCGTACGCCTGGCAACCGACCGATCTGATCAACGAGTCCTACCTGCGGCTGCTCGGCTGGCGCGATGTCGAATGGAAGAACCGCGCGCACTTCTTCGCCGCCACGGCCAAGATGATGCGCCGGGTGCTCGTCGACGCCGCGCGCGCGCGGAAGGCGACGAAGCGCGGCGCGGGTGAAGCGCCGATTCCAATCGACGGCCTGGATGTCGCCGCGCCCGACGCCGTTGTCGATGTCCTCGCGGTCGAGAGTGCGCTCGCCGAGCTCGCGGCACTCGACCCGCGACCCGCGCAAGTGGTCGAAATGCGTTTCTTTGGTGGATTCAGCGTCGAAGAGACGGCTGACGCGCTCGGCGTCACCACGCGCACCGTGATCAACGACTGGAATACCGCGCGAGCCTGGCTGTACGAGCGCCTCTCGACACCGCGAGCGCACTGAAGCCATGAGCTCCGATCGATGGAACCAGTTGTCGGATTGGCACAATGCCTGGCTGAAGGGCGATTCCGCCGAGCGGCGGCGGCTTCGTGACGAGCTCACATCCAGGTCGCCCGATCTCGTCGCCGAGGCGGATGCGCTGGCGACGGCGAGCGTGTCGATGAGGGGATTCCTCGAAACCCCCGCCTTCCTGCTGACCGCCGCCCAGCTGGCGTATGACGAGGCGGCGATGAAGCCCGGCACGCTCGTCGGTCCTTATCAGATCAACGCACTCATCGCTCGGGGCGGTATGGGCATCGTCTATCGAGCGACCGATACCCGCCTCGATCGGCAAGTAGCGCTGAAGATGCTCGCACCGGTCGGCGCGTCAGACGAACTGCGCATCGAGCGCTTTGTGCGTGAAGGGCGAGTCACGGCCTCACTCGATCACCCGAACATCGTCGAGGTGTACGACGTCGGCACGCACGACGGCCAGCCGTTCATGGTCGTCGAATTGCTCGAGGGTGAAACGCTGCGTGACCGACTCAATCGAGGTCCCATCGCCGAAGCGGAGGGCCGTCGCATCGGCAGCGACATCGCCCGGGGACTCGTCGCCGCGAATGCCGCGGGACTCGTTCACCGCGATCTCAAGCCCGAGAACATCTTTCTCACGCGGGCGGGCGTCACAAAGATCCTCGATTTCGGGATCGCCAAACTTGCGCCGGACGCCGTGCGGCGCACCAACGGTGCGTCGACGCTCACTGGAATCCTTCTTGGGACCGCCGGCTACCTGGCGCCCGAACAGAGTCAGGGCCGTGAGGCTGACGGCCGTGCCGACCTCTTTGCCCTGGGCTCGATCCTGTTCGAAATGCTGACCGGCCAGCGCGCGTTCGCGTGCGAGAACACCATCGACACATTGCACGCAATCGTGCACGACGCCCCGCCGGATCTCCTGCGCGACCGCGCCGATGTCTCAGTTTCGATGGAAACGATCGTGTCGCGCCTTCTCGAGAAGGCTCCGGAAGACAGGTTCCAAACAGCGGCCGACGTCGTCTGGGCGCTCGAACAACCTGTGACTGAGACTGAGCGGGTGCGTGCACGGATCGAACCAGCGAAGGCTCGACCGACACTTCGGCTGCACGCAGGCACATGGGTGGCGGTGCTGGCAGCCGTCGTCCTGGTTGCCGCCGCCGCTGCATTCCTGTGGCATAGATGGAGCCGTCCGGCGATCAACTCGGTCGCCGTACTGCCGTTCGCCAATACCGCAGCCGATCCAGAAATCGACTACATCGCCGACGGCCTCACCGACGGTCTGATCGATCACCTCTCCCGTGCCGAGTCGCTGACCGTCAAGGCGCGCGCCACGGTGATGCGTTTCAAGGGGGAGCGTGACCCCCAGAAGGCCGCGCGCGCGCTCGGCGTCGGCGGCGTGGTCACGGGCTCGCTGTCGCGACGCGGAACCCACATTGTCATTTCCGCGGAGCTGATTCACGGCGCGACCGGCGAACGCCTCTGGGGACGGACATTCGACCGGCCAATGGCCGACCTGATGCGCGTCCAGGACAGCATCGTGCTGGCGATCGCCGAGGGTCTGCGGCTGCGGCTGTCGGGAGAGGAGAAGGCACGACTGGGCGGTTTTGGCACCCAGAATCCCGAGGCCTACGAGCTGCTTCTCAAGGGGCGGTTCCTGCTGCAAAGCGATACGGAGCAGGACGATCTCGAAGCGCTGCAGCTGTTCCAGCAAGCGACCGAAAGGGACCCGAACTTTCTCGACGCGCACTTGGCGATCGTGAGCGTCCACGCCCGCAGCGCCGGCGTTTACGCGTCGCCGCGCGAGGCGGCGGTTCACGCCGACGCGGCGCTCGAGAAGGCGGCCGCCATCGATCCTGACAACGTCGCCGTGCGAGTCGCCATGGCGCACCTGCGGTTTACGGCGACGCACGATTGGGCCGCCACCGAGCGCGAGTATCGCGCCGTGATGCACGATCCCGCTCTCCTTCGCACGATGCAATACCACCCGATCGCGGTTTTTTTCGTCGCCATCGGCAGAGCCGACGAAGCCGTCGCGTTGATCGAGCGCGCGCTGGTCGTCGACCCGGGCAATCTCGAATCGCGGGTGATGCTTGGGAACTTCCTGCTGGAAGACGGACGCCTCGACGATGCGCTGCGTGTTTACACGGCTATCGGTAGCGAAGTGCCGGGGGACGCGAGACCTCTGTTTGGCGCCGCCGACGTGTACAAGCGGCGTGGCGATTTCGCGCGTGCCGCCGACGCGCGCGGGAGAGGCTACGAGCTCGCGGGCGATCCCGACGCGGCGCGGGCGTTCGCCGGGGTGACGACCGACGCGGAGTATGCAAAGGCCGAAGTCACGGTGGCGCGGGCGCAGCTTCGACAACATGAGCCGTTGGCTGCCCTGCGGTATATCTCGCCGTTCGACATCGCCCGCCTGCACGCCCAGGTCGGAAATCGTGAGGCCGCGCTCGCCGGGCTGGAGCAGGCGGCCAAGGAGGGCGGCTATACCGGACTGGCGCTCCTCAAGGTGGACCAAGCCTGGGATTCGGTTCGTGCCGATCCGAGGTTTGCCGCCGTTGTGCGCCGGCTCGGCATTCCATGACCACGGCCAGCTACCTCATTACCTGTGGTAAGCTCCCGGCGTCACGGCTTGGAGGCAGCTATGAGCCTGCGGCGAACCCTCGGCGTGCTGATCCTGATGCTGTCGGTTGGAGCGGTCGACATGCTCGCCTGCGGAGACAAATTCCTCATCGCAGGCCGAGGCACGCGGTACCAGCGCCCGAAGAACGCGCGCGCCGCGTCGGTTCTGATCTATGCCGACCCCGCCTCGGCCGTCACTGCCGCACTCAAGAAGGCCAAAGTCGAGTCGCTGCTCAAGCTCGAAGGCCATCGGACCACGAAGGTACAGACGCTCCAGCAACTGTCGACGATCGTGGCGGGCGGCCGCTACGACGTGATTCTCACCGCGAACAGCGACTCCGACAACGTGCAGCGGCTCGTGCAGGCGTCGCCCGACGCGGCCATCGTGATCGGCGTCGACGACCTGGTGAAGAACCGCTCTCTTCTTCAAGCGATTGACCAGGCGGTCCTGCAGCGCGATCACCATCTGAAGAAGACAGCGACGCGATACTAGGCGTGGCGTTGGCCTTCCGCCATCGTCTTCCGCTCGTTGCGCTCATCACCGTCCTGCTCGTGCCGGCCTCCGCGGCCGCCCAGGCGTTCACGCCGCCTCCGCGCGTCGGGTCGGTGACGGTCGCCTGGCAGTGGATCGACAACACCGGCCACATCCTGACTGACGGCACCGTGCGGCGGCGGGGGCAAAGCGTCACCTCGAGTGTGCTGGCCGAGGTCGATTACGGGATCACGGAACGACTGGCCGCGACCGCCGCCGTGCCCTTCGTCTTTGCGAAATACACCGGGCAGAATGATCCGTTTTCGGGGCTCGAGCGTGATGCGTGTCGCTGCTGGCACCAGTCGTTTCATGATTTATAGATAGCGGGCCGCTACCGTTTGGGCGACGAGTTCTGGGCCCTCACTCCCCACGTGCGCGTCGTCATACCGTCGCACGATTACCCGTACCGGGGCGAGGCCGTGGTCGGGCCGAATCTCAATCAGGTTCTGTTGGGCATCAGTGGAGCCTGGCGGCTCGCGCCCGTACTGCCGAAAGCGAGTATCCAGGCCGGGTATTCCTTCGCGCTCGTCGAGGAAGCCGTCGAGGACTTGCGGGCGAATCGAAGCAATGTGTCCGCGAGCGTCGGCTACGCGCTCACCCGTTCGCTGTACGTGCATGGCGGTGCACTGTTCCAGAAGACTCACGGTGGCCTCACGGTCTTCGACCAGGAATTCGCTTCCCCCGATCAACGCGCACAAGGCGACCGTCTGCTCAAGATGCGGTACTGGCACCTGACCGGCGGACTGTCGTACTCAGCCGGCTTCGCAGATGTGTTCTTCGCGGTCGAGCCCTACGTGTGGGGACGCGATACGCACGACGGCATCGCCTATAACGTCGGCGCAACGTGGCACTTCGATTTTTCCGGGCGAACACCGTAGTCGCGCCGTCGCGAGGCAATCGCGCTGGTTCGCCATTCCACCGACATGATGACCCGCCGCGAATTCATCACGATCGGCGCGGCAGCCGCGGGGCTGGCCGCGCGCGGAACGCAGCCGGGACCTCAGCTCGCCGTGACGATGGACGACTTCAACGTGCTCGAAGACGTCCATCTCACCGGCGCCGAGCGCAGCGAGCGCATCCTCGCCGCGCTGCGGCGGCACCGCACGCAGGCGATGGCGCTCGTGATCGGCCGAAACGCCGAAACGCCTGCGGGGCGGTCCATCCTGGACCGCTGGGCGGCGGCCGGGCACCTGATCGGCAACCACACGTACAGCCATCTCGATTACCACGCTGCCTCGACGACGGTGCAGGCGTACGTCGCGGACTTCCAGCGCGGCGACGAGGTGTTGCGCGGGCGCCGGGGCTTCGCGAAGTTCTTCCGATTTCCGATGCTGCGTGAAGGCAACACGGCGGAGAAACGCGACGCCATGCGGCAGGCGCTGGCAGCCGGCGGCTATCGCAACGCCTATGTCACGATCGACAACTCGGACTTTTTGATCGCCAACGAGCTGCGCGCACGCCTCATCGCGGACCCGCGGACCGATCCGAGGCCCTACCGCGACATCTATCTGCGTCACATGCTCGCCTTCGCGCGGTATTTCCGCGACGCGGCGCGCGAGGTGTTCGGCCGCGACATCGCGCACACCCTGCTCACCCACTTCAACCTGCTGAGCGCGCTCTATCTCGGCGACCTGCTCGATGCGTTGCGCGACGATGGCTGGTCGATCGCCCGGGTGAGCGACGTCTACCAGGATGACGTGTTTCAGCGGCAGCCGAGCGTGCTGCCCGCCGGCGACAGCCTCGTCTGGGCGTCGGCGCCGGAGACGCGGCGCGCGCTGCCGAAAGCGCCCGTCGAGAACGATGCCTGGCTGCAACGCGAATTCGCCGCGCTGAGAACGCGGGGAGCTGGCGCCTGAGACGCCGGGAGGTCACCCTTCGCAGACTGCCACTGCCGCGTTCGACGCACATCGTCGGTGCTCGCGAATGAGGTCGTTCATCCGCACACAACGGTGCGCACACGATCCCGTGCGTCAAGTCCGAGATTCAACCGAGAGCCGACGTACTCCAATGTGACAGGCTCGTTCGGGCGAAGGAAGCGGGCCGAGCCGGCGCCTGCCGCGACCCTGGCACGTTCCAGCAGGGCATCACTCGCCGCTTCTCCGATTGCCCACTGTGCCTTCGTGTGATCGCAGCCGCCCGACGTCGGCGGCGGTGTCGGCTGGTTGGGAAGGGCCGGCCCCGCGGAGGACCCCCGATCATCGACAGGCGCAGGCGATGTCGGCACCTTACGGTCCGGAGATATGCTGCCACACGCGACGGCAGCCGCCGCGGCTGCCAACACAACGATCGAGAGGATTGCCCGCACACGCATGCGTTACCTCCTCGAGCGGTACCGCTCGGGGTGTCATCGACGACGCCTCTTCTGTGGCTCCCGTCCTGTAACCGTTATGCTCTACCTTACCCGTTACGCTACCCCGGGATCCAGTAACCTGTCAACATGGATATACTAGTTACAGATGAGTACCGGTGAAGGTCCCTTCGGCAAACGCGTAGGTGGAAGGCTGTGCCTGGATTTCGTCAACACGGTGCGCGGCCGCATCAGTCGCCCCGGCTCGCGACGCGGAAACGATTACGCGGATCACGTGGTCGGGGAGCGGCTCGATTCTTACGCCGCGTTGCTTGGCTGGGGCACGCTCGTCGGCGTGCTGACGCCGCGCGACGTGAAGTCGATGTCCCGGCACGCCTCGGCGAAACCTCTCGCCGCGGCGGCGGTGGTGAAGCGGAGTCTCGCATTGCGGGAAGCGATGTATCGCGTGTTCAAGGCCGCCGTCGAACAGTGGCCTCCTCCACCGGAGGATCTGGCAGTACTCAACCGCGAGCTGCAGACGGCGCGCGCGCACGAACGACTCGAGGGGTTTCCGCGCCCGGCGTGGACGTGGGATGACACGCTGGCGCTGGATCGCATGTTGTGGCCGATCGTGCAGTCGGCGGGCGAACTGCTCACGAGCCCCGAGCTCGAGCGGGTCGGGCAATGCCCCGGCAACGAATGCGGCTGGCTGTTTCTCGATACCAGCCGTGCGGGGCGCAGGCAATGGTGTGACATGGCCGAATGCGGCAACCTCGCCAAGGTGCGTCGCTTCCGGCTAAAGCGGCGCGGACACCACACATGACCCTGTCACCACGCGTGCGAACAGTGTCGCTGACGGCGCACGTCACGTCGTCTGTCGGCTGGCTCGGCGCGGTCGTCACCTTTCTGGCCCTCGCCATCATCGGGCTGACCAGCGAGGACCCCAAGACCGTTCGTGGGGCGTACCTCGTAATGGAGCCGGCGGCTTGGTACGTCCTCGTTCCCCTGGCCTTCGCGTCTCTCCTGACAGGAATCATCGAGGGGTTGGGCACGACGTGGGGTCTCTTTCGGCACTACTGGGTCTTCTTCAAACTCCTCATCACCGCCGTCGCCACCGTCGTCTTGCTGACGTACATGGAGACGTTTCGTCTGATGGCCGGGGTGGCGGCAGACCCGAGTGCCGACCTCGATTTGGTGCGAAACCCGTCTCCCGCGCTCCACGCGGTCCTTGCCCTGCTGCTGCTGCTCGTCGCCACCGTACTGGCCGTGTACAAGCCGCCCGGCCTGACGCCGTACGGCCGCCGGCGGCAACACGACTCCAGAACGCGCAGCGCGGAGGACAGGTCCACCGCACCCGGCGCACCACGCTGGCTGAAGGGGCTCGGCATCGCCGCGCTCGCCCTCGCGTTGCTGTTCCTGATTCTGCACGTGGTCAGCCGCGCGGGCGCTTCGTGAGCCGCCATCTCTCTGAACAGTTGGAGTCCGGCTGGTGTGCTTGCGTGCCTTCCGCGCGGTCCACGCGGTTCACGCCGGTACCGCGGCCGCCTCCTCTTCTCGGCAACATGGCGACGGTGAAACGCCGGGTCGTTTGAGTTCGTCATTCATCGCGCCCCGTAGCGCCTCTCGGGCGCGCGAGAGTCTCGACATCACGGTTCCGACCGGTACTCCGATGGCCTCAGCCAGCTCTCGATAGGACAGATCCTCGACCTCGCGGAGGATGAGCACTTGATGAAAGTGGTCCGGCAGACTGCTCATCGCTCGTGCGATCGACGCCGCACGATCGGTCTCGAGCAGGAGCGATTCAGGATCCGCTGGTGACCGCGTGCTGCTGTGTTGGGCTTCGTCGAACAAGTCGGCTGGCGGTGCGAGGCCGGGGCGGCGCCGGCCATAACACGCATTGCGAACGATTCTGAGGAACCAGGCACGCCCATCTCCGCCGCAGAATGTGCGGAAGTATCGAAAGGCTCGGAGGGACGCCTCCTGGACCACGTCTTCCGCATCGTGTTCATCCCGCATGAGCCAACGTGCCAGCCGGTAGCCGGCATCGAGGTGTGGAAGCACGACGGCGTCAAAGCTCTCAGCGATTCCAGGTGCCGTGGCCGGTCGATCAAGGCCGTTACTCATCGAGGGCTCCGAGGATCTGCTGCAGTCCGTCATCGAGCGTGGGATGTCGGTAGCGGAACCCGCTCGCGCGCAGCCGGATGTTCGCGAACACGGCATCGGCCTGGAGGTGGTCGGCCAGAATCGGTCCGACTACGAGTCGCGTGGCCACCGCGGGCACTCGAAAGACGCGCAGTGGACGATTCGCGAGACGAGCGAACGTCGCCGCGAACTCATGCAGTCGGATGGGATCGCGGTTCACGAGGAAATACCGGCCGCTGGGTTCACCGTGCTCGGCGAGATGCACGAGCGCACGGGCACAGTCCTCGACGTGAATGGGGGATACCCACGGCCCAGCCTTCCCGAATAGCAGCACGCGCCGGCGAGCCATCACCGGCTTGATGACGCGTTCGCGGAACCACCCGCCGTTGCCATAGACCCACCCGGGGAACGTGGTGACGATCGGCTGGCCGGCGACGATGTATCCGTCAAGGCGCTCGAGCGCGGGTGTGAGGCAGCGGCCCCAGGCGGAGGGCTGCGGCGGCGTGTCCTCTGTGACGGGACGCGAGCCCGTGGCACCGTAGCAACTCGTATCCGCGACGTAGACGACCCGAGTCGTTCCCGCGGCCACGGCGTCGAGCACGTGCGTGTCCATCAGCACGCGCGCCCGCGCCATGGACGCGGCGCGCCCTCGCGTTGTGCGCGGCCCGTACAGGTCGTGCGGTGGAAGGTGAAAGACCCAGTCAGCGGCGGCCTCGTCCTGCCACCGACCGGGCTCGAGCAGGTCGCCCATGATGGGTATCGCTCCGGCTCGACGCAGGCGCTCAGCCGCTTCCATCGACTGCGAAAGCCCGAATACGTGATGGCGCCGCGCCACGAGGACCTTGACCAGCGCCGATCCAATGAACCCGGCGGCTCCAGTCACAAACGCGGTGGGCCGCGAATCCGTTGCCATGTGGCCAGTGTGCCGTTCGAACGGAGCGGTGCCCACCGACAACACCCGCACAGAACCCGCACACGGACCGTACACGCCGGGTGTAGGATCACTCGGTCATGAAGCCTGGCTCCCCGGGGTCATTTGCCACGCAGCTGAAAGCGCTTCGTGAAGCCGCGGGTTACACACAGGACGAGCTCGCGACGATTGCGGGCCTTTCGGTTCATGGCATCAGCGCGCTGGAGCGCGGGGAACGACGGCGACCGCACGTCGACACCGTGCGCGCGCTCTCGGCGGCACTCGATCTGACGGGCAACGCCCGTGACACATTCCTGCGAAGCGCGAGAACTCCTGCACACCAGCCGGCAGTCGATGCACTGGGCGCCGTTTCGCTGCCCATGCCTCTGACCGCCCTTCTCGGCCGCGAGGCCGACGTGAAAGTGCTACGCCACTGGCTGGCGGATCCAGGTGCACGTCTCATTACGCTCATCGGGCCGGGAGGCGTCGGGAAGACCCGTCTGGCGTTGGAGCTCGCACGCGCGATCGCGGACGAGGGCGCATGCCGCGTCGTGTTCGTCGGGTTGGCCGCGATTCGGAACTCTGCGTTCGTCGCGCCGGCGATCGCCGAGGCGCTCGGAGTGTCGGACGACACGGCGCTTGACTTGCCGAGGCGGGCGCGGCTCGCGTGTCAGGGTCAGCCGACATTGCTCGTGCTGGACAATTTCGAGCACGTGCTGGGGATGGCGCCGCTGATTGCAGAGCTCCTGGCGTCCGTCGCCACGCTCCGAGCGCTGGCCACCAGTCGCGCCCCGCTCCATGTGCGAGGAGAGCGGGAGTACGCGGTAGGACCACTTGCCTTGGATGTGGAGCCCGACGGGAGATCACCCGCCGATCTCGCGCTCGCTCCCGCGTTACGGCTATTCGTGGAACGGGCCCGGGACGTACAACCTGACTTTCGTCTCACGGCTGCGAACGGCCCCACTGTCAACGCCATTTGTCGACGGCTCGACGCCCTGCCGCTCGCGCTCGAACTGGCGGCCCCGTGGATCAAAGTGCTGACCGCCGAGGATCTGCTCCGCAGACTCATGCACGATGTCCTGCTCTCGACCGCCGGGCCGCGCGATCTCCCCGAACGGCAACAGACGATCAATGCGACTGTCGCGTGGAGTTACAAACTCCTGGCCCCGAACGAGCAGCGTATGTTCCGCCGTCTCGGCGTGCTGCCGGGACGCTTTCCGATCGAGGCAGCCGCGGCGGTGCTTGCCGGTCGTGAGGATTCCTCGGCGGCGAGCGACGACGCCCTCCGCGCAACGGCTGGTTTGATCGACAAGAGTCTCCTGCTGCGCACCGAGTCGCTGTCGACTCGTCCGTTGTACGACATGCTCGAAACTGTGCGCGCCTACGCGGCACTCGAGCTCACCGCTGCCGGAGAACGCGACGATGCTCTGGAGGGGCTGGTGCGCTATGCCACGACTGAAGCCTCCCTGGCCGCTGAGGGGCTACGCGGACTCGCGCAAGCCGAATGGCTCGATCGCGCGCGTCAGGATCTCGAGAGTTACCGCAGCGCGCTGACATGGCTCATCGATCACAACCGTCGCGACGAAGCATCCGACATCGCGTGGAGCTTATTTTTCTTCTGGGTCATCCGTGGGCATGCGGCCGAGGGCATCGGGTGGTATGAACAATTTCTGAACCGGCCCTCCCTTTCGCCGGTTATCGAATCGAGAGCGCTCCTTGGAACGGGTGCGATGCGGTACACGCAAGGAGAACTCGGGTACGCACGCACCGCGCTGACGCGCGCCCTCGCCCTCACCGAAGAGACCGGCGACAGGGTGATGGCCGCGCAAGCCGAGAATCTATTGGGCCACGTTGAACACTCCGTCGGCAATGCCGACGCGGCCCGCGAGCGTTTCGCCCGCAGCGTTGAACGGTTCCGCGCGCTGGCGCTCCCCTGGGGACTTGGGAACTCGCTGACCGGGATGGCGGAGGTCGTCCTGGAGACGGGCGACCTCGCGCAGGCGGAGGTCCTGCTCGAGGAGGCTACATCGGTGCTTCGACACGCCGCTCCGTGGTTCCGGTCGCTCACACTCTATATCCGTGCGATCCTGGCAGTGCGGCGGGGAGACGCCCTTGCGGCGATCGCGTTCGTGCGTGAGAGCCTCACACATATTCGCGAGCTCCAGGACAAGTTTGCGTTCGTGTACACGCTCGTCCCTCTCGCCGCCGCAGCGGTACTCAAGGGCGACGACGCATGGGCGGCGCGGATCCTGGGCGCCCGGGACGCCGTCTCGGAACGCACCGGCGCCACTGTTGCCGAAAGATCAGTGGACGAAATCAAGGAACAGACGGAGCGAGAGGTGCGTGCACGCCTCGGTCCTGATCGATGGGTCCGGGCGTACGCGGCAGGCCGTGAGACGTCCATCGATTCATTGCTGAAGGACATCGATCGCGTCCTTTGAGCGCAAAGGACCTCGTCCTAATCTCCTGCGGTCGGCTCACGACGCAGCCAGGCAATGTAGGCCTCGAGTGGAACCGAGAGGCGACGACGTCGATCGTTGTGACGTTCCCGACGTCCCCGCCACCCCGCCATTCCTCTAATCTTTGCGACCCTCGAATACTCCCAAAGACGACTCTCCTAGTCCCCCCCCGACGTTCCTAGATCAAACGTCGCGCCGCCGCCGGCGAGCTGACCGCGTATTGTCCCGTCTGGATTGAGCGCGGTGTGGAGGTTGAAATAATGCCCTCCGGGATTGCCGAGGATCGCGGCGGCCCTGTCCGCGGGCACGTTGATCCCGCTCTTCGTGATCGATCCGCTGCCGTTGGTGATCGCCATCTCGCCCGACGCGAGCGTGGTATCGACGACGATCCCGCCATTGGCTCCCGCAGCGGCGCTGTGGATATGCGCCTTGGTCACCGTGGTCCCGGCCGGAAGTCCCGTGGCGCTGATCTGAAAGTTCATGGTCGCGGACGTGATGGTGCCGGAAGCATCCTTGATGACGGTCAGACCGATGATCGCGGTGCCGGTGCTGCCTGCATCGGCGTTGGTGATCGCGGGAACTTCGTTCGCCGACGACAGAGGCACCGTGAACGTGGAGGTGGTCGTGGTTCCTTCCGACGGTGCCGATGGGGATGTGCTCCCGCACCCGACCGCGACCAGACTCAGACCGAGGACGAAGACGACGAATCGATTCATGCTGTTCTGCCTTCCGTGGATTCGCTCAGAAGAATTTCCGGGCGAGATTGAAGCCGAGATAGAGACTGTCGGAGAAACCGCCACGCGCAAGTTGTCCGAATGTGGTTCCTTGTCCGTTGTTGACATTGAGTTGAAAGAGGTGACCGCCAGCCCGCTTCTCAATGGCGAACCCGAAGGCCGCCCGGTCCGGACTGTAGCCGCGGGCACGGGGAACGACTTCTCCGACGAGGTACACCGTCGAACTCACTCGCAGGCGGCCGCCGATGCCGACGAGGAACGTGTCGCGATCGATGTTCAGGCTTTCAGCTGTGTTGTGAACCCACACGGGCGTCACGTATACCGCCAGCCTGTCGGCGGCCATCCGCGAAATGGCCACGCCCAAAGCAGGCGAATACCGTTCCCGAAAGTTGTCCGCACCTTCCACCGAGACAAGCGCCGACAACGACACCGGAATCGAATGGCCCTGGCGCACGGCGTCGTACTTGCCGTAGAACTGGAAGGTCTTGTCGATCGCGGTGCGATACGCGGCGGCTTGCAGATGCCGCGCCACGCCGAACCGGTACTCGAAGCCGACCGCCGCTCCCTGATCGAGCCCGAACAGATTGCTGGCATTCCCGTTGAAGCTGCCCTGTCGAAGATTGCCGTTGAACCGGTGAGTGAGCTGGAAGCTCGATCCGTGGACGGGGAGCCTCAGCGTGGACGGTAGGTTGAGAACGCGGAAGTCAGGTTCCGCGAGCACCAACTCTCCATCGTCTTTATCGCCGGCTGTTACGTCCGACTGGATACAGGCTGGGTTCGCGCCGGGTCCGAGGTCGACGGCGCCTCCTGCGCGGCGGCAACCGACGTCCACACGGTGAACAGCGCGGCGGCTGAGAGGACGATCGAGCGATGAGTGGTCCCAGGCATTAGCTGTAGCTCTCCTCTGATGCTGCTGACGTGACCGGCGTGATGCCTGTCATGTGGCCAGTGTGAAGGGCGGACGGATGGCCAACCACCCACAGCGCCCGCACATCGCCCGTACGCCGTCCGTACGGTCGGCATTGAGATGGGACGTCATGACGGTTGGCGCTCCGAGTCCTACGGTTCGTGCCTTGTGCGCTGCACGTGCGCGGCGAGCGCGAGTACGTCATCGGCGCTCCGTTTGGACGCTGACTCGGACGCGATGTCGCCAGCGAATCTGGCACTCGTCCGACGACCGGCCAAGGGTTTGCGCTGTCCTGATTGCCGGTTATGACCAGTTGTTCTGTGTAGAACGCACTTTCCGCGAGTGTCACGATGACCGCGGGTGTCCGGGCCGAAAGTACGTGTCGCGTGCTTGTGGAGGAGACTCGGGCAGACCCATCGCTAGACCGAGAAATCACGGAGGGGCAATCGAACTCTTCGGCCAGCGCCACGAGCGTGGCATCGGTAAGTCCATCGGCGGATCGGCATATCCCGGAACGATGGCTCCCCCTGACCCGCGCGAATTCATCACGGCCGGGCGCGGCCGTCCCGAACCCTGGATGACGTGTTCCACCGGCTGCCGAAAGCGCCCGTCGAGAACGAGGCTGCAGCGCGCATTCGCCGCGCTGCGGACACCGCGAGCTGGCGGCTGAAATGCCGGGCGGCCGGGTTCAAACTTCTCTCAATGGCCCGGCCGCCAAGTTGTTCCGATTGCCCCATGACGAAGCTCGACGTCCCCCCTTTGGTGAGCGACATGGGGGCACGATTTACGACGTCTCGTTCGATGGCGGACGCGTGCAATCCTTCACCCGGCCGATCAAGCCCCGCCGCGGGCGTGGTCTTGGGATGGAGAGCGCTGATCAAGTAGCGCCGGCAACGTCTTCGAACGCATAAAGTGGTTAGCGCCGCACGCGCGGAGCATATCCCGGCTGTCCCTCGAGGCCCATGCGTTTCAGGAGTTGCTGAAAACGCGGGTCGTCGAGCAGGAGGTCAGCAACGGGCCCTGAGAAACCCATCATCTCGAATGCGCGCTCGTCGTACGCTCGATCGAGCAACTTCAGCGCCTGATCGCGTTCGCCGAGGCCAAGATGGACGACCGCAAAGTGCTGCGGCGATACATATCGGCTGCGCGCGCGGCGCTCCAGCTCCCTCAAGAGATCCCGAGCCTGCTGCCGGCGCCCGGCGATCCCCCACACGTATCCGAACCAGGGCTTCCATGTCGACGGCGACCCGCTGCCTTGATCGAGGATGGCGATGGCGCCTGCCGTATCGCCCCTCCGAAGATGCGTAAGCGCGAGCGCTTGACGCAGTTGCGCTCGATCCGGCTCGAACTCCTGTGCTTTGCGGATGTGGCGGATCGCCTCGTCGAAACGCCGGACGCGCGCCAGTGCGTGTGCCAGTTCCACGCTAATCACTGCCGACAGCGGGCTGAGCTGGTGCGCCCGTTGCGCCGCGATGACCGCCTCGTCGTTCCGCCGGAGCATCAGCAGAAAGCCCGCGCGGGCACGATGCCCCCTCCGCATAGTCCGGATCGAATTCCAGCGCGCGCGTGAATTCGCGTTCCGCCGCTGCCCAGTTCCAGTGATACCGATAGAGAACGCCAGCGAGCGACACATGCGCTTCCGCCAGCGTGTCATCGAGCGCCAGCGCGCTCCGTGCCGCTGCTTCCGCTTTCGGCATGCAATCCCGCGGCGCTGCAACGGCGGCCATGTCGAAGAGACGATATGTATCTGACAGGCCCGAGTAGGCTGGTGCGTACTTCGGATCGAGCGAGACAGCGTTCTGGAAGTGTTCGGCTGCCCTCAACAGGTCTCCGGCGGTCCGGCTGTTCCAGTAAAACCGTCCTTTGAGGTACTCCTCGTATGCCTCCGGTCTGACCGCCTGCAAGCTCAGACGGCGCCGTTCGTCCGGCCGCACTTCAACTGGAATGGCCGCTGCGATCGCCTCGGCCAACTCGATTTCCAGAGCCAGCACATCGCGAACCTCGCGGTCGTAGTTCTGCGCCCACAGGTGGAGATCTGTGGAAGCCTCGATCAGTTGGACCGTGACGCGCACGCGATTACCCGAGCGCACGATGGTACCCTGCACGATTCCGTCGACGTTGAGATCGCGAGCCATCTGTGCGAGCGAAACGCCGGGGCGCTTGTATCGCGTGACCGAATTGCGCGGCGTCACACGCAACGCCTTGAACTGCGCGAGGTTGTTCGTGACCGCCTCGGTGATCCCGTCGGCGAGATACTCCTGCCCGGGGGTTCCGGACAGGTTTTCGAACGGCAGCACGGCGAGCGACGCGATGCGGATCGGCCCGCTGACCGCACTCTTGCCGCCGGCGATACGGCCGACGAGGGTGAGGGTCACCCATGCTGCCAGGATGACCGTCGCCGCAATCGTCGTCGGGAGAACCCAATTGCCGTGCTGGCGGCCGAGCCACCGGCGCGGAGCTGCAGCAACTTTTTCGGGGGGAAAGATGAAGCGGTACCCACGACGGGGCACCGTTTCGATGAAGCGTGGGGTGTCGGCGGGATCACCGAGGGTGTCCCGCAGTTTCTTGATCGCGCTGTTCAGGCCGGCATCGAAATCGACGAACGTGTCGCCCGGCCAGAGCCGTTGTTGCAGCTCCTCGCGTGTGACCGTCTCGCCGGCTCGCTCGAGAAGAAGCAGCAGAATCTGGACCGGCTGCTCAGAGAGCCTGATCCTGAGCCCGAGCTTGCGCAGCTCATGCGTGTTGAGGTCGAGCTCGAACGGCCCGAAGCGAACGGCTGAGTGAAGGACCGGATCCATTAGGCCCGTCCCGCCGGATTCTAACGCCCACGCGCGATTCAACACCATCAGATGCTTGATTGGTCACGACTGCAAGTACCCGGAAGCGCAACACTTCTTCAATCAGATCGATTTCAGCGATAAAGAAGCGGCCGATCATTGCTTCTGCCCTCCTCGCTCGATTAACACACACGCGGCTCGTCACCGTTGACAACACAGAGGAGGGCACCATGAAGACGACCCGCATCGCATGCGCCAAGGTTCTTTGTCTGACGATTCCGCTGGTGGCGCTCGCGCTGCCAGGCCCACCGGATGGCGTGCTTGGCGCAATCGGCAGGGAACATCAGTCCAACGACTTCCAGTACGTGCCGACCATTGTGCTGTCGAGCACGCGGGACTTTCCGGCCAGCAATCTCTACGCCTCCGAGATCTACCTTCTGGACCGGGACGGCACGAACCCGCGGCGGCTGACCAACAATATTGCGTCTGATTTCTTTCCGGCGCTGTCGCCCGACGGGAAGAAGATCGTCTTCGAAAGCAACCGCTACCATCTCGGCACAGGTGAGCCTCGCAATGTGGCGGACCTGTTCGTGATGGACACCGACGGCGGCGGACAATCGCCGCTGACCCGCGGCAACTCCCCGAGCTGGTCGCCGGACGGGAAATACATCGTCTTCCACGCCTCCGCGTCGTACTACGCGTCGGGCGGAGTCGTGACAGGCGTACCGATCAAGCCCGATCCAGGCGCCGCGACAACCGACAGCGACATATTCGTCGCAAACGTGGACGACCTCCTGAACGGCGTCGCCGCGCCATGGAACCTCACGTCCAACCCGGACGCGATCGATGAGGACGCGGACTGGTCACCCGATGGAGGGAACATCGCCTTTACCAGCCACCCTGCCAACGATGATTCGACCAATTCGTCCCGAGCGGAAATCTACCTGATCAGCGCGGATGGTTCCGCAGCCGCTCGACCACTGACAAACAACGACTACGAGGAGCGCGCACCGGCATGGTCTCCAGACGGGCGGATGATCGCGCACATGTGCCGAGTCGGGCCGCTGAATCCCACGACAGGAACCAGGGGTTTCGAGATTTGTCTTCTGGAGCTGGGCGGCCTCGGCATCTTCCGCCTGACTAACAACACCGTGCTCGATGCGTCTCCGTCGTGGTCTCCCGACGGACGGAAGATCGTGTTGCATAGAGGTCCGCAGCCCCTCCAGGTCTGGGTGATCGACCTTGCGGATCTCACGTGTGACGCCCAGACCGGCATGTGCGTCTGCAGCAATCCGGCGCTCGACACTCCGGCCTACAGCTGCGCGATGCCGTTGACTTCCACGCCGGGCATGAACGTGTTCCCGAAATGGAGCCTGCTCAGGGTTCCGAAGCTCGGTTTCTGACGGTCTTCGAGCAACGTGAGCGTGAGAGCTGAATTCCTGCTTCGGTGAAGGGGAGGAGTTGTCCCATGTCTCTGCGGCATCGCTCGCCGGCGCGGTCGTTCGGGATCCTGAACAAAGTCGCGCTCGTCGTGCTCGTTTGCGCCGTTGTGGCGCTCCAGCCAGCTGTCAGCGGACAACAGCGAGTTGCCGAGCGGTTCGCGTACGACAGCTATGTGTGGTTTCAGGACGAATCCGGTTGGGGGGTTCTCCCTGAAGTGCGCATCGACGATGGCGGCCCGTCGATCAGCATCCGGTGGGGCGAAATGCCGACCTGGTCTGCCGACGGCGTACGAGTGGCCTTCGCCGGCGCCGGCATTCACGTGTTCGATCGCGCGGATGGCAGTGTCGTCACGCTGAGCACGAGCGGCTCCTCGCCGCGCTGGTCACCTGACGGCGCGCGAATAGCGTTCACGGACCTCGTTGCGACCCCGGGCGCGTATGCGACGGGGTTGTTCGTCATGAACGCCGATGGCTCGAACCGGACACGTCTCGCGGACAGCGTGCACTCGTTCGCGTGGGCACCGAATGGCGCCACCATCGCGCTCGGACGCCCGGTCGACGGAATTGAGGAACTGTACCTGGTGGATGCCGACGGCACGGACCCGAGGCGACTCACCTACGCCCTGGGGGTTCGCGGAGGCATCAGCTGGTCACCTGACGGCAGCCGTATCGCGTTCAATTGCGACACGGACGTCTGCGCGATCAGCACCGGCGGGACGAACCTCGTCCAGTTGATCGCAGGTGCGCGGGACGCGCTCTTCTCTCCAGCAGTAGACGGAAAGATCGCCTTCCTGACCGCAGATTCGCAGCTCTCCGTGATGGACGCGAATGGCACCGTCGTGCGAGTGGCGCCGGGTCTTCTGGCATCGCAGCCGACCTGGTCACCTGACGGCCGTCGTCTCGCATTCGTCAAAGTCTACCTGTCTGGCGGAGGATGCAACGGCGACGGATCTCCCTGCCGCCCGGACGACGAGATCCACGTTGTCAACGCGGATGGCACTGGCCTCAGCTTTGTTGATTATGGCCATCATCCCACCTGGTGGATACCGCGTCCCGGACATCCGACAGCGGCGTTCACGTACACATGCGCGGGAGCGACGTGCCAATTCGACGGCACCGGCTCATTCGATCCCGACGGGACGATTGCGAGTTATCTCTGGAACTTCGGCGATGGAAGCACCAGCTCGGAACCGTCGCCCGCGCATACGTATGGGACGGGCGCCTCGTACTTGGTAAGTCTCGCCGTCACCGACGTGAGTGGGACGATGGACGTGACTCGCTCGCGCGTCGAAGCCAATACGTCACCCATCGCTTCATTTACGGTTGTCTGCAACGGAGCGATCTGCACGTTCGACGGTTCAGGATCGTCCGATCCGGACGGAACGGTCGCGTCCTACCGCTGGTACTTCGGAGACGGTTCCGAGGTGGTGTCGGAAGGACCTCTCGTCACGCATACCTATCCGACGGGCACGTTCAGCGCGTCGTTGTCCGTCGTAGACAACGGCGGCGCCTCCAGCGCACCGGTAAGCGGCGCCGCGGTCACGGTCGTCAACGCTCCTCCGGTGGCGTCCTTCGTCGTCACGTGCACCTATCTCACGTGCGCAGCCGACGGAACGGCCTCGTCGGATGCCGATGGGACAGTCCGTTCCTACACGTGGAATTTCGGCGCCGGCCAGTACGCCGAAGGCCCGGTCGTGTACTTCGGATACCCGGCGGCGGGCGCATACACGATCACGCTGACGGTCACCGACGACGTCAACCAGACGAACAGCGCGGCGAGGACGGTCAGCGTCGCTGCGCCGCCGCCTCCCGCGATCCACATCGGCGATCTCGACGCGTCGTCCTCCGTGCTGCGGACGACCTGGAACGCGTTCGCCTCGGTTCAGGTCCATACCCACGATCACGCCGACGTGATCCAGAGTGTCACGGTCGCTGCCCGATGGGAGGACGGGACCACCGCCTCGTGCACGACCGCGTGGGGCCGCTGTGAGTTTTACAGGTACGGGTTGCCGAAGAAGATCAACGCGGTCACCCTGACCGTGACCGGCATTACGTCGGACCTGTTCGTGTACGACTCCGGCGCCAATCACGACCCCGACGGCGACAGCGCGGGAGGCGCGCTGACGGTCAGGCGGCAATAGACCGTGATGCAAAAAGTGAAGCGCGTTTATTCGGCAATCGCCGTTCGAGGCCTGAACAGCCAATGAGCCCGCATATGAGCGCCAATTTTCGTCGAAGTTTCCTGCACTGCACTCGGTCAGCCGCTGCGGTTGGCGCCGGAGCACAGATGACGCGGCATTTCCTTTCGTACTCGCTGTCCGTGACCTTCGGGACTGCAGTGGCGATCGGTGGTCTTTCCCTGGCGATGACCGGCGCCCAGTCTGCACCGTGGGATCCGTCGCGCGCCTTTGTGCTGGACGGCACGGTCGTGACGATGAACGAGGCGCGCGACGTGCTGCCGCAAGGACACGTATTGGCTGAAGACGGCCGCATCGCTGCGGTCTGGAATGGCCCGATCCCGCCTGCAGGTGTCGACCTCGAGTCCGTCGTGCGCGCCGAGCTCGGCCCGAACGCCGTGATCTATCCTGGTCTCATCAATCTCCACGACCACCCGTTGAACGCCGCGCTGCCATTGTGGCAGCCTCCTTCGTCGCACGTGCAATCTGCAGTGGGACGGCCAGCAGGAACCGAGCCGTACGCGAATCGTTATCAGTGGTCTGTCGACCCCCCGACCGAATTCCGACGGCTCGTGGCTTCAGCGCGTACGGCTCTGACGGATCCGATCGCGCTGAACCTCGCAGCGGAGGTCGTCAAGTACGCCGAAGCACGCATGATTCTCGGCGGCGCAACCGCCACGCAAGGTGCGGCGCCAAATGCCGCCTATGACACGCTGCTCGCACGGAACGTCGACAGCGCGAATTTCGGACGCGATCGGATCGATAACTACGTTCCGCCCATCACATCGCTGGACGGCCCTGCACTCGACGAGCTCGTCACTCGACTGCGGAGCGGTGCGCTCGATGCGTGGATCGTACACCTCGCGGAAGGTGTGCAGGATGCCGACCGCCGGCCCGGTGATCTGGTCTCCTCGCGTGCGGAGTTTGACGATCTGAAGGCAAAGGGGCTGTTGAGTGACGCGACCGTCGTCGTTCATGGGCTTGGGCTGGAACCGCGTGATTTCGCAGACATGGCTGCTGCGCCGGCCGCTCGGGCTGACGGTGTCGGCGACGGTCGCGGCGCCAAGCTGGTGTGGTCCCCGCTTTCGAACCTGTTGCTGTATGGCACGACGACCTCCGTGTACGACGCAATCGCTGCGGGACTGATCGTCACCCTGGGCACGGACTGGTCGCCGAGCGGATCGTCCAATTTGCTGATGGAACTCAAGGTCGCGGACCGTGCACTTCGGGACGATCAGCTACTCGGAGCCCGGCGCCGGCTCGTTCCCACGCTATCTGCAGCAGGGACGACGGGCGAAGCGCGGCGGGCTGCCGAGGTCGCCCTCGACCGGCTGCTGATCGAGATGGTCACGATCAACGCCGCACACGCGATTCGGTGGGACGACGAGGTGGGCTCGATCGAAGTAGGGAAGATGGCCGACCTGTTGGTCATCTTGCATCCGTACCCACCGGCGTGGCCCGATGTCCCACCATCGCCGTACCGGAGTCTCATCGACGCCACCGAAGCGGACGTTACGCTCGTCCTCGTCGGCGGTGAGCCGGTCGCTGGTGACGTGTCCACGATGTCTGCGCTCAAGGATGGAGACCTTGAAATCGTTCGCAGCGACGCCGGATGCTTCTCGAAGGCGATCGACGTCACCCTGCCGGCCGCGCCGAAAGGCACAGAGACCCTCGCGCAGATATCGACGCTGCTGCGAGAGGGCTTGCGAGCTCTGGGCGGTGACAATCCACCACCGGGGGGCGGACCATCGCCGCTGGCCAACACCTGGAATTACCTCAAGCTGCATTCTCGCGCAGGCGCGGGCCTCACCGATGAGCAATTCCTGGTCGGCGTGCTCATTCCCGTATTCGGCCTCATCGATGGGATTCTGAACATCGAAGCGATGTCGCCGTCGCCGCTGTTCACGCTCGACGACGACTGGCGTCTCGCCACGCTTGGCGCCAAGCTCGATCCGTCGACCGGACTCCTCGCTGATGACACGCCGCCCTATGCCCGGTATCACGCTAACCTGAATCATGTCGGCTCACGTGGTAACCCGTTCGCGCCCGCCGCCTTCGAAAGGCGCTGGTACTCGAAACCGGGAACAGGGTGCCGCTGACGCACGGACCTGCGAAGCCTTGTCGCACCGGAGGAATCATGAATCGATGGCGCACCGCAACGGCAACGATCGCTCTCACCGTCAATCTCATCGCGACCAAGTCCGTGAGCTATCCGGGAACCGGCACGCTGATGACGGACTACTACGCCGATGGAAGGGCGGTGGCTACGGTCGCGGGCCACCTGACGTTTGTGCAGTCCGCAGCGCGCCCGTTGCTGATCGGCGTCGGCCTGCTCGTCTTCCGAACGGTGGTGGTCGACACCACGCCCGACGGTCTGCCAGTGATCGGGCCGCCAATGGAGATTCTTTTCGAAGCAGGCGTCGATCGCGGCGGCCTCCTGGCAGCCTGCCAGGCGATTGCTCCGTGAGATGTCCCTTGAACGCACCCATCGTCGTCGAGCGGTCGTCGCGGAAATGAGAACGCGCACGACCTTATTTGAAGTTTCGCGGCCCCCTTGAGTCGAAGGGGGCCGCGACATCGGCGTTCACGGTGCGCTCCAGATGACATTGCCGAAAGCGTCCATGAGCCGGATCGTGGGGTTGCCGTTGGCATCCACGGCCAACAGGATTCTCTGTTTGCCGTTCTGATCGGACAGGAACAGCAAGTTCCTGAGCGGCTGGTTTCCGAGAGGGCCGCGACCCTGTCCGAAGCGCCCGACCACCACCCCGTTCTGGTTGTAGACGGTCATGCCCGCGCCGTCGGCGTCGGGGACTTCGATGCCGGCGGCGGAAATGACCACACGCCTCGTCTTCCCGTCAGGGCCGAGCAGACGCACGTTCGGCCCAGCGCCGTCCCATTGGGTCGCCAGCTGAATGCGGTCGCTGCTCCCGTCGTCGCTGTCGGCGCCGACCACGCGCATGAATTTGGCGGTGACCGACTCCGCCATCAATGTCGCCTCCAGACGCTGCGCCTGCACCACCAGCGGCGGAGCCACGGTGCCGCCGAGCAGCCCGGCGGCAAAAGGAAGTAGCGCTGCCCAAAACCTCTGTCGCATCCGGTTCCTCCTTGTTGGGAACTACCTTCGCCATTGCCTGGCGTGTAGGCCGGGAGACCCGACATCACCCTGCCTGATAGGCGAGAACAGCTGGCGAGAAGGGGCACACGCCGCACTGGGTATAGAATCGACGGCATTTCTGGGCCACCTCCGACGCCCACTGCACTACTCCTGGCTTGGAATCAGGGCGACCCCGACGCTCTCGAGGCACTGCTGCCCCTCGTCTATGCGGAGTTGCGCCAGCTCGCCGGCCGCTACATGAAGGGTGAGCGCGGCGGCCACACGCTCCAGGCCACGGCGCTCGTCAACGAGGTGTACCTGCGCCTCATCGACGTGCAGCGGGTTCGGTGGCAGAACCGGGCACACTTCTTTGCGATGGCGGCGCGGCTGATGCGCCGCATTCTCGTCGAGGCGGCGCGGGCCCGCGATGCTCAAAAACGCGGCGCGGGCGCGCCGGTCGTCTCGCTCGACGAAGCGCTCGTCGTGCCGATCGAGCCTGGCACCGATCTCGTCGCTCTCGACGACGCGCTCACGGCGCTCGCAGCGGTCGATTCGCGAAAGAGCCAGGTGGTCGAGATGCGGTTCTTCGGTGGCCTGAGCCTCGATGAGACGGCCGAGGCGCTGCAGGTTTCGCGGGATACGGTGAAGCGAGACTGGAAAATGGCGAAGCTCTGGTTGCTGCGGGAGCTGCAACGTGGTGGCACGTGATGACGGCCGATCGCTGGCGGCAGATCGAGGATCTCTGTCACGAAGCGCTGGCACGCGATCCCGAGGATCGTCCGGCGTTTCTGGCACAGGCCTGTGCCGGCGATGACGAGCTGCGGCGCGAGGTCGAGTCGCTGCTTACGCACGAGCCCAGAGCGGCAGGTTTCATCAGCGGCCCAGCGGCGTTCGTGGCCTCGGACATCCTGAAACACGCCGGCGGCACGCTCGTCGGCCGGCATCTCGGGAGCTACGAGGTTCGTTCGCTCCTCGGTGTCGGGGGAATGGGCGAAGTGTACCGCGCACACGATCACACGCTCGCGCGGGAAGTCGCGATCAAAGTCCTGCCGCCTGCATTCAGCGCCGACGCGCCACGGCGAGCCCGCCTCGAGCGCGAGGCGCGGCTGCTCGCGTCGCTCAATCATCCCAATATCTGTGCGATTTATGGCCTCGCCGACGCAGACGGCGTCCGGTTTCTGGTGCTCGAGCTGGTGGAAGGCGAAACGCTCGCCGACAGGCTGCAGTCCCGAGGCGCAGGGCTTCCGCAGCGCGAGGTGTTGGCCATTGCGCGTCAAATCACCGATGCGCTGGAGGTGGCCCACGAAAAAGGGATCGTTCACCGCGACCTGAAGCCGGCGAACATCACGATCACCGCGGACGGCGTGGTGAAAGTGCTGGATTTCGGGCTGGCCAAGGCCATCGCGGGCGAGCGCTCGTCGCCGGAGGCAACACCCGCCGAGACGCGCGAGGGCGCCTTCATGGGCACAGCCGCCTACATGAGTCCCGAGCAGGCGCGCGGCCTGGCCGTTGACAAGCGTACCGATATCTGGGCCTTCGGGTGCGTGCTGTACGAGATGTTGACCGGGCACGTCGCGTTTCCGGGTCCCACCGTGTCCGACACGATCGTGAAGGTTCTCGAGCACGAGCCGCACTGGTCGGCCCTGCCCGAGACCACGCCCGCGCCGATTCGACGGCTGTTGCTCCGTTGCCTGACGAAAGATCCGAAGCGGCGCCTGAGAGACATCGGTGACGTGAGGATCGAGATCGATGCGATCGACGAAGTGCTGCCGGGCGGTTCGGCGCCCGCCGCGGCGACGAAGACCCGAACGACATGGCTGCCGTGGATCGCGGTGACGGCGCTCGCCGTGGCGGTCGTCGTGTGGGACATCCAGCGTACCGGCGACACGCTGGACGACCCGATGGCCGGCGCGCGCTTCACGCGCTTCACCGATTGGGAAGGCACCGAAGGAGGCGCGGCAATTTCGCCCGACGGCCGGTTCGTGGCCTTCATCGCCGACCGCGAGGGTGAGTTCGATCTCTGGGTGAGCCAGGTCGGCACCGGCGAGTTCAGAAACCTCACCGCAAACATCCCATCTCTGGGCGCCCCCCACAGACTGTTGCGAAGCGTGGGCTTCTCGGGCGACGGTGCGGATATCTGGTTCAGCATCTCTGCGGATCCGGTCCTGTCGCGAAAGATGCTCGTCCCGCTGGCGGGAGGCACGCCACGCGCCTTCCTCGGCGAAGGAGACGCGACTCCCTCGTGGTCTCCTGACGGCAGTCGCCTCGTGTACTTCAAGAACACGAACCCGAGTGATCTGCTGTTTACCGCAGACCGCACGGGCGGAGATGCCACCGAAGTCAGGATCGAGGCGTCCGACCAGGCGGGGTGGTCGCGAGGCCCACAGCGGACTCACAATCACAATCCGATCTGGTCATCAGACGACCGGTGGCTCTACTTCGTGCACGGATGGCAGCGGACGTTGAACTGGACCGACGAGATGGACGTGTGGCGCGTGCCACCCTCCGGCGGCGCGCCCGAGCGGCTGACGAACCAGAACACTGCCGTGACGTTTCTGACGCCGCTCGACGGCCGCACGCTGCTCTACGTGGCGCACGGGGAGGAAGGGGCAGGGCCGTGGCTGTGGGCCCTCGACACGCGGAGCGGAATCACACGCCGCGTGAGCTCGGGCCTCGAGCAGTACACATCCATCGCGGCCAGCCGCGATGGCCGGCGCGTGGCTGCCACCCTCGTCAGTCCGACCGCCGACCTGTGGACCGTGCCGATTCTCGATCGGCCCGCCGAGGATCGCGACGTCCGTCCATATCGATTGCCGACGGCGCGCGCGCACGCCCCACGGTTCAGCGCACGATCGCTGTTCTTTCTCTCCGCCCGCGGGTCAGCGGACGGGCTCTGGCGATTCCAGGATGGGCAGGCGTTCGAAGTGCGCAAGAGCGCAGATGGCGCGATGTTCGACCCGCCGGCCGTGTCGCGAGATGGAAGCCGCGTCGCCGTCGTGCTCGCGAACCGCAGCAGACGCCGCCTGGCGATCATGTCGGTTGACGGGACGGGGCTGCGTGGAGCGGCGGAGTCGATTGACATACACGGCACGGCCGACTGGTCGCCGGACGATCAGTGGATCGTCGCGGGCGGCATCGACGATGCCCAGGGTCAGGGGTTGTTCAAGATACCGGTCAATGGCGGTCCGCCTGTTCGGCTCGTCTCTGGTCCGGCGGCGAATCCGGTCTGGTCGCCCGACGGCAAGCTGATTGTCTATGCCGGCGCGCTCGCCACGGGCCAGGAGGCGCCGCTTCTGGGAGTGCGACCCGATGGAGTCCCGGTCGAACTCCCGCCGTTGCGCGTTCGCCCGGGCGGTCATCGTTTCCTGCCCGACGGCCGGGGCCTCGTCTACTTGTCCCGCAGCGACTCACTCGACTTCTGGGTCGTGGATCTCGAGACGAAGAAGGCGCGTCAGCTGACGCGTCTGACCGGTCAGGGACGCTCGGGGAGGTTCGACATTACGCCCGGCTTCGACATCACCCTTGACGGTAAACAGATCGTGTTCGACCGCTCGCGCGAGAACGCGGATGTCGTCCTGATAGATCTGCCGAAATCGTAGGACCTGCCAGATTCGAGCAAGAGGCGAGGCGCCGTTGACCGTTGTCTCGTACTGGCGGCCGGCAATCTCCTGAATCAGTCCACGAGGTCGATCAGGACGACGTCCGAGAGCTCGCGGAGCCGATCGAAGATGATGTGCCGCCCATCCGGCGTGACATCGAAGGAGCTCATCGTGGCGTCGCCTGGCAAACGTGCGAGCTGCCAGGTCCGATTCGTCGAGAGGTCCAACAGCCAGAGAGCCTGTTTCCCAACCGGCCCGAGGCTGTACACCACGCCCTTCCCGTCGGGTAGAAACCGCACGCACCCACCACCCTGCGCGCTGGTTCGAATCGCGGGAAGACGCACGGCCCGGCCATCGGGTCGAACGGCCAGCAGAGGGGCGGTGGCCTTCGCGAGCGGGCCGGCATAGACGATGAGATTGCCGTCCGGCGACCACACCGGATCGAGCGCCTGGCCACTCGCGATCCGAATCGCGGAACCGTCAGCGGCGGAGATCACGAACAGCCCGGGTCCTTGCGCATCCCACCCCGCGGTGACGATCCGCGTGCCGTCCGGCGACCATGCGGCGGTGCCTCGCACGTCGATGCCATCGGCGACGGACTGTCGAACCGCGGCGTCCGACGAAACGACGACGAGACGCGCTCTGCCCGCCGATCTCAGCGTGACGGCGATCCGGCCATCCGGCGCCACCGCCACGGGGTCGGTCAGCACTCCGTCCGCGGACTTCCAGATTTCAACGGCCTTGTCACCCTGCGCGCGCCACAAACCATCCCCTGAGCCGCTCGACGACAGATAGAACAACGACGCTGGGCCGAACCTCGGGGCAAACGCTCGCACAGGTGACGACACGTATCGTATGACGTCCCGCTCGTCGGCCACGCGGTCGAGAATCGGAATGCTCCACAATGACGCCGTCGATTTCCCCACCGTCGCGATCAGGCGGCGCGCGTCGCCACTTGCGGCAACCGAGAGGAAGCGGTTGGGCCCGACGCTGACGCGAGTGCGTGCCTTCGTCTCGACGTCGCGCGCCCACAGCCACGGCCCGCCTCCGACGTCGTCGCGCGCGACGTACAGCACGGTGCGGGTGTCGACAGGCGTCGGATATCGCACGTCCCTGTACTGTTCGGTCAGCCGTTCCGGCTCGCCGCCGGAAGAGGGAAGGCGCCACAGGTCAGCCGAAATTGCTTCGTCGATGAAGTGCACGTAGTAGATCCACTGACCATCGGTTGACCAGGTGGGAAAGTGGTTGTGTTCCCCCTGCTTGCCCGGGAGTATTTCGCGTGCGTTTCCGCCGTCGCGCTCGGCCACGAACAGTGGATCGCCATCGGTGTCGTCGACCCTCAGGTAGACCAACCGCCTGTTGTCCGCGGACCACGCGGCGTTGATCGCGCGCTCTTCCAGGAATGGACGCAGCGGACCTCCGGGAAATTCCATGATCCGCAGGCGCCGGCCCGCGGGGCTGCCGCTGATCCAGATGTACTTACCGTCCATCGAAAAGCCAACCGGCCGGTTCAACCGATTTCGTTCGTCCTGCTGGTCGGGCGTCAGATTGTGAAAAGTCTCCGTACCCAGGTGCGTCAACCAGATCTGGAACGTACCGGTCGCGTCGGCGACGAACGCCGCGAACTTGCCATCGGGAGAAATCGCCGCGTCGAGCTCGGTCCCGTCCCAGTCGGTGATGTACGTGTACTTCGCCCTCGCGAGCCGATCCGCGATCGACGGGGGCGATGGCTGGCGCCAGAGCCAGCTTGCCAGCACGGCGATCACACACAGGACCATCGTGGCCACCGCCACGGCGATCGGCCAGCGCCGAGGCGGACGCACGGTCGTCTCCGTGACCCCTGGCAGGACCTCGCCGACGGTATCGATCTCGATTCGCGCGTCACCGATGTCGCGCAAACGATCCTTCGGATGCTTCGCAAGACAGCGGCTCAACACGCGTCGAACGGCGGGAGGCGTCGTGGCCGGAAGTGCCGACCACTCCGGCTCGCGCTCGAGAATCTTCGCGATCGTGTCCGAGACGGTGTCGCCGGCGAACGCCAGACGACCTGCGAGCATCTCGTACAACACGCAGCCGAACGCCCAGATGTCGGTACGCTTGTCGAGCGTCAGACCGCGCGCCTGTTCAGGGCTCATATAGGCGGCGGTGCCGATGATCGGACCCTCGCCACGCTTGGCGTTAATCACGTGCGGTCCATCCGTGAGGTCACCGGCTGCTGTCGACAGGATCGGTTTGGCGAGGCCGAAGTCGAGCACCTTGACGACGCCGTCGGGCGTGATCTTGATGTTCGCGGGCTTCAAATCACGGTGGATGATGCCTTTGTCGTGAGCGGCCTCGAGCGCCTCGCAGATTTGGCGCGCGATCCTCAGCGCCTCGTGCAGTGGCAGCCGTTCCGACGGGGCGCAATCGGCGAGAACCTCCGCGAGCGTCTGCCCTTCGACGATCTCGAGTATCAGGTACCGGAACGGCCCTGCTTCTTCGATGCCGTAGATCGCGCAGATATTCGGATGGTTTATCGCGGCGAGCATGCGGGCTTCGCGCTCGAAACGCGCGAGGCGCTGTGGGTCGCTCGTAAATGCGGCCGGTAGGAGCTTGATCGCGACGTCGCGGCCTAGCCTCTGGTCCTGGGCACGGTAGACCTCCCCCATGCCCCCGCTGCCAAGCAATTCCTGGAGGACGTAGCCGCCGACCACCTGACCGCTTAGTGTCGCGAATGGCTGGTAAAGCGCCGCAGCGGCCGGGTGGGCCGGTCCTTCGGCGAATTCTTCATCCAGCAGGTTCTCTGCGAGCAGCGCCGTGACCTGCTGTCGCAGCGCGTCGTCGCCGCCGCAGGCTTCGATGAGGAAGGCCTCACGGTCGTCCGGCGCCAGCTCGGCCGCGGCGTAGTACAGATGCTCGATGGCCTTCCACCGTTCAGGCGTCATCCATCATGGGAAGGCTCACCACTGTGGCTCGCGTTCGCCCTTTCTGATGCGCCGATTGTAGACCTAATCGTCCGTTCAAGGTTTCGGCGCTGGTTCTCGCTTCCAGCACAGGAGGAGAACCTCCTCTGCGCGCGGCGGCGGCAAATGGCGCGCGGTATGTCAACGAAGACAGGAGCCGTCCATGGACAACCGCACGATTGCGTCCCTCGCCGTGGCCACCGCACTCGCCTGCACAACAATCGCCGGGTGCAGCGAACGCTCACCGACCTCGCCAACTCAAGCGGCTCCCTCGGCAACTTCGAGCTCTGTTACCGTGACCGCAGTCCAGCCGAATTCGGGGTCGACGAACGGCACCACGATCGTGAGAATTGTCGGCACCGGTTTCGAGCCGGGAGCTGCCGTCACACTTGGCGCGATCGCGACCGCCGTCACCGTCGTGAACAACACGACGATAACGGCAACCGTCCCGACACACGCAGCCGGCCTCGTGGACGTGATCGTCACAAACCCTGGCGGTCAGAGCGGTAGACTCAACGGGGGGTTCACCTACATCAGCGTTCCCCGAGCCATCGTGGCGGCGGTCTGGCCTGACATTGGCTCAACGGAAGGCGGGACGATTGTCACGATCACCGGCACTGACTTCCGGGCGGGCGTGACTGTCACACTCGGCGGGATTGAGATAAGACCAACTGTGTACCAGGGCTCGATCTATCTGGTGACACCGCCCCATGCCGCCGGACCAGTCGACGTCGTCGTCACCAACGGCGGCGCTGACGCCGATGTCCTCGTCAACGGCTATACCTACGCTCCACCCGAGTCGTTTGACTTCAACGGCATCTGGGAAGGTGGCGCGGGGTCCGAACAGGAGATCCCTCTCGAATTCACAATTCAGAATGACTTCGTGACGAGCATGCGCTGCGGCAGCTCTGAGGCGCTGACCTTTACGACGGAGATTCCGGTGCGTAATGGTTCGTTTTCGTTTTCGGACGAGGTCCGCGGCACCATCTCAGGCAGGATCGTCTCCGCAGTGTCCGCGCGTGGGGCAGTCGACACCGCCTCATGCCGCAACACATCGTGGTATGTCCAGAAGCGATAGCTGACGTCGAGACGTCGCGCGCCGTCGTTGCCTGTCACGTGTGCGCGCGGCGCATCTCCGTCTGCAGCCATGCTTTGGCGAGCCGCCAATCGCGCATCACCGTGTCAGGAGAGACCTCCAGCACCGCCGCCGTTTCCTCCACACTCAACCCCGCAAAGAATCGGAGCTCGATGACGCGGCTCTTTCGCTCGTCGAATGCCGCCAGGGCGCGCAAAGCGTCGTCGAGGGCCACGAAATCGTGGCGTGGCTCGTGCGCGACGACGAGGCCCTCGTCGAGGGTGACTCTCGCCTCAGGACCACCGCGTTTCAACGTGCGACGTGCGCGCGCGTGATCCACGAGGATGCGCCGCATGATGCGGGCCGACACCGCGAAGAAATGCGCGCGGTCGGTCCACGTGACAGCTTTTCCGTCCACCAGCCGCAGATACGCTTCGTTGACGAGGGCGGTTGCCTGGAGCGTGTTACCCGCGCCCTCACCGGCCATGCAGCGCCGCGCGATCCGGTGGAGTTCGTGGTGAACGAGCGGAACCAGTCGCTCGAGGGCGGCCGCGTCGCCCTTTCCCCATTCGAGAAGTAGTGCGGTGACGCGAGGAGGATGCTCGGGTATGGCACCATTCTATGCCTTCCCGGCCCTCATCGTTCGGTCACCGGCTGAGGGCTCATTCAAGATCCTTCCCTCATTTCCCGCTTCTTAAGTAGGGCGCGCCGGTGCCGCGCCGTGGTCTCCGACACGGAATGAGGTGAAGCATGACGAATCTCAGGGAAATCCTTCGACCAATCGCTCTTACCCTCCTCGTCTGTCTCGTGGCGGCTGCGCCGGCGCGGGCCGATGTCATCAGCCAGTGGAACGAGAAGGTACTCGCACTTGGAGGAGCGTCACGCACGCTCGCGATGGTCCAGGTGGCGATGTTCGATGCGATCAACGCGATCCAGCCGCGCTACCATCCGTACCTTCAACTGCCCGCCCCGCCTGCCGGTGCACTTCCCGAAGCTGCGGCTGCCTCCGCCGCATACGGCGTACTGATACGGTTGCTGCCCGCACGAGTGGCGGAACTCGACGCAACGCTTGCTGCATCGCTGGCGTTGCTCCCGGACGGCGCGTCCAAGACGAGCGGGGTTCAGTATGGCGAGGTCGTCGCGCACACGATGTACCAGGTCAGACTCGCCGACAACATACTCGTGCCAGGGCCGATCTATGTTTCGACCGGCGCTCCCGGCGCGTACCAGATCACCTCTCCCGGGCCCGCGCAACCGATCAACACGAACGCGCCGAACTGGATCCCGTTTGCGCTCACGTCGGCGTCGCAGTTCCGGCCGGCCGGCCCGCCGGCACTCACGTCGAATCGCTATGCCGCCGACCTGAATGAAACGCGTGCCCTTGGGGAGTTCGCGAGTCCCTATCGCACGGCATTCGACGACGAAACCGCGCGCTGGCATACGGAGCTCGCCCAGTTTCAACTGAACCGAATCGCTCGGGCGGAGGCGGCAATCGACGGTCGCGATTTGCTGGAGCACGCTCGGCTGTTCGCGTTGTTGAACCTGACGCTGACGGACGCCGCGACGAGTGTCTTCGACGCGAAATACGCGTATCTCTTCTGGCGGCCGGTCACCGCAATTCGTAACGCTGACCTCGATGACAACGCCGAGACAGTCCTGGACATGGGCTGGTCGCCCTTTCTGACGACGCCTCCACATCCCGAATATCCCGCAGGACACGGTGTCATCCAGACCGCTGGCGCGCGCGTCCTGGAGAAGTACTTCGGCCAGCACTACGCGTTCGAGACGACATCCCCAACGGTTCCGGGCGTCACGCGTCACTACGAGGACTTCGACGCATTCGCCGAAGAGGGAGGATTCGCCCGGATCCTCGGCGGCATGCATTTCCGCCACTCCATCGAGATAGGCCACCGGCAGGGGAAGAGCGTCGCGAATTGGATTCTGGAGAACTACCTCCTGCCACTTGGTGCCGACGGCGGGTGGTGACCAGAAGTCGACAAACCCCGGAATTGTCCTGTGCTGCAGCGTGAAAGATTCTCGGGAACTCGGATGATGGCCGAGAGCTGATCGACGTGTGGAAAACCGCCGCCTTCAGCCTCTCGGCGAGCGAACCATTCAAGCCGCACCATTGACCCGATGCCGCGCTCCACTCTGAGCGCGTTTATCGCGAGGACTATCCGAATCGATCGCGGTGACTGGCCCGGCATGATATATTCGTAAATATATTCATGCCGACGACCGTCCACATTCCTCCCGCATTGCTGAAATCGGTCGACCGCCGGGCCAGGGCGCTGGGTGTGAGTCGGAACCGTCTGATTGTTCGCGCGCTGGAGCAAGCTGTGAGCGAACGCCCCGGCTGGACACCGGAATTCCTCGAGCGGCTGCGACACGTCGACCGCGAGACGAGTGAAGCGGTAGACGAGTTGTTGGCCGCCGTGAAACAGACGCGCCGTTCGAAAACGCCGCACGAACTGTGACCTACGTCCTGGATACCGACGCGATTTCAGCCCTGATGAAAGGCACGGCGGCCGTCGTCGAACGGCTGGCCGCGACCGCACCCGCCAAAGTCGCGGTACCGCAGCCCGTCATCGCCGAGATCGCGTTTGGTATCGAACGCTTGCCGCGATCGAAGCGCCGGGCGGCGCTGCAGGCGCGGTTCGATCTGCTCTGCGCTGAACTTCCGCGGGCCGAGTGGACCGACGTCGTCAGCCAGACGTATGGCCGCATCAAGGCGACGCTGGAGCGCAAGGGCACTCGAATCGAGGACTTCGACGCGGCAATCGCGGCACACGCCTTGGCGCTGGAGGCCACGCTGGTGACAGCCAACCTCCAGCACATGACTCGCGTTCCAGGCCTCGACGTCGAGGACTGGAGCCGCTGATCGCAGCCACACCAGCAACACGGCGCGTCGACGCGCTGGTGTCGAACGAATTGATTGCAGTCAAGAGCCCACGTGCGATCGACCGTCTCCGCTCGCAGGGGTCGCTGACGACGGAGGAAGCGGCTGCTCGCGTGCGCGCCGTTGACGATTGGCTGGAGGCCATCGACCTCGTGCTGATCCGGCCACCCGTGCTGAGCCGAGCCCGCGAACCGATGCCGGTGCCCCTCGGCACGCTCGACGCGTTACACCTGGCCACCGCGCTAATCTGGCGCGACCGCATGGGACCGTTGCCGACGATGGCCACGCACGATTCCGCTCTCGGACTGGCCGCGCGCGCCTTTGGATTTGATGTGCGCGGAATCTAGGCGCGGAATCGAATCGGTACTCGCCGCACCGTCGTTGACAACGCTGTAGCCCGGTGGGATAGTAGCCACTCCCCACACGGAGAGTCCCGGGCACAGCCATTGATGCGCCGTTGGTGCGCCATCGCTGGCCCACAGCTCCCCCGCCGGAGACTCACCCTGCCGCGCGTGAACGGGCGGAAGCCCTCGGAGGAGCGCCATGCCACATCGTGCTGTGTCGATGCCCGCCGTGCTCGCTCTCGTCATCACAGGTACGAACCTGATCGGTGCGTTTGAATCCCTGCGCCAGGCGCCAGCTTCGCCCCCCGCCCCCGAAGTCGTCTCCCTTCCGGCAGGCTGGCAACTGAATGGAGGAGCGGGCGGTCCGATGCGGACCGAGTTCGCGGCGTCGCCCGACGGCACCGCTGTCGTCTTCAGCGCGAGTCCGGACGGGAAGATGGAGAACGCGAGGCTGTATCGGCGATTGCTGGATCGCTCCGACGCGGCAATCGTGCCGGGAACGCCGGCAGGCGTCTGCATGCCGGTGTTCTCTCCCGATGGCCGGTGGATCGCGTTCTGGGCCGAGCCCAAGCTGTACAAAGTGCCGGTTGACGGTGGCTCGCCCGTCGTGCTGTCCGAGATCCCCGCTCGCCCGTTCGGCATGTCGTGGGCGCCCGACGGGCGCATCTTCCTCGGGCAGCAGAAGGCGGGGCTGCAGTACGTCCCGGCGAGCGGCGGGAAGCCGCAGGCGTTGACGAAGATTGATCCCGCCAGGGAACAAACGCACCGGCTGCCGCAGGTCGTGCCCGGGGGCAAGGGCCTGCTGTTCACCGCCATGCGGACCGACGGCGGCATCGAAAGCCGGCTCGAATGGCTGTCACTCGAAACCGGCGAACGAAAGCTGCTCGTGAACGACGGCGGGGACGGCCGGTACCTCGCAACAGGACATCTCGCCTTCGTGCGAAAGGGCGCGCTGATGGTCGTTCCCTTCGATCTCGCGCGGCTGCAGGCGAAGGGGCCCGCCGTGACCGTCGTGCCGCGCCTCATGCACGCGTTCAACACGGCGATGCGCGACCTGAACTCCGGAGCAGGCCAGTACAGCGTCTCGGATTCCGGTGCGTTGCTCTGGGTCACCGGAGGGGTCGTCCCGGACTACGTCCGCCCACTGTTCTGGGTGGATCGAAAGGGGCAGACGGAACCTGTGCCGGGGCTCGAATCGTGGCCCGTGAATACGTTCAGCCTGTCGGCTGACGGCCGGCGCGTGGCGTTCGCGGCGCTCGGACTCGAGAAGCGCGGGGTGTTCGTCTACGACGTCCAGAAGAACACTGTGATCAAGGTGGCGCAGGGCCAAACCGGTTTCTTGGTGCCTCGTGTCTCACCGGACGGGAAGTACGTCTCTTTCTCCAGGGACGATGAAGGGCATCACCAAATCTGGCTGGCCCCGATCGACGGCCGAGCGAAGCCCAGGCGATTGTCGGTTGACGGAGTTGCCCGTGCGACGTGCTGGACGCGCGACGGAAAGCACCTCGTGTTCGTCGATGGAGAGAGCGCCCAGAGCGGGTTGGATATCAAGCTGCTACGCGTGGCGGACGGGCACATCACGCCATTTGCCGCCACCAAGGCGGCAGAAGCGTTCCCAGACCTGTCTCCCGACGGCCGATGGATGGCCTACGTGACGAACGAGACCGGACGCAACGAAGTGTACGTGCGGTCGTTTCCGGATGGCAGACGTACGCTGCAAATCACGTCCGACGGAGCGACGGCGCCTCTTTGGTCGCCAGCAGGAGGCGAACTGTTCTACTTCGATGACGCCTTCAAGAAGCTGACGAAGGTCGCTGTCACAGTGGGGGAGACAGTATCCGTCGGTCGGTTCCAGGTGCTTTTCGAATTCAGCTCCGTTACAGCGCAGGTCGCCGCACCCTACGCCGTCACGCCTGACGGCCGTCGCTTCCTCATCGCCAAACCATTGAGCCGCTCGTTCCCGCCGGTCACCCAGTTGAATCTGGAGCGCCGCTGGTTCGATCGGGTCAAACGCATCGGCGTGCCCACGAGCTGATCGCGCGGAACGACGCCATGGTCGGCAGAACGCTCGGTCATTATCGGGTCGAATCGGAGCTCGGCGCCGGCGGCATGGGCATCGTCTACGAGGGGACCGACACCCGCCTTGGCCGCAAGGTCGCAATCAAGCTGCTCCATCCGTCACTCGTCGAGGACGCGGACCGGATGACGCGGTTCGAGCGCGAAGCGCGGATGCTCGCGTCCCTGAACCACGCGAACATCGCTGCCATCCACGGGCTCGAGGAAGCGAACGGCACCAAGTTCCTCGTGCTGGAGTACGTGCCCGGCGACACGCTGGCCGCACGGATCAACAGCGGCACGCTGTCCCTCAGGGAAGCGCTCGACATCTGCCGCCAGATCGCCGAAGGGCTCGATGCGGCGCACGAGAAGGGGATCGTCCACCGCGATCTGAAGCCGGCGAACGTGAAGATCACGCCCGACGGCAAGGTCAAGGTGCTCGACTTCGGGTTGGCCAAGGCGGTCGAATCGGCGCTGCCCGGTGGAACGGAGGCCGAAACTGCGACGGTGACCGTCGACGTCACGCACGCGGGAATCGTCATGGGCACTTCCGCGTACATGTCGCCGGAGCAAGCGTGCGGTAAACCCGTGGACCGGAGAACGGACGTCTGGGCCTTCGGGTGCGTGATGTTCGAAGCGCTCGCCCGCAAGCGCACGTTCGGAGGCGAGACGATGGCCGAAGTGCTCGCGGCCGTCCTCGAACGCGAGCCGGAGTGGAACGCGCTGCCGGCCGCCCTGCCTGAGAACCTCAGATCGCTCCTGCGCCGTTGCCTGACGAAGGACCCGCACCGGCGTCTGCGCGACATCGGCGATGCGCGGCTCGAACTCGAGGAGACGCTCTCCGGACAGGCTGTCACGCGAGCCGCCCAGATGGCGGCGGCCGCGGCGGTGCCGCGCTGGAGGCGCGCGCTGTGGCCGGCGTCTTTGTCCGCTCTCATTCTCCTCGCCGCCGGCCTCGGCTCGTGGAAGTTCATGACCCGCAGCGGCGCGCCCGCGCCGGATGTCATCCGCTTCACACATGCGCTGCCGCAGGGGCACCGGATGCCTCCGGGGTGGAACCCGGGCGTAATCTTCTCTCCCGACGGCAGGACGGTCGCCTTCGACTACGACGTGGACGGGATCCCCACGGCTTTCCAGCGCCGGCTCGACGAGCTGGACCAGAAGCCGCTCGGCGGCGTGAAGCACCTGAGCACGCCCGTCTTTTCCCCGGATGGCCGTTGGGTGGCCATGGTGGACAACATGGCCCACGCGCTGAAGAAGGTCGCCATCGCCGGCGGTGCACCCGTGGCACTGGCGGCGACGGATATGTTCGGGCGCGGCGACTGGGGCAGTGACGGGTACATCTACTTCACGGATCGCTATCCCGGCGGCATCCACCGCGTCCCGGAAGGTGGCGGCCCCGCCGAGCCGGTCACGACGCTGGACGCGCAGAAAGGCGAGTTCACGCACCGGCATGCCCAGCTCCTTCCCGGCGGGAAGGCGATCATGTTCACCGTCGTGGCCGCGACCATGCGATCGTACGACGACGCGCGCATCGAGATTCAGACGCTCGACACGAAGCGCCGCATTCTCGTCCACGAGGGTGGCTTCGGAGCGCGCTACTCCCCCTCCGGGCACATCGTCTATGCGAACGGCGGGAATCTCTACGCGCTGCCGTTCGATCCGCGAACGCTGGAGACGAAAGGGCTGCCGGTCCGCGTGATCGAAGGTGTGCAAATGAGCAGGAACACGGGCGCCGCGTATTTCGACGTGTCGCCTACCGGCGGCCTGGCGTACGTGCCCGGGCTGGTCGAAGGAGGGGCGCGGACGCTCGTGTGGGTGGATCGCGGCGGGCGAGAGACGCCCCTGCCGCTCAAGCCCAATTCGTTCCTGTTCCCGCGCATCTCGCCAACCGATGAAAACCGGATCGCCGTCGAGGTGGAGGGCGCAACGCACAACCTGTTCATCTACGACGTCACACGCGACGTGCTGCGCACGCTGACGACCGACGGACTGAGCCACGCGCCCGTCTGGATGCCCGACGGCAGGAATCTCTGTTATCGCTCCTGGAAGGCCGGGACGATGACGATGTGGTCGATGCCGTCGGACGAGAGTCGCGAGGGGCAACGCCTCACCACGGTCGGCGCGAGGCAAAGCGCCGTGTCCGTGTCCGCCGACGGGCGATACCTCGCGTTCAACCAGATGGCCGACATGCCGGATGGCCCAGCGGCAAAAAAGGGCGGCGACAGCATGGCCCCAGACGCCAGCATCCCGATGACCACGGGATCCGACATCTGGATCCTTCCGCTCCAGGGTCCGGATCGCGCACCGCGAGCATTCAAGAAGTCGATCTTCGACGAGGCCTCACCGAGATTCTCGCCCGACGGCAAGTGGGTGGCGTACTGCTCGAACCAGTTGGGGCAGGCGCAGGTCTACGTCGAAGCCTGGCCTGGACCGGGAATGAAGGAGCAGATCACGTCGGAAGGGGGAACGGACCCCATCTTCAGCCGCGACGGCCGCGAGCTGTTCTACCGCCACGGGAACAGGATGATGGTCGTGCCGGTCTCGACCGCCGGCGAGTTCAAGGCTGGCCGTCCCACGCTTCTGTGGGAAGGGGAGTACTCGCACGGCATGAGCTCCTCCTGCGGTCCCCCGGGCGTGAGCTCGGCAAACTACGACGTCAGCGCCAACGGACAGCGGTTCCTCATGGTCAAGGACGAAGCGCATGCCCGCTTCGCGACGAACATCGTCGTCATCCTGAACTGGGCGCAGGAACTGAGACGGCTCGACCTGGCGCAAGCCTCTGGCGGAACCAGGGCGAGCCGTTAGCGATTGACGTCGTTCATCCGCACACAACGGTGCGCACGAGATCGCGCAGGTCGAGTCCGAGATTCAGGCGAGAGCCGACGTACTCCAACGTGACAGGCTCGTTCGGGCGAAGGAAGCGCGCCGAGCCCGCGCCTGCCGCGACCCGCGCACGTTCCAGCAGGGCATCACTCTTCGCTTCTCCGATTGCCCACTGTGCAGACAGGCGCAGGCGATGTCGGCACCTTACGGTCCGGAGATATGCTGCCACACGAGACGGCAGCCGCCGCGGCTGCCAATAGAATGTTCGGCGCTGGCGTTGTTCACGACCGCTCGCCATCGCGGTTCCGTGTGGCGGTCGACGCGTTCACGGCGAATAGCAGCACGTCCGCGTGCGTCACGCAGGTCTCGCGCTCGAGCAGGTACTCGTCGTCGTCCGGGTAATACCGCGCCCGGTCGTACTGCTCCCCCGCGAACTGCTTGATGCTGTCGACGGAGTCCCAGAACGTGATCAGGATGAAACGCGCGACGTCTCCCTCGACCCGGCGCTGCACGACGACGCCTCGATTCCCCGGCGTGACCTGGTAGTCGGCCAGGCCAGTCGCCTTCAGGTACTCGTAGTACGCGTCGGCCTTCGCCGCCGGGACCCGACCGTGCCAGGTTCGAGCGATCACGCCGCACCTCGTGCGGAAACGTCGCCGAGGACTGCCTCGACGAACGACACGAGCCGCGCCCCGCAGGAGCGATCGGGGTCGAGTGACGGGTCGTAGATCGTGAGTTGCATGCCGAGTGCGCGTGGATGTCGAACCAGCCGGGACACGAGAACCGAGAGCTCACGAATACCAGGGCCACCGGGTTCCGGCGAGTCGACCGCGGACATCACACCGGGATCGAGGATGTCGGCGTCGACATGGACCCAGAAACCATCCAGTGCCGATTGCCCGAAGCGCTCGAGGGCGGAGATAGCCAGCGCACGACCGCGCGTCGCGTCAAATCCACCCGGCATATCGAGAACACCAGAGGTACTTAGAGCGGAATGTCCATAGTAGGTCTGGCCGACATCACGTCGTCCGATCAGCGCGACGTCTTCGGGGCGTACCAACGGCCTGGAAGGGTCGAGCGCAGACAGCGGTGAATTGCCACGCCCGACTGCGAACGCCAGGCACATGCTGGCGGCGGAGCCAGTGCGTGATTCCTCCGGCGTTCCGAAGTCGGCGTGCGCGTCGATGTACGACAGTCCAATCCGATCGGCGTGACGGGACGCGCCCAGCAGCCCGCCCAGCACGATGCTGCAGTCACCGCCAATCACGAGTGGGAACTGGCCGGCCGCGATCGCGGACGACACGCGGTCTGCGAGCAGGAGGCTGAACTGCGCGACCTCGGTCTCATTGCGTACGCCGCCGCGGGGACGCTCGAAATCCCGGTACGGAAGCGGCAGGACGTCTCCCCAATCGGCGGCGCCTCCGAGTCGCTCGACGAGCCCGAGCTCGCGCAAGACGCCCGCCGCGCGATCGAGATGCCGGGCCTCGTTGCGTTCGTCGTAGGGGCGAATTCCGAGACTCGATGCCGCTCCGACAATCGCAATCGGACGCCGGACGAAAGGGCTGGCGCTCATTGACGGCGACCTGCCACGGGGGTGCCACGAGGGAACACGACCACTGAGTTCGGAGCGGGCATCTCGTGCTCTCGCACACCTCCCTCGCCACTCCGAGCCGGCTTCCACCGGACGCCGCTCACGAAACCGCTCACGTCGTCGAACCGGCCCAGGACCTCGAAGGCGGCGAACACGAACGGGAGACCTTCTCCCGCCAGCTCCGCGCGCGCGTCCGCGACATGGAAGTGCAGGTGCGGGCCAGCGGAACTGCTCCCCGAGTTCCCGAGCGATGCGAGCACGTCACCGGGTGCGACGCGATCGCCCGCCTTCACCCGGATGCTGCCGTGTTTCAGATGTTCATAGAATGCATAGCGGCCGCCGCCCAGGTCGAGCGACACGAAATTGCCGCTGACGTTCTCGAGCGGCACCGGTTGCGGCGCAATAGACGGCGCCTCGGGGATATCGTCCCTCGCCTCGACGACCGTCGCATCGGCAACCGCGAGCACCTCGGCACCGTAGCCGTGCCAGTTGGCGATGAGCGAACGCTCGCCGCGAGCGTGCGTTCCGTCGTTCTGCAGCCTCACGAAATCGACGGCAAATCGCGCCGGGATGCGAGCACGACCATCGATGGCGTACATCGCCGTCCGGTGGCCGCCCAACATCGCGGGGTCGTACAGCGCCACCCACGGGCCTGCGCTGACGGGCGGGGCCAAGACGAGGGGTTGCTCCCTGCGGACCTCTGCATCGGCGCCGGTGACGACTACTGGAATCCGCTCGCCGGCCCGCCGCGCGTCGAGGGTGATCCTGTGTCGAAGCCGCGAGGGGTGAGGCGTGCCATTTTCGAGCGGCAGCCACAGATACACGACTGCGCGCGTCCCCGGAGCGATCAGGTGTGAATCCCGATCCGAGGCCGACGCGCCAACACTTCCGATCCGGCTCGACAGTGCCAGGTCGCTCAGATCGCCGATGACGGCGTCGCGAGCAGCGTCGACGACCTGTATGCGCCTCACGGAGACGTCAGACGTTGCCACGTTCGTCAGGTGGAGCTCGTAGACGAGATGCTGGCGTCCCGAGACGGCGATTGTGAACGGCGCGGCAGGGACGTTCGCGTCGATTGTCGAAACGATCGGCGGCCGCTGCGCCGTGGCGGCGCTCGATCCCGACAACGGCCACGCCACGACCATCACAACGAGCCGAAGCACCGATCGGCGGCGACGACCCTCGCAAATGCGCCCGCATGAACCGCTCACGCCGCCGACCTCCAAGATGTAGTGTAACCGTTGTATTTCTAGTTACAAGTTACGCTACCTCGGGAACCAGTAACCTGTCAACATGGGTATACTAGTTACAGATGAGCACCGGTAAAAGTCCCTTCGGCAAACGCATCGGTGGCAGGACCCACGCCGCGGCGAGAGGTTTCGCCGCGGCGAGCCGGGAGATCGACTTCGCGTCGCGTGGCGTCAGCACACCGAAGAGCATGGGTGACGCGGAGTCTCGCATTGCGCGAGGCGATGTATCGCGTGTTCAAGGCCGCCGTCGAACAGTGGCCTCCTCCACCGGAGGATCTGGCGGTACTCAACCGCGAGCTGCAGATGGCGCGCGGGCACGAACGACTCGAGGGATTTCCGCGCCTGGCCTGGACGTGGGATGACACGCTGGCGCTGGATCGCATGTTGTGGCCGGTCGTGCAGTCGGCGGGCGAACTGCTCACGAGCCCCGAGCTGGCTGTTCCTCGATACCAGCCGTGCGGGGCGCAGGCAGCGGTGTGACATGGCCGAATGTGGCAACCTCGCGAAGGTGCGTCGGTTCCGGCTGAAGCGCCGACACGACGCCTGACCCTGTCACCACGCGTTCGAACATTGTCGCTGACGGTGGACGTCACGTCGTCTGTCGGCTGGCTCGGCGCGGTCGTGCGAAACACCTCTCCCGTACGCTACGCGGTCTTGCGCTGCTGCTGTTGCTCGTCGCCACCGTCCTGGCCGTGTACAAGCCGCCCGGCCTGACGCCGTACGGCCGCCGGCGGCAACACGACTCCAGAGCCGTCGCGGATCGGCGTCGGCAACATGTATCTCGCGGCTTGGCGACGCCGAAATCGAGGATCTTGACGCTCGTCGTCCACCGCGCCGCGTAGTGCCTCACGGGCGCGCGAGAGCCTCGACATCACGGTTCCAAGGGGTACTCCGATCGCCTCCGCCAGTTCCCGGTAGGACAGATCCTCAATCTCGCGGAGGACGAGCACCTGATGAAAGTGGTCCGGCAGACCGCGCATCGCTCGCACGATCGACGCCGCGCGATCGGTCTGAAGCAGCAGCGCTTCAGGATCCGCCGGTGGCCGCGCGCCGCTGTGTTGCGCTTCGTCGAACGAGTCGGCCGGGGGTGCGAGTCCGCGGCGGCGCCAGCCATAGCACGTGTTGCGAACGATTCTGAGAAACCAGGCACGTCCATCTCCGCCGCAGAATGTCCGGAAGTAGCGAAAGGCCCGGAGCGACGCCTCTTGCATCACGTCTTCCGCATCGTGCTCATCCCCCATGAGCCGACGCGCCAGCCGGTAACCGGCGCCGAGATGTGGAAGGACGACGGCGTCGAAGCTCTCGGCAATCCCGGATGCGTTCATCTGGCCAGTGTGCGGTCCGAACGGAGCGGTGCCCACCGACAACGCCCGCACAGAACCCGCACACGGACCGTACCGAGCGGGTGTAGGATCGGGCCGTCATGAAACCCGCCCCTGCGGGGTCATTTGGCGCGCAGCTCAAAGCACTTCGTGAGGCCGCGGGTTACACGCAGGATGAGCTTGCGACGATTGCTGGCCTTTCCGTTCATGGCGTCAGCGCGCTGGAGCGGGGGGAACGCCGGCGACCTCATCCCGAGACTGTGCGCGCACTGTCCGCCGCTCTTGACCTGAGTGGTCCGGCGCGGGACGCGCTCCTTGCGAGCGCGCGGAGTCCCGTTCACGCCACGCCCGTCGATGAACTGACCCACGTCTCGCTGCCGCTGCCTCTGACGGCGCTGCTGGGCCGCGAGAGCGAGGTGAGGGTGCTGAGGCAGTGGCTGGCAGATCCCGCCGCTCGTCTCATCTCACTCATTGGTCCCGGCGGAGTCGGGAAGACTCGTCTCGCACTGGAAGTGGCGCGCGCCGTCGCGGATCAGGGCGCGTGCCGCGTGCTGTTCGTCGGATTGGCCGCGATCCGGAACCCTGCTTTCGTCGCGCCGGCGATTGCCGAGGCGCTCGGAGTGGCCGACGACACGGCGCGCGATCTGCCGCGGCGCGCGCGGCTGGCGTGCGAGTGCCAACCGACGCTGCTGATACTGGACAATTTCGAGCACGTGCTCGAGATGGCGCCGCTGGTGGCGGATCTCCTGATATCGGCGGCCACGCTCCGAGTCCTGGCCACCAGCCGCGCGCCCCTCCGGGTGCGAGGGGAGCGGGAGTACGCGGTCGGGCCTTTGGCCTTGAATGCGGATCTCGTCTCGACGTCTCCCGCCGATCTCGCGCGCACTCCTGCCGTGCGGCTATTCGTCGAGCGCGCGCGCGACGTGCAACCTGAATTTCGCCTCACGGCATCGAACGGCGCCACGGTGCACGCGATCTGTCGCCGACTCGACGCACTCCCACTCGCGCTCGAACTGGCGGCGCCGTGGATCAAGGTGCTGCCGGCCGAGGAGCTGCTGCGCAGACTCATGGGCGATGGCCTGCTCTCGACGGCCGGGCCGCGCGACCTCCCCGAACGGCAACAGACCATCAACGCGACCGTCGCGTGGAGCTATCAGCTCCTGGACGCGAGCGAGCGGCGCTTGTTCCGTCGGCTCGGTGTGCTGCCGGGGCGATTTCCGATTGAGGCAGCCGCGGCGGTCCTTGCCGGACGTCAGGATTCCCCCGGCGGCAACGACGAAGCGCTTCGCGCGGCGGCTGGTTTGATCGACAAGAGCCTCCTGATCCGAACTGACGCCTCGTCCTCGACTCGCCCGCTGTACGACATGCTCGAAACCGTGCGCGCGTACGCCGTCCTCCAGCTCACCACAACAGGCGAACGCGACGAGGCGATGGAGGGCCTGGTGCGTTACAGCACCGCTGAGGCCGCCCGCGCCGCGGAGGAGCTGGGCGGACCCTCACAAGTCGAATGGCTCGATCGCGTACGGGAAGATCTCGAGAGCTACCGCAGCACCCTGGAGTGGCTCATCGAACGCGACCGTTCCGCTGCAGCGAGCGCCGTCGCGCGAGCGCTGATGTTCTTTTGGATCATTCGCGGCCACGCGGCCGAAGGCCTCGGGTGGTACGAGCAGATTCTGAGCCGGCCTTCTCTTCCGGCAGGTGTCCAATCGGACGCGCTCCTCGGAGCAGGGGCGATGGCGTACGCCCTCGGAGAGGTCGCGCACGCACGCACCGCCTTGACGCATGCGCTCGCACTCGCCCACGAAAGGGGCGATACGAGGACTGCGGCGGAGGCTGATAACCTCCTGGGTCGCGTCGAATACTCGCTGGGTCATCTGGATTCGGCCCGAGAGCACTACGCGCAGAGCCTTGAACGGTTCCGATCCCTGACACTCGCGTGGGGGATCGGGAATGCGCTGACCGGGATGGCCACACTCCATCTAGCGACCGGCGACCCGGCAGCCGCCGAGCGACTGCTCGATGAAGCCACCCCCCTGCTTCGGCGAGTTGGTCCGTGGTTCCTGGCGCTCGCGTTGAATGTCCGCGCCATCCTGGCCGTGCAACGCGGGAACGCTGATGAAACGATGGCGATCGTGCGCGAAAGCCTCACGCTCATCCGCGGGCTCCACGACAATCACGCATCCGTGTTCGCGCTGGGCCCGCTCGCTGTTGCCGCGATGCTCAAAGGCGACGAGGCGTGGGCCGCGCGCATTCTGGGAGCCCGCGACGCGGTCACCGAACGCACACGCGCGACGGTTGCAGTCCGGCAATCCCTTGACGACCTCATCGGCTTGGGCGAACACGTGAATGCCTGCCACGCAGTGGATGGATGGGCCGCGGCCTACGCGGCGGGGCGTCAGACGTCCATCGACTCGCTGCTGGAGGACATCGATCGGCAAATGGAGGCCGCTACGTGATCGTGTTCCTCGATCGTAACCAGCGAATGTAGACCTCGAGCGCCCTCAGCTCCTCCTCGGTGATCCGGCCCCTGAACGCGGGCATCCGAATCGCCTGGCGATCGAGGAAGAAGCGAGCGAACGGGTTCGCCTGCAGCCGTTGCGGCCGTCCGGCGAGGATCCATTCCCTCAGCTCCGTCTCGTCCACGACGAGCTCCGCGAAATCGCGCCCGTCCCACGGTGGGATATAACCCTTGAGGCTCCCGGGGTTGCGCGCCGCGCCGCGTCCGCCCGGACCATGGCAGCGAAAGCAGCCGAGCCGCTCGGCGGCCGAATGTCCGGTCAGTGCTGCTGGATCGTCAGGGAGATCGGCGTTGGCCGACGCTCGCAGGTAGGCGACGAGATCCTCGACCTCGCCATCGGTGAGGCGCCCGCGCCAGGCCGGCATCCGTATCGCCGCGGCGTCGAGCGCCTCTCGGAGCTCCGGGTCATTGCGCACCCGCCGGGGCATGCCGTCCAGGATCCACTCCCGCAGCGTTGCCGGGTCGGCGTCGTCGAGATCCGCGAACGAACCTGGAAGCGGCGGCGCCGTACCGGGGCCGTCGTGGCAGGCTGGACAACCTTGGGCCTGTGCCAGGTCGGCTCCCCGCTGGACCGGGCCGACGTTGGCGGTACGCCACCAGAACCCCGCCGCGACGGTCGACACAGAGACGAAGCAGAGGCCTGCGGTCAGGAACCGGACCGACTTCCTGGTCCTCACTTCGCGCTCTCCAGGACGACCAGGCTGCCCTTCATCCTGCCATGGCCGGTGCCGCAGTATTCGGCGCACGTGAATTCGAACGTACCCGCGCGATCGGCCACGAATTCCACGGTGACTTCCTCGCCGATCTTCGGGATCAGCGCTTTGACCCGGAATGCTTTGATCGCGAACGCGTGACCGCGGTCGGCGGAGCGGAGGCGGAGCCGGACGCGCTCCCCTTGCACGACCGCGATCGTTGCGGGATCGAAATGGAACCGCGAAGCGACGACGTCGATGGTCTTGACTTGTCCGCCTGCAGGTGTCGAGTACTCCAGGCCCACTACCAGTGCCGGCAGCGCGATCAGCAGGACGGCAGGCAGCACAGAACGACGCGTTCGCATTTATTGTCCCCTTTCAATCTCACGCACCGGCCGCTCAGCGGAGATCGGCGTCCTGTGGAACGGAAGCGGGAACCGCAGGCTGCACCAGCGTCAGGAACCCGCTCAACACCCACGCGCGCTGACTCGGTTCGAATCGCGGTGCCAGCAGGCCATCGTTGATTTCGCGCGTCACGAAGAACCGGTTGAACGACCTCGGAGACAGGTAGAGCCGTGTGTTCGGCAGGCCGTCGGAGGCTCCCTCCACGTCCGCCTCAGCGAATGAGACAGCGCCGTCGCCGTTCTGATCGACCCTTGCGACTTCGATGGCATAGGCGCGCAACAACCGCTCGCCGATATCCGTGACGCCGGGCAGGAACGAGGCTCGACGCACGAACACGTTGCGGAAGATCTCAGCAGCCAGGCCGCTCGGGATGAATCGGTTGCGCGTCTCGGTCCGACCCGAACTGACCGGCTCGAAGCGGTCGGGGTCGCGGGGATTGTTGGGATCGTCGCCGTGGGTGGCTGCCGTGTTGACCACACCGAACGGGCCCGATCCGGGAATCACCGACTGCAGGCCGTACTGCAGGTTCGGAAACGTCCCGGGCAATCCGCCCGTGAAGGGCAGCTCGTAGTGCGGAAATACCCAATTGGTGCCTCGGTTGAATTCCCAGTACGCGTGCGCGTCGCTCTGTTGCTGTGCGTTGAAGGTACCGGTGCTCACCGAGAATCCCACCGTGTTGCCCGTGATCGTTCCCCCGGCGCTCGAAAACCGCACCGCGTTTCCGTCCAGCGTGAAGAAGTTCCCCGGCACGTTGTTTCCCGAGCCCATGGCAGCCAAGCCCGCCGCGTCCGCCGGTGTCATCGTGCCGAACTGTGCGCGGCCGCCGGCAAGCGGTTCTGCGACGCGTGGCACCCGCAAGTCCCACATCATCCATCCTTCGTACCAGCCCGACTCGTTGTTGATGACGAACAGGCCGGAGATGTCGGTGAACATGTCGATGAACGCGCGCGGATCGTCGGGATCGGTTGGAAGTCCCGGCTTCGGTTCCAGCGTGACGCGCACCGCGCCCAGCGTCGGAAGTCCACCGTTGGCGAAGTTGGCGCCCGTCGGAATCACACCGTTGTCGTTGATGCCCGGAACGATGCTCGTGAAGACGTTCGGGGTGAATGCTGTCGTATCGAGCAGGTAGTAGCCGAACAACTGGCTGGGCGCGTCAGCCTCGCCGAAGACCGTGAGCGGCAAGTACGAATGCGGACGCCGAGCCAGTTCCACCATGCGGTTCTGCAATGGCGCGGGCAGGAACTTGATGTCGCCACGTCCCTGCAGCGAATGGAAGTTCGACTCGCGATCGGCACCGTCGGTTCCGGCCGTTTGCGCTCCGATGCCGATCGCCGCCAGCGCGGCGAGGCCCAGGCTGGCGGCCGCCAGCAGCACTCGGGTGTGTGGCGTGGGCGCTGTGTTCGAATGCATGTTCGTCTCCTTGAGGTGGTGACTATTCATGTCGATGCAAAAGTTCGGGGGCGCGCGGATTATTCCAGCACCCGTCGCGCGATCGACGCGTCCATCGCCGCGATGTCCTCCGCGGTGAACTTCCAGTCAATCGCACTGCCGTGTCGAATCTCGTGCCGGGTCCAGTTGGCGCGCATGACGCCATGGGGCGCGTGCGCCGGGGTGTGCATCATCAGATGCCCGATTTCGTGTGCGATCACGCGCCCGAGCAGCACGGCGACATCCGATCCTGCGTCCTGCGCCACCCGGACGACGTGTTGCAAGTACACGGTGGCCAGCACGCCGCCTTCGCCAGGCGTGACGACGGCGTTACCGAGTGTGGCGTTCTGACCGGGAACTTCCTCGTCGAGAATGCGCACCAGGAGTTCTGATGGTGCACGCGGCAGGACGCATGCCGGGGAAGGATGCTCGTCGATGCATCGTGTCCAGCGAACCTCCACGTGCGCTGTCCGCAGTACGGCGTCGGCTTCTTCCAGTGCGCGTCGCTCGGCCGTGGAGCGAAGACCGGCAGCCTGGTAGAGGCGAACCGTGATGGTGGTTCGAGCATCCTCGCCCGCCGTGACCGGCGTGGGCGTGGCCCACGGCACAGCAGTCGCGAATATCAGGGCGATGCGATATATCGAATCGGGCCGCACGGCGCGTCCTCCGGTGACCAAGGGCTTCGGACCGTACGTCCGCGCCCTTGATCCTTTCTGTGTCACGAAATCGAGGTTGCTCTGTCATCAGCGAAACGCCGCAGGCTAGTAGCCGCCCGCATCAACCGTCGTCGCGCCTGCCGCAAGTTGACCTCGGACCGCCCCGTCTGGATTCAGCGCGGTGTGAACGTTGAAGTAGTGTCCGGATGGATTGCTGAGAATTGCGGACGCGCGGTCCGCAGGCACATTGATGCCGCTCTTCGTGATCGACCCGTTGCCGTTGGTGACGACGAGCTCGCCCGATGCGAGCGTCGTATCCACGACGATCCCGCCGTTGCCGCCGGCGGACGCACTGTGGATATGCGCCTTCGTCACCGTCGTCCCAGGCGGCAGTCCGGCGACGCTGATTTGGAAGGTCATGGTCGCCGACGTGATCGTCCCGTAATCGTCCTTGGTCACGGTCAGAGCGATGGTCCCCGTTCCGGTGCTGCCCGCGTCGGCATTGGTGATGGGCGGCACCTCGTTCGCGGACGAGAGCTGTACCGCGAAGGTCGTGGTCGTGGTGGCGCCCGATGGGCCGGTGGGAGACGAGCTCCCGCACCCGACCGCGAGGACCGCCGCGGCGACCGTGAAGAGTGAAAGTCGATTCATGCTGTTCTGCCTCCTAAGTTCGCTCAGAAGAATTTCCGGGCGAGATTGAATCCGAGATACAGGCCGTTCGCGGAGCCGCCCCGCGCGAGTTGTGCGAGCGTGGTCCCCTGCCCGTTGTTGACGTTGAGTTGAAACAGGTGACCGCCCGCGCGTTTTTCGATCGCGAAGCCGTAGGCCAGCGTGTCGGGACGGTAGCCGCCGGCGCGAGGGGCGGCCTCGCCGACGAGATACACGCTGGAGGTCACGCGCACGCGGGCTCCGACGCCCACGAAGAACGTGTCACGGTCGATGTTCAGGATCGCGGCCGTGTTGTGAACCCACACCGGCGTGGCGTAGACGGCGAGCCTGTCCGCGACCGCGCGTGAAACGGCCAGACCGATGGCTGGCGCGTACCGCTCCCGGAAGTTGTCCGCGCCCTCCACCGAGAGGAGCGCCGAGAGCGACACCGGCACGTTGTCGCTCTGGCGGATGGGATCGTACTTGCCGTAGAACTGGAACGTCTTGTCGAGGGCCGTGCGGTAGACCGCCGCCTGCACGTGCCGGGCTATTCCGAACCGGTACTCGAACCCGACCACGGCTCCTTGATCGAGGCCGAACAGATTGCCGGCGTTCCCGTTGAAGCTGCCCTCGCGAAGATTGCCGTTGAACCGGTGGGTCAGCTGGAAGCTCGATCCACGGCGCGGGAGCCTGAGCGTGGACGGCAGGTTGAGAACACGGAAGTCCGGTTCCGCGAGCACCAATGCCGCATCGTCCTCTTCGGCGATCGCAACGTCCGACTGAATCGCTGGCTTGTCTTGCGAGGGATCCACGGTCGGCAGCGGCTCCTGTGCGGCAGCATTCGACGTGAAGACTGAGAACAACACGAGGGCCGAAAAGGCGACCGGGCGAAGGGTGACGATAAGCATCGGCTGCAGCTCCTCTGATGCGGCGTTACGTGACGGCTCGTGAGAAGTGTGAAGGGCGGAGGGCTAGCGGACTACCCACAGTGGTCGCACATCGCCCGTACACCGTTCGTACGCTCCGCGCCTGCCGGTACGGTCGCAATGGCCAGCACCGGGGATGTGACTATGTGGAGATCACCCGAGCGAATCTCGACTCGCAGGCCGACGCAGATGCAGCCGACTCTGAGACAGCTCCCGCCGATGCTCGCGCCGTCGATATGAACCGACGTCTCCTCGGGGAAGAAGCGGCCGCCTTGCACGTAGACCTCCGGTCCAGCGGTGACGACCAGGCGGTACAGAGAGTTCACGGTACGGACGAGCACGGTAGAAGAAGGCGTCAGATGACGGAGCCGCACGCACTCGCTGTTCCTCAGGAGATTGCGAAACCCGTTGATCGTGCTTGCGCGAACCAATTGATTGGACATGTGCCATCCCGGCTGTTCATTCCAGCGTCAACACACCTGGTCCAATCAAGAAACGTTGGCGATTATTCCGTTCGCGCGCGTTGTCGTCTGATGTCCCTCAGACTCGCGCCGCGGATGACCGGCGACTATGGGTGCGTGGTGGCGATGAGGCTATAATCTGCGGACCCCGACATGGCGATCCCCCAGGGCAGCCGCCTCGGTCCTTATGAAATCACCGGGATCCTCGGGGCGGGGGGAATGGGCGAGGTCTATCGCGCGCGTGATCCGCGCCTGAACCGCGACGTCGCCGTCAAGGTCCTGCCCGAACTGTTCGCATCCGATCCCGGGCGGCTCGCGCGATTCGAACGCGAGGCGCAACTGCTCGAGTCGCTGAATCATCCACAGATCGCACACATTTACGGAATCGAGCAGGCAGGGAATACGCGGGCGCTCGTGATGGAGCTCGTCGAAGGCGACGATCTCGCCGCGCGCATCGCCCGCGGACCGCTTCCGACCGACGAGGCCGTACTGACGGGGATGCGGACCGAGTCCCCTTCGTGGATGGCGTCAACGCGGGAGGGGTTCGCCGTCGCGCGCGCGCCAGATTTCGCCAGCACCCTCGAGCACGGACCACAGCTCCTCAACGGTCCGGTGCCGCACAGGTGCTGAAGTCACCTTCAATGCAGGCAGATCGTAGTGGGCAGCAACCAGATCCTCCCAGCTTCTCGCGACAAGGATGGCATCGTCGTGTAGAACCTGGCCATGTTCGATCTCGAACACATAGGATGGCGAAACGATGTAGAGCAGTTCCGCCATTACGGCGCGGTCGTTTCGTAACCGGACCAGAGTCCCCGGCTGCGCAACCGCCGCCCGGCCGGCCTGGAGTGCGACGTCGTACGGCTCAGCGGAGGACGCATCCTTCATGCGGACCGTCAGCGTACCCGCTACCACATACATCACCAGCGTCACAGCGGGATCGACGTGCACCTAGGAATGCACCTTGGGGCTGATGCGCCCGGACACAATGCTCGTCTCGCCGAGCGCGTCCCACGGTACGTCGTCCTGCATCACGTCTGTGGCGTTCAGAAACGGACTTGCTTCAGTGCCGTCCGGAACCGTGAAGTAGCCGCGGGGTTGAAACACTCGGTTCATACTGCCTCGCCGTCTTCGCTTCATCGGATCCGATCCGCCTGCCAGGAGGTCCGTTCAGCAGTGCGTTTAGACAAGCTGGAACGTGCCGTGTGTCTGGTGCCAGTATGCCCAAACTCGATCCGACGGCACACTCCAGGCACACTGCGGTCGATATCTATGGGTGCCCGCTCCGCGCGGGGGAGAACACTTGACTCGTTTGCCGCGATTTTTCAGCGGTCACGTTCTCTAGGGCCGAACCCGGAGGACGAAGATCTGAGTACTAGCACCCGATGCTTGGAGCCCCGTGCGGTGACGGCCGAGCGCATAGATGTCGCCGTCGGGCCCAATGGCCACCTCCGCACCGAGCTCCCAACCGGCGTCGCCGAACATGGAGCTGTGATCGAGCCTCGTGAGATCGGCTGACAGAATGGTCAAGATGTAGTCACGGCTCCCACCGGCCCCGAATGGCGGACTGAGATCGAGCGGGTCGACGAGAGGATACGTCGATGCCGTCGAGAACCCCGTGACGATCGGCCGGCCTGCCGCGTCGACCGCCAATCCATTGAGGAACTCGGATTGCGTGCTGCCGAGGTAGGTCGACGCAATAAGGGTAGACAGGTCCGCCGACAGCCGGGCGACGAAAAGGTTCTGGAGTCCAGGCCTGGTCGGCTGGAATGCTCCCGGCGTCGTCGGGTACGAAACGGTCGCTGTGATGCCGGCGACGACGACCGTCCCGTCGGGTGACCATTCGATTCCGTACGCCTCGTCGAAGCCACGTCCGCCGAGCGCAGCGACACGCATCGACCCGCCAGGCGCGAACGGGTTCACCACCGCGATGAATGCGTCGTTGAATCCGGTGGGACCGTGACTGACGGCTGCCTGGAAAAAAGTGGCCCCGTCGGACGCGACCCACCCATCGAGGTCCGTCTCGAAGTCGTCGGTCGGATGGCCCGTGATTGACACGGAGTCAACTGCTGATCCGTTGGTGTCGATGAACCCATCCTCATCACTGCCGAAAGTGTCCGAGAAGAACTCGACCTGAATCAGGACACTCGTTCCCGCGTAGGCCGACAGATCGACGCTGAGTGCTTCGAAACCGGCTGAGAACCCGTGCCGCTCGGCGAGCACGTCCCACGTGGTACCCCCATCGGCCGAGACACGCAGGCGCAGGAAGTCGAAGTTCTCCTCGGTCTCCCAGCGCGCCACGAGGTCAGCCCTCACCAAGCCGGAAGGCAACGCGAAGCCTTTGGTCAGGCGCTGCACCCAGTTGTTTCCATAGCCAGGCGGTGTCGCCCAAAAGGTCGGGCTGGCGCTGAGCTGTGCCACGCCACGACCATCCTCGACGGCGTGATGCCAGAAGGTCTGGGGCGGACGCGGACCCCCGAATGTGCGACCGGCGATCGCCAGCCACTCCCCCCGTGCCTCGACGTCCTCCGCGATATCGTCGGCGACGCTGCCCGGAAGCAGGCTGGAATAGACAATTCCTCCGCCCGTGGGATCGACGACAGTTACAACCGGGTCGATCGAGCCGTCGATGAGAGTGTCCGCGGCGTTCATCTTCGGATAGTCCGGCGACCAGGTGTAGCCGACTCCGACCAGGAGCTGTCGTCCTCGGCCGCGACCCTCGGGCTCCTGCTGGATCGTGCAGCCGAAAAAGAACTCGTCGCCCTCGCCGCCGAAGTACGAGGAGTAGACGAGCTCCGCGCCCTGAAGGTTGAGGACCGACAAGAACGCGTCGAAGTAGCCGCCGCCATGGACCCGGCTATGAGCATTGTCGGTCGTCGGGAAGTCAACTGAATTGGTGGCTCCGCAGACAAGCGCGAAGCCCCGTTCGTCGACGACGACCTTCCAGATCTTGTTGTCGTCGCCCGTGCCGGCCAGGAACGTCGTCCACTCTAGGTGGGACCCGTCGGGCGCCAGCTTGGCGACGAGACCGGCGGCGCGGAACGGCTCGCCGGCTTGGTTCACGTCCTGGAGGGAGGATGGCCCGGTGCCTGGCCAGGTCGGCGAGAGCGTATACCCCGCGATGATCGCGCTGCCGTCGCGATTTACATCGATGCTGAACACGTTGTCGTTGTCCGGTCCCCCGAAGAAATCGGTGAGGTATACGACCTCGGGGTCGACAACGATCGGCAGGCTGGAATCGCGGCCGTCCACCTCAAAGCCGACGCGGTCGCCACCGCGCAGCACGAAACGCCCGGGCAGATCCATCCGCCTGTCCTCGCCGAGTTGGAAGACCTTCGGAGCGCGATGAGTATGACGCCGTCCGTTGGCTGTGACGATCAGGTTGCCATCGCCGTCGATCTCGAGCTGGTCGGCGCCCGTCAGCGCGAACTGAATCGTTTCTACCTGGGCGCCGGCGCGCACCTCGAAGTCGTATTCAATGACGTCACGGCGGCCGTGGAAGACGACGTCGATGCCGTTCCACACGCCCGAATAGCGGACGGCGCGGTACGACGGCACTCCACGCGTCCAACGTTCCTGAGACCCGATCAGATAATTCGTCCGGCCGGGCAGCGCGTCGACACCGACAGCCTGGACGACGCGGGTCGCATTCACGAACTGCATACGCACGATCGAGTGTTCTGGGTTGAGGCTCGGGCGCTCGGCTGGCATTGTCAGCGGCGCACGCGATGAAACGGCGGGTGTTGAAGCAAACACTGCCTCGTTCGCTGTGAGGAATAAGTCGAAACCGTCTCCGCGGGCGAAGTAGCGGACGGTTTGGTCGAGTTGGCCGCGATTGGCTTCGAACCCGAGGGGCAAGCGTGCCCACAATGCCTGGGCGCGAGCGCGCGAGGAAGGAGCGTCACGGCCTTGATCGACACCGATCCCAGTTGTGTCCCGACGGTTTAGGGAGTGTTGCGGATTGGACTGGTCATTTGTCGGGATCCACCGGGCGAGCACCGCCATCCCGAAGGCGATCAAAGCACCAAACATCACAGCCGCGATTGCCGACGTTCGAGCGTGCGACATGACGTCCTCCCGGGCTGCTGCCGGCCGAGATTCTACTTCGTTCGCAACGGATGGAGGCGCGTTGCAGGCGAAGTGCCTCGGCGTCGGGATGGCGGAGCTCTCGATCAGGCCGTACGCGGAAGGTCGCAAGGACCTTGACCGGCGAAAGCTGCGGCAGGCGGCGACCGCCGCCCGGCTGCGGTTATACTCTGCGGACTCTACATGCCACTCTCCCCGGGCAACCGCCTCGGTCCTTACGAAATCACCGGGATCCTCGGGGCGGGGGGAATGGGCGAGGTCTATCGCGTCCGCGATCCGCGGCTGAACCGCGACGTCGCCATCAAGGTTCTGCCCGAACTGTTCGCCTCCGATCCCGAGCGGCTGGCGCGCTTCGAGCGCGAGGCGCAGCTCCTCGCGTCGCTGAATCATCCCCAGATCGCACACGTCTACGGAGTCGAGCAGGCAGGGGCGGCGCGCGCGCTGGTGATGGAGCTCGTCGATGGCGAGGACCTGGCCACGCGCATCGCCCGCGGACCGCTGGCGACGGACGCGGCCGTCGCGATCGCCAGGCAGATCGCCGACGCGCTCGACGCGGCGCACGAGCGCGGCGTGATCCATCGCGACCTGAAGCCGGCCAACATCAAGCTGCGTGACGACGGCGTCGTGAAGGTGCTGGATTTCGGCCTGGCCAAAGCGCTGGATCCGCCGGGGGCGGCGAGCGCCTCGCGGTTGATGAACTCGCCGACGCTGACCAGTCCCGCCACCGTTGTCGGTACCATCCTCGGCACCGCATCCTACATGTCGCCGGAGCAGGCAAAGGCGAAGCCGGCCGACAAGCGTGCAGATATCTGGGCGTTCGGCGTCGTGCTCTACGAGATGCTCGCCGGCCGCCATCCGTTTGCAGGCGAGACGACGACGGAAGTGCTCGGCGCCGTCGTGCTGAAGGATGTCGATTGGTCGCAGCTGCCCGCAACGGTCCCGCCGCCGCTGCGCGAGCTGCTGCGGCGCTGTCTCGAGAAGGACCCGAAGCTGCGCCTGCGCGACATCGGTGACGCGCGATTCCATCTCGATCCGCGCGAGCCCGTCGCGGCCGCGGCAGCGTCCCGGCGGCCGCGGGCCGCCGCATTGATCGCCGTGGCGATCGTCGCGGCGCTCCTGGCGGGGGGGGCCGCCTGGTGGGCCACGCAGACGACGCCGATCACGCCGGCGGCGCGGCGGCTGTCGATGACCGGCCTGAAGCCACTCGTCTACGACGCGTTTCAGGCGCTCGCGCTCTCGCCCGACGCCAGCACGCTGGCATTCCGGGGGCGGGGTGCGGACGGTGTCGACCGGGTCTTCGTCCGCGACCTCGGCGTGGAAGAAACGCGGGCGCTCGCGGGGACCGATGGCGCGCGTTTGCCATTCTTTTCGCCCGATGGTCAGTGGGTCGGCTTCTTCGCCGGAGGTCAGCTCAAGAAAGTTCCGCTTGCGGGCGGTTCCGTGTTTCCTGTCGCGACCGCGCGCAACGCCACCGGCGCAACCTGGATGGACGACGGGTCGATCGTTTTCGTCGGGGACGCCACTGTCGGCGTGCAGCGGGTATCCTCGGCAGGCGGGCCTCCGGAAACCCTGCTGCCGGTTGGCACGACGGTCAACACCCCGGCCTCACCGTGGGGGCTCCCCGGCAGCCGTCACGTCCTCCTGATGCTGCGCCACGGGACCCAATTCGACGTCGTCGTCCTCTCGCTGGCGGATCGCTCGATTCACCTGTTGGCCGAGGATGCCTTCTCTCCGGTGTGGCTGCCGTCGGGTCACGTCCTGTTTCATCAGGGCAACACCGTCATGGCGCTGCCCGTCGACGCGCGCACGATGCGGGCGACCGGCAGCGCGTTTGCGGTGCTGCAGGGCATGGGCACCCGCATCAGCTATCAGAGCCGGCTGTTTGCCGCGACCGCCGACGGGACCCTCGTGTACTCGCCCAAGGAGCCGGAAGGGGAGGCCGGGTGGACGCTCGTCTCCGTCGACCGGAGCGGCCGCGAGACACGGCTCGCCGCGCTCGAGCGCCAGGCGGATTCGCCGCGCCTGTCGCCGGACGGCTCACGCGTCGCGTTCAGGACGCCCGCTCCGAACTGTGACGTCTGGGTCCACGATCTTCAGCGCGGTACCACCACGCGCGTCACGCGCGAGGGGGACAATCACGGGATCGTGTGGAGCGCCGACGGCATGCGAATCGTCGTGTCGCGGCCGCAGCCATCGGGCACCGACATCGTGTCGCTCGCGGCCGACGGCACCGGCGACGTCCAGACGCTGGCGACCTTCGGCGCAGACAGCGGCGCGGTGCCGACGTCGATGGCGGCGGGTGTCGTCCTCGTCCCGATCAGGTTCAACACGGATTCCGGCACCGACATCTTCGCGGTCCCGACCGACGGCGGCAAACCGTCGCCGGTCGTGGCCGGGCCGTTCGATGAAACGAGCGCGATGCTGTCGCCGGATGGACGCCTCGTCGCGTACGTCTCGAACGAATCGGGGCGCAACGAGGTGTACGTCAAGCCCTTCGCCGCCGCGGGCGGCCGCGTCCCGATTTCGACCGCCGGCGGAACCGAGCCGATGTGGTCGCCACGCGGCGACGAGCTGTACTACCGCCACGGCCACGAGCTGCTGTCGGTGACCTTCGACAAGGGCAGCGCGTCGCGCCCGCAGGTGCTGTTCTCGCGCGACAATGCGCTTGGCGCGCTCGGCGCCCTCGTCGCCAATTACGACGCTGCTCGAGCGGCGCGCACGTTCGTGACGGTGACAGGCCGCCAATGGAAAGCGGAGGAGCTCGCCGTCGTGGTGCATTGGTTCAGCGAGTGGAAGCGGCTCGGCACCGGCGCTTCATCCGGCGCGCATTGAGATGGCGCTCTCACCTGGCGCACGCGTCGGACCGTACGAAATCGCCGCCGCCATCGGCGCCGGGGGCATGGGCGAGGTCTATCGCGGGCGCGACACCCGGCTCAATCGGGACGTCGCCATCAAGGTCCTGCCCGATCTGTTCGCCTGCGATCCCGAGCGCCTCGCGCGCTTCGAGCGCGAGGCGCAGCTCCTGGCGGCGCTCAACCATCCGCACATCGCGCACATCTACGGCGTCGAAGAGGCTGGCCGCACGCGCGCCATCGTCATGGAGTTCGTCGACGGCGAGGACCTTGCGCAGCGCATCGCCCGCGGCGCACTGCCGGTGGACGACGCGCTGCAGATCGCGCGCCAGATTGCCGATGCGCTCGAAAGCGCGCACGAGCGCGGCGTCATCCACCGCGATCTCAAGCCGGCCAACGTGAAAGTGGACGACGACGGCAGGGTGAAAGTACTCGATTTCGGCCTGGCGAAAGCGCTCGACCCGACCGTATCGAATCCCACACAGCTGATGAACTCTCCGACGCTGACGAGCCCGGCGACGATGGTCGGCACGATCATCGGCACCGCGGCCTACATGGCGCCGGAGCAGGCGAAGGGGAAGGGCGCGGACAAGCGGGCGGATATCTGGGCGTTCGGCGTCGTGCTGTACGAGATGCTCACGGGCGGCCGTCTGTTCGACGGCGAGACGATCATCGAGACGATGGGTCTCATCGCGACGCGCGACGTCGATCTCTCGAGGCTGCCGTCGACGACGCCCGCACGGATCCGCGAGCTCCTGCGGCGCTGCCTCGAGCGCGACCCGAAGCAGCGGCTGCGCGACATCGGCGAAGCGCGCATCGCGATCGACAGAGCGTCGATCGATCCGGTTGATGGCGTCGCGCGCGCGCGACCGGCACTGCCGCCGCGCACCTCACTCGTCCGCCGCACGGGGTTCGTCGCCGTCGCGCTCGCACTCGCTGCCGCCGCGGGCGGCGTGACGTGGTGGTGGACCTCGCAGCGCCGGCCGCAGTTGCCGCTCCGGCGCTTCGTACTCGCCGTGACAACAGGCGGAACCGGCGGAGCCGGATCGCGTGATTTCGTCGTCTCGCCCGATGGACGCAGCGTGGCGTACGTCACAACGGACCGCCGGCTCGCCGTCTGGGAGCTCGACCGGCTGCGCCCGCGTGAGTTGAAGGGACCTGGCGAGACGGGATCGGGTGAAATGGCGCCCGCACCGATCTGGTCGCCCGACAGCGCGTTCATCGCGTATGCCTCGCGCGGCCGGCTGTGGCGCATCAGCGCGACAGACGGCGATCCGGTGGCCATCTGCAACGCCCCGGGGGCCGTCGGCGGTGGCGCATGGCACCCGGACGGCACGATCGTGTTTGCGACGACACGCGGCCCGATGTACCAAGTGGCCGCGGCGGGCGGAGAACCGAAGGTGCTGATCCCGCTCGCCGAGGGCGAGGTGGACTTTCATCAGCCAACGGCGCTGCCTGGTGGCCGCGCGATCCTGTATGCCGTGCACGGCCGCAGCGGCACGGACACGATCGAGGCGTTCAGCCACGGGACACGCAAGGTCGTCCTTCGCCTCCCGGAAAAAGTGCGGGCCTCTCCACAAGTGTTCAATCATCCCGCCTATTCACCGACCGGTCACATGCTGTACCGGCTCGAAGAAGGCAACGTCGGTGTATGGGCTGTACCCTTCTCCCTGGCGAAGCTGGAAACCACCGGCGAACCGTTCCTCGTGGCGTCCGGCGCGCGCAACCCGTCGGTTGCCGAGGACGGAACGTTCGTCTACGCGCCAACGGCCGACGCGGCGCCCGGACAGATCGTCTGGCTCCGCAACGACGGCAGCATCGAGCAGGTACTGGGCGAAGCGCGGCAGGGACTGGAATACCCCGACCTCTCGTCGGACGGCCGGATCGCCTATACGGCGTGGGAGAACAACAACAGCGACGTCTGGATTCTCGATGCGGCCGGTGGAGCGACGCGCATCACGGCGACGCCGATCAACGAAAGCCGGGCGCAGTGGTCGCCTGATGGCCGCACCGTCATGTTCGATTGCCCGACGGATCAGGGAGCGGCGGTGTGCGCGAAAAGCGCCGATGGCTCCGGAGAGACGCGCGTGCTCCTCCGCAATGGCGTCGACCTGCGGCTTGCGCCCGACGGAAAGACCGGCGTGTACGAAACGAACGGCACGGCCGAGCGCGGCCTGAAGATCTACGACGTCGAGACCGGGCAGTCCCGTCCCTACGTCCTCGGCACGTTCGAGCTCAACCCGATGGGATTCTCTGCCAACGGGAAGTACTTCGCGTACGCGTCGTTCAGGAGCGGCACGGCAAGAATCTACGTCCGTCAGTATCCGTCGGGTGATGGCGAGTGGGAGGTGCCCGGGCTGCGCAGCGAGCGAATCAGCTGGCCACAGGGTGGGCGCGACCTGTTCGCGATCGTCGGGAGCGGGCGCGAAACTCCCGTCGCCGCCGTGTCGATCGACACGGCCGGCCCTCCCGTGTTCGGCAAGCCGCGCGTTCTGTTCACGTTGAGCGCCAACAGGCTCGCGCTGCTCGACGGCTTCGTTGCCGCGCCCGGCGGCAAGCGCTTCCTCGCCGTGCAGCGGCAGCGCAGCGACGCCGACGTCACCGGCATCGTCGTCGTCCAGAACTGGCTGGCCGAATTCGGCGGTCGGTGAGACGAACCGAGATCGTTGCATGGCCGGTACGGGCACATCCTCGTGTTCGACACGGACTCGGGCACGCGTCTGGCCCACCTCCCGGGGACCCCGGCCGTGACACTCGCGGCGGTCCGGAGTTGCGCGAGAGGCCTGGTTGCGGCATCATCGTTGGACCCCCAACAGCCCATAGCGCTCCCCCGCCCGCGGATGAAACCATGTCGCAGACTGCCACGGCCGATTATTACGAGATCCTCCAGATAAGCCCGAACGCCGACGCCGACACGATTCAGCGCGTGTTCCGCCTGCTGGCGCAACGGTTTCACCCGGACAACCAGGAGACCGGAAACGCCACGCGTTTCCGCGAACTGCACGACGCCTATCTGGTGTTGAGCGATCCCGAAAAGCGCGCGCGGTACGACGTCGCGTACCACGCCGCGCGGCAGGACCGCTGGCGTTTGACGGCCAGCGCCGCTACAGGAGACAACAACGACGTCGACATGGAACAGCAGTTGCGCTACATCCTGCTCGAGATCCTGTACACGCGGCGCCGGACCGAGCCAGACAGCCCGTCTCTCTCGCCGTACGACCTGTGCCAGTTGACTGGCCAACCACGCGAGCATCTCGAGTTCACCGTCTGGTATCTCAGTCAGAAGAAGTTCCTGACGCGCGACGATCAGTCGAAGCTGACGATCACGGTCGACGGTGTCGACTACGTCGAGCAACACAGCAATGCGAACACGCGCCGGCGGCTGACTGCCGTCAAGTGAGCGGCTTCAACGTGTGATCGCGCCGGCCCTGGCATCACTTCAGGCGAAGAACGTGTTATTGTCCGCCCATGAAGCACACATCCATCACTCGGCGGCAGTTCATTGCCGCAAGTGCCGCGCTTCCGTTTCTGCTCCGCGGGAACGCCAGCGCTGCGCAGATACCGGTCGGGCTCGAGCTCTATAGCGTCCGCGACGCCCTGACCAAAGACCTCGAGGGCACCGTTCGTGGCGTCGCCAAGATGGGATACCAGGAGGTCGAGTTCTACTCGCCGTACTACTCCTGGAACCCCGAGCGCGCGAAGGAGATCCGGAAGCTCCTCGACGACCTCGGCATCAAGTGCCCGTCGACGCACAACAGCGCGCAGGCGCTCACCGCCGAAGGGCTGCCGAAAGCGATCGAGCTCAATCAGATCATCGGCAGCCGTTACATCGTCATGGCCAGCGCTGGAAAGGTCGTCGGCGCGGACGGCTGGAAGGGCATCGCCGAACGGCTCGCCACCGCGACCGAGAAGCTGAAGCCGCTCCGCATGGCGGCGGGCTTCCACAACCACCGCACCGAATGGGAGCCGGTGGACGGTGAGCGGCCGATGGACATCCTCGCGGCGAACACGCCGAAAGAGGTCGTCCTGCAGCTCGACGTCGGCACCTGCGTCGAGGCGGGCGTGGACCCGGTCGACTGGATCAACAAGAACCCGGGGCGGATCCGCAGCATCCACTGCAAGGACTGGTCGCCCGACCGCGGCTTCGCCGTGCTGACCGGTGAAGGCGTCTCGCCGTGGCAGAAGATCATCGCCGCGGCCGAAGCGCGCGGCGGCGTCGAGACCTACATGATCGAGCAGGAACAAGGTCCGGTTGAAGAGCAGATGCTCCGCGCGGAGAAATGTCTCGCCAACTGGAAGAAGCTGAAGAACTCCTAACGCGACGAGGTCTTCATGCCGTGCCCGAGGAAGAAGCTCGGGTGCGGCGGCTGGTTGTAGCCGACGTTCTGCCACGCGATCGCGAGGCGATACATGCGATCGTGCATGAGCGTCGGCAGCCGGCTCTCCGCCGGGATCGTCGTCGTGTAGATGCGCAGCGCGGTGTTGTCCGCCGTGCGCCAGATCACTTCCTCGCGCCAGTCGCCGAACAGATCCGCGGAGAGCGCCGGCGTCCCCTTGCCGCCGTTGTTCGGCGCCGCGCCGTCCGCGGTCAGCAGCCGCACGAGCGTGGCAGTCGCCGGATCCCACTTCGCAATCCAGTTGCGATCGAGCAGCTCGCGCACCGGATCGGCATCCCACCACACCGCGAAGTTCGATGACGAGGGCGCGTCCGAGATGCGCGTGCCTTTGACGTCGAGGAGCCCCGTGGGCGCCTCGGTCCAGAACTCCGCGCCCGGATGCCGCGGGTCGATGTCCGCCGCGAGCCCGCGGCCGACGTCGATGCCGGGCAGCAATCCCCAGATAATCTCACCGGTGCGCGCGTCGTAGAGGGCGAGCCCCGGCGTTTTCAGCGCGACGGTGTCGTCCTCGTTCTCGTGAATGCCGAACACCTCGAGGCCGGGGCGCGCAGGATCGAGGTCGCCGACGTGCAGCGCGTCGCCGTGGCGGAGGCCCGTCGAGAAGAGCCCCTTGCCGTTGTCGTCGACGACCATCGAGCCGTAGACGATTTCATCCCGGCCGTCCGCGTCGACGTCCGCAATCGACAGGCTGTGGTTGCCCTGGCCCGAGAATGGCGAGGCCTTGGGGTTCGGATACGGCGGCGGCGCGCTGCCGGAGTCGAACACCCATCGCGATGTCAGCTTGCCGCGGCGCCAATCCCACGCGGCGAGAACGGTCCGCCCGTAGTAGCCACGCGCCATGATGACGCTCGGCAGGCGGCCGTCGAGATACGCAACGCCGGCGAGAAATCGATCGACGCGGTTGCCCGTGTTGTCGATCCGGCCGTTGCCGCCGATGCCGCCCCACGCGTCCTGCGGTTCCCGGCCGGGAATGTAGTCGGTCGTCGCGAGCGCCGCGCCGGTGAGGCCGTCGAACACGGTGAGGTACTCCGGACCCGCGAGGATCTTGCCGTAGCGCGGGCTCTTTGGGTCGTCGAGCGAGCGATAGTCCTTCGCTCGGTCGCCGATCACCTTGCCCTTGCCGTCGACGGTTCCATCGGCCGTCTTGCATGCCAGTTCCGCGCGGCCGTCGCCGTCCAGATCGAAGACGATGAACTGCGTGTAGTGCGCGCCGGCTCTGATGTTGCGACCGAGATCGATGCGCCACAGCCGGGTGCCATCCAGCTCGTAGGCATCGAGCAGCACGTTGCCCGTGACGCCGTTCGACGCCGTGTCGCGCGAGTTCGAGGGATCCCACTTCAGGACGATCTCGTACTCGCCGTCGCCGTCGAGATCCGCGGCGCTCGCGTCGTTCGGGCTGTAGGTATAGTCCATCGGCGCGCCCGCCGGACCGGGCACCTTTCCCCCTGCGGGCCGCTGCAGCGGCACGGTGAGGAACGGCTGGACAGGTGCGTTGTCAGCGAGCCGGAACGTGTCGCCCGCCGGCTGCTCCTTTCCGCCGGTGACGGCGCGAACTTCGTAGGTGTTCTCGACGCGAAGATCGGCGGTCGTGTCGACGAAGTCCGTCGTCTTCGTGAGCGGAGCCTGGTTCAGCCGCTCAGGCTTTGCGCCGCGGGCGGTGCGATAGAGATTGAATGCGACGTTCGCCGGATCGGTCGCAAGGAGCCGCCACCCGACGTAGACGGACGCTTCGCTCGAACGCACGGCGACGACGCCGCGTCCGAGCCTCTCCATCGCGGGCTGCGCGCCAGCGGCGGTCGCCCAGAGAAGGCACGCAACGGCGGCGAGCGCCTTGGGGTCAGGTCTTGAATTATCACTTTTAGGGCGTGCGCCCGGAAGAAAGTGATGATTCAAGACCTGACCCCACTGGGAATGCGCTGCGCGACCGGCGGCAGCGCCGGGAAATCGGTGAACGGGCGATCCTGATACCAGTAGGCGCACGAGTAAAAGTTGTCGCCGCGATCGTTTGCGTGGCCGTGCTCCATCGTGTGCTTCAGCGACTTCGAGAACGTGACCGGGTTGTCGCCGTGGAAGCGGTAGCAGCAATAGCGACCGCCGACGCGCTCGGGACTTTGAATGAGCGGCGCGCCGTACTGATGGTGCGAGAACGCTCTCGCGTTGATACGCCCGCCGAAGTTCCAGCTCCCGAGGAAGTAGTCCTCCGAGCCGGTGCCGATGATGAGCGGCTTCGACGAGTCGTCAACGAAGATCATGTCGTCGCCTTCGCCCATCCAGCCTTCAGCGTTCTGAATCACGCCGAGCGTTGCGCCCATCAGGTGGCCGCGGCCGCGCGTCTCGCAATAGACGTAGTTGGTCGCACCGTCGGGGTTCTTGCTTTCCGGCAGCTTCTGCGCGGCGTTCGGCACCGCCTGCCGGTAGTGCGCGTGAAAGTAGGCGGCGTCCGCCGGCAGCGAGGGCGTTTCGATGTAGTCGATGTTGGAGTAGAACGCGCCGACGTCACGCGTGCCCTCGTTCGTCACCGTCATCCGCGCGCCCTTGCGGTAGGGCATCGCGAAGTAGCAGTTCAGCGACTGCCCCGGCGAGCACGCGAGGTACTGGCTTTCGTAGATGACGTAGTCGCCGAGATTCAGGCCGAAGAAGTCGCCGATCGGCGTCTCCACGCTCGGCTTCTGCAGGCCGTCCCAGTAGGCGCGGAGCACCAGCTCCTTCAAATGCAGCGGGCTCTGCGCGGAAATCGTGAACCAGATGTGCGAGATCACGCCGGCGCCGGCGGCGTTGAAGATCTCCTTCTCCTGGCCGCCCTTGAGCAGCCACCGGTCGGCGTTCCCACCCGTCGTGTCGTGGCTGGATTGCTTCAGCGATCGATAGCGCTGTACGCGCGCGTACGGCGGCATCCAGTCGAAGCCGTCGGCGGCGGGCGCCTGCGCCTGCGCATCCGCGAACGGGGTCAGGCCTGCGAGGCCGGTCAGGCCGGCTCCGCCCACGAGGGTTTGAACGAACTGTCGTCGCGACATCGGACCTCCCAGGAACTGACGCAGTCAACTCCCACAGGCCAACGGCCAAAGGCCAAAGACCGCGTCAGCTTACACCGCCTGGTGCTCGGTGCGGCTGATGATCTCGTCCTGCAGCGCGCGCGTCAGATCGCAGAAATAGTCGCTGTATCCCGCCACGCGGACGATCAGGTCGCGATGCTTCTCCGGCTCCGCCTGCGCGGCTCGCAGCGTGTCGGCGGTGACGACGTTGAACTGGATGTGGTGGCCGCCGAGGGCGAAGTAGGTGCGCACGAAGGCGGCGAGCTTGTCGAGATCCGCCGACGTCTGCAGCGCGTCGGGCGCGAACTTCTGGTTCAGCAGCGTGCCGCCGGTACGCGCGTGGTCGAGCGCCGCGGCCGACCGGATGACGGCCGTCGGTCCCTGGCGATCGGCGCCCTGGACGGGAGAGATGCCTTCCGAGACCGGCTCGAACGCACGGCGCCCGTCCGGCGTCGCGCCCACTTTCGATCCAAAGTACACGTGGCATGTCGTCGACAGGTAATTCACGTGGAACTCGCCGCCGCGCGTGTTCGGACGTCCCTCGACGGCGTCGTACACGGCATCGAACACCGCCTGCAGCATGCCGTCCGCTCTCGCGTCGTCATTGCCGTACCGCGGCGTGCGGTTCCAGAGGCGCTGCCGCAGCGGCTCGTCGCCTTCGAAGTTCCGTGCGAGCGCCTCTCGCAGGCCCGCGAGCGATACCGTACGCCGCTCGAAGACGTGCTCGCGGATCGCCGAGAGGCTGTCGGTCAGCGTGCCGATGCCGACCGGCATGATGTACGTCGTGTCATAGCGCGCGCCGCCGTCGTTGTAGTCGCGCCCCTTGGCGATGCAGTCGTCCACCAGCAATGAGAGGAACGGCGCCGGCATGCGCGTCCCGTAGAGCCGCTCGATGACGTTGGTGCCTCGAGCCTTCACGTCGACCGCACGCCGAAGCGTCGATCGGAACACGTCGAAGAGCGCGTCGAAGGACTCGAGCGCCGCGACGTCCGGGTCGCGCAGCGTCTCCTCGAGCACCTTCGGCAGATTGAAGTATCCGGTCAGAATGTAGGCTTCCTTGCCGAACGCGCCCGTCTCCACGCAGCCGCTCGTGCCGCCCGCACGCGCATCGGCAAGCGACTTCCCCTGCCGCAGCAGCTCCTCGACGACGACATCGGCGTTGAAGATCGACGGTTGGCCCCAGCCTTTTCTCACGATCTCGAGCGCGCGCTTCAGGAAGCGATCCGGACTCCTGCGACTGAGCTGGATATTGGACGACGGCTGGAGCAGGCGCATCTCGTCGATGACGTCGAGGACGAGATACGTGAGGTCGTTGACGCCGTCGCTGCCGTCGGCGAGCAGTCCGCCGGTGTTGATGTTCGCGAAATCGGTGTAGGTGCCGCTCTCCGCCGCCGTGACGCCGACCTTGGGCGGCGCCGGCTGGTTGTTGAACTTGATCCAGAAGCACTGCAGCAGCTCGCGCGCGGCATCCTCAGTGAGGCTGCCGTCGCGCAGCCCGTCGCGATAGAACGGGTACAGGTGCTGATCGATGTGCCCGGGATTGAAGCTGTCCCACGTGTTCAGCTCGGTGACGACGCCGAGGTGCACGAACCAGTACGCCTGCAGCGCCTCGTGGAAGTCGCGCGGCGCTTCGGCGGGAACACGCGTGCACACGTCGGCGATGCGTTCGAGCTCCGCCCGCCGCGCATCGCTCGGCTCGACCGCTGCCAGCGCGAGCGCCGCCTGCGCGTGACGCTCGGCGAACGTGACGATCGCCTCGGCGCAGAGGCGCATCGCGCGCAGTTCCTCCTGCCGATCGTAGGCGTGCGGGTCCGCGAGGTAATCGAGCGCCGCCAACGCGCCGTCGACGTCGTCGATCACCTGGCGCATACCGCGCCGGTAGATGCGGCCGTCGAGCACGGTGTGTCCCGGCGCGCGCTGCTCCATGAACTCGGTGAAGAAGCCCGCCTCGTACGCCGCCAGCCACTCCGGCGTCATCTGCGCGAACAACGCGTCGCGCATCGAGCGTCCCTGCCAGAACGGGATGATGCGATCGCGATACGCGGCTCGGACGTCGTCGCACACGCGGTAGGAGATCTTCTCGCGCGAGTGCAGGACGTCGAGGTCCTGCAGCGTGTGGCAGCACAGCTCGGGAAACGTCGGCGTCATCTTCGGGGCAGGGCCGCGCTCGCCGACGATCAGCTCGCCGTCACCGATGGAGATCGTCTTCCGCTCCATCAGGTGCTTGAACGTCATCGCCCGCAGCATCGGCGGCGACAGCGCTCCGTAGCGTTCCTGCGCCTCCGTCACGAGCAGCGCCCGCTCGGCGGAGATCGACGGCATCGTCGCGAGGCTGTGCTCGCGCAGCATGGCGACCCTGGCGTTCATGACGTTCCTCCGACTCTCGCGTCGAGGCCCAGGCCGCGCAGCAGCGCGGCCGCCCACTCGACGCTCTCTGTGTCTGCGGCTGGCATACCGTCGAGCGCGTACGGCCTGCCCAGACGCGCGTACTTCGCGACACCTGCGCGGTGATATGGCAGCACGTCGATGCGGCTGACGCCGGCGGACGCCGCCAGGGTCGCGATGCCCCGCACGTTGTCCTCGTCATCGGTGACGCCGGGCACCAGCGGAAGGCGGATGACGATGCCGGCGCCGCGCGCCGCAAGCTCCCGAAGATTGGCGAGAATCAGCGCGTTCGACGCGCCCGTAACGGCGCGATGACGCGTATCGTCGGCCAGCTTCACGTCGTAGAGAAACAGCGGCGCGTGCTTCATCGCGCGCAGCACCGCGTGGCGGTTCGCGTGGCCGCACGTCTCGATGGCAGCGCCGATCCGTTCGCGGCGGCAGCGCTCGAGCAGCGCCGCGAGAAACGTCGGCTGCATCAGCGGCTCGCCGCCGGAAAACGTGACGCCTCCGCCCGACGCGTCATAGAACGGCACGTCGCGCCTGATGGCGGCCATCACCTCCTCGACGTCCATCAACTCGCCCTGCAGCTCCCGGGCGCCCGACGGACACAGCTCGACACACTCGCCGCAACGCGCGCAGCGGCTGCGATCGATCGACGGGCCGCTCGGCCCAAGACGTGCCGCTGACCGCTTGCAGCCCTCGACGCACGAGGCGCACGCAATGCACCGATCGTTCAGCAGCAGGATCTCAGGGTCGAGCGCCTGCGTCTCCGGGCTGTGGCACCACTGGCAACGCAGCGGACAGCCCTTGAAGAACACCACGGTCCGCACGCCGGGACCGTCGTGCACGGCGCTGCGCGAGATCCTCGCGATCCGCCCCTTCACCTGATGCTTGTCAACTCCCAAGGGCCAACTTCCAAGGGCCAACCTAGGCAACTGCCAAAGGCCAACTGCCAAAGACCAAGTTCCAAAGGCCAACTTCCAAGGACCAACTTCCAAGGACCAACTTCCAAGGACCAACTTCCAAGGGCCAACGACGAAGAATGTGTGAAATGCAACTTGCTGACCCGTCACCGGAGGGCAAGAAACGGCGGCGCGCGCGTGCGCGATGACGGATTTCCGGCAATCGGGGGCGTGTTAGCATTCGCCCCATGACCCTGCCCATGAATCTTGCCGTTCTCGCGATCGCGATGATGTCGGTGGCCGCTGACGCCACTCGGGCGCAGCAGGCGGCGGTCGCGATCCCCTCCACGCCGTTGCGATACGGCGCGCTGACTGCCCGCTTTGGCGCCGACGGCGCGCTGCGCGTGGAAGGACAGGGTTGGCCGACGCTCGCGGGCACATGGAAGCTTCAGGGCGACGAATTGACGGTCGCGACCAGCGGCGGGCCGCCGCCGTGCGCGGAGCCGGGCCGCTACCGCGTGCGCTTCGAGGGCACGCATGTGCTGTTGTCGCTGGTCGCCGACGGCTGCACCCCTCGTCGCATGATGCTCGATCGCAGCGAGTGGCGCCCCGAGGCGGAAGCGGTCATCGTGCCGGAGCGGCGCATCGTTCGCACCGGACCGGATCGACCGAGGCCGCTGCCTCGTCCGGCGCCTGCGACGGGAAGCTGGCCGTCGTTCCGTGGCGTGAAGGCGTCGGGCATCGCCGAAAGTCAGGAGCTTCCGGAGAAGTGGGGCGGCGCGTCGAACGAGAACATCCTCTGGCGCGTTCCGATTCCCGGTCTGGCCCACTCGAGTCCCGTCGTCTGGGGCGATCGCATCTTCGTGACGACGGCGATCAGCAGCAAAGGGAGCGCGACGTTCAAGCCCGGGCTGTACGGCGACGGCGATGCCTCCGACGACCTGTCGCCGCATCGCTGGATGCTGTACGCGATCGACAAGCGGACCGGCAAGATCGTGTGGGAGCGTGTCGCCGCGCAGGGAGAGCCGCGCAACAAGCGGCACATCAAATCGACGTATGCGAGCGCCTCACCCGCCACCGACGGCCGCATCGTCGTCGCGTGGTTCGGCTCTCAGGGCGTGCACGCGTTCGACGTCAACGGCAACCAGTTGTGGAAGGTCGACATCGGCAGCGTGAACATGGGCGCGTACGACATCCCGTCGTACGAGTGGGGGCCGGCCAGCTCGCCGATCGTCTGGAACGATCTGGTGATCGTGCAGTGCGACACGCAGGCTGACTCGTTCCTGCTCGCGCTCGACGCGCGCACGGGCAAGACGGTGTGGAAGACGGAGCGCGACGAGCTGCCATCGTGGGGAACGCCAACCGTCGTCGACACGCCTGCGGGACCGCAGCTCGTGACGAACGCATCGAAGTTCATCCGCGGCTACGATCCGCGCACCGGCGCGGAGCTGTGGAAGCTTGGCGGCAGCTCGAAGATCACCGCGCCGACGCCCATCCTCGGCGACGGGCTGATCGTTGTGAGCAGCGGGCGCGCACCGGAACGTCCGATCTTCGCGATCCGGCCGTCGGCGCGCGGCGATATCACGCTCGCGTCTGGCGCGTCAGGCAGCGACGCGGTCGTGTGGAGCAAGACCGGCCGCGGTCCATACATGCCGACGCCGCTCGCTTACAACGGCATCCTCTACGTGCTCGCGAACAACGGCGTCTTCGACGCGTACGACCTGAAGACGGGCGAAGAGATCTACCGTCAACGCCTCACGCAGATCGGCAGCGGTTACAGCGCGTCGCCGGTGGCTGCCGACGGCCGCATCTATCTATCGAACGAGGACGGCGACATCACGGTCGTCGCGGCGGGACGGGAGTTTCGTCAGATCGCGACCAACTCGATGGGCGAGCTGCTGATGGCGACGCCGGCGCTGTCCCAGGGCGTCATGTACGTGCGCACCTCATCGAGCCTGATTGCCGTCGGCAAACCGCGCGGCCGGTCGAGCGCGTCGCCGGCAGCGCGGTAGCGTCGCCGTCCTATTCGTCGAATCCGGCCGGCGGCTGGAACGGCACGCCGCGCCGCTCGGCCATCTCGCGGCCGACCGCTTCGAGCTCCGCGCGGCTCAGCACGCGGCCTGCGGCGGGAAACAGATCGCGGTCCTCGATCGCGATGTGCTCGGTGTAGAGACGCTTCAGTTCAGCGACGTGCTCGCCAAGCCGGCGCGCATCGCCCGCGGACAGAATCCCTTCCGACAGCCAGCGCGTTCCCAGCGCGTGAACGGCGTCGTGATGCTCCTGAGCGGTTCGATGGTCGGCTTCCAGGCGATCGAGCGTTTCACAGGCGGCCTTCGCCTGCGGATGGCCGGTCGCGCGGAGCCGCGGAAACAGGCTTTCCTCCTCGTCGGCCGCATGGCGCTTCGCGGCCGTGTCGAAGTACCGCAGCGCACCTTCGAGCGCCTGTCGATCCGGCGCCGTCAGCGCCGCGCCGCAGCGGACCTCGCTGATGGTCGCGAGCACGGACAGGAACTGCTCGATTCGCCGGTGGCAGTCGCTGAGCAGCCCGAGCGGCGTGTCGAATCCGTGGTCCGCGTGCTGGCCCACCTTCACAAGCATGAGCTGGCCCTCCCCCTTCTTGTCATCCGGCCAGTGTACGCGATGGCCGCCCGGACCCGTCGCAGAGGAAAGTGCTAAATTTTTAGCCTTATGCTATTTTCTTAGCATCCTTTTCCGTGGCGCGACGTCTAACCCTCACGGAGCCGATATGGGCCGGAAACCTCCGCTCGACCTCAGCCGCCGCGAGCGGCAGATCATGGAGAGCCTCTACGCCGGCGGGCGCGCGACCGCCGCTGAAATCCTGGCCGCGTTGCCGGATCCGCCGAGCTACTCGGCGGTCCGGGCAATGCTGAGAATTCTCGAAGAAAAGGGGCACGTCCGCCACGAGCAGGACGGGGCGCGCTACGTCTACCTCCCCACCGTCGGAAGAGACAAAGCGAAGCGGTCGGCGCTGCGGCACGTGCTGCAGACGTTCTTCGACGGGTCGGCGGAGCAGGCCATTTCGGCGTTGCTGGACGAGCCGTCGACGAAGCTGTCCGAAGCGGAGCTCGATCGCCTCGCGCGACTGATCGAGCGCGCTCGGGGGGCGGGGGCGTGACGATGCTGGAGACAGCAGACCTCGTCGTCAAGGCGACCGTGCTGCTGGCGGCAGCCGCAGCCGTGTCCACACTCATGCGGCGAGCGCCTGCCGCGTCGCGCCACGTGGTCTGGACCGTGGCGCTTCTGAGCGTGCTGCTGCTGCCAGCCGTCTCGCTGCTGCTTCCGCGCTGGCAACTCGCGCTGGTCACCGTCAGCCCCGACGAGCCGGCTGTGGGTTCGCAAGTCGCGCTCCGCTCGGCGCCGTCGGCGGCGGCTGCATTCGACCTTGCTCCCTCTCCGCGTACCGCGTCTCCCGCGCTGGAGAATGCGGTCGCGCTGGTGACGGGTGCGCTCCTTCCGTCGTGGCCGGCGCTGCTCGCAGTCCTCTGGAGCGCCGGAGTTCTCGCCGTCGCCGGACGTCTCGTGCTCGGTCTTGCTGCGGTGTCCCTGCTGTCACGCCGCACCGAAGACGCCGCCAATGCGCCGTGGCTGCCGCGCGCGCGCGAGCTCGTGTCTCATCTCGGCATCGCGGCGCGTGTGCGCTTCCGCCGCAGCACGCGAGCGAGGATGCCGATGACGTGGGGCCTCACGAGCGCGACGGTCGTCATGCCGGCGGAGGCGGATGCCTGGCCGGTGGATCGCGTTCGCGTCGTGATCCTGCACGAACTGGCACACGTCAAGCGGCGCGATTGCCTGATCCACGTGATCGCGCAGGTCGCCTGCGCCGTCTACTGGTTTCACCCGCTCGCGTGGCTCGCGGCGAAGCGGCTGCGAGCGGAGCGCGAACATGCCTGCGACGATCTGGTTCTCGCTGCGGGCACGTGCGGCAGCGATTACGCGAACCTGTTGCTCGACCTCGCGCGCGTGACCAACGGCAGCCGGTTTCCATCACTCCTCGCCGGCGCCACGCTCGCAATGGCTCACCCTTCTCAACTCGAGGGAAGACTCATGGCTATTCTCGACACGACCATGCCGCGCTCCGGCGCGGGACGATTCCGCACGATCGCCATCAGCGTGTTGTTCGCCATCGCGCTGGTGCCTCTGGCATCGATGCAGCCTTGGGCCTACGAGGCCCCGGGCGCGGCGGCCACACCGCAGTCTTCGCAGCCGCGTCAAGCGGCACCGGCACCTGATGCGCGTCAATCCAGCAGCGGCGCTCTCGCTGGTGTTCCCGGTGGAATCCCCGGAGGCGTCCGTGGGGGTGTGCCCGGCGGCACTCCGGGAGCGATCCAGGGCGGCGTCGTCGGCGGAGTCGAGCAGGCCGCTGTGATCGTCGACCCGACACCGCGCTGGAATCCAAGTCTGCACGCGAAGCTGGTCTTCGAACGGGAGCGGAAGCCTGCGGACCCGAAGGTCATCGCCGCGCTGACAGCCGCGCTGAAGGACACCGACGCCGACGTGCGCGCAACCGTGCTGGCATCGCTCGTTGAACTCCGGGATCCCGCCATATTTCAGCCGCTCGTGCAGGCGCTGTCGGATGCGGCGGCCGACGTTCGGAAGCAGGCGGCGTTCGGCCTCGGCCAGATGCGCGACAAGCGCGCATTCGAACCGCTGCTCGCCGCGCTGAAGGACAAGGATGCGGACGTGCGTACACAGGCGGCCTTCGCACTGGGACAGCTCGGCGATCCGCGCGCGATTGATGCGCTGACCGCCGCGCTCAAGGATCCCAGCGCGGACGTGAGGAAGGTCGCCGCGTTCGCGCTCGTGGAACTCGCCCGCTGAACGATGCACGCGCTCCTTCACGACCTCCGTCACGGCGTGCGCCTCCTGCGGCGCGCTCCCGGTTTCTCCGCTGTCGCCGTCGCCGCGCTCGCCATCGGCATCGGCGCGAACACGGCGATGTTCAGCGTCATCAACGCGCTGCTCATCCAGCCGCTCCCCTATCCGGACGCCGATCGCCTCGCCATCGTGTGGGAGCACAACATCCCGCGCGACAACCGGTCGAACGTGGTCTCACCGGGCAATTTCATTCACTGGCGCGAGATGAACGGCGCCTTCGAGGATCTCGCCGCCGTCAGCATGACGCTGCCGATGACATTGACGGCCGGCGGCGAGCCCGAGGAGCTGCGGGCGCAGCTCGTCACCACGGGCTTCTTCCCGATCCTGCAGGTCCAGCCGGCCCTCGGCCGCGTGTTCACGTCCGAGGAGAATCAGCCGGGCAGCCGTGTCGTCGTGATCAGTGATCGCCTGTGGAGGCGTCGCTTCAACGGCGACCCGTCCATCATCCAGCGTTCAATCACCCTGCAAGGCCTGCCGAACACGGTCGTCGGCGTGATGCCACCGGGCTTCTCGTTTCTCGATCGCACCGTGGACGTGTGGACACCGGTCGGCCTTCCCGCGTCGGCGCGTACACCGCGAGGACGCAGCCTGACGGTCGTTGGACGGCTCGAGCCGAACACGTCCGTCGAATCCGCACAGCGCGAAATGACGCGGGTGCACGCCGAGTTGACGCGAATGTTCCCTGACTTCAACACCGGCTGGACGGCGCGCGTCGTGCCCCTCCGGGAGCAGCTCACGGGTGACGTCCGGCCGGCGCTGCTCGTGCTGCTCGGCGCCGTTGCGTTCGTGTTAATGATCGCTTGTGCGAATGTCGCGAATCTGCTGCTCGCGCGCGCAACGTCGCGCCAACGCGAGCTCGCGGTGCGCGCGGCGCTCGGTGCCGGCCGCGGACGTCTCCTCCGGCAGATGCTCGCTGAAAGCGCCGTCCTTGCGGTTGCCGGAGGCGCCGCCGGTCTCGCGCTCGCGTGGTGGGCGCTGCATCTCGTTCGCCTCGGCGTTGCCGACCGCTTGCCCATTCAGCGGCTCGACACGGTGGATATCGATCTGCCGGTGCTCGGCTACACCCTCGCGGCCACGATCGTCAGCGGCATCGTCTTCGGGCTGGCGCCGGCACTGACCGCGTCGGGGACGAACCTGCAGTCGCCGCTCAAGGAGGGCGGACGCACCGGCACCGGCCGCGGCGCGCGGGCGCGGAACGCCTTCGTCGTCATCGAGATCGCGGTGGCGCTCGTGCTGCTCGCCGGCGCCGGGTTGCTCGTTCGCAGCTTCGGCAGACTCCTTGCCGTCGATCGCGGCTTCGATACCGAACGCACGGTGACGATGCGCGTGTCGCTGCCGATGTCGCGGTACGGCGAGACCGCGCAGCGCGTGCAGTTCTACCAGCGGCTCTTCGAGCGCATCGATACGTTGCCAGGCGTGCGGACGTCCGGCGGGGTCAGCTTCCTGCCGCTCACCGGTCTCGGCGCGGCGACCCGGTTCGAGGTCATCGGGAGGCCCGCCCCGCCCCCTGGCGCCGGTGCACCCGTATGTGACGTTCGCGTCTTCGCACACAAGTACCTCGAGACGCTTGGCGTGCCGCTCGTGCGCGGCCGTCTGTTCGTCGAGCACGACGCCGCGGACGCCGGTGGACGCATCGTCATCAACGAGAAGCTCGCGACGCAATACTTCCCCGGCGAAGATCCGATCGGCAAGCGCATTCGCGTCAACTGGAACGACCCTCGCGAAGACGAGATCATCGGCGTCGTCGGCGACGTCCGGCACAATCTCGAAGTCGAGCCGCGGGCGACGATCTACTGGCCGTACGCGCGGTTCGCGTATCCGTCGATGACGCTGACGGTGAATTCAGCGCTCGACGCCGCTTCTGTTGGTCGATCCGTCACCGCCATCGTCCGCGAGCTCGATCCGCAGCTCGCCGTCGCCGACGTTCGGACCATGGACGACGTCGTGTCTGCCTCGGTCGCCCAGCGGCGGGTGACGATGATGTTGCTGGCGATCTTCGCGGGAGTGGCGCTGCTGCTCGCAGCCGTCGGCATCTACGGCGTCATCGCCTACAGCGTGACGCAGCGGACGCAGGAGATCGGCATCCGCCTCGCGCTCGGCGCGCAGCGCGGCAACGTTCTGCGATTGGTCGTCGGTCAGGCTCTCCTCCTGACATTCGTCGGTGTCGCAATCGGCGCCGCCGGCGCCTTCGGGCTGACCCGGCTCATGGAAGGGCTGCTCTTCGACACTCGCGCGGCCGATCCGCTGACTTTCGTCGTCGTTTCGCTGATCCTCGCCGCCGTTGCCGTGCTGGCCGCCTACGTCCCCGGCCGCCGCGCAACGCGGGTGGATCCAGTGATCGCCCTGCGCTCCGAATAGGGGTCAGGTCTTGAATTGACACATTTTTCAAGATTCAAGACCTGACCCCTTCCGCTGTTACGATCGGACAGAATGCTGCTGGCCGGGGCGGTCATCGTCCTGCTCATTCTGCTGACGGCGTTATACGTGGCGGCGGAATTTGCCGCCGTGGGCGCCCGCCGCAGCCGGCTGCGGAGGCTGGCCGAGGACGGCCATCCGCTGGCGGCCCGGATCCTCCCCGTCGTCGACGATCCGCGTGAGCTCGACCGCTACATCGCCGTCTCGCAGATCGGCATCACGCTTTCCAGCCTGATTCTCGGCGCCTACGGGCAAGCCACGCTGGCGCCGCGCGTGGCGCCGCTGCTCGAGCGGTTTGCCGCATTCGACGCGCAGACCGCCGAATCGACGGCTGCCATCACCGTCCTGCTCGTCCTGACGTTCCTCGCGATGATTCTCGGCGAGCTCGTGCCGAAGTCGATCGCGCTGCGCGATCCGACGCGGACCGCCATCTTCACCGTTCTGCCGATGCAGTGGTCGCTGAAGCTCTTCTCGCGATCGATTGACATGCTGAACGGCAGCGGCGTGCTCCTCCTCAAGTTGCTGGGGGCGCAATCGACAGGCCATCGTCACGTGCACTCGCCGGACGAGATCGAGCTGCTGATCGCGGAGAGCCGCGACGGCGGCCTGCTCGAGCCCGAGGAACAGGTGCGCCTGCATCGCGCGCTCCGCCTCGGACTTCGGACCGCACGACAGCTGATGGTGCCGCGGGCGCGGCTGTCGGCGATCGACGCGTCGATGCCGTTCCGGGACGTCCTGCGGTTCGTCGCCGCGAGCCCGTACAGCAGGCTTCCCGTGTATCGCGGATCGCTGGACAACGTCGTCGGGATCCTGCGCACGCGCGATCTGACGGTGCGCTGGGCCGAGACGGAGCAATGGACGTCGGTGGTCCCGCTGTTGCGGCCGGTCGTGCGGGTGCCCGACACGATGCCCGCCGACCGGCTGCTCGCGTTCCTGCGCGAGAAGCGCAGCCATCAGGCGCTCGTGACCGATCCTACGGGCAGCATCGTCGGGCTCATTACCCTCGAAGACGTGCTGTCGGAGCTGCTCGGCGGCGTCGGCGACGAGTTCAAGGTATCGCAGACGCGGGCGCCTCGCGCGCAGCCGCGGCCGGGCGCCGAGGACGGGCAATGATCGCGTTTCTCATCATCACGGCGCTGATCATCCTCAATGGGCTGTTCGTCGCCGCGGAGTTCGCGATCGTCGGCGCGCCGCGAGCGGCGATCGACGCCCGCGCGGCGGCCGGCAACAGGCTGGCGCGGCTGGTGCAGAGCGTGCTGCGGGATCAGCGGCGGCAGGATCGCTACATCGCGACGGCGCAGCTCGGCATCACGGTCGCCAGCCTGGGCCTCGGCATGTACGGCGAGCACGTTCTCGCCGAGTCCGTCTTCCACATGCTCGGCACCAGCGGCGCGCCGGCGTGGCTCGCGTCACATGCGTTCGCGAGCGTCGTCGCCGTCGGCATCCTCACCTACTTCCACATCGTCGTCGGCGAGATGGTGCCGAAGTCACTGGCGCTGCAGCGCGCCGAGCAGATGGCGCTGTGGATCACGCCGCCGATGCTGTGGACGAAGAACATTCTGTTCCCGATCGTTTTCGCGCTGAATGGGCTGGGCAACCTCGTGCTCCGAGCCGTCGGCATCGATCGCCAGCCGCTGCACGCGGAGCGCTACTACACGCCGGAGGAGCTGCAGCTCATCGTCCAGGAGAGCGAGGAGCTGGGCGCGCTGCGCGCGGAGTCCGGGCGCATGTTGCAGGAGCTGTTCGAGTTCGGCGACCTCACCGCCGGGCAGGTGATGGTGCCGCGCGTGCGCGTCGCCGGGATCGAAGTCGGCGCGACACCGGACGAATTGCGGGCGATGCTGCCGCATTCGCCGCACACTCGCTATCCGGTGTATCAGGGCGATCTCGATCGCATCGTCGGGGTGATTCACGTCAAGGAAGTCCTGCGCGTACTGCTGACGAACGAGACGATCCGCGATGACCACGCGCGGCCCTTACCGATCGTTCCGGAAACTGCGCCGCTCGACGCCGTGCTGAAGATGATGCGCAGCGAGAACACGCAGATGGTGCTCGTCATCGACGAGCACGGCGGAACGTCCGGCATTGTCACGCTCGAGGATCTGTTCGAGGAGGTCGTCGGCGAGATCGAGGAGGGTCCGGCAACGTCACCGGCGATGTACACCGACGCTGCGGGTCGGCTGCGCGCGCCGGGCACCATGCGGATCGACGAGCTGGGACAGGAGTTCGACCTCGATCTCGAGCATCAGGACGTCGACAGCCTGAGTGGTCTCATCCTCACGCTGCTCGGTCGGCCGCCGGCAGTAGGCGACGTCGTCCGCTATGGACGGCTGGAGCTGGAAGTCACCGCTGTGAAGGGGCACGGCGTGCAGGAATGCGCCGTCAGACTCTTGCCTGGATGATGTGCCGGCCTGCGGGTCAGGCGGGCAGGAACAAACTGCGCGCGGCCAGCTCCCGGGGATCGAGTCCGGCGGCCTTCGCAAGTGCGAGCTGCCGGGGCGGGAGCCGCGTGGGAAACCGCCACTCGTCGGCGCGGCCGCCCGATTCCTCGAATGACGGCCGCCACTCGTCCCACCACCTGGCCATGCGTCGCGCGATCGGCTCGATGACGAGCACGCGCGCGCCGTGGCTGTGCGCGCCGAGCAGGCGCTGGAGCAGATCGCCGCGCATGTCGTCAGGCAGCTCGTTGACGGTATACGCCGCAAGGACTCCCGTGCCGGGCGTGGCGCGGACGGTCGCACGCGAGATGTCGCGCTGCGCCGCGTGGCCGTCAATCCCGAGTTGACGATATGTCCAGTTCGCCTCGGCCACGGTCCACGGGTTCCGGTCGAAGCCCGTCACGCGGCAGCCGGGCGAGGCCAGCGCCCACGCCGCGCCAGCGGATCCGGTTCCGCATCCGAGGTCGATCACCTGACGAAGCCCTTTCGCGGGTTCCGGCAGCGCGGCAACGATCGCCTGCGTGACGAAGAAGTGGACAGGCGCGTAGAAGAGCGCAAATGCCGCGCGCTTGCCTGCGCTGTCGAGCGCGCCGCCTGACGCGAGTTTGCCGCGCCGCTCGACGTAGCACGACGAGAGCGCACGCAGTGCGCGGGCAACCTCCGGCGGCGTGAGATCGGCGAGGTGCCGCTCGTCGAGGGCTGCGAGCCACGAGGCGCTGGCGTCAGGAGGCAGTATCATCTTTCGCCGTGTTTCCCATCCTCATCGCCGTCGCCGCGACGCTGTTCGTCGTGCGACTCGGCGGAGCCGGACAGTCGTGGCTGCCGTCGGCCGGCTCGCTGGCGCTGCTGCTGCTCGCCGTTCATGTGGCGGCTGCCACAAGATGGACGACTCGTCTCCGCGACTGGCGGGAAATCCTCGAGCGTCATCGATTCGGCCTCGTCCTCGCCGCGATCGTCGTGCTCGCGTTCATGGTGCGGTTCCCCGGCTATGCGGCCGATCTCGGCCACGTGCCGCTCGACATCGATGAGCATCGGCTCGCAGCCAACGTCAGACATTACTTCACGACCGGCGAGCTCGATCACAGAACCGTCGAGCATTATCCGGGCGTGGTGTTCTGGCTGCTGGCCGCCGCGTCGTTCATCAAGTACTTCATGCGCCTCAGCGCCGGCGCCGTGCTTGCGCCGGACACCCTGCCGGTCGAACTGTTCGCGCAGGCCGCGCGCGCCGCAAACATCTGGGTCGCGGGCGCGACCGTCGCCATGACGGGCCTGCTCGGCCGGCGCGTGTCAGGTCCGGCGGCAGGGCTGCTTGCCGCCGCGCTGATCGCCATCGCGCCGCTGTCAATTGAAGTGACGACGCTCGTGCGAAACGACGCGGGCATGGTGCTCGCCGTTGTCGCGACCGTGCTCACCGCGCTCGTGCTTCACTCTACGCGGCGAATTGGTTGGGCCGTAACGGCGGGTGCGCTCGCCGGGATTGCGACCGGTATCAAGTACTCGAGTGTGTTCGTGATCGTCCCGGTGCTGATTGCCGCGATCGCCGAAGGCACCGCGCGAGAACGCTTGCGGCGAGCGCTCGTCGCATTCGCCGCGTTCGTGCTTGCCGTCGCGATCTCGAATCACTTCGTGTGGAGCGACTTCCCGACGTTCCTGCGGCAGCTTGCCGATCAGATCGCGATCACCGGCCGTACCCACTATGCCGCGACCGACAACCCGGCGGCATTCCACGTCGCCATCCTCAGTCGATTCGGTGTTGGCTGGCCTTTACTCCTGCTCGCCGCGGGGTTCATCATCTACGCGCTGACAACGCGCCGTGCGGGGATGTGGATCTTCATCACCTTTCCGGTGCTTTACATGTGGCTGATGACGCAGCGGCCCTCGCAGTTTCCACGCTGGGTCTATCCGCTGCTGCCGTTCGTCTGCATCGCCGGCGCCGCGGCCTTGATCGCCGTTGCAGGCGTGCTGTTCCGGGCGGCGCCCGCATTCCCGCGCCGCGCGCGGCTGCTCGCGCAGGCCGCCGTGGCGGTGTTGATCGCCATCTTCCTGTGGCCACCGGTATGGGCGGGAGCCGTCTCGTTCAGCCGGCGCGTGACGACGCCAACGCACACGCAGGTTGAACGGTGGATGGCAGAGAGGGTCGCGCCGGGGACGGTTGTTCTGCTCGGGAATGGCTGGTTGACGCTGCCGCGGACGCTGTTCGAGGTGCGCCGCGTCGAGAATCTGACCGTGCCGCTCGACAGCGGCGTCGACGCGCTTGCCGCCACCGGCGCCGATCTCGTCGTCGTCCCGGAGCCGTGGTTCGGACACCCCACGCTCAGGCGCCTGGGTTTCCTCCAGCGATTCCACGCCTCACGCGGGTTCGGCGGCCGTCAGGGATACGACTACGAGATCTACGTGATTCCGAAGAGGTAGGTGGCGGGCCCGAACGGAACTCATTGCCTGGACGCCCTGACCTCAAACCAGGCCGGCAAACGAGGTGACATCCCAGCTACCTGGAGCGCCCACCGCGATCCTCGACGAACGCCTCCCTGGGCTGGAATTCCTTCGCGCCGACCTGCCACAGCATGAAAGAGAGGATGTCTGCGTACTCCTCCAGCAGCTGCCGTTTCGTCGTCCCCTCCCCGTGTCCCGTCTCGTAGTCCAGCCGGAGCAGCACCGGTTTGCCGCTCGCCGTGGCTGCCTGGAGCCGTGCGGCAGCCTTGGCCGAATGCCAGGGTTCGACACGCGGATCGTTGGCGCCGTGGGTGAGCAGCACGGCCGGATATTTTTCCTTGTCCTTGATGTGGACGAGGGTGCTCATCTCGTAGAGCGCCCTGAACTCATCGACGTCCTTCACCGTTCCAAATTCGGGGATGTTCGGAACGCCGTTCGGTGCGGTCTCGGCCCGAAGCGTGTCCAGCAGGCCCGCGAACGGTATGGCGGCCGCAAACAGGTCGGGGCGTTCGGTCATGGCCCGCCCGATCAGAATTCCCCCGGCGCTGCCGCCGCTTCCCGCCAGGTAGGCCGGAGACGTGTAGCGCTTCCGAATCAGGTATTCCGCGCAGGCGATGAAGTCCTTCCAGGTGTTCGGCTTCGTCCGCTTGAAACCGCCCCTGTGCCATTCCTCGCCATATTCGCCTCCGCCCCTGACGTGGGCTATCGCGACGACGCCGCCCATGTCGAGCCACGCCAGGTACAGAGGATCGAAGCGCGGAAAAGCGTCATCGTAGGCCAGACCGTAAGCTCCGTAGCCGTTGAGAAACGTCGGATTCCTGCCATCGAGTTCGACGTTCTTCTTG
>JBMDXB010000028.1:0-17388 GCA_048594885.1 Vicinamibacterales bacterium
GGCTGCTGCGGGCGCACGGCCGCGCGCTCGTCGTCTGCGGGCTGCAGGACGTGCAGGCGCAGGTGCTGTGCAACCGGATCAACCAGAAACTGGGCAGCTACGGCTCGACGATCGACATCGCGCGGCCGTCGCATCAGCGCCGTGGAGACGATCGAGCGGTCGAGCGGCTGGTCGGCGAGGCGGCGGACGGACGGATCGCCGCGCTTTTCGTCTGGCACGCGAACCCGCTGTTCGATCTGCCGGGTGCCGGCGCGCTCGCGCGCGTGCCGCTCGTCGTCAGTTTCGCGGAGCGACCCGATGAAACCACGGCAGCGGCGCACGCGATCTGCCCGGATCATCACCCGCTCGAGAGCTGGGGCGATGCCGAACCAGTGGCAGGACTGATAGGTGTCAGCCAGCCGCTCGTCCGGCCGTTGGGCGACACGCGGGCCTTCGTCGAGTCGCTCGCGGCCTGGACGGGACGGCCGCGCGCTGCGCGCGACATCGTCCGCGACACGTGGCGCGAGGCGATCCTGGTGCGGCAGCACGGCGAAGCGGACTTCGAGCGGTTCTGGTCGCAGGCGGTGCGCCACGGCTATGTGGAGGTCGATCCCGCGCCGCAGCCTGCAGGCAACGCGCCGGCGGCGCCGCCGATGCAGCGACCGCACGTGTCCGCCGCGGCCATCCATCTGCAGCTGTACCACAAGCCGGCGATCATGGGCGGCGAGCACGCCTGGAATCCGCTCCTGCAGGAGCTCCCCGATCCCGTCACCAAGATCGTCTGGGACAACTACGCGTCGATCGCGCCGGCGCTCGCGACGCAGTTGAAGGTCGCCGAAGGCGATGTCGTGCGCGTCGAGGCGGGAAACACGGCCGTCGAACTGCCCGTTCACGTGCAGCCGGGGCAGCACGAACGCACCATCGCGATCGCGCTGGGCTACGGCGGCGTCGTGACGGAGCGGTTCAAGGATCTGGGACACCACTGGTTCCAGAGCCGCCCGACGGTCGGTCCGAATGGGCGGGTGGGAACGAACGTCGTCCCGCTGCTCGCGTATCGCGAGGGGCTGCAGCAGCGGCACGTGGCCAACGCGCGGATCGCGGGGACCGGACGCGTTCACGAGCTCGCGTGCACGCAGGATCACCACACGCTCACGGTTCCGGCCCATCTCGCGCCGCGCGGCGGCGAACGGCGGCCGATCGTTCAGGAGGCCGCCTGGGGCGCGTCCGTCGCGGACGCGCACAACGGCCACCCGGCCGCGGACCTCTGGCCCGACGATCACGCCGCAAAGGGCTATCGCTGGGGGATGGCGGTCGATCTCAACGCCTGCACCGGCTGCGGCGCGTGCGTGGTCGCGTGCCAGATCGAGAACAACATCCCGGTCGTCGGCAAGGACGAAGTGCGGCGCAACCGCGAGATGCACTGGCTCCGCGTCGATCGCTACTACTCGGAAGATGACGATGGGCTGCACATCGCGCAGCAGCCGATGTTCTGCCAGCACTGCGGGCACGCGCCGTGCGAAACCGTCTGTCCGGTTGTCGCGACGGTGCACAGCGCCGAAGGGCTGAACCAGCAGGTCTACAACCGCTGCGTCGGCACGCGCTACTGCGCGAACAACTGCCCGTACAAAGCGCGGCGCTTCAACTGGTTCGCGTACCCGAAGCCCACGGGAACCGAGATGCTGATGCTGAACCCCGACGTCACGGTGCGGAGCCGCGGCGTGATGGAGAAGTGCACGATGTGCGTGCAGCGGATTCAGGAGGGGAAGATCGAAGCGAAGCGGCAGGGACGCCGCGTCGAGGACGGCGAGATCCAGACCGCGTGCCAGCAGTCCTGCGCCGCGCGCGCGATCGTGTTTGGCGACCTCAACGATCCCAACACCGCGGTCTCACGCGCGGTTCACGGACCGCGATCGTACGCGGTGCTCGAGGAGCTGAACGTCAAGCCATCGGTGAGCTACCTGAAGATCGTGCGGCCTGCCTCCGCTGACGCTACGGCGGGCAGGCACACGGCGCATGGGTCGAACGGGGAGACCAGTCACGATGGCTGAGACGATCGTCACCACCGCGCCGCCACTCATCGCGGGCGACAAATCGCTCGCGCGCGTCACCGCCGACGTGTGCGCGCCGTTGGACGGTCGCCCGGTTGCGTTGTGGGGGGGCGCGTTCGTCGCCGCGGTGGTCGCGCTCGCGGCCGGCGCGGCCGCCGAGACCTATCAGTTGATGGTTGGCATCGGCACCTGGGGGCTGAACAACACCGTCGGGTGGGCGTTCGACATCACCAACTTCGTGTTCTGGATCGGCATCGGCCATGCCGGCACGCTCATCTCGGCGGTCCTGTTCCTGCTGCGGCAGCGGTGGCGCACGTCTGTGAACCGCGCGGCGGAGGCGATGACGCTGTTTGCCGTGATGTGCGCCGGGATCTTCCCGCTCATCCACATGGGCCGGCCGTGGCTCGGCTACTGGATCCTGCCGTACCCGAACGATCGCGGATCGCTGTGGATCAATTTCCGGTCGCCGCTCGCGTGGGACGCCTTTGCCATCTCGACCTACTTCGTCATCTCGGCGACGTTCTGGTATGTGGGCCTCATCCCCGACCTCGCGACTATCCGCGATCGCCTCCGCCCGGGCATCCGCCGTGCGCTCGTCGGCACGCTGAGCCTCGGTTGGAGCGGATCGGCCCGCACGTGGCACCGCTACGAGCTGGTCTACCTCCTGCTCGCCGGCCTGGCGACGCCGCTCGTCATCTCGGTACACACGATCGTGAGCTGGGACTTCGCGACGTCGGTGATCCCCGGCTGGCACGCGACGATCTTCCCGCCGTACTTCGTCGCCGGCGCGATCTTCTCGGGCATGGCGATGGTGCTGACGCTGATGATCGTCGCGCGCGCGGTGATGCGGCTGCAGGACTACATCACCGTCCGTCACCTCGACGTCATGTCGAAGCTCGTCATCGCCACGAGCAGCATGGTCGGCCTCGCCTACCTGACGGAGTTCTTCACCGCGGCCTACTCCGGCAATCCGTACGAGCAGTTCGTGTTCATGAACCGCGCGGCCGGACCGTTCGCTTGGGCCTACTGGACGATGGTCGGCTGCAACGTCGTCGTGCCGCAGCTCCTCTGGTTCCGCCGGATCCGGCACAGCTTCGGCATCGTCTTCGTGCTGTCGCTGCTGGTGAACGTCGGCATGTGGTTCGAGCGCTTCGTCATCATCGTCACGTCGTTGCACCGCGACTTCCTGCCGTCGAACTGGTCCGGCTACACGCCGACGATCATCGAGATCCTGACGCTCCTCGGCAGCTTCGGGCTGTTCTTCTCGTTGTTCCTGCTGTTCTGCCGGTTCGTGCCGGTGATTGCGATTGCGGAGATCAAGGCCGCGATGGTGGCCGACCGCCACGAGCGGGAAGGAGTGACGTCATGAGCCGGCACCTCGTCGTCGGCCTGTTCGATCGCGACGACGACCTCGTCGCGGCTGCCGCCGCGGCGCGGCATGCCGGCTTCAGCATCGTCGACGCCTACTCGCCGTACGCCGTGCACGGCCTCGATCGCGCCATGGGCCTCGCGCCGTCGCGGCTGTCGTGGGTGTGCTTCGTCGCCGGAGCACTGGGCGCCGTCCTCAAGCTCTGGTTCGAGCTATGGACCGCCGTCGTCGACTGGCCGCTGAACGTGGGCGGCAAGCCGCACAATTCGCTGCCGGCGTTCGTGCCGATCACGTTCGAGGTGATGGTGCTCTTTGCCGGGCTCGGCACGGTTGGCGCGTTCCTGCTGGTGGCGAAGCTGCGGCCCGGACGCAGGGTCGAGCGTCCGCTGGAAGGCGTCACCGACGACCGGTTCGCGCTCGTCGTCGAACCGGCGAACGCGGTGACCGGCGTGGATCGCATTCGCGCGCTGCTCGAGACGCATCGCGCCGTCGCCGTCGAAGAACGCGTCGAGCCCGGAGCGGGGCGATGAAGCGCATCAACCTTGCACTGCTCGTTGTGCTTGCCGCCGTCGTCGCGGCGAATGTCCTGATCAATCGCGACGTCGCCGAACCATCGCGCGACTATCTGCCGGAGATGGTGTATTCGCCGGCGGCCGAATCTTTCGCGGCCGCCGAAGCGCTCGGCAACCTGCCGGTCCTGCGGACGCCGCCGGACGGCACGATCGCGCGCGACGTGCGCCCGGCCGGGTATGTGCCGCCGGCCGCGAGCGCCCGCGCAGGCGCCGTATTCGAAAACTTCTGCGTGCCGTGCCACGGCAGCGGCAGCGAAGGTAACGGGCCCGTCGTCGCGCGCGGCTTCCCTGCGCCGCCGTCGTTGCTGGCGCCGCGCGCCATCGCGCTCGACGACGCGCAGATATTCGACATCGTCACCTACGGCCGGGGGAACATGGCCAGTTACGCGGGCCAGATCGACGAAGAGGATCGGTGGCACGTGATTGCGCACATCCGCCAGCTGCAACGGGGTGCCAGGCCATGACGGCGGAGCGCATTCGATCGTCGGGCCGCGCGCTCGCTTTTGCGGGCGTTGCCGGCGTGGTGTTCGGTCTCGTCCAGTCGCCGGAACGAGCGTGGGCCGGCGTGCTGATCGCGAGCGTCGGCGTGATGTCCGCCGGACTCGGCGGCCTGTTGTTCGTCGCCATCAGCCACGCGTGCGGCGCCACGTGGCCGGCAGCGTTCCGCCGCGTGCCGGAAGCGTTTGCCGCGGCCATTCCGCTGGGAGCCATCGGGCTCGCCCTCGTGTTCCTGTTGCGGTCGTCGATCTATCCGTGGCTCGCCGAGCCGGTTCATCCCGAGGGATTCAAGGGTCTGTGGCTGTCGCCCGCGTTCTTCTTCGCCCGCGCCGTCGCCTACATCGGCCTGTGGATCGCGTTCGCCACGTGGATCCTGAGAACGTCGCGCGCCCAGGATCGCGACGGCGCACCGCATCTTGCGGCTCGCAACGTGAAGCTGTCGATTGCCTTCGTCATCGTGTTCGGCCTCACGTTCTGGCTGGCGAGCGTCGACTGGATCATGTCGCTCGACCCGCACTGGTACAGCACGATCTTCGGCATCTACAATTTCGCGGGCCTGTTCTCGTCGGCGCTCGCGATGATCGTGCTCGCCGTCCTGTGGACGCGGCGCTCTGGCGTGCTCGCCGATTTCGTGAGGGACGAGCACCTGCACGATCTCGGCAAGCTGCTGTTCGCCTTCTGCACGTTCTGGATGTACATCTGGTTCAGCCAGTACATGCTGATGTGGTACTCCAACATTCCCGAGGAGGCGGCGTACTACGTGCGGCGGCGGACGGGCGCATGGCTGCCGCTGTTCTATCTGAACGTGGCACTCAACTGGGTCGTGCCGTTCCTGGTGCTGCTGTCGAAAGGCGCAAAGCGTTCGCGCGTGCTCACGTATGCCGCGATCGTCGTGGTGGCGGGCCGGTGGGTCGACCTCTACCTGATGATCTGGCCGTCCGCCGTGGCTGGCGATCCGCGCATCGGCCTGCCGGAGCTCGCGCCCGCCGTCGCGGCCGCCGGGCTGTTCCTCGTTGTGTTCACCCGCGCCTTCGAAAGCGCGCCGCCTGTTCCGCTTCGCGAGCCGGCGCTCTCCGCCAGCCTGCACTATCACACCTGATCCCGTGGAACGATCGAGCGCCACTCCGCCGGGACCCGCGTGGCGCGCGCTCGCCGCGAGCACGCTCGCCTTCACCGTCTGCTTCGCCGTGTGGACGATGAACGGCGTGCTGGTGACGTATCTCGTCGACCGCGGCGTCTATGCGTGGGACAAGCGCATCGTCGGCTGGCTGATCGGCACGCCGATTCTGACCGGCGCGCTGCTGCGTCTGCCGGCGGGCATGCTCGCCGATCGTTTCGGCGGCCGCAGCGTCATGACGGTGCTGCTGCTAGTGACCGCGATTCCCGTCTATCTCGTCAGCTACGCCGATACGCACTGGGAGCTGATGCTCGCAGGCCTTGGCCTCGGCGCTGCGGGCGCGTCGTTCGCGGTGGGCGTCGCCTACGTGTCGGCGTGGTTTCCGCCGGCGCGGCAGGGCGCGGTGCTCGGCATCTTCGGCATGGGGACGGCGGGCGCCGCGGTCACGACGCTGGTCGCGCCGACGCTGCTGAACGTGCTGACGCGTGACGGCGCGGACCTCGCGGCGTGGCGCACGCTTCCTCGACTCTACGCCGCCGCGCTCGCGATCACCGCGATCGTGTTCTGGCTCGTCACCGACACGAAGAAGACGCAGGCGGCGGTTCTCACGCTGCGCCAGCGGCTCGCGCCGCTGCAGCACGTCCGCGTCTGGCGTTTCGGCGCCTACTATGCGTTCATGTTCGGCAGCTTCGTGGCGCTCTCGCAGTGGCTGATGTCGTATTACGTGAACGTGTACTCGATGCCCGTCGCGCAGGCGGGCCTGCTGGCGGCGGCGTTCAGCCTGCCGTCCGGCGTCATCCGCGCGCTGGGCGGATGGCTGTCGGATCGCGTCGGTCCCCGGCGCGTGCTCTACTGGACGTTCGCCGGAAGCATCGCGCTGCTCGTGCTGCTGTTCCCGCCGCGCATGGAGGTGCAGGCGCCCGGCCAGGGCGTGACCGCCGATCGCGCGGGGACCGTCACCGCCGTGCGCGACGGCGCCGTGGTGGTGGGCGCCGACCGCTACGTCCTGCAGCACGTCGACGAGGCAGCCGCTCAGATCCGCGTCGGTATTCATCAGGATGGGGAAGGCTTTCACCTGCTGCCGACCGCGTCCTTCCGGCAGCTCCCGACCGTGCGCGAAGGAGACGCTGTCGCCAAAGGGCAGTTGATCGCCAGGGGCGTCACGCGGATCTACTTTCAGGCAAACGTCTGGATCTTCACCGCGCTCGTGTTCATGCTCGGCGTGCTGCTGGGCGGCGGCTCGGGCGCGGTGTTCAAGCACATTCCCAACTACTTTCCCGGCTCGGTGGGCGCGGTCGGCGGCATCGTCGGCATGATCGGCGGGCTCGGCGGATTTGCCGAACCGATCCTCTTCGGCTATCTCCTCTCGATGACCGGCATCTGGACGAGCTGCTGGATGTTCCTGGCGGTCGTCGCGCTAACATGCCTGCTGTGGATGCACGCTGTCGTGGCGCGCATGGCCCTGAGGGAGGTGCCGGCACGATCGGGAAATGGGGACACACCCCGTCTCCGAACGACTCAGACGGAAACGGGGAGTGTCCCCATTTCCGCGTCGTGACGACGTATCCGGCGGTGATTTCCTTCCGGACCGCCGTCCCGGTCCCCTGATGATCCGCGACCTCACGCCAGCGTCGTTCGCGCTCGTGATGGCGACGGGCATCGTGTCGCTCGACGCCTACCAGCTCGGGATGCCGCGACTGGGCTTCGCGTTGCTCGCGATCAACATCGTCGCCTACGCGGTTCTGTGGGTCCTCTATTCCCTTCGCGCCGTGAGGCACCCGCGCCGGGTGCTCGCGGATCTGCTGCACCACACGAGTGGTCCGGGGTACTTCACCGTCGTTGCCGCGACATGCGTGCTGGGCGTCCAGTGCATCGTCATGCTCCGCAACTACCGCGCGGCGGCGGTGCTGTGGCTCGTCGGGCTGCTGCTCTGGATCGGGATCACCTACACGATCTTCACGGCGTGGACGGTCAAGGAGGACAAGCCGTCGCTGGCCGAGGGAATCAGCGGCGGCTGGCTGCTGGCGGTGGTCTCGACCCAGTCGGTCGCGCTGCTCAGCGCGCAGCTCGCGAGCTACTTCGGGCCGTACAAGCTGGCGACGAACATCTTCGCTCTCTCGATGTGGCTCTGGGGCGGGATGCTCTACATCTGGATGATCTCGCTGATTTTCTATCGCTACACGTTCTTCCGGTTCTCGCCGGCGGACCTGACGCCGCCCTACTGGATCAACATGGGCGCGATGGCCATTTCGACGCTGGCCGGTGCCGTGTTGATCACGAACACGCCGCACGCGCCGTTTCTGGCGTCGATCCTGCCGTTCCTGAAAGGCTTCACGATTTTCTACTGGGCGACCGGCACGTGGTGGCTGCCGATGCTGGCGATTCTGGCGATCTGGCGGCACGTGTACAAACGGTTTCCGCTGACCTACGATCCGCTCTACTGGGGCGCGGTGTTCCCGCTCGGCATGTACACCGCCTGCACCGCCGGCATCGCGCGGGCGATGGAACTGGAGTTCCTGGCGTTCATCCCGCGCTACTTCGTCTACGTGGCACTGGCCGCCTGGGCTCTGGCGTTCCTGGGGCTGATTCGCAGCCTCGCGCGCAGCTTCTCAGGTCGAAGTGGAGTCGCTGCACGGCCGTCCTGACGCGGTCCTTGCGGCTCGCATCGGCGGTCGCGGCTGCCACCTGCAGCATGTAGCTGCCGGGCGGAAGCGATTCGCCCAGCTTGAAGCCTCCAGTGATGGTCAACCGTCCACCGCGGCCCGCCGGAACGAGCAGCGTGCGCGCCGGCAGCGAGGCGACGCGTTGCGCGCCGCGCCAGACGCTGATCGCGACCTCGACGCGCTCGGCGGCGTTGTAGATGTCGCAGGCGTAGGTGAGTGGCGTGCCTGTGGCGTAGGCGCGCAGCGCCTGTTCGGGGACCACGCCAATCGCCGCGGTCGCCGCTCGCTGCGCCGCCCCCTCACCGCTTTGCAGGACGATGCCTGACAGCGCGAAGGCGCCGCGCGGGACATCCGCGATCTCGACGAACTCGCCTGCGCTCCCAAGCTTGCCCGAGTGTCGATCGCGCACGGCGAATCGGAGCTGGAAGCCGCCCGCCCTCGGAACCGGCACCAGCAGCGTGTACGCCAGGCCGCGCTGCAGCGCGTCGTCCGTCGCCGCGTCCGTGAGGCCCACTTCGAAACCCGTGGTGAGGTGGGCGACTTCGGTGCCATCCGCGTCGAACACCATCCCGAGCACGTCTGCCGAGGCCGTCCGTCTGCCCTGGGCATCCTCGACGAAGGCGAGCGCGCGCGCGTCGATGTGCAGGAGGGTGCGGACGAACAAGCCGCGCTCGGGCGACCATCCCGGCAGCGGCGTTGCCCGCACGCCGATGTCCATTGAAGTGAACGGAGAGATCGCCGCGCGAATCAGGTCGTCCTTCGGCGTGCGGGGCCCGGCAGGCGCGTCCACGTCGCTGACGCCCAGGAACTGCCTGCGCGTTCGCACCCGAAGCCCTGTCCGCCGGACCTTCACCGTGATGCCGTGAAACTGGGGCTTCTTGCCCTCGCCGACGAAGGTGCCCCGTTCCGGCGTGTAGCCGATGATGTAGTAGTCGCGGACATCCGCGCTGATGCGCTCGAACCCTCGCGCGAGGTCGTTCGTGTTCAGGACGGCGAAACCGCCGGTCTGTTCGGCGACGTAGGCGAGCCCCTCCTGCGTATCGCGGTTGAACGCGAGCCGATCGCGCGCGCGCTGGCGGACGATCCCCTCCATCCCGTCTGGCTCCGGAGGCGCCCGTTTCAGGTTGTCCGACGCCTGCAATCCGGCGGTCTGCAGGCCGCGCGGGTCGAGTGAGTAGATCACCACGCCGGCGCGCGTCGCCTGGTCGATCACCGCGTCCACCGCCTCGCGCAGCCGCGTGTCCTCGACGTCGAACATCTGGAAGCCTTCCGAGACGAACAGCAGCGCCTTGCGGCCCGGCAGATCCCGCGCGGCGCGAATCGCGAGATTCAGCGAGCCGAGCGTCGCTCTCGCGACGAACGAGCGGCGAAACGCGTTCACTTTCGTGAAGTCATTCGGATCCCCGAGCCCGGAGCGTTCGTCGAATGTCGTCCACTCGTTGAGTGGCTCGAATGGCTCGACCCCGCTGCGCGAGAAGCCGTTCCACCGCAGTTGGTCGACCACGCCGTGGAGGACGCGGCGGTCCGTCGTGAATGGTTGGAGACTGCCGATGGATCCGCCGGTCCTGATGATGCTGACGAGGTCCGTCGGCTGTACCTCGCGATCGATGAACGCGTCCAGCGCGCGCTTGACGTAGTAAAGGCTCTCCACCGACAACCCGAGGTCGTCCACGACTACGGCCAGCGTGCGCTGGATGGCCGCGCGCGCCGTCATGAGAGTGGAGGCGGGCGGGGGGATGCCGGCAGCCGGCGTCGACGTCGAACTCGATAACGGGGAGACTGCCGAAGCTGCCGCGCTGCTCACGGCGACGGGCACGAACTGAGCGAAGGTCACCGGCTGCGGCTTGCCGTTCTGCAGCACGATGAAGTCCGCCGCCGCGAGATCGCGGACGATCCGGCCGTCTCGGTCCGTGACGACGGCATCGATGCGCACGGCGTCGACGGCGACTTTGAAGCGCGGGAGATCCCCGACCTGCTCCTGACCGGCGGCGCGCGGCGACAGGAGGATCGAGGCGATCAGCACGAGCAGCCACGCCTGGCGGGACGTCATTCTCCCTCCGCGAAATCGGACCGAAAGGATTGTACGCCGGCCGGAGGCCGCCGCTTCATCGGCCCAGAACGATATCGATGCCGTGAAGAATCTGCGTCAGCTGTTTCGGTCCCAGGTGTCCGGCGCGCTCCGTCAGGAGCGAGCGGTCGAGCGCAATGATCTGCGACACGTTGGCGACCGAATCCTTCGGCAATCCGGTGGTCTTGCCGAAGAGGAGCACATTGCCGGGCGCGCCGGCCCACACGGTGTTGCTGGTCAGGGGCACGCACACGACGGTCGCAATCCGGCTTCGATTCAGGTGATTTCCCTGGACCACTACAACGGGCCGGCGAAAGCCTGGACCGGATCCGGTGGGCTCGAACGAGTCGGCCCACCAGACGTCTCCCTGCGCGACGTCTACCACTCGACGCTCGCCAGCACCCGCCGCGCCGCCCGGGTGACGAACGCATCCTTACGGGCCTCGTCCAGTTGCGCGACCACGCCGTTCATGCCGTCCGTGACTTCGTCAGGGGCATGTCGGGCGAGGTACTCCGACAGGGCTTCGGCGTAGAGTTGGCTCCGAGATTTCCGTGTTCGCTTCGCGTGGCGTTCCGCCTCCTGGTACAGGCGATCTGGCAGTGAGATGGCGGTCTTCATACCGATAGTATAACCGAGTAGCGACGACGAGCAGACGCGCTGTCGAGAGGCCGCGGCACAGGGCAATTTGCCCCGGCGACCATCCCACTGCTAGCATTGCTAGCATGGGAGGTGAACGAGTCGTGGCGCAGCTCATGGTCCGCAATGTCGATGAAGCGGTCGTTCGGGCGTTGAAACGGCGGGCGGCCCGGCGCAATCACAGCGCCGAACAGGAGCACCGGGAGATTCTCGAGCAGGCGCTGCTGCGCCCGAAGCGGCGCCCACTCGCCGAAGTCCTGGCGGCGATGCCCGATGCCGGCGACGATGCGGATTTCGAGCGCCGACAGGCAAGCCGGCGTCGCTGAGGGGCGGCGTGTACCTCGTCGATACGGATGTCATCAGCGAGGCGCGAAAACGCACCCGCGCGAATCCGGGCGTTCGCGGCTTTTTTCGCGACGCCGCAGCGCAGGGCACGCCGCTGTATCTCTCCGCCGTAACGATTGGGGAGCTTCGGCAGGGTGTCGAAGCGGTGCGCCATCGTGGCGACCTCGTGCAGGCTGCTCGTCTTGCCCGCTGGCTCCGTACCATCACGACCGAGTACGCCGAAGCCATTCTGGCGTTCGATGAGGAAATCGCGCAGATATGGGGCCGACTGCGCGTGCCTCATGCAGAGAACCCGTTGGACAAGCAGATCGCGGCGACGGCGCTGATGTACGGGCTCACCGTCGTTACCCGTAACGTCTCACATTACGAGCCGACGGGTGTTCCTGTGCTGAACCCGTTCACATGAACGTCAGCGCCGGCAGATCTCCCGCGCGATGAAGTTCATGTCCTCGAGGCGGCCGGACTGACGCGTGATCGCGCCGGGGAGATCGGCTGCGAGCTCCAGCGCCGCGAGCGCGTCGGAGGCGAGCACGGAGGAGGCGCCGAACAGCTTGAGCAGGCGCACCGGCACGGTCAACCCCACTTCGCCCGCCCACACGCGCGACTGCGCGCGGAGCAGTGGATCGTCCTGACGTGCCGCCACCTGCGCCAGCGCGACGGCGGTCTCGACTTCCGTCATCGACGTCGCGCACTCGAACAGCGCGTGCTGCTGCTTGGTCAGCTTCTCGTGATGCGCGAGATCGACGGCCATCGACAGGAAACGCGCCGCGCGCGCGACGGACTCGCCGCCGCAGTCGGCGAACCCTTCGACCTCCGCGCCCATCTGGTTGTAGAACTCCCCCTTGCTCCGGACGTTCTGCCGCATGCGGAACACGCCGATGATGTTCTGCATGATCTCCGAGGTGCCCTCGTAGATGCGCAGAATGCGCGCGTCGCGGCGGATCTTCTCCACCTCGAAATCGACGCAGTAGCCATATCCCCCCAGCGCCTGCACCGCATCGTCGGCGGCGATGTTCGCGACCTCGGTCGCAAACAGCTTGGCGACCGCGCCCTCGATCTGGCGGTCTTCCGTGCCGGAATCGAGCAGGTCGGCGACGTACTCGATGTAGGCGCGCGCCGCCGCCAGGCGGACGCTGTTGGGGACGAGCAGCTTGTGCGTGAAGCCCTGCTTCTCGCAGAGCAGCGTTCCCATCTGGCGCCGCTGCTTCGAGTAATTGATCGCCTTCTCGAGCGACGCGAGGCCCGCGCCGAGGCCGAAGCCGGCGACCATCAGGCGCGTGAATCCGAAGACTTCGTTCGCCTGTTTCAGGCCGTCGCCTTCCTTCTCGCCGACGAGCTGATCCGCCGGGACGATGACGTCCTGCAGCAGCACCTGCGCGGTGTCGGAGAGCCGGATGCCGTGCTTGATCTCGTGTTTGCCGGGCGTCAGCCCCGGCGTCTTGCGCTCGACGAGGAAGAAGGTCGGACCATCGGGCGCTTTCGCCAGGACGGTGTAGAGATCGGCGATCGAGCCGTTGGAGATGAACTGCTTCACGCCGGTCAGGCGGTAGTGCGTGAGACGCCCGTCGGCGTCGCTGATGCGCTGGGCTTCGGTCTTGATGTTCTGGACGTTCGATCCGGCCTCTGGCTCGGTGACGGCATACGCGACGATCAGTCCCTCGCTCGCGATCCGCGACAGCCATCGCTGCTTCTGCGCGGTGGTGCAGCCGACGCGGATCGGATCGGTGCCGAGCGCGACGGCGAGCATGCCGGTCGCGAGTCCCAGATCGATCTTCGCGAACTCGCAGGAGAGCCGGTAGATGTCGTAGGCGCCGCCGCCCATGCCGCCGTACTCCTCGGGCAGGAACACGAGGTGCAGGCCGACGTCCGGCCCCAGCATCGCGCGGACCGCTTCGACCGGGCAGGTGTCGGCCGTGTCCCACTGCAGCCGGCGATCGAGCGGCGTCTCGCGGCTCGTGAACTCCTTCAGCGTCGAGACGATGAGGTCGAGATCTCCGGCATCCAGTCGCGCGAGCGCCATCTACAGTGTTCTCCCGAGTGAAGGCAGGGTCGACGATCCGGCGAGCAGATCGGGCAGCACGGCGGCCGCGCGATCCTTGGCGAGGCGCGCGCCCGTGAGGCACGCGTCGAGCCGTGTGCGCAGCCGCGTGAACGCCTCCACGCCGTTGATCCCGGCGCACGGGCCGGCTTTTGCGGCGTGCGTCCCGTCCGCTTCGATGACATCAGCCTTGCCGCGCGCGCCGCTGGCGATTCCAGGAATGATCCCTTCGAGCTCGTCGAGCTCCTCCGCGCAGTAGCACGTCGCGCAGCCCTCGGCGTCCCACGTGAGATGCCGCCGGTAGCCGAACACCAGCTCCGCGCACACGCCGCCGACCGCGGCCGCGGCACGCGCCGCCTGCACGTGGCACAGATCGCTGAGGAACTGCGGCGGCGCCCCGGCGTCTTCGACGAAGTCGACGACGAGGCAGCGCGCGGCGACGAGGTCGCGGAAGACGTCCGCGAGCTCGGCGATCGCCGTCGCGTGCAGGTTCGGCTCACGGCGGAAGTGGTTCATCGTCCACGACCAGAGCTGCAGCGCGGTGGCGACCGTGCACGCGCCGGTGCCCGGCCTCGTCACGGCAATCACGCGCAGCTCGCGAATCCAGGTCGGGACGAGCGCGACGAACGCGGGATCGGCGACAGCCTCGCAGAACCGCGCGCGCGCGGCGGCGAGATTCGCGGCGGAGTAGCCGCCGCCGTCGCCGTCGACCGGCGTCGCGGCACTCGCCGCCAGAAGCGCCTCGGCGAGCGGTCCGTCCTTTGCCGTCACACGGCCGGCAGCGGCGTGTAGTGCGGACCGCGCGGCCGACGCGGCATACGACTCGGTCAGACGCTGGAGCTCGAAATCACGGAGCAGGCCCTGTTGCATGGAGGGAGTCCTCTATTAATGCGCGTGGGGCCCTACCCCCACACGCTGTCGCTCGGCGGCGCCGCTTCGCGCTGCAAATACCGTCGCGCCGGCCCGACGGGCTCGGTATTCGCGAGATCAGGAGTGTTTTCTGGGTTTGCGGATGGAAGAGCGGTTTGCCGCCGGCCGGCGTGCCGGATTTCCGTCAGTGGCCACTGGTCGAGTTGGTACCCCTCGTTGGAACACGGAGATCACGGAGCACACGGAGCAAATTAGTTTTTGAACTCCGTGTGCTCCGTGTCCTCCGTGTTGAGACGCTGTGGACGACGTTCGGCCGGGATTACCGGCTGCGCGTGCCTGGCGGCGGGTACTGCTTCGCCTCGTCGTCGAGCACGAGGATCCAGTCGAGCAGCTCGCCCTTGTCGGGAGGCGTGAACGCCCGTTCGCCGGTGTTGGGGAACGTGCCGATCGCCGTCGCGGCGCCCGTGCGCGGATTGAACCACCACGCCTTCACCTTCGGTCCGGTGATGACGTTCATGCGCACGCTGAACGCGCGCCCGACCGGCGCGTAGACCATCGCGTAGCTGCCGTCCGCATCGCGCGTCGCGACGAACTGATGGCGGCCCGCGCCGGGCACGCTCGTCGGAACCGCGCTCGTGACGATCACGCCGTTGTCCGGCATGCGCGAGAGGAACGGGCGCGATTCGATCAGCGCGCGTCCGTGCTGCATCTGCGCCGCGCCAGGCTGGTCGATCGCTTCGGTCCACACGAGCAGCGGGTTGTTGACCGGCTTGCGTGACGGCGTCCACATCTGCCACACGGAATGGTGGCCGTAGGTGTGGCCGAAGGCGCCCGAGAAGAGATCCCAGTAGAGCGGCCGCCGCACGTCGGCGGAGATCGAGTGTCCGAGCTTCTTCGCGTCGAAGGAGATGGGATGGTCCTCGTAGATCGGCTCGCCGTCGAGCACCGGCTTGACGGGCGTGCGGTCGTAATCGAGCTTCGTGCGTGCGTAGCGGTCGGTGAACTCCGTCACGTGGCCGTTCTGTCGCATGTTGAAGTCGAGCCATTCCTCGTCGTGCAGCCACGTCGACGAGCTGTTGCCGCCGGGTGGATGGAACGTGATCAGGTGCGCGCTGCCGTCGCCGGCACGGATGCCGCGCGCCATCGCGCGGATGATCTCCTTGTGTCCGTCGCCCTCGATCGGGCGATCGCCACCCAGAATCCAGACGAGTGCCGCATCCTTGTAGCGCCGTCCGATCCACTCGCCGTAGCGCTGCGCGTTCTCGGGCGTGAAGATCTCCGGACCCACGCCCCATTTCTTGTTCCATTTGTCGCCCCACGTCGGCAGCAGGCCGACATGGAGCCCGAGCGTGTTCGCCTTCGCGACGATCCAGTCGACGTGCGCGAAGTACTCCTCGTTCGGCTGCGTGGGATCGTTGTTGCCGAGCGGCACGTGCCCGTACGCGTTGGGCTCCGTGAGGCCGTCGAACTCGGCGAGGGCGACCGCCTGAATGACGGTGAATCGCTGTTCCGCGCGCTTTCTCAGATACTTCTCGGCATCCTCGCGATTGAGACGGTGGAACAGCTCCCACGCCGTGTCGCCGAGCCAGAAGAACGGCCGGCCGTCTGCCGTGACGAGAAACCGTCCGTTCTCCGACACCTTCAGCCGCGGCAACGATTGCGGCTTGCCGCGCTGAAGCGCGAGCGATTCGGGCGCGCGAAAGCGGGCGAACGCCGGCGACGCGAGCGTCGCGATGACAGCGGCGGCGACGACGTGACGCAGCATCGCTACACCTTTGCCGGATCCGGATGGACCCACGGCGCACGATACACGCGGCGCAGCAGCTTGTTCGCCTCCACGTCGCCCACGACCAGCCCCTTGGCGTGATCCCACTGGAGCGTGCGTCCGAGCTGGAGCGACAGGTTCGCGAGGATGCACGCTGACGCCGAGATGTAGCCCTCCTCGATGTCGGCAACCGGCCGGCCGCGCGACGCGATGCACTCGAGGAAGTTCTTCATCTGCCCGCGGATGGCCGGCGCGACGTGGCGCTCGAGATCCTTTTCCGTCTTGTCCTCGGGGTACTGCTCGAACTCGTAGACGACGTCCTCGCGCAGCGGCTTCGCGTCCTTGGCGAACGGCGTGAAGTCGTAGCGCATGACGCTCGCCTTCAGCGTGCCCTTGTCACCGTAGAAGGTCGCGCCCCAGGGATACTCCGGATCGACCGGATGTCCGTAGGAGCGATGCGTCCACACGACTTTGAGGTTCGGATACTCGAACGTCGCGGTCTGCGTATCGGTGATGTTCGCCTTGCTGGCCTTGTCGATGAGGATCCCGCCCGAGGAGCTGATGCGCTGCGGCATGCCGAGGTCGAGCATCCAGCGCACCATGTCGAGCATGTGCACGCACATGTCGCCGACGATGCCGTTGCCGTACTCCATGAACGCGCGCCAGCGGCGCGGGTGGACGAGGCGGTTGTACGGCCGCATCGGCGCCGGTCCCGTCCACATCTCGTAGTCGAGATGCGCCGGCGGCTGCTCGTCCGGCGCGTTCTCTCTCGCGCGCATGTGGTAGTAGCAGTAGATCTCGACGAGCCCGATCGTCCCGAGCCGTCCTTCGCGGATCACGCGATCGCGCGCGTTGATCAGATGCGGCGTGCTGCGCCGCTGCATGCCGACCTGGACGACGCGCTTGTACTTGCGCGCCGCGGCGAGCATCGCCTGCCCCTCGACGACATCGACGCTGATCGGCTTCTGCACCCAGACGTCGATGCCGGACCGGACGGCGTCGATCATCGGCAGCGCGTGCCAGTGATCCGGCGTCACGATCAGCACGATGTCGAGATCGCGCTGCTTCAGCATCTCGCGGTAGTCGGTGAACGTCCGCGGCTTCTTCTTGGATACCTGGCGCGCCGCCACCTGCTCGGCGGCGTCGTTCAGCATCTGCTTGTCCACGTCGCACAGCGACACGACCTCGACCGGCGCGACCTGGATCAGCCGGAAGAGATCCGTCTTCCCGTACCAGCCGCAGCCGATCAGGCCGACGCGCTTGTTCGATTGCGCCAGTTCCTCGGCGTAGGCGGGAAAGCGCGACAGCGCCAGCGCCGCGGCGCCGTGCTTCAGGAAATCACGTCGATGCATCAGTCCTCCTGGGGGTCAGGTGGTTTATAAAAACATTTGGACCGCACCACCCCGCAAACTGATTATTC
>JBMDXB010000029.1:0-133425 GCA_048594885.1 Vicinamibacterales bacterium
GGCCCGGGGGCGCGGGCGGCCCCCCCCCCCCCCCCCCCCCCCCCAGGAAAGATGGAATTCAAACTCCCCGAGCTCGGCGAGAACGTGACCGCCGGCGACGTCGTACGTATCCTCGTGTCACCAGGCGACACGATCAAGAAAGACCAGCCGATCCTCGAGCTCGAGACGGACAAGGCGACGATCGAGGTGCCTTCGAACGTTGAGGGGACGGTCGGGGAGTTGAAGGTCAAGCAGGGGGAGCGGATCAAAGTCGGACAGACGGTGCTGACGGTGGCTGAGGGGGCCGGGAAGGCCGAGAGGGCCGAGGCGTCCGAGAGGGCAGAGTCGGCCGAGAAGGCCGAGTCGGCCGAGAAGTCCGAGGGGTCCGAGAAGGCCGAGCCGGAGGAATCCGAGGCGGCTGACGCGGGCGGCGAAGGCGGGCTCGCGCAGCGGGCGGGGCAGAAGGAACGCGGCGACGGCGCCGAGCGGGCCGCCGCGGAGCGCCACTCCGGGCGTGCGGAGCAGCCCGAGGCGCAGCGGCCGGAAGCGGCGCCGCCGAAGCAGAAGCGGGGCGAAGTGGTGGACATCAGCCGCGGCACGCGCGCGCCACAGGCCGCACCGGCGCCGGCGGCCGAGGCTGGCGGCGACGTCTCGTTTGCCGCGGCTCCGGCGGCACCTTCGGTTCGCCGTCTCGCGCGCGAGCTCGGCGTCGACATCAGGCTCGTGCAGGGGAGCGGTTCCGGCGGGCGCATCAGCATCGAAGACGTCCAGCACTACGTCAAGAACGCGCTCAGCGGCGCCGGTCCCGGTGCAGCGGCGGCTCCGGCCGCGGGCGCGCCGCTGCCCGACTTCAGCAAGTGGGGCGACGTCGAGCGCAAGGCGATGTCCAACATCCGCCGCAAGACGGCGGAGCACCTCACCCAGGCCTGGACCTCCATCCCGCACGTCACGCAGCACGACAAGTCCGACATCACGGCGCTCGAAGCGCTGCGCAAGCAGTTCTCGCCGCATGCCGAGCAGGCCGGCGGCAAGCTGACCATGACGGCGATCGCGTTGAAGGTGGTGGCGGGCGCGCTGCGGCGGTTCCCGCAGTTCAACGCCAGCATCGACATGGCGCGCCACGAGATCGTCTACAAGCAGGCGATCCACGTCGGCGTCGCCGTCGACACCGAGCGTGGGCTGCTCGTGCCGGTCATCCGCGATGTCGATCGCAAGGGCATCGTCGATCTGTCGGTGGAGCTGGCGAAGCTCTCCGAAAAGGCGCGTGCCGGCAAGCTCTCGCTCGAGGAGATGCACGGCGGCGGCTTCAGCATCAGCAACCTTGGCGGCATCGGCGGGACGGCATTCACGCCGATCGTCAACTGGCCTGAGGTCGCCATTCTCGGCATCTCCCGCGGCGCGCACGAGCCCGTGTGGGACGGCCAGCAGTTCCAGCCGCGCCTCATGCTGCCGCTGTCGCTGTCATACGATCACCGCCTCATCGACGGTGCCGACGCCGCGCGCTTCCTGCGCTGGGTCGCCGAGGCGCTCGAGCAGCCGTTCGTCCTGTCACTGTAATGGCCTCGCAGACTCAGGTCGTCGTCATCGGGGGCGGGCCCGGCGGATACGCGGCCGCCTTCTACGCGGCGGATCGCGGCATGAAGGTGGCGCTCGTCGATCCGTCGCTCAATCCCGGCGGCGTCTGCCTCTATCGCGGCTGCATCCCGTCCAAAGCGTTGCTCCATGTGGCGGCGGTCATCAACGAGGCGCGTCACGCGGAGGCGTGGGGCGTGACGTTCGGCGCACCGAAAATCGACGTCGGGCGCGTGCGTGCGTTCAAGACCAAGGTCGTCAACCAGCTCACGGGCGGCCTTGGTCAGCTCTCGAAGCAGCGGAACATCACCTACATCCAGGGCACGGCGTCGTTCATCGACGCGAACACGCTCGAGATCGCGCGTGAGAACGGCGGCACCGAGACGCTGACGTTCGAGCATGCGATCGTCGCCACCGGCTCGCGGCCGGCCTCCATCCCGGGGCTGACGATTGACAGCGAGCGAGTGATGGACTCGACCGGTGCGCTCGACGTCCCCGAGGTCCCGAAGTCGCTGCTCGTCGTCGGCGGCGGCTATATCGGGCTCGAGCTTGGCACCGTCTACGCCGCGCTGGGATCGAAGGTGACGGTCGTCGAGATGACGGCCGGCTTGCTGCCGGGCGCGGACCGCGATCTCGTCAACGTCCTCGCCAAACGCGTCGAGCAGATGTGCGAGGCGGTGCTGCTGAATACCAAGGTCGTCGCGATGAAGGAGGCGAAGAACGCCGTCGCGGTGACGTTCGACGGCGACACGTCGACCCTTCGAGAGCCTCAGGGTCGCCCCGAGCAAGGTCGAGGGGCGACAGGCTCGGGGCAGGGGGGCGCCGACAAGCAGGAGCGGACCTTCGATCGCGTGCTGGTGTCAATCGGCCGCCGGCCGAATTCGGCGATCACCGGTCTGGACAAGACGCGCGTCGAAGTCGATCGGCGCGGCTTCATCGTCGTGAACGAGCGGCGGCAGACCGCCGAGCCGTCGATCTATGCCATCGGCGACGTCGTTGGCGAGCCGATGCTGGCGCACAAGGCGTCGCACGAGGGGCGCGTGGCGGTGGATGCCATCGCAGGCGAGAAAGTCGCCTTCGAGCCGCTGGCCATTCCGGCGGTCGTCTTCACCGACCCGGAGCTCGCCTGGTGCGGCCTGACGGAGAACGACGCGCAGAAGCAGAAGCGCGAGGTGACGGTGACGCGCTTCCCCTGGGCCGCCTCGGGCCGGGCGCTGACGCTCGATCGCACGGACGGCATGACGAAACTCGTGCTCGACCCCAAGACCGAGCGGATCCTCGGCGTCGGCATCGTCGGCCCCGGCGCCGGCGAGCTCATTTCCGAGGGCGTCCTCGCCGTCGAGATGGGCGCCAACGCCACCGACCTGCGCATGAGCATCCACCCTCACCCGACATTGTCGGAGACGCTGATGGAGTCGGCCGAGGTCTTCTTCGGCCACGCCACGCACGTTTATCGCCCGAAGAAACGCTGATGGCACGTATGCGTATTGCGCATAGTGCGACCATTCTCAATCTGCATCGGTCCCATGTGAAAGTTATGCGCGACGCGCATGGCAGCGCTTCGTATCATGCTGCGCATGATGACCATCGATCCCAGGCCCACACGCACTCTCACGCTCGTGATTCAGGAATCCGACTGGCATGCGCTGCGCGCGGCGGAGCCCGATGCGATCGGTTGGCTTCACAGCTGCATCCGCGAGCGCCTGGCCAGCACCGGTGTCACGGCTTCCGGCTACTCGCCCGCGCTGGCGACGACCGCCGATAGCTGGTGGGGCAACGACGACGAGTACTGATTAGCGGTTTGGCGGCGGCGCGAGCTTGAGGCGTGGGAGCGTGCGCTCCAGCGCCTCGAACACGTGCTGCACGACCCTCGGAACGCGCGCCGCCTTCACGTAGACCCACCCCGTTTCCCGCACCAGCGTCACCCCTCCGATCCGCCGGCACTTCAATTGGCCCGCGCGCACTTCGCGCACGATCGCCTGGTACGGAATGATCGTCATCCCCATCCCGCTCAGGACGAGCGCCTTCAGGATCTCCACGTTTTCCGTTTCCATGACGATGCGCGGCTGGACCTGTTCGCGGTCGAAGAGGTCGTCGATGACGCGGCGGGTGCTCGAATCGCGCTCGAAGAGCACGAACGGCTGGCCGTGCAGATCGCGCGGCTCGACGCGCCGCTGCCGCATGATCGGATGCGAGGCGCCAGTGACGAGCAGCAGCTCTTCGCGCATCACGTTCGTCTGCGACAGGTCGGCCGCGTCGACCGGGAGCGTGAGCAGCGCGACGTCGAGTGCGCCGGCGCGGAGGCGGCCAACGAGCTCCGGCGTCGCGCCCGTCGTCAGCTTGACGTCGACGTCGGGATGCCGGCGGCGGTACTCCTTCAGCAGGGAGGGGAACACATGCAGGCACACCGTCATGCCACCGCCGAGGCGCAGCGTGCCCTTGAGCGTCGCGTGGTGATCCGCGAGTGCGGCAGTTGTGTCGTGGATGTCGGCGAGTACGCGGAGACTCAACTGGTAGAGCACATCGCCGGCGTCAGTGAGACGGACCTTGCGTCCGAGCCGCAGAAAGAGCGGCTCGCGCAGCTCCTCTTCGAGCAGCAGCACCTGGCGGCTGACGGCAGACTGCGACACGTGCAGACGACGGGCGGCGGCGGTGAAGGATCCGGTGTCGGCCACCGCGCGGACGATCTCGAGCTGCCTGAGATCCACGGGAAAGGGTAAAGAGTAAAGGGTAAGGGGTAAAGGGTAAAGGGCAAAGAAAACCGTGACACTCACCGTTTCTCAAAACTGAACATTCGACGTGGCAAATTCTGCAAACGGTGAGTGTCACGGTTTTTGGCGCGCCACACGGGCGGCCATCTGGAAGACGGACTCGAGCATCGGCGGCGTCAGCTTGCCGGTGTTCGTGTTCTGGCGGCTCGGATGGTAGGAGCCAATCAGCGCCGGACCGTTACCAAGCTGATGGACGACCCCGTGGCCGAACGCCGGCTTCGGCCGGCAGGTGATTCCGCGTTCCGCAAGCAGGCGAAGCGCCGCGTCGAAGCCGATCCGTCCCAGCGCGACGATCACCGTGATGTGCCGCAGCGCCGCGACCTCGGCGGCAAGATGCGGGTGGCACGCGGCGATCTCATCCGGCGTCGGCTTGTTATCGGGCGGCGCGCAGCGGACGGCCGCGGAGATGAACGCGCCGGTCAGCCGCAAGCCGTCTTTGGGATGATGGGACGTCGGGAGATTCGCGAAGCCGGCCGCGTGCATCGCGCGCATCAGGAAGTCGCCGGATCCGCCGACGCCGTCGCCGGTGAAGACCCGTCCCGTCCGGTTCGCGCCGTGCGCCGCCGGCGCGAGGCCGAGCACGAGGACGCGGGCCGCCGGATCGCCGAAGCCCGGCACCGGCTTGCCCCAGTACTCCTCATCGCGAAACGCCGCCCGCTTTTCACGGGCGACGCGCTGGCAGTAGGAGCGAAGCCGCCGGCAGCGATTGCACCCGACGATCTCGGCGTGGACGAGCGGCAGCGGCTTGCCAGCTGGTTGACGCATCTTGTCAATGCTGAATGCTGAATGCTAAATGCTGAATGCAATCAATGCGGAATGGTCGAATGCTGAACGTGCACCTCAGCACCCATTCAGCATTCAGCACTTGGCATTCAGCATTGACTCGACCTGCTCGTGCGCGTGGTACGAGCTGCGGACGAGGGGGCCGGACTCGACGTGTCCGAACCCCAGCTCGAGGCCGATTCGCTTCAACTCGGCGAACTCCGCGGGCGTGTAGAAGCGCGACATCGGCAGGTTGGCAAGCGACGGACGCAGATACTGGCCGATCGTGACGATCTGGCACCCGGCGCGACGCAGATCCTGCAGCGTCGTCACGAGCTCGTCCCACTCTTCGCCGAGCCCCACCATCACGCCTGACTTCGTGGGGACGTCCGGCGCATACGTGCGCGAGCGATCGAGCAGGTCCAGCGCGCGCGCGTATCGGCCTCCGGGCCGCGCCGTGCGATAGAGCCGCGATACGGTCTCGATGTTGTGATTCAGCACGTCGGGGCGCGCGTCGAGCACCGTCTGCAGCGCCGCCTCGTTGCCCTGGAAGTCCGGGATCAGCAGCTCGATGCGGCACGACGGGATGCGCGCGCGCGTCTCCGCTATCGTCTGCGCGAAATGCGACGCGCCGAAATCCTTGAGGTCGTCGCGATCGACCGACGTGATGACGACGTGCGCGAGGGACATGGCGTGGATGGCGCTGGCGACGTGGCGCGGCTCGTCAGCGTCGGGCGGCCGCGGCGCGCCGTGGATCACGTTGCAGTAGCCGCACGAGCGCGTGCAGGTGTCGCCGAGAATCATGAACGTCGCGGTGCCGTGGTGCCAGCACTCGCCGATGTTCGGGCAGTTCGCTTCCTCGCAGACGGTATGCAGCCCGAGCGTACGCATCAGCCCTTTCAGCCGCAGATAGCCGTCCGATCCGGGCGCGCGAACCTTCAGCCAGTCGGGTTTGGGTTGTCTGGGAGGCGCCTCGGCGCGCGTGCGGCGGCCGCGGATGAAGGGCAGGGGAGAAACAGACATCGTCACGTAACTCACTGATTATACTAGCCCTCATGTCCGCACTTTCGATCACGTGGCTCGGCCACGCCACCTTCGTCATCACCACTCCAGGCGGCAAGCGCATCGTGACGGACCCCTGGCTCGAGGGCAATCCGATGTGCCCGCCCGACAACCGCCGCATCGACGCGGCGGATGTCATCCTCCTCACGCACGGCCACTTCGATCACACCGGTGACATCGTCACGGTCTCGCGCGCGACGAACGCGCCGATCGTCGGCGTCTTCGAACTGTCCGTGTGGCTCGAACGCAAGGGCCTGAAGAACGTGACGGGCATGGGTATCGGCGGCACGATCTCCGTCGCCGGCCTTCAGATCTCGATGGTGCCGGCTATCCACACCAGCAGCGTGGTTGAGAACGACGCGATCGTCTACCTCGGTCAGGCCGCCGGCTACGTCGTGCGGATGGAGAACGGGCAGGCGTTTTACTTCGCCGGCGACACCGCGCTTTTTGGGGACATGCAGCTCATCGGCGAGATGTTCGGCCCGGAGATCGCGTTCCTGCCGATTGGGGACCACTTCACGATGGGCCCGGAGGCGGCGGCGCGCGCTGCCCGGATGCTCCGCGTCCGGCAGGTGGTGCCGATGCACTACGGCACGTTCCCGGTGCTGACCGGCACCCCGGAGCGCCTCAAGAAGCTGGTCGAGCGGTACGGGATCGACGTCCTGGTGCTGAAACCGGGCGAGACCGCGTCGTAATGCAATAGATTTATGTAAATTCAAGAATTATAAATTTGACTTGTAGGTCCATGAATCCCTACAGTTACGGGCATGTCTCGTCCTTCGCGCCGCAGCGCCGCCGTCACGGAGGGTCCGGCCAGGGCCGCCGCGCGCGCCATGCTCAAAGCCGTCGGGTTCACCGACGAGGATCTCCAGAAGCCGCTCGTCGGAGTGGCGAACACCTGGATTGAAATCGGTCCGTGCAACGCGCACCTGCGCGAGCTCGCCGTGCCGGTCAAGGCTGGCATCCGCGAGGCCGGTGCCACGCCGATGGAGTTCAACACCGTCTCGGTGTCGGACGGCATCACGATGGGCACCGAGGGCATGCGCATGTCGCTCGTCAGCCGCGAGGTGATCGCCGACTCGATCGAGCTCGTCGCGCGTGCCAATCAGTTCGACGCCCTGATCGTCCTCGTTGGCTGTGACAAGACGATCCCGGCCGCCGCGATGGCGCTGGCGCGGCTGAACATCCCCGGTCTCGTGCTCTACGGCGGCTCGATCGCGCCGGGGCAGTGGAACAACTGCAACGTCACCATTCAGGACGTCTTCGAGGCGATCGGCGCGCACTCCGCCGGCCGGATGACGGACAGCGAGCTCGCGGACCTCGAGAACCGCGCGTGTCCGGGCGCGGGCGCGTGCGGCGGCCAGTTCACCGCCAACACGATGGCGACGGCGTGCGAGTTCCTCGGCCTCTCGCCGCTCGGCAGCGCGAGCGTGCCGGCCATGCACCCGGACAAGAATCGCGTTGCGCACCAGGCCGGCCGCCTGACGGTCGATCTGTTCGAGCGCGACGTCCGCCCGCGCGACATCCTGACGCAGCGCGCCTTCGAGAACGCGATTGCGGGCGTGGCGGCGACCGGCGGCTCGACGAACGCCGTCCTTCACCTGCTGGCGATCGCCCGCGAGTCGCATGTACGGCTGGCGCTGGACGATTTCAATCGCATCAGCGGTTCTGTCCCGCTCATCGCCGACCTCAAGCCCGGTGGCAAGTACGTCGCCACCGATCTCTTTGCCGCCGGCGGCACCGCCATTGTCGCGCGCCGTCTCGCCGCCTCGAACCATCTGCACGCGGACGCCATCACCGTGACGGGCCGCACGCTCGGGGAGGAGGCCTCACGAGCCACCGACGCCCCTGGCCAGTCCGTTGTCGTCGATGTCGCAGCGCCGCTCAAGCCGACGGGCGGGCTCGTCATCCTGAAGGGCAACGTCGCTCCCGACGGGTGCGTCACGAAGACCGCGGGCAGCCACTTGTCGCAGCACCGCGGACCGGCGCGCGTATTCGAGTCCGAGGAAGAGGCGTTTGCCGCAGTCAGCGCCAACACGATCCAGGCGGGTGACGTTGTCGTGATTCGCAACGAAGGCCCAAAGGGCGGTCCCGGCATGCGCGAGATGCTGGCGGTGACCGGCGCCATTGTCGGCGCGGGACTCGGCGACTCGGTCGCCCTCATCACCGACGGCCGGTTCTCGGGCGCGACGCGCGGCCTGATGATCGGCCACGTCGCGCCGGAAGCTGCCGACGGTGGTCCGATCGCGGCGCTGCGCGACGGTGACGTCATCACCATTGACATCGGACGATGCAGCCTGCAGGTCGATCTCGGCGACGACGAGATCAGCGCGCGGCTTTCCGGCTGGACGCAGCCACCACCTCGCTACGCGAGCGGCGTGATGGCGAAATACGCGCGGTTGGTCTCCTCGGCCGCGGTCGGGGCGGTAACTGGATAGGCAGCCCTCAAGGGCTGCACTACGGATGTCGTAGCTTTAGCGGCAAAGCAGAGCGACCGGAACGGAGCGAGCCGGCGGAGCGGCGAGCGAGTGAAGGGAGCCTAAGCGAGCCGCCGGAGGGGACCGCCGCGTAGCGGCGGCGGCGAGCGCTGAATATGAAACGAACAGGCGCACAGATTCTCTGGGAGTGTCTGGTCCGCGAAGGGGTCACCGAGGTCTTCGGCTACCCCGGCGGCGCGATTCTGCCCGCCTACGACGCGATGCTCGACTTTCCGATCCGCCACATCCTCGTCCGCCACGAGCAGGGCGCGACGCACATGGCGGACGGCTACGCGCGCGCGAGCGGCCGCGTCGGTGTCGCGGTGGCGACCTCCGGTCCTGGCGCGACCAACATGGTTACCGGCATCGCGACCGCGATGATGGACTCGTCGCCGATCGTCTGCATTACCGGCCAGGTCGGCAGCCGCCTCATTGGATCGGACGCGTTCCAGGAAACCGACATCACCGGCATCACGCTGCCGATCACGAAGCACAACTACCTGGTCACGCGCCCCCAGGACGTGGCGAAAGCGGTTCGCGAAGCCTTTGCGGTCGCCGTCGCCGGCCGTCCCGGCCCCGTCCTCATCGACATCACCAAGGACGCGCAGCAGAGCTCGTGTGAGTTCGACTGGGACGGCGCCGCGCCAAACGTGCGGCACTGCCGGCGCCCCTCGGCGCGCATCTCCGATGGCGACCGCGATCGCGCGCTCGATCTGATCAACTCCGCGTCCCGGCCGGTCATCCTCGCCGGCCACGGGATCATGATTTCCGGCGCGATGCCGTTCGTGCGCGACCTCGCCGAGCGCGCGCAGATTCCGATCGCGATGACGCTGCTCGGCATCGGCGCGATCCCCGCGTCGCATCCGCTGAACCTCGGGATGATGGGCATGCACGGCGAAGCCTGGGTCAACCAGGCGATCCAGGAGGCTGACCTCCTCATCGCGCTCGGCATGCGCTTCGACGATCGCGTCACCGGCAACCTCAAGACCTACGCGCCGAACGCCAAGAAGATCCACGTCGACATCGACGCCGCCGAGATCGGCAAGAACGTCCCAGTCGACATCGGCATCGTCGGCGACCTGACGGACGTGCTCGCAGCGCTGCTGCCAGGCGTCGCGCGTGGCGATCGCGCGCCGTGGCTTTCGCGCATCGACGATGCGAAGGGGGACAGCGCCGTCCGCGACATTCAGAACCTGCCGGACGACGGCCATCTGTACGCGGCGCACGTCGTCAACGACCTGTGGCGCACGACCGGCGGCCGCGCGGTGGTCGTCACCGACGTCGGCCAGCACCAGATGTGGGAGGCGCAGTACTACCATCACGACGCGCCACGTTCGCTCATCACGTCTGGCGGACTCGGCACGATGGGCTTCGCGCTGCCGGCGGCAATCGGCGCCAAGGTTTCGCGTCCCGACGCGGAGGTCTGGGCCGTCGTGGGGGACGGCGGCTTCCAGATGACGCTCGCCGAGCTCGGCACGATCAAGCAGGAAGGGCTCGACGTCAACGTCGCGATCATCAACAACGGCTATCTCGGCATGGTCCGCCAGTGGCAGGAGTTCTTCTACGAGCGCCGTTACGCCGCCACGCCGCTCGTCAATCCCGATTTCGGCCAGATTGCCGCGGCCTACGGGCTGCAGACGTTTACCGTCCGCGAGCGCAACGAGGTGGTGCCCGCGATCGAAGCCGCGCGCGCGCATCGCGGCACCGTCGTCATCGATTTCCAGGTGGAGCAGGAAGACAGTGTGTACCCGATGGTTCCAGCCGGCGCCGATCTGCACGCCATGATCCGGCGTCCTTCGCCGATTGCGGAAACCGGCGCGGAGGTATTGTGAGCGGCACTCCCATCAAGCACACGTTCGTGGTTCACGTCGAGGACGAGCCCGGCGCGCTGACGCGCGTGTCGTCGCTCTTCCGCCGCCGCGGCTTCAACATCGTCTCGCTGACGGTCGGCGCGACCGACGTCGCCGGCGTCTCGCGCATGACGATCGTCGTCGAGGCGGCCGACACCGCCGCGCGGCGCATCGAGGCGCACATCTGGAAGCTGGTGAACGTCATCCGGGTGGAGGACATCACCGGCACGGCGGCGGTCTGGCGCGAGCTCGTGCTCGTCAAGGTCGCGGCCGATGCCGACGCGCGCATCCACGTGATGAAGCTCGCCGACGTCTTCCGCGCGCGCATCGTCGACGTCGCGCCCGACTCGCTGATCCTCGAAACGACCGGCACGGACGACAAGATCGCCGGCCTGCTCGAGGTGCTTCGGCCGTTCGGCGTGTTGGAGGTCGCGCGCACCGGCCACGTCGCGATGTCCCGCGGTATCGCTGGCCGCGCGCCGGAGCGCCTGTACGTAGAGTCGGACGAGGCCGGCATTTCCTGCTCGGTGTAGTGACAATGCTGAATGCCGAATGCTAAATGCTGAATGAAATGCTGAATGAATGACGCGCGCGAGCGAAGCGAGCGCGCCACCACAATTCAGCATTTGGCATTCGGCATTCAGCATTGACCGAACCTCGGTAATGGAGAAACGTTGATGGCGATGATGTTTTACGACGACGACGCGGATCTGAGGCTGATTCGGCAGCGCAAGGTGGCGGTGCTGGGATATGGATCGCAGGGGCATGCGCACGCGCTGAATCTGAAGGACAGCGCCGTCGACGTGCGCGTCGGCCTGGCGCCGGCGAGCGGCTCGCGCGCGGCGGCCACGAAGGCGGGCGTCACGGTTGGAACGCCCGCGGAAGTCTGCGCGTGGGCGGACGTCATCATGGTGTTGACGCCCGACACGAGCCAGTCGCAGCTCTATGCCGAATCCATCGCGCCGAACTTGACGGCTGGCAAGATGCTGATGTTCGCGCACGGCTTCAACATCCGCTTCGGCGGCATCGTCCCTCCGAAGGACGTTGACGTGACGATGATCGCGCCGAAGTCGCCGGGCCATCGCGTCCGCGAGCTGTTTGTCGAAGGCGCCGGCACGCCGGCGTTGCTGGCGGTGCATCAGGACGCGACCGGGCACGCGCGCGCGCTCGCGCTCTCGTATGCCAAGGGCATCGGCGTGACGCGTGCCGGCGTCATCCAGACGACGTTCTCGGAGGAGACCGAGACGGATCTGTTCGGCGAGCAGGCGGTCCTGTGCGGCGGCGTCAGCGCGCTGGTGAAGGCCGGGTTCGAGACGCTGGTGAACGCCGGGTATCAGCCGGAGATCGCCTACTTCGAGTGCCTGCACGAGCTGAAGCTGATCGTCGATTTGATGTATCGAGGCGGCCTCAACTACATGCGCTACTCGGTGAGCGACACCGCCGAGCACGGCGATTACACCGGCGGCCCCCGCGTCGTCACCGAGCAGACCCGCGAGGAGATGCGGCGGATGCTCGCGGAGATTCAGGACGGCACTTACGCGAAGAAGTGGATGGCGGAGCACGCCGCGGGCCGTCCGTGGTTCGAGGCGACGCGCGCGCGCGAGCGCTCGCACACGATCGAGCAGGTCGGCGCGAAACTCCGCGACATGATGCCGTTTCTCGATCCGGTCAAGACCGCTGCGCCCGCGGGGGTGGGCTCCGCATGAGCGCTCCGGCAAACTTCGTCTGGATGAACGGCGCCCTCGTCGCGCACGACAAGGCGGTCGTGCACTTCCTCACGCCCGCGCTGCATTACGGCGCCGGCGTGTTCGAGGGGATCCGCTGCTACGCGACGCCGTCGGGGCCGGCGGTCTTCCGCCTGCGCGAGCACATGGAGCGGCTGCACCGCTCGGCGCGAATCTTCGGTTTCCGCGAGCTGCCGTATGAGGTCGACACGCTGTGTGCAGCGGTCCGCGAGCTGGTCACGGTGAACGGGCTCGAGGAGTGCTACATCCGGCCGGTGGTGTACCTCGCGGAAGGGGGCTGGAACCTCACGGTGGATGCCGGGCGTCCGCATACCGGGATCGCGGCATGGGCGTGGAACAACTATCTGGGCGCTGAGGCGCGCGAGCGCGGCGTCCGGGCGAACGTCTCGACGTTCACCCGGCATCACCCGAACGTGTCGATGACGAAGGCGAAGATCATCGGCAACTACGCGAACTCGATTCTGGCGAAGACCGAGTCGGTGCGGCTCGGGTTCGACGAAGCCATCATGCTCGACCCCGAAGGCTACGTGGCCGAGTGCACGGGCGAGAACATCTTTGTCGTGCGGAACGAGACGCTCGTGACGCCGCCGGCCGCGGGGATCCTCGACGGCATTACGCGTCAGTCCGTGATCACGCTGGCGGGGGATGCCGGGTACGAGGTCAAGGAAGCGAAGGTCAGCCGGGACGACCTCTATGGTGCGGATGAGGTGTTCGTCTGCGGCACCGCGGCTGAGGTCATCGGCCTGCGCGAGATCGACTTCCGAATCATCGGCTCCGGCCGATCGGGACCGGTCACGCGGGCGCTCCAGGAGGCGTATTCGGATGCGACGCACGGCCAAGGCCCGCGGTCGGACGAGTGGCTCGACTGGTGCAGCATAACGGCCGATTATTCAAAGGCAAGCACTATCAATTTGACCGTTGCCGCAACCGGGCGTAGAGTGAAGCCGTGATCGTACAGGGACGCTACGGATTTTTCTTTGCCGTCACGACCGGCCTGGTCAGGCCGGACGCGCGCAGCGGGTAGATCCGGCCACCTGTCGTCTCCTCCTTTTGGCCATCACCCGCCCGGGTGGTGGCCATTTTTGTTTGTGGCGCTGGAACCGTACGTAGGGCGGAACTTTAGTTCCGCCGATCGAAAGGCACGACTATGAAGATCGCATTCCAGGGTGCAACCGGCGCATACAGCGAAGCGGCGGCGCTCAACGCGTGGCCAGGCGCGGAGACGGTCGCGTACGACAGCTTCGACGAGGTCTTCGCGGCGGTCGCCGCGGGCCGCGTCTCGCATGGCATCCTGCCGGTCGAGAACTCGATCGGCGGCAGCATCCATCGCAATTTCGATCTGCTGCTCGAGCACGACCTGCCGATCGTGGGCGAGGTCGAGCTGCCGGTGCTGCACAACCTGCTGGCGCTGCCCGGCAGCGGCCTTGCCGACATCCGCCGCGTCTTCTCCCATCCGCAGGCGCTGGCGCAGTGCGAGCGCTTCCTGCGCAAGCTGCCGGGCGTCGAGATCGTCGCGAGCTACGACACTGCCGGCAGCGCGCGGATCATCCAGGAACAACAGTTGCGCGATACGGCCGCCGTGGCATCGCGGCGGGCAGCGGAGGTCTTCGGCCTGGAGATCCTCTGCGAAGGCATCCAGGACTTCGAGCACAACATCACGCGGTTCATCATCGTCGCGCGCGAGGCGAAGCCGCTCGGAGCGCCCGACAAGACGACGCTGGCGTTCGCGCTGCGAAACGAACCGGGCGCGCTGTTCAAGGCGCTGAGCGTGTTCGCGCTGCGCGACATCGATCTGACGAAGCTCGAGTCACGCCCGATTCCCGGACGGCCGTGGGAGTACCTGTTCTACGTCGACCTCGGCGTGGGGCGCGACGATCTCCGCTGCGGGCGCGCGATCGTGCATCTCGCGGAATCGGCGCGCTGGGTGAAGACGCTCGGGTCGTACCCGCGCTGGCGGCCGGTGTCCGAAGCGACGGCCGCCCACGCCGCAGTCGTGTGCTGAGGCTTCGCCGGATCGCAGGCGCTCGCCACTGTCTCCCTTTCTCCCGTGCTCATGTTGAGTGCGGGCACTCGCAAGGTGAGTCATTTCCATCCGTCCGACGCCTTGCGCCACCTGACGCGGCTGGCGCCGAGCGTGACGACGATCTCTTCATCCTTCTGAGCGACCGCCACGGTGCCGCCGCTCGTGACGCCGTCGATGCGCGGCTGAATCAGCGTGACGATGGCGTGCTCGGTTGAGGGCTCCGCTTTCACGCTCAGAACCCGGACGGGCCTGATCCATCCGTCCGGCGTCTCGATGCGCGCCGCCGTCGAACCGGGCATCGTCAGCTCCAATTCGTTGCCGCCGGACTCAGTGAAACGCCACTTGCGCGGTGCTGCCTCGGCAATCGTGCCGTAGGTGTGGAACCGCAGCTCCACCGGCTGCGGCTGCGGTGTCGCGATCTCGTCGAGAATCGCCCACGCGTTGTTCCCGAGAAACGCGACATGCCGCCGCACGCGTGTCGTCTCCACTTCATACGCGCCGTCGGCGATTCCAACGAGCACCTGCGCTCCGTCGCGGTTCTCCGACAGCAGCTTGCCGACTTTGCCGCGGACCTGACCCTTGCCGCCGATCAACACGGTGTTGTGCCCTGGCGTGCCGATCTCGTAGTAGCTGTATCGCTTCGCGCTGAAGTAGTCGGCCGGATACGGCCGGCTTCCGAGCTCGACGAGTACCAGCGAATCGCGGACGCCGAGGCTGATGTGATTGAGATCGAGATGCGTGTGGTTCGCGCCGAGCGATCCGTTCTTGAACGACAGGAAGTACGGCGGGTCCGGCTGCTTCGGCGCCATGAAGCCCCACCCGATCGACGGGAACGTGAACGTCGGCGTCAGCGTCGGCGCGAAGTTCTTCGTGTTTTCGGGCAGCCACGACTCGCCGACCTGGCGCCAGATCAGCGCGAGCGCCTCCGACGGCCAGCCATCGCGATCGATCGCCGGCACACGCGCGCGGTCCTGGAACCAGACGAAGTCCGGATTCCGGTACTGGCGCCCCAGCAGATACAGGATCGGATCGCTCACGCGGCTGTTCGAGTCGCCGAATCCCGCGACCAGCGCCGTTCCCGGATTGAAGACGATGGGGAAGTAGCCGGTGCGCTTGGCGCCCGCGAGCGCGAAGCGTTCGGCGCCTCCAGGCTTGCCGCTGCGCCGCAGCGCCTCCGCGGCGAGGAACGCGTAGCGGTGGCCGTAGGCCCAGTAGCCGGTCCCCTCGTCCCAGCCGCCGTCGTCTGCGAGATGCTTCCAGTAGTGGTCCATCGCCGGGACGGAAATCTTCAGCACGCGCTCGGAAAGTTCGCTCTCGCCTTCGAGCGCGAGCGCCAGTACCGCCGCGCCGCCGTTGCAGACGGGGTTCCAGTTGTGCCGCGCCGTGAAGAAGCTCGCCTTGCCCGCCGCCGCGGAGTCGAGATATGCCTGCAGGCCGCGCCGCTCGACGCCGGTACGCAGCTCGGTGCGTTCCTCGGGCGTCAGGTCGTGATACAGCCAGTCGTAGGCGAGGCCGAACGTCATGCAGATCTCGCCGGTCATCAGGTCGTAGGGCGGGCTGTGCGCCGTATCGACCCAGATGCGCCAGTCGTTGATGGCGCGGCGCAGCTCGTTGACGGCGCCGTCGCGATACTTGCGGTCACGCGTCAGCGTGAACGCCATCGCGTGCGCGAGCACGCGGCCCTGCATCGCCCGCGCTGACGAGATCCCTTTCTGCTCGCCAGGCGGATCAGCCTCGCCGCGTTTCGTGATCGACGGGATGATAGGCGGCGACGTCAGGTACTTGTCGGCACGCTGCAGCAGCCGCTGCGCGACGGGCTGGAGCACCGGCTGCTTCGCGCGTTGCGCAAAGGCCGGCACGTCTGATGGGCCAAACAGAAGCCGTGGATGTTGCGGCGCTTCAGCCGCGAACAACAGCGCGGCACACGGGATCAGCAGCAAGAAGGACGCGATTCGTTTCATGGACACCTACCTGGGCAACCGATCGATGACTTTCCCGGACTCGTCGAGGAACTCGAGCTGCGCGACCCCTTTCGCATCGACCGACATGCGGATCCGATCGCGCCCGGCGCGGTCGCGCAAACGGACCATCGCGGTGTCCTCGTCGGATCCGACGAAGATGCGTTGCGCTGATGTGCCGCGCACTTTCTCTTCCAGCGCCTTCTTTTCGTCGGCGGTCGCCTTGGCGGCTTGTTCGCGCATCGCCAGGATCTCGTCGATGCGCGGTGAGCGTGCACGATCGACGACGTAGAGCCCGGCCGTCTTGCGCGTGCCGGTGTCCTGATAGCTCAGATACACGACCTGATCGTTGCGGAACTGATCGAACGCGAAGTGACCGCTCGCGCGGTAGCCGTTTTCGACTTCACGCGTGCCGTACGTCAACCCACCGACTTCCCATCCCTTGCCGTCGAAGAAGATGATGCCGGGGCCTGTTCGCGGCGTGTCGACAGTCTTGCCCGCGATTAGCGGGTCCGGCAATCGCGCGGTGTTGGCGATCGCGAGCACGAGTTGCCCATCCGGCTCGACGACGTTCAGCCGCTCGACGCTGAGTTCAGTGAAACGTGCGGTGGTGTCTTTCGTTTGGAACGCTGCCGTGCCGAGGATCGCAAGGGCGAGCAGCGCGCCGAGGCTGATCCGCTGGTGCATGCGAAGGCGCCGTTCGAGTTGTTCGAGTCGGGTGTCGACGATGTCGAGGGTCATGGCAGCCCGAATGCTATACCGGGCTCCGGCGGAACTGAAGTTCCGCCCTACGGGTGTCCTTCAGGGACGTTTCGATCGCGTCGACGACGCGGTCGACGGGAATGCGGCTCGTGTCGACCGTATGCGCCGCCAGCGCGTAGAGCGGTTCCCGCGAGGCGAGCAACGCGCGCAGATCCGCCATCGCCTGCGGATGGTCGGCCATCGGCCGGCGGTCGCCCTGGCGGACGACGCGGTTCCAGTGATCTTCGGGTCGCGCCCGCAGCCAGACCGTCACCGCTGCGCGGCGGAGCAAGGCGTAGGTCTCGGGCGAGGCCACGATGCCCCCGCCGGTCGCCAGCACCATCGGGCGCCGCTCCGCGAGCACGCTCTCCAGCGTCTCGCGCTCGAGCCGCCGGTAGTAATCCTCGCCGTGCAGCGTGAACAACTCGCTGAGACTCAGGTCGGCAGCCTGCTCGATTCGCCTGTCCAGCTCGACGAACGGCAAGCGCAGGCGGCGCGCGAGCCGCTTGCCGATCGTCGTCTTGCCGGCGCCCCGCAAGCCAAGCAGCGCGATGACTGGCGCCGGCCCTGTGTCGTCGTCCGCGAGGAGTGAGGCGGGGGTGATCTCGAGCGCGCGCGCGACGTCGGCGAGCCGTCTGACGGAGATGTTGCCGCGGCCGGACTCGAGCTGAACCAGGAATCTCGGGGACACGCCCGAGCGTTCGGCGACGTCCCGGAGCGTCCATCCTTTTTCCAGCCGTCGCGTGCGGGCGCGGCGGCCGAGCGCCTCGAGCAGCGCGTCGGACATGTGCGCACTATATTACACACTTAGGCGTGGCGTAGGAAATATAGTGCCTTGACACGAAGGCGAGTCCACCGCTACGCTGGCCAGGATGGATACTCCCGCCACGGCGCCACAGGACCGCCTGTCCGTCGACTTCGACACGTCCCCCGACCGCTACAATCACTGGAAACTGTCGTTCGACGGGCCAGTGGCGACGCTCTCGATGGACGTTCGCGAGGACGCCGGTCTCTCGCCGGACTACCGGCTCAAGCTCAACTCCTACGATCTCGGCGTCGACATCGAGCTCGCCGACGCGATTCAGCGCATCCGCTTCGAGCATCCCGAAGTCCACACCGTCGTCATCACGAGCGTGAAAGACCGCGTGTTCTGCGCGGGCGCGAACATCTTCATGCTGCGCGGCTCGTCGCACGCGTGGAAGGTGAATTTCTGCAAGTTCACCAATGAAACGCGCCTCGCGATCGAGGATGCGAGCGAGCACTCCGGCATCAAATTCCTGGCCGCGCTCAACGGCATCACGGCCGGCGGCGGCTACGAGCTGGCGCTCGCGTGCGACGAGATCCTCCTCGTCGACGACGGCAATTCGGCCGTGAGCCTGCCCGAGACACCGCTGCTCGGCGTGCTGCCCGGCACCGGCGGGCTGACGCGCGTCGTGGACAAGCGCAAGGTCCGGCGCGATCTCGCGGACTTTTTCGGGACCGTCGCCGAGGGGGTGCGTGGCAAGCGAGCGGTCGAGTGGCGGCTGGTCGACGCCGTTTATCCAACCAGTCAGTTCAAGGAACGTGTCGCGAAGCGGGCGCAGGAGCTTGCCGCGGCTTCGGACCGCCCCGCGAGCGGCCCTGGCGTGACGCTCGGGCCGCTCAATCCGACTGTAGATGACGACGCGATCGCGTATTCGAGCGTGTCGCTCGCGATCGACCGCGACAAGCGGGTGGCGACGTTGACCGTGCGTGCGCCGGAAGGAGAGCAGCCGTCGACGCCCGAGGAGATCTTGAAAGCCGGCGATCGGTTCTGGCCGCTGCGTGCCTTTCGTGAGCTCGATGATGCGCTGTTGCGCCTGCGAATCAACGAACCGCTGATTGGCACCGTCGTCGTGAAGACGGAAGGCAGCGCAGACGCGGTCCTTGCCGTCGACGCGACGTTGCTGGCGCATCACGACGACTGGCTGGTGCGCGAGATCGTGCATCTCGTCAAGCGCACGCTGAAGCGCATGGACCTCACGTCGCGCAGTTTCTTTGCGCTCGTCGAGCCGGGAAGCTGCTTTGCCGGCACGCTGTTCGAGCTGGCGCTTGCCGCCGACCGCTCCTACATGCTCGACGATCCGGAGCATCCGAACGCGATCGCGCTGTCCGGCATGAACGCGGGCCCGTTGAAGATGAGCAACGGTCTGACGCGGCTCGAGACGCGGTTCCTCGGCGAACCGCAACGTGTCCGCGAGGCGCTCGCGCACGAGGGGCCGTTCGACGCGCAGGAGGCGCTCGACGCCGGCCTCGTGTCGTTCGCGCCCGACGAGCTCGATTGGGAGGATGAAGTGCGGCTCGCGATCGAGAGCCGCGCCGCGTTCTCACCCGATGCGCTCACCGGCATGGAAGCAAATCTTCGCTTCGCGGGCCCGGAGACGATGGAGACGAAGATCTTCGGACGGCTGACGGCGTGGCAGAACTGGATCTTCCAGCGGCCGAACGCCGTCGGCGAAAAAGGGGCGTTGACGTCGTACGGGTCGCACTCGCGGCCGGAGTTCGATTTCAACCGCACGTAGCGAACGGGCTGACGGCATGACACGACGGCACGACGACACGACGACACGACGCCAATTGATTCCGTCGTGCCGTCGCGTCGTCGCGTCGTCGTGCCGCGACCGGTCGGTGCGTCATAGCGAGGTACCAGGATGATCTCGGCCGAGAAGATCCCGAACAACGTCGGTCTTTCCAGTAACAAGCGCCTGCAGCGAGCGCTCGAGCACTGGCAGCCGCAGTACATCAAGTGGTGGCGCGACATGGGGCCGCAGGGCTTCCAGGACTACCACCAGGTCTACGTCCGCACCGCGGTGAGCGTCGATCCCTCGGGCTGGGCGCACTTCGAGTACGTCAAGCTTCCCGAGTACCGGTGGGGCATCTTCCTCGCCGATCCGGTTCACGATCGGCGGATCGGCTTCGGCGACTTCTACGGGCAGCCGGTCTGGCAGGAAGTGCCGGGCGAGTTTCGCAATCAGCTTCGCCGGCTGATCGTCACGCAGGGCGACACGGAACCGGCGAGCGTCGAGCAGCAGCGGTGGCTGGGACAGCGCTGCCCGAGCCTCTACGACCTCCGCAACCTGTTCCAGGTGAACGTCGAGGAGGGGCGGCATCTCTGGGCGATGGTCTATCTGCTGCACTCCTACTTCGGCCGCGACGGCCGCGACGAGGCCGAGGAATTGCTCGCGCGGCAGAGCGGCAACCGCGACAAGCCGCGCATCCTCGACGCGTTCAACGAGCCGATCGACAACTGGCTCGACTTCTTCATGTTCACGATGTTCACCGACCGCGACGGCAAGTCGCAGTTGCTGTCGCTCTCGGAGAGCTCTCTCGACCCGCTGTCGCGGACGACCCGCTTCATGCTCACCGAGGAAGCCCACCACATGTTCGTCGGTGAAACCGGTGTCGCGCGCATCGTCGAGCGCACCTGCCAGTTGATGAAGCAGGCGGGGTACTCGGAGGACGTGCGGCAGCTCGGAGGCATCGACATCCCCACCGTCCAGAAGTTCATCAATCTCTGGTTCAGCCTCTCCCTCGATTTGCACGGCAACGAGATCTCGACCAACGCCGCGTCCTACTTCGCCAACGGCCTGAAGGGACGTGCGCAGGAAGAGAAGTGGGACGACCACCTCGTCGCGGAGAAGGTGTACGAGTTGGACGTCGCGGCGGACGGCCGCCTCGAGCGCAAAGCGATTCCGATGCGCACGGCGATGAACGAAGTGCTGCGTGACTGGTACGTCGGCGACTGCGAGGCGGGCGTGCAGCGGTGGAACCGCATCTTCGAGCAGCACGGCATGTCCGATCGCCTGCGACTGCCCGACCGGAAGTTCAATCGCGGCATCGGGATGTTCTCGAAGATGCACTTCGATCCGCACGGCAACTGGGTCTCGGACGAGGATTGGGAGCGCCGCAAGCATGAGTGGCTGCCGTCATCGAAGGATCGCGAGTACCTGCTGAGCATCATGGCGACGCCGGTGTACGAGCCGGGCAAGTTCGCCAACTACATCGCGCCGCCGCGCCGCGGCATCAACCGGCTGCCCGTGAATTACGAGTATGTTCGGACGGAAGCGTAATCAGCGGTGGGCGGTCAATGCTGAATGCCGAATGCTGAATGCTGAATGGTTGTCGAATGAACGACTGAACTGCGAATGCTGAATGTCACGGAAGATTGATGTCACGCAGGCCGAGGGGATCGCAACGATCGAGTTGAACGACCCGCCGGCGAATACCTATTCGTACGAGATGATGCTCGAGATCGACGCTGCGGTGCTCGCGGCGCGCATGGATCCGGGCGTCCACGTCATCGTCATTCGCGGCGCCGGCGAGAAGTTCTTCTGTGCCGGCGCGAACATCGGCATGCTCAAAGGGGCGGATCCGGACTTCAAGTACTACTTCTGCCTCCACGCGAACGAGACGCTCAACCGGCTGGAGCAGACGCCGAAGCTCGTCATTGCGGCGCTCAATGGTCACACGGTCGGAGGTGGGTTGGAGGTCGCCCTTGCCGCTGATATCCGCATCGCGAAGCAGGATGCGGGAAAGATCGGGCTGCCGGAAGTCGCGCTCGGCGTGCTGCCGGGCACCGGCGGCACGCAGCGTCTGGCGCGCCTGGTCGGCAAGTCGCGTGCGATCGAGTTGATGGCGACCGGGAGGCTCATGTCGTTCGACGACGCGAAGGCACTTGGCATCGTCAACGAGGTGTGGGGTGAGGAAGAATTCAACGGCCGCTCGTTCGCGGATGCCGTGCACGAATACGCGCGGCAGTTCACGCCGCCGAACAAGGCGAGCCGCGCCGTCGGCCGGATGAAGCGCGCGGTGCAGTCCGGCGTCGAGGCGGGATTCGGCGAAGGCCTGGCGCTCGAGCGGGAGCTCCAGCAGTTGCTGTTTGAGGGCGAGGACGCCGCGGAAGGCCTCGCGGCGAATCTGGAGAAGCGGAAACCGCGGTTCAGCGGCCGCTGACCCGCTGGGCCTTCGGCCCTCGCGAAGGCACGAGGACACGAAGGCACGAACACAGTAGATTAGTTGCCTTCGTGTCTTCGCGTCTTCGTGCCTTCGTGACAACTCGTCGAGGCGTCTGAACATGTCATTGGCTAGCGTCGAACAGAAACGTCTCCTCATCAACAACGAATGGCGCGCGGCGGCGTCGGGCGAGACGATGGAGGTCGTCAACCCGGCGACAGAGGAGGTGATCGCGTCGGTGGCGTCCGCGGCCAAGGCGGATCTCGACGCGGCGGTCGAAGCGGCGCGGACGGCGCTCAACGGGCCGTGGGGGAAGCTGTCGGCGCGCGAACGCGGACGGCTCGTCCGCCGGCTCGCCGATCGGCTGATGGAGAAGGTTGACGACGTCGCGCGGCTCGAGACGCTGCACAACGGCAAACCGATCTCCGAGTCGCGGAACATCGAAGTCCCGGCGGCCGCCGAATGCTTCGAGTACTACGGGGGATGGGCGGACAAGATCATGGGCGAGACGATTCCCGTCAAAGGGAATCACCTCACCTACACGCTCCGCGAGCCAATCGGCGTCGTCGCGGCGATCGTGCCGTGGAACTTCCCGCTGCTGCTCGCCGCCTGGAAGGTGGCGCCGGCGCTGGCGTGCGGGAACACCGTGATCCTCAAGCCCGCGAGCCAGACGCCGCTGACGGCGATCGCGCTCGGCGAAATCGCCGTCGAAGTGGGTCTGCCTCCCGGTGTGCTGAACGTGCTCACCGGTCCCGGCTCGAAGCTCGGGCAGGCTATCGTCGAGCATCCCGGCATCGACAAGATTGCGTTCACCGGCGATACGACGACCGGCAAGGCGATCATGCGCAGCGCCGCCGACACGCTGAAGAAGATCACGCTGGAGCTTGGTGGCAAGTCCCCGAACATCGTGCTGCCGGATGCGGACATCGACGCGGCGATTCGTGGCGCGACGATCGGCATCTTCTACGGCAAGGGGGAAGTCTGCGCCGCCGGGTCGCGGCTGCTCGTCGATCGCAGCATCAAGCACGAGTTCGTCGACAAGCTGGCGGCGCGGACGAAGAAGATGGTCCCGAGCGATCCGATGGATCCGAAGACGCGCTTCGGCGCCGTCGCATCGAAGAAGCAGCTCGAAACGGTGCTGCGATACATCGACTCGGGCAGGAAGGAAGGTGCAGCGCTGGTCGCGGGGGGCGAGCGCGCCGACATCGGCACCGGCAAGGGTTACTTCGTGCAGCCGACGGTGTTTGCCGACGTCAGGCCCGAGATGACGATCGCGCGCGAAGAGATCTTCGGTCCGGTGCTCGCCACGATCGAGTTCGCCGACATCGACGAAGCGATCGCCCGCGCGAACGACTCGCCCTACGGGCTCGCCGCCGGGGTCTGGACGCGCGACATCAAGAAGGCGCACTATATCGCGCGGCGGCTGCAGGCCGGCACCGTCTGGGTGAACACCTACAACGTCTACGACACGGCCGCGCCGTTCGGCGGCTACAAGCAGAGCGGGTTCGGCCGCGAGATGAGCGCACACGCGATTGAACACTACACGCAGATCAAGAGCGTGTGGATCGATCTGAACATGTGACCGGCGACGGGGGTCAGGTCTTGAATCATCAGTCTTTCAAGAGCTGGCGCCTTCACGTCCTGAAGAACTGATGATTCAAGACCTGACCCCCTGGCGCGCCGAATTCCCCATCGTCGACACCTGCACGTATCTCGTGAGCCACTCGCTCGGCGCGATGCCGCGGCGGACATCGCGCTACCTGCAGCAGTTCGCCGACACGTGGTCGTCCCGCGGCGTGCGCGCGTGGCACGAGGGCTGGTGGGAGATCGGACGGACGACGGGCGATCTGCTGGCGCCGATCCTCGGGGTGCGGCCGGGCACGATCTCCATGCACCAGAACGTGACGGTCGCGATGGGGATCGTCGGCTCGTGCTTCACCTACGACGGACCCCGGCGCAAGATCGTCCTGACCGATCTGGAATTCCCGTCGAACATGTATCTCTTCGAGGGGTTCCGCCGCTACGGGGCCGAGATCGTCTACGTGCCGTCCGATGACGCAATCAGGACCAACCTCGACCGGCTGCTGGACGCGATCGACGAGTTCACGGTGCTCGTGCCGCTGTCGTACGTGCTGTTCAAGAGCGCGTACATCCAGGACGCGCACGCGGTCATCGACAAGGCGCACCGCGTCGGCGCGCACGTCGTCCTCGACGTGTATCAGGCTGCGGGCGCTATTCCCCTGAACCTGGAGGCGATCGGAGCGGACTTCGCCGTCGGCGGCTCCGTGAAGTGGCTGTGCGGCGGCCCGGGGGCGGGCTATCTGTACGTGCGGCCGGACCTTGCGGCCATCCTCGAGCCCGGGCTCGTCGGGTGGGCAGCGCACGCGTCACCATTTGAGTTCCAGACCGGTCGAATCGAGTACGCGGACGCGCCGGAGCGCTTCCAGAGCGGCACGCCCAATGTTCCGTCGCTCTACTCGGCTCGCGCCGGCTACGAGATCGTCGCGGAGATCGGCGTCGAGGCTATTCGCGAGAAGTCGCTCCGGCTTACGAGACGCCTGATCGATCTCGCCCGCGCGGCCGGATACCGTCTCAATACGCCGATGAATGACGATGAGCGCGGTGGCTCGGTGATCGTGGACGTGCCGAACGGCGCGGCGGTGACCGAGGAATTGATTCGGCGCGACGTCATCGTCGACTACCGGCCGGGCGCCGGCATCCGGATGGCGCCGCATTTCTACAACACGATCGAAGAGATCGAGCACGCGATGGCGGTGCTCGGCGACATCGTGCAGACGGCGGCGGCGCGATGAACATCCACCGCATTGCGGTCCTCGGCGCGGGGACCATGGGGCACGGCATCGCGCACGCAGCGGCCGCAGCAGGGTATGAGACGACGCTCTACGACGTCTCTGCCGCGTCGCTGGACGACGGCGTCAGCGCGATTCGATCGATCGTTCGCAAAGGCGTCGAGCTCGGAAAAGTCACCGTGTCAGAGGCCGATTCCGTCGAAAAACGGCTGTCGGCGACGACGGAGCTCGCCGAAGCGGTCGGCGGCGCTGACTTCATCATCGAGGCCGCGCCCGAGCGCATCGATCTGAAGCTGTCGCTGATGGCCGGGGTTGATCGGCAGGCGCCAGCGCACGCCATTATCGCGACGAACACGTCGGCGCTCAGCATCACCGAGATGGGTGGTGCGACGAAGCGGGCGGCGCAGGTGGCAGGGATGCATTTCTTCAATCCCGTCCACAAGATGACGCTCGTGGAGATTGTCCGCGCGCTGGAGAGCGCGCCGGACACGCTGCAGGCGATCGAGGAGGTCGCGCGCCGGATGGGGAAGGAGACCGTTCTCGTCCGCGAGTCGCCCGGCTTCATCACGACGCGCGTCAACGCCAGCATCGGCAACGAGGCGTTCTACATGCTGATGGAAGGCGTCGCATCCGCGCGCGACATCGACAAGGCGTTGAAGCTCGGACTCAATCACCCCATGGGCCCCTTCGAGCTGGTCGATCTCGTCGGCCTCGACACGCGTCTCAGCATCCTCGAGTACCTGCACCGCAGCCTAGGCGAGAAGTACCGGCCGTGTCCGCTGCTCGTCCAGTACGTGAAGGCCGGGCGGCTCGGACGCAAAGCCGGCCGCGGGATATACGATTACCCCCGCTGATTTCCATGGCCTCCTTCTCGAACATCCGCGTGGACGTGTCCGAGGCGATCGCCACCTTGACGGTCGATCGTCCCGCCGTCCGCAACGCGTTGAACCTCGAAACGGTGAACGAATGCCACAGCGCGCTGGCGGAGCTCGCGCCGCGCGCCGACGTCGGCGTCCTGATCATCACGGGCACTGGCGAGTCGGCGTTCGTCTCAGGCGCGGACATCAACGACATCCGCGAGCGCGGGCTCGACGAGGGGCTGGCCGCGATCAACTCGGCGTTGTTCGCGGCCGTCGAGCGCTTTCCGCGGCCGACGATCGCCGCGATCAACGGCTACGCGCTGGGCGGCGGCTGCGAGCTGGCGCTGGCGTGTGACATCCGCGTCGCCGCCGACACTGCGAAATTCGGCCAGCCTGAACTCGGGCTCGGCATCATTCCCGGCGCCGGCGCCACACAGCGGCTCCCGCGCCTCGTCGGCATGGGATGGGCGAAGCACCTGATCCTGACCGGGGAGATGATCGACGCGAAGCAGGCGCTGGAGATCGGCCTCGTGACGGCGATCATGCCCGCCTCGCAGCTGCAAGTCCGCGCCCGGGAACTCGCCAAGAAGGTGCTTCGACAGGGACCGCTGGCCGCGAGGCTGGCGAAGCTCGCGCTGAATGCGTCCGCTCGGGTCGACCTCGATTCGGGTCTGCTGATCGAAACGCTCGCGCAGGCGATCTGCTACGACTCGGCAGACAAGCTGGAAGGGACGACCGCGTTCCTCGAGAAGCGGAAGCCGAAGTTCAGCGGACGGTAGGAGCCGTCGGCGAGCTGATAGCTCAGCGGATGATGATGCGACCCTGGAGGCTGGTATTGGTCGGCAGGTCGTGGTCGTGGAAGCCGCAAGTGCGGACAGTATTGAGGTTAGCGGTCGGGCGGCTCTGCCCGGGCTGCAGGATGCCAACCGAATTGATCTCCTGACAGTCGCTATGCTCGGGATGGGGATCGGACCCCATGTCGTGGCGTCGGGTGTCGTTGTTGACGAAGGTCACCTGCGTCCCAGGCGAGACCGTCAACTCCTTCGGGTTCACGCCAGCCGCCGTGATGGTGATCGTGTTCGGGTTGTTCGGCGTGGGCGTCGGTGTCGGGTTCGTCCCGCCGCCACCGCCGCCACATGAGGACAGCAGCACGCACGCCGAGACCAGCAGGAGACGTCTCGTCACGCGAATCAGCTTACCTGATCGTGATGCTCCCTCTCAGCCCCGCGTCGTCCGGATTGTCATGATCGTGGAATCCGCAGGTGCGCGCGGTGGTAAACGCGTTGGTCGTCTTCGTCTGCCCCGGGGCGAGCAGGTTGACCGCGTTGATCGGCGGACAATCCGTGTGCACGGGGTGCGGATCGGACCACACGTTACGCGTGCGTGAGGAGTTGTTGACGAACGTGACGCTCTGACCGGTGTTGATCGTCACCGCGGCCGGGCTCACCGCGCCGTTCGCGCCAATCGTGATGGTCGCGCCGCTTGTCCCGCTGCCGCCGCCGCTGCCTCCGTCGCCGCCGGAGCCGCCGCTTCCGGCGCCGCCGCCACTCGGGCCGGTGGGGCTGCCGCCGCCGCAGGCGAAAAGAAGGACGAGGGTGAGGACCGCGCCGATGTGCCGTGCATGGATGCTCTTCATCGCCAGGTGGTAAGGCAAGGCAAATGCCCGGCGCGACACACCGAACTACGTGGAGATTCTCAATCTGCGTGGCGTACGGCGTTACGGCGCGCGTAACGGATTACGCCTGGCGTAAACGTCACTCGACGCGGTGCTTCGAGAGGTAATAGCTCAAGGCGCGCTGGCTGATGCCCATCAGCTCTGCGGCGTCCTTCTTCACGCCCGATGCGCTGCCGAGCGCCTGGCGGACCGTCTCGCGCTCGACCCACTCGATGTTCTGCCGCAGGTTAAGTGAGGGGAGTCCGGTGGACGGCGCGCTGCCGACGCCGAGCACGCGGACGACATGGCGATCGATGATCGGCGTCTGCGAGAGCACGACGGCGCGCTCGACGGTGTTCTCGAGCTCACGGACGTTGCCGGGCCAGTCGAAGCCCTGCAGCGCCTCGATCACGCCGGGCGCGAGGCCGTCGATGCGCTTGCCGGCGCGCTGCGCGTGCTTCGCGATGAAGTGCTCGACGAGGACGGGGATGTCCTCGCGCCGCTCGCGCAGCGGCGGGATGTGAATCGGGATGACGTTCAGCCGGTAATAGAGATCCTCCTGGAAGCGGCCGTCGTTCACCATCTGACGGAGATCGCGGTTCGTCGCGGCAATGACGCGCACGTCGACGCGCTGGGTGCGCTCGGAGCCGAGCGGCTCGAACTCGCGTTCCTGCAGCACGCGCAGCAGCTTCGACTGCAGCGTCGGGATCATCGTACCGATCTCGTCGAGGAAGATGCTGCCGCCGTCGGCGAGCGCGAACTTGCCCTTCTTGTTCGCGGCCGCGCCGGTGAAGGCGCCGCGCACGTGGCCGAACAGCTCCGACTCCAGCAGCGTCTCCGGGATCGCCGCGCAGTTCACCTTGATCAGCGGCATCTCGCGCTGGGCGCTGTGGTAGTGAATCGCGCGCGCCACCATCTCCTTGCCCGTACCCGTCTCGCCGGTGATGAGCACGGTGCTCTTGGTTCGCGCGACCACCTGCGCGGTGTCGATCACCTCCTGCATGCCGCGGCTGCGGCCGACGATGCCGTAGTGGTTGAACTCCTCGTCGCGCTCGCTGATCAGATACCGGTGCTCGGTGCGCAGCCGCTGCAGATCGAGCGCGCGATTGACGACGACGAGGAGCTCGTCGATCTCGAACGGCTTCTGCAGGTAGTCGAGCGCGCCGAGCTTCATCGCCTCGATCGCGCTCTCGACGGTCGCGTGCGCCGTCATCATCAGGATCTGCGGGCGGTCGGCGGCCGGCACCGCCGCGAGCTCGCGAATCAGATCGAGCCCAGTCAGCTCCGGCATCAGGTTGTCGACGACGAGGACGTCGAAGAACCGCTGGGCGAGCAGCCGCTGCGCCTCGCGCGGGTTGGCGGTCGCGACGACTTCGTGCCCCTCGCCGCGCAGCGCGCAGGCCAGCGCGTTCAGGATCTTCGTCTCGTCGTCGACCAGCAGGATCGATCCGTTTGCCATGCGTCTGTCCGGCGGGACTGAAGTCCCGCCCTACGAGTGCCGTGCCGGCAGCTCGATGTGGACGTCCGTGCCGTCGCCCTTGCGGCTGGACACCGCGATCGTGCCGCCAAGCCCCTCGATGATGTTCCGTGAGATCGCCAGCCCGAGTCCGGAGCCCGTCTTCCGCGTCGTGAAGTACGGGTCGAACACGCGTGGCAGGTCTTCCGCTGCAATTCCCGGGCCGCGATCGCGCACGTGGATGCTGACACGCGAGTCGCGGCCTCGTTCGGTCGTCAGCCGGATCGCGTCTGCCGGCAGATCGGCCCGCTGCGACACGGCGTGTCGGGCGTTGGTCAGGATGTTGACGAGCGCCAGCCGGAGGCGCTCGCCGTCCGTGACGACCGGCCCGAGTGCGCGATCCAGGTCCAGCCGGATGTCGATCGCCTGCGGATCGGCGGCACTGGCGCGCGCGGCGGCCTCGCACAGCTCGTTCAGATCCACCGGCGCGAGCTCGAACTTGATCGGCCGCGCGAAGTCGAGCACCTCGGTGACGATGCGATTCAGCCGCGCCACCTCTTCGTCGATGTCCGCCACGGCGGTTCGGACTTCCTCGGGCGGCAGCGTTTCGCGCCTGAGCGACCGCAGCGCCGTCTTGATGATCATCAGCGGGTTGCGGATTTCGTGCGCGACGACGGTGGAGAGGCGCCCGAGCGAGGACAGCCGCTCGCGCTGCGCCGCCTCGCGCTGGAACCGCACGATCGAGTCGGTCATCGCGTTGAACGTCGTCGCAAGCAGCGTCGCGTCCTCGTCCTCGAAGCGTTTTCCCGCGGGCGGGGTGATGCGGCGGGTGAGGTCGCCCGTCGCCGCCATCTCGCGCATCGCCGCCGTCACGGCTCCGAGCGGACGCGTCACGGTGCGCGCGATGGCGTAGCTGAGGAGCGTGGCGGCCAGGACGGCCAGCAGCGCGGTGACGCCGAGCGTCTTGTGAAGGCTGGAGAGCAGCCGCAGCCGCTCGGTCCGAGAGCGCAGGATGATCGCCGTCGCGGGGGAGGTATTCGCCGTTCCCTCGCCATCGGCCGAAGCGGCTGTCATCGTCCGGGTGGCGGCGATGTACTCGTTGCCGCCCAGCCAGATGCTCTCGGTCAGGTCGGCCCGCTGCAGCAGTGGCGCCAGCGATCGCCAGACATCCTGCGGCAGCGTCGACGCCTGAATGATGCCGTTCATGCCGAAGGCGATCTCGCTGTTGGTCAGCGCGCGGAACCGTGCGGCGGCACGCGAATCGAGCGTGAACCCCACGCTCAGCGTACCGAGCAGTTCCGGCTGACGCGGGTCGATCCAGATCGGCACGGAGACGATCTGCAGGATGCCGTCGGCGTGCGGCATGAAGAGCGCCGTCTCGCGCCCGCGCGGGGCGTTGCGGATCGCGGCGAGCACGTCCGGCGGCAGCCGTCCGAGCGTCCGCTCGGTGATTTCCGCCAGCAGCGCGCCCGAGGGGTTGGAGACGAGCAGCAGATCGGACCCGAGTTGCAGACGGTAGTCCTCGGCGATCGGCTTCACCGTCGGCGGATGGTTGAGCTCGACGGCCGCCTTCAGCAGCGGCAGGTCGGCGACCAGCCTCGCTTCACGGCTGAAATGATCGAACAGCAGCCGGCGGTATTCCTCGACGAGGGTGCCCGCCTCGGCGACGCCTCGCGTCATCTCCTGCTCGGCCTGCGTCGTCACCGCGACGTTGATGTTGTAGATCGCGACCGCGATCGACAGCACCGCGAGTAGCGAGCTCGCGAAGAAGATCCGGTTGGTCAGCGAAGAGAACAGCGTCATTTCGCCACGGGCACGTCACCGGCCGCAATTATAATCGTCGTAAGATCGAGAAATGAGTGGAGGAGCGGTTGGCGTACATCATCTGTGAGCCGTGCATCGGGACCAAGGACACCGCCTGCGTCGACGTCTGTCCGGTCGATTGCATCCACCCGCGAAAGGACGAACCGGAGTTCGAGTCCGCCGAGATGCTCTACATCCATCCGGACGAGTGCATCGACTGCGGCGCGTGCGTGCCGGCGTGCCCCGTCGAGGCGATCTTTGCGCTCGACGAGACGCCCGAGAAATGGAAGCAGTTCATTCCGGTGAATGCAGAGTATTATCAGAAGTAGGTTTTCCGCTGACATCAATCATAACGGCCGAGGTCGGAGCGGCTGTGGTGTATCAGGACTAATTCATGGGTCTCGTCAGTCATAAATTCGAGGACAACTTCATCACGACCAACGTCGACAAGGTCCTCAACTGGGCGCGGCAGTCATCGCTCTGGCCGATGGGGTTTGGCCTTGCGTGCTGCGCGATTGAAATGATGGCGGCGTCGGCCTCGCGTTTCGACATCTCGCGCTTCGGCGCGGAAGTCTTCCGTGCCTCGCCGCGCCAGGCCGACCTGCTCATCGTTGCTGGCACCGTGACCAAGAAGATGGCGCCCGTGCTGCGGCGTCTCTACGATCAGATGCCGGAGCCGAAGTGGGTCATCTCGATGGGGAGCTGCTCGAACGCGGGCGGTCCGTTCCCGACCTACAGCGTGCTGCAGGGCGTGGACAAGATCGTGCCGGTGGACGTCTATGTCTCCGGTTGCCCGCCGCGCCCCGAGGCGCTGCTCTACGGCCTGATGCGGCTGCAGGACAAGATCACCAGGGAAGGCCGGGTCGTCCGCAAGGAACGCCCCGCCGTTGCGAGTTAAGAGGACCCGTGAAGAGACTCGGCGACGTCTTTCGCACCGTTTTCCTCATCGACATCCTCAAGGGGCTGTGGCTCACGCTGAAGTACACGCCGCAGCCTGCGTTCACGTTCCAGTACCCGGCAGAGCGCCGGCCTGTGTCGCCTCGCTTCCGCGGTGTGCTCCGTCTCCAGGTGGAGCCGGAAACCGGCGCGCAGACCTGCATCGTTTGCGACCAGTGCGCCAAGGCGTGCCCGGACGACCTGATCGATCTCGGCGGCCATCGCGAACCGGGGCAGAAGATCAAGATCCTCGACTACTTCGATTTCAACCTGTCGCGGTGCTCGTTCTGCGGGCTGTGCGCTGAAGTGTGCCCGACCAAGCCGGTCAAGGCGCTGATCATGAGCGAGGACTACGAGCTCGGGTACTACGACCGGCACTCGCAGATCGTCCGCGTCGACCAGATGTACGACGGCCTGCCGATCGAGCAGTACAGCCGCTAGGCGGGGATTTACCAGCAGCCGGAAATCTGGGGAATGCGCGCCGACCAGCGCTTCCCCTCCTCATCCCGCAGGCGATAGACCAGCGTCGCGTGCGTGCACGGCTCCTCCGGCACGTCGCGCGTGATCGTCGCGAGCTTCTGCGACGCGAACCTCTCCCGAAACATCGGCAGCTCCCACTCGTCGACGATCAGGTAGGGTTCGTACCCGCTGCGAATCAGATGCTCGACGCCGCGATCGAGCCACTCCGGATCGAGGAAGTCGTAGCGGATCGTGTTCGCGCCGGTGTAGTAGCGCACGGTGCCGCTGTGCTGCATCGCGAGGACGATCGCGTTTGGCGGGAGCAGCCGGACGACCAACTGCCCGACGTCGACGTAGCGGCGCTCTGCCCGGCCCACCCACAGCACGTCGCGCTGCAGCGCGACGCGCACGGCCGGACCGATCGCGAGCGCCGCGAAGATCGCGACAGCAACGACGCGCGTCAACACGCCGCGTCGTGAGACCGCGGCCCACATCGCGTCGGCCACCAGCACGAATACCAGTGGAAATGCCGGCAGCAGGAACCGCAGGTACCACCAGTCGTCGAACGGCAGGTAGAACACGTAGATGACGGCGAGCATGCCGACGAACGCCGTCAGCGCCACGCGGACGCGGAAATCGGCGGGACGACGCCATGCCAGGATGGCGCTGACGGGAAAGAGGAAGGGGACGAGTCCTTGCGATTCCCACAGCCATCCCGAGTACTTCGAGAGATTTCCCGCGACGTTCTCCCACGCGAACAGCGTGGCGTTCTCACCGTATCCCGATCGCAGCGGCGAGCCGTAGAGGTGACTGAAGACGATGCCGATGAACAGGCAGAAGGGCGCGCAGGCAAGTGAGAACGCTGCGGCGTGCCGTATCGCTTCCCGGCGGGGAGATCCACCGGTCGATTTCATCCCCTGCCAAGCGCTGAGGAGTAACGGCACCAGAGCGAGCGGCACCAGGTTCGGACGGATGGCGATGGCCATGCCGGAGGCAATCCCTGACGCGGCGGCGCGCGGCACGCCCGCCGCGAGCGCGAACAGGAGCGACGCCATCCAGCCGGCGGCCACCGGCACGTCGCCCATCGGCAGCATCAGCATGAACAGGAACGCGGGACTGACGACGAGACAGAGAGCGGCGAGGCTGCCGACGAGCGGATTCGACAGGCGGACGCCGAGGGCGAACGTGAGGAGCACGAGCAGCGCGCCGCAGATTGGCGTCAGGTAGTACACGCCGTTCGAGCCGGCGAGGGCCGTCGAGGCCAGCATCAGCAGCGGCAGGCCGGGCGGATAGGTCGGGACGATCGTGTGAGGCTCACGCGGCGATGGACGGTAGCCGAGCGGCGTCAGCGTCCAGTCGGCATTCGGCCAGGGCACGCTCGCGGCGAAGTCCTGCCGGATGTGCAGATCGCCTCGGCGCCACAGCGCTACCTGGGTCACGTAGCCGTACGAGTCGGATCCGCCGGCGGCGCGCGATCCGAATGCGAACCCGGTCCAGAGGACGCCGGCGGCGGCGATCCAGACAACGGCGACTGGCAGGCGGCTGAGCGGCACTGCGCGCATGCCAGCGATCAATCGCCGTCGAAACGGCTGGTGCAGGGCGAGGGCGGCGGCGACAAAGACGATTGCCACAAGCGCCGGCCGCGCCGCTCCGCGGAGCGACACCCGCACACCGAACACGTGCGTGCGGATACCGCCCGTCAGCAGCGCCCATGCGGCGAGAGCCGCGGCAATGATGGCGAGCAATAGCAGGACGTGCGCAACGCGCGTGCGCAGCGGCCGCGGCATCAGATGAGCGGGCGCGCCTCGAGCGCGGCGCGCGCCTTCAAGCGCTCGCCGCGGCGCACTTCCGCTTCCGCCGCGCGCCGCTTCTCGTCGCCGGTTTCGAGGATGAGCGGCGGAATCGGCAGCCGCCCGCCGTCGCGATCGATCGAGACGAATGTGAGGTAGGCGCGGCTGGTCAGCCGGCGCACGCCGGTGAGCGTCTCCTCGGAGAAGACCTCCACCTCGACTTCCAGCGACGTGCTCCAGGCCGCCGTCACCATCGCGCGCAGGATGATCAGATCGCCGACTTTGATTGGATGCAGGAACTGCAGGCCGTCTACGGCGGCGGTCACGAGCAGCGTCCGCGTGTGGCGGTGGCAGGCGATGGCGCCGGCGATGTCGATGAGGTGCATCACCGTGCCGCCGAGGATGAACCCGAGCGGGTTCGCGTCGTTCGGCAGCACGACCTGCACCATCTCGGTAAAGGACTCGGTTGGTCGCTTTGCTTGGGATGTCACGGTCAACGCTGAATGCTGAATGCGGAATGCTGAATGGAGATCAACGGAGACAACGGAGCTGTTTCGGCTGCTCCTTTCAGCATTTGGCATTGAGCATTCAGCATTGACAGGCCGTCAATTCCCGCAGTTCCGGTCGACGAAGGCCTTCAGTGTACAGCGAAGCTCCTCCGGCAGATCCTCTTCGTGGATCGATCGCAGCAGCGACAGCGTGGACTGGTAGGTTCTCAGTTGCGCGACGCATCGCGGGCAGGCGGCGAGGTGGCGTTCGAGCTTCGCGTGAACGTCCTGCGGGAGCTGATGCTCGACGAAATCGGCGAGAAGGGTGACGAGATCGCCGCAGCGCTTCGGCCTGTCAGTCACCCTTACCCTTTACCCTTTACCCTTTACCCCTGACCCTTACCCTTCTCGATCAGAAGTCGTATCCGATCCACATCGAGAAGCGCGGCTTGCGGAACCAGGTGCTGCCGCCGTACTGCGCGAAGACCAGGTCTTCCCACTCCTTGTTGAACAGCGTCCGCCACGACCAGTCGAAGTGGATCGGGAAGCCGAGCGCGAACGTCTCGAGGCCGATGCCGTACGACGCGCGGCCGTCGATCAGCTTGAACCCGTCGATGATCTGCGTGACGCCGTAGACCGGCACGCGGTTGCCTGGCGCCGTCGGATCGGGGGTGGTGCCGAGAATCGGACGGTAGACGAACGGGCTCTTCGACCAGACCTTCATCGGCAGGCCCTCGTAGCCGGCAGCGCCCAGGTTCACGAAGGCGATGCCGCGCAGGCCACCGATGACGCCGATGGGCGTGAGCGCCGCCTCGATCAGCGGGAAGCGGAGCTCGGCGTTCGTGAAGAAGCCCTTGTTGCCGAGGAAGTCCAGGTACTCGTAGCCGCGCATCTCGGAGTTGCCGCCGAAGTACAGGTAGCCGGGGAAGTCGCCCCAGCTCTTGAAGCCGCGGACGCGGAACGCCAGCACGCCATTGGTCGCCAGCCGCAGGTAGTAGCGCGCGTCGAGATCGGCCGTCTGGCGCGACAGCATGTCGTTGCCGACCTTCGGCGCGTACTCGTAGCCAATGCGGACGGTGTTGCCCGCCAGCGGTCCGTACTCACGAAACACGGTCGTTTCCTGCACGTAGGCGATGCCCAACGGCATGAACGATCCGCTCGAGAACAGCGTGCGGCCGTACACCTGCTGCTGGTACTGGTCGGCGATCTGCTGCAGCGACTCCTCGTTGTAGCGCTGGTTGAACTGCATGACACCGGCCGTCAGCTCGACGCGCGCGTAGCGGTTGAACGGCCAGATGCCGAACGCCGTCACGCCGCGGGCGGTCTGCGTCGCCAGTGCCTGATCGCGATCCAGCCACGCATAGTCGAGGTCGTAGAGGACGCCCGGCTGATAGCCGTAGTAGAACTGCGTCTGCGAGAACGCCTGCAGCGCGTACTGCAGCCGCCGCGACAGGTTGAGGTACGAGAACGACATCGTCCGGTACTGCGACACGGACGCGGCGTACATGTTGAACTGCTTGTCGCCGAGGACGTCGGTGAACGTCACCTGGGTGCCGCCGAACAGATCGCCGCCGCTCGTGACGCCGAGGTTGACCGGCGGACGTCCCTCGAGAAACATCTTCTCGAAGGTCCCCTTGCGCCGGATGTTGCTGCGCACGAGCGTGTGGGTCATCGGCGGCTGGAAGTCGATGATCGGTCCCGGCGCGCCGAAATCGGCGCTCGCCACCGTGGTCACCGGCTCTTCGCGCGTCAGCGTGTGGATGCCGAACTCCGTCTTGTAGTAGGTGACGAAGGCGATCTTCGTCTTGCTCTGATCCTTGAGCACGATCGGCGAGACGTTGGCCGTCAGCGTATCGGTGAATTGGCGCAGCTCGCCGGTCTTCAGGTTCAGCGTCCAGATGTTGTAGATGTTCCCGTTGCGCGCGATCTCGGGGTCGATCGCCTGGTTGGGATCGGTTGCGGTCGACGGGAACACGATCGTGTTCTCGTCCACGAACTGCGCGCCGCCATCGTCGTGCGTGCCGAAGGTCACCTGCGTCTTTTCGCCGCTGCCGAGATCGAGCCGGAACAGCTTGTCGTTGCTGCTGACGCGCTTGATGTAGATGAGGGACTTGCCGTCCGGTGCGTAGGTCGGCGCGTAGTCGCCGAACTCGTCGTTCGTCAGGTTGCGGATCTCACCGGTCTCGAGATTGACGGCGAAGATGTCCTGCACGCCCGATCGGATGGCGGCAAACGCCACCTCGCGGCCGTCCGGGCTGATGTCCGGCGACTCCGGCGCGTCGACGGTCTTCATCTCGATGCGCTTCTCGATCTTGCCGCTGACGACGTTCTGGAGGATGAGGGTCTTCTGCTTCTCGGTGCGCGCGAAGTAGGCGAGGCGGTCGCCGACCGGCGACCACGACATCCACGCCACCGCGTTGCTGCGGAAGCCGCCGGGCTGCGAGATGTACTCGTAGCCGCGGTCCTTGTTGAAGCCGCTCGTCAGGTTCGACACGACCTTCGAGTCCTTCGTCGAGACGAGGATGATGTCGAGCTCCTGGTCCTTGCGGTTGCCGGCGACGACCGCCATCAGGTCGCCCGAGGGGGACGGCTCGATCGAGATGACCGCGACGTACGGCGTCTTTTCGCGTTTGGGCGCGAGGTTGCGCCCGTAGTCCTGCGGCCGCTCCTTGTCGCGGAACGGCTTGAAGCGGTCCTTCATGTACTTGTCGAACTGCTCGTCGAAGTCCTCCGGCTTGATGCGGAAGGCCTCTTCGTACGCGCTCTCGCCGCCGCCGATGACCGCTTTGCGGAGCGCGAACAGGAACTGCCGCAGGCCTTCCTTGCCCCACTTCGACTCGATGAACTCGAACGCGGCGTGGCCCATCGAGTAGATGACGCGGCCGGCCTCGTAGCTCGCCTCGAACTCGCTCATCTTCGGGATGTTGTCGGTGATGGCGGCGTCACGGACCTGCATCAGATCGAACGGGTTCCAGTAGCCCGCCATGTAGTTCGCGAGCCCCTCGTCCACCCACGGCGGCAGGCCGCGGCGCAGCAGCGAGCGCGGGATGATGTCGAATTCGAAGATGTGCGTCAGCTCGTGGGTGATGAGGCGGTAAAGCTGGTCGGTCGGCTCGTCGATCGGGAGGACCATCCGATCGCGGTACGGCTCGGCGAACGCGAGGACGCCTTCGGGCAGCTCGCTCGGGTCGATGTTCTGTTGCTGGAACTCGCTCGCCGTCTTGAACAGGACCATCGGCACTTTGTGCGCGAGATCGTGTTTCAGATCGGAGCTGATTTGCTGGTAGGCGCTCTCGGCGTAGCTGGTGATTCGTTCGAGGTGCTGCTCGATCTCCGGGTAGTAGAACATCTCGAAGTGGTCAGTCGTGTAAATGTGCCACTTGAAGTTGTCGTACCGGATGCGGTTCTTCTGGTAGTAGGGGATGTACGGCGTCTGCCGATAGCTCTGGGGTGAGAACCCGCTTTGATTCGCCGCGCGCTCCTTCAGGAGCCGGCATACGCCGGCGTCCGCAGACGCGTCAGGCGCCGCCGCCAGCAGGCCGACGAACGCCAATGGGAGTGCCATGCACGGCACGGTTGCGCGCGAAAGGCGCGTTCGCATGTGTCACCTCTGAGCTGGCAGCCGGAATCGCCGCCGGTGGCCGATGGTACTCTGGCTAAGACGGTTGCCGCAAATCTTTCGTCCCCAAACGACTGCACCCCAGCAAGGTGTATGCCTGTGGTTGGGCCGCGTGAAACCGGCGTCGCGTGGCGCCGCCGGTCCCTATCTGTCGCCGCGGCGAGGCGGTTTGCGTCCCTTCTAGTAGAATCTCGGAATAAACGGTCGTCTCCGCGGTGTTTCCACCGATGGGCGTCCGTCGTGTCTGACCCATGGTCTTCCGCCGACGCCCGCCGACGCCGTCCGCCAGCCCTGCGGGCACCCGCCTGCGGGATGCCGGTGTGGACGCGTTCGAGCAGGAGGCGCTGTCGTTCATCGACAGCCTGTACGGAACAGCGCTGCGACTGACGCGAAACCGGGCCGATGCCGAGGACCTGGTCCAGGACACGTATTTGAAGGCTTTTCGCGCGACGGAGCAGTTCGAACGCGGGACGAACCTGAAGGCGTGGCTGTTCACCATCCTTCACAACACGTTCCGCAACCGCGTGCGGGACGCCGGCCGGAGCCCGATTGACGTGGACAGCGAGGTGGTGGAGCAGGCAACGGCGGCCGGACCCCACGAGCACACGCCGGAGGAGCTGTTGACGCGGGCGACGCTCGACGCGGACCTCCAGGCCGCCGTCGATGCGCTGCCGGACGTCTTCCGCCAGGCGGTCTGGCTCCGCGACGTCGAGGAGTTTTCCTACGCCGAGATCGCCGCGATGGCGGGCGTACCGATTGGCACGGTGATGTCACGCATTTCGCGCGGGCGCAAGATGCTCTTCGATCGCCTGACGCGCGCGCGCGCAACGGGGTCCCTGGTCACTGGTCCCTAGTCTCGGGTCCCTCGTCCCGGGACCAAGGACCTGGGACCGACCCGGGCCCCGGGACGAGGGACCAAGGACCAAGGACCAAGGACCAAGGACCAAGGACCAAGGACCAAGGACCAGGGACCAGGGACCAGGGACCAGGGACGAGGGACCGAAGCATGGCCAGTGAATGTCGCGAGATCGAAGCGCTGCTCGCCCCGTATGTGGACGGGGAGGCGGCGCCGCAGGACCGCGCGTCGGTGGACGCGCACCTTCGCGCGTGCCCGCCGTGCCGCGATCGCGCGGCAGGGGAGCGGGCCGCACGCGACGTCCTCCACACGCGGCGCGCGGAGCTGCGCGAACACGCGTCCGAACAGCTGCGCGCCCGGTGCGCCGTGCACCGCCCCGCGGCATCGCTGCCGCGCCGCGCGGCTCGTCCGCGCCTCGGCCGCGCGATCGTTCCGCTGTCGCTTGCCGCCACCCTGCTGCTCGCCGTCGCCGGTGCCTTCCTGTTCGGCGTCGGCAATCCCGTCGAAGCGATCGCCGCGCAATTGACGGTCGATCACCTCACCTGCTTCGAGCTCAAGCCCCACAGCGCGCCGCCGGAGCCTGCGGCCGCTGCCCGCCGTTTCAGCGAGACGCGCGGCTGGTCGATCGGCGTGCCACCGGGGAGCGCGTCGCACGACCTCGAGCTCGTTGGCGTGCGCCGCTGTTTTTCGACCGACGGCGCCAACGCGCACCTCATGTATCGCTGGCACGGCGAGCCGCTCTCCGTCTACATCGTCCCGCGCACGCTGCCGGGCGTCACGAGCGCGCCGCGGCGGGTTGAGCAACTCGGCTTCCGGGCGGTAATCTGGTCAGACGGCGCGCGCACATATCTCGTCATGACGAAGCGCCGCGCTGCGGACCTCGACACCGTCGTCGGGTACGTCCGGGCCCACGTGAAGTAGCGATCAACGGCCAGCGGCCAAGCGAGGAAGGGACCACGTTTCGATGAGAATTCAATGGATTGGGGCGTTGGTTGTTGCACTGGCGATCGCGGGCCTCACCGTGCCAGTGGTGATGCGCGTCTCGCGGGCTGACGACTCCGCCCCGCCCTCGGCGAAAGGCTGCTCCGCGCCCCAGGGCAAGGCCAATCTCAATTTCAAGCTGAAGGACATGAACGGCGCGACCGTCAACCTCGCCGACTACAAGGGCAAGGTCGTGCTGCTCAATTTCTGGGCGACGTGGTGCGGCCCGTGCAAGGTGGAGATTCCCGAGTTCATCCGCGCGTACGCGGAGCACAAGGACAAGGGCTTCGCGATCCTCGGCGTCTCGATCGACGACACCGCCGAACAACTGCGCGATTTCGCGGCAAAGTGGAACATGAACTACCCCGTGCTGCTGCTGCAGGAGGATTTCGAGGAGGCCTACGGTCCGCTCTACGCGGTTCCGGTCTCGGTCTTCATCGATCGCAGCGGATCGATTTGCCGCAAGCACTTCGGCGAGCTGAAGAAAGAGCAGCTGGAGCGCGAGCTGGAGTCGCTCCTGTAGTATGATCGTCCCAGGATGCTCAAGGGATTCACACACGCGCGTCTTGCCTGCGGCTGCCGCATCGGTTTCCGCGAAGGCGTCGAAGGCAGTCCGGTCACCGTCGTCGTCGAGGAAAAAGGACCTGGCTGTCCGCTGACCCTGCACGTCCGCGATCTTCCGCTGTTCGACTACCGCGAAGCGATGCGTCCGTCGACGCGTCTGCAGCCGCCGGGCGAAGAAGAATACGAGGAGAGCTAGTCGTCAGCCTTCTGCGCCTCTCCGCAAGGATCCGCGACCTCGCTTTACCAGCTTTAGCGCTCGTCTGCGTGGTCGGCGCACAGCCGGCCCCGCGAGAGGAGGCCTTCGCCTCGGCCGTCAATCAGGACCATCTGAAGCGCTACGTCCGCGAGCTGGTGGCGTTCGGCCCACGTATGGGCGGGACGCCGTCGAACGAAAAGTCCGCCGCCTACCTCGCCGCGCACTTCAAGAAGCTGGGACTCGACACGACAATCGTCGAGGACGCGCCGCGGCTGGCGCATTGGGAAGACGGATGGCGCATCGAGCTCGAAGACGGCGGCATCATCGACTCGGCGTACCCGATGGGGTTTTCTCCATCCGTGAAGGCCGGCACGCGCGCGGAGCTGCTGTTCGTGGCGAATCTGCGCAGCGCGACACCCGATCCGTCGTGGAAAGGGCGCGCGATCTACACCCAAACAGACATTGGATCCGCGTACGCGGCGATCGTGAAAAGCGGATATCTGCCCGCCGTCATCTTCACGAGCGCGCCGAACGACCCGGTTCGATACGTCGACTGGTCGCGCGTCGGCCACCTGCCATCGCGCGCCGACAATCCCGTGCCCGCGTTCGCCGTGTCCTTCGTCGACGGCCGCACGCTCGCAACCGCCGCCGCCCAGGGACGAGGCGTCACGATACGGCTGTCGTCCACCATCCGCGAAGGACGTCCGCGTACCGTCGTCGCGACGCTGCGCGGCCAGGACGCTGATGCCTATTACCTGATCTGCGCGCACGGCGACTCCGACTCCGGCGGACCGGGCGCCGATGACAACGCGTCGGGTGTGGCGACCGTGATGGAGATTGGGCGCGTCTTCTCCGAGCAGATCGCCCGCGGCACGCTGCCGCGCCCGCGCCATTCGATCCGCTTCGTCGTCTGGGGATCCGAGTACGCGTCGGCACGGTCCTACATCGAGCGTGAAGGGGACGCGCTGAAACGGGCGCGCGCGGTCATCAATTTCGACGAGACCGGGACCGGCGCCGAGCGGGAAGCGATCTACTTCGAGTCGAACGACGTGCCGTGGAACGAGACGCTGCTGCGGACGTTCGACAAGGTTGGCGAGCACTATCTGAACAGGCCGGGATTCTGGACCGAGTACACGACCAACCCGTCGCAGGGCGGCACGGATTCATACGCGTTCCTGCCAAGACAATACAGAGGCACCGGCTACACTGCGCTGCAGATCCCCTCGACGACCGTGTACACCGCGGCGTGGGACCAGCTTCGCGATCTGAAGCAGACGCCAGGGTGGGAGTCGAAGGGGACACCGGATCCGAAGAATCTGAAGATCGACTACTCCCTGTATTACCACTCGTCGGCCGACACGCCGGAGAACACGACTGAACGAGAGCCGCAGAACATGGTGCGCGCGGTGAAGGCGACGGGCATCGTGCTCCTGCGGCTCAACTGGTAGCCTGGGCGCCGTACTCGCGCAGCGTGGCGGCGACGTCGGTCCATCCATACGCCAGCGCCATGTCGAGCGCCGTCTTGCCGCGCGTGCTGCGCGCGTCGAGATCGACGCCGTGCGTCCTCAGCGTGCGAATCATCTCGGGCAATCGCTTGATCTCGGGATTGAGATAGAAGGCGAGCGGATCGCCGTCTTCGTCGAGCGCGTGCGCGAGCGACGGATCGGCCCGCAGCCGTTCGTCGGCGCGCTCGACGTTTCCAACCTGCACGGCATCGAAGATCGTGGCGAACGGCAGCAGGAGCTCGACGACGGCGTGTCGATCGAAGTGCGCCGCCCAGCCGATCGGCTTGCCGTGATAGGTCGGGTCGCGTAGCTGCGGATCGCCGCCGAGCGCCAGGATCTGGCGCACCAGCTCGACGTCCCCCCACATCGCCGCTTCGTGCAGCACCGAGCGATCGAGGCCCGTTCCCGGTACGAGCCCGTTGATATCGACGCCCAGGTCGACGATCAGCTGGAGCGCGCCGGGATGACGCGCGACGAGCGCGCGGTGCAGCATGTCGACGCGGGCGTGGTGCCCCATCCGCTCGAGCAGCGCGGGATCGACGCGAAGGCGCGCATACGCCTCGTCGCGCCGGCCGCCGATGCAGGCCAGCGCAAACGTCTCGACGGGATCGAGCTCGACGCGGTGCGCGCCGTGCCGCAGCAGCGCCTCGGCGATTGCCGTGTGGCCTGCGCGAAGCGCCGTCTCGTACGGCGTGCGCCCGTCACGCAGTCCTGTCGCGTTGAGGTCCACGCCATGCGTCACGAGCAGCTCCACACGCCGCGGGAAGTTGTTCTTCGCCGCCGACCACAGCTCCTCGACGAGAAGTCGCGCTGGCGTGATCCGCTGATCCGGGAGGCGCTTCAGCCACGGCCCGCCCCGATCCCGGCCCAAGCCGTAGGCGAACAGCAGCTGCAGGTGACTGTCGTCGTCACGGAAGTGACGGTTGTAGAGCGCCTGGGAGTCGTTCGGGTCCGCGCCGGCCTCGAGCAGCAGCGTCGCGAGCTCGTCACGGTGCGCGTGCGGCGGCTCGTTGATGCGGTCTTCTCCCTCGCCGAACGCGCCGGTCAACGCCGTGTATGCGTAGCGTCCGTCCCAGAGGAACCCGGCATTCGGGTCGGCGCCGCGCGCGAGCAGCAGGCGTGCGACTTCCAGTGTCGACAGCCGTGGATCCGTGCCATTGAATCGGGAATAGCAGGCGTAGAGCAGCGGCTCCCATTTGAGCGCTCCCCCCTTCGCGGTCACGAGCTGCGGCTCGCGATCGATCATCGCCCGGGCGGTCGTGACGTCGCCCACCGCGGCGGCCGTGTAGACGTTCGTCCGACTCAGATCCGGATCCGCGGCGAGCATGTCCCGTGCCTTCGCCGGATACGAGCGGTGCCATCGCCCGTACGTGAGGCAAGCGAGCTGCAGGAACTGATCCACTGCCGAATCGGGCGTGCCCTTCGGCGGCAGCCAGAAATGCGGCGCGACATCGGCGACATGCGCCTTCAGTCTCGCCCAGCTCGGAAACCCGTGGCTGCGCGCGATGACGAGTTGCGCGTCGTTGAGCGCGAATTGTCGCAGCGCGTCGTCCGGTCGCGGGTGGAACTCGCGTACGCGCGCCACCGCCGCCGCTTCGGGGGCGGCGACGTCCTTGCGGAGTTGTTTGGCCTGTTTCCTGAGGTTATCGAGCGACGGGTTCTCGGGCAGCGGCTGTGTCGGCATAGCGACCTCCTCGCCCGCGCGCGGCGGGCTGGTGGCCTGTGGTCCGCATAGCAGGCGAGGAAGCAGCTTGCCTTCGAAATCCTCGAACGTGTCGGGCGGGCTTGGCCCTTTCCGCGGACTGGAAGCGCCCCGTGCGCTCCAGTCCACTCTAGCAGATGTAGCCGACCTGATGTTGCGCGACAGGCCGAAGATGGCGCTTTCATGAGGATTGCCCGTGACGCTGTCGGATGTCGTCAATCAACCTGGAGAGATTGGTGTCGACGTCCGCCGGGTAGGTGTAGCGCAAGGCGGCCGCCGTCTCAGTGGAGACTCGCCGGAACGTCCGCGTGGTGTCGAGCAGCTCGTGCCCGCTCTCGTTGCTGGCAGACTCCGCGAGCTCCGGCGTTTCGCCGTGGGCGAACCGGCGATGCCACTCGACCATCGTCAGCAGGAAGTGCTTGGTGGCGCGGTCGCGGGACTTCGCAAGCTGCAGTTCCCCGCGCGCGAGGTACTTCGCGACGTGGTACGCCTCGAACCAGAACTCCTCGATGACGCGGCGGAATTCCTCCGCTGAGGGCCCTTTGTCGAGGAGGGTCCGCCAGGGGAGACCGGATCGAATGCCCGCCGACGACGCGTCGGCCGGATAGAACGCGAAGTCCACCTTCACGCCGGGAGCCAGAATGACGAGCCGCGTGGCCACATGGACGTCGCCGTCGACATACGCGTCGCGCACGCACACCCAGATCTCGCCGAGCTCCGACAGCCATCGATCGTCCTGGGTGTAAACCGCCGGTGTTGTCGTGTACACCTGGACGTCGATGTCCGCGAGATCGTCGGGCTCGGCGTCGCGCGCGCGCGATCCGACGAGCACCACACGGCGAATGTCCTGTCGTCGGTTCGCCCACGGTCCGAGGTCGCGAAGAATCCGGTCGGCCGCGTCCGCTCGCGTGCTCAATGGTCAACGCTTGATCGCGGCGTCCATCCGCTTGCGCCAGACCGCGACGGCCTGCCAGGCCGCCTCGTCGGCGCGCAACGGGTCGAAGCGCGTCGAATCGAAGTCGACGTAGATCTGGCGATAGAGTCCGAGGTCCACCGACGGGTTCGGCGTGTTCTCCTGCGCGCCGATCGTCGCACGCCACTCGCGCAACGCTCTGCGCATCGCCGCCGTGCGGGCCGGTTCTGCCTTCGATTGATCGCGCGTCTCGTCGACGTCGGCATCGAGATCGAACAGCTCCACGCGCTCGTCGTCGTAATGCTCGACGAGCTTCCAGCGGCCGTCGCGCATCGCGCCCGATGGACGGCTGCCCTGATTGGTGTAGTGCGGGATGTGCCAGAAGAACCTCCGCACTCGCGACGACGGGCGGCCGGTGCGCAGCAACTGCGCTTGGCTGATGCCGTCGACGTCCTTCGACGCGGGCAGACCGGCGAGCTCGACGAACGTCGGCAGCCAGTCGACGTTGACGATCGGCGTCTCGACGACGCGCCTGGCGGCAAGGCCAGGCCCGCGGACGATCAGCGGGACGCGCAGGCCCCCTTCGTACACGTAGCCCTTCCCTGCGCGGAACGGCGTGTTGTGCGTGACGCGCGGATGTCCGCCCTCGGGCATGTGCAGCCCGCCGTTGTCGCTCGTGAAGACCACCATCGTCCGATCGCGCAGGCCGGCGGCGTCGATGTGCGCGAGCACGCGGCCGACGCTGTCGTCGAGCGTCTGGATCGTCGCCGCGTAGGCCGGCTCGAACGCGCCTTTGTTGGCTTCGATCAGCGCCGGGCGCGCGTTGCGGAAGGAGATGTGCGGGTTGTTGTGCGAGAGAAAGAGGAAGAACGGGCGATCGCGGTTCGCGTCGATGAAGCGTTCCGCCTCACGCGTCAGGTCGTACTCCCCCTTGCCGCCTTCGGTCTCGCTCGGCTTCGTCGTCGCCTGGCCGGCGTGGTAGACGTCGAAACCCTGCTCGAGCGGCGAGAAGCCGGCGCCGCCAAGATGCCATTTGCCGATCAGCGCGGTGGCGTAACCGGCCGCTTTCAGACGCTCGGCGAGCGTGACTTCCTCGAGCCGCAACTGCTGCCGCATCTCGGGGTGCAGCAATTTCTGTGATGGCGCGTTCGGCCGGCCGGGGAGATAGGTCGTGATGTGAAGTCGCGCCGGCCAGCGGCCGGTCATGAACGCGGCGCGCGACGGCGAGCAGATGGGTGAGGCGACGTATGCGGTCGTGAACCTCAGGCCTTCGGATGCGAGGCGATCGAGATTCGGGGTCTTGTGTTCCGTGCGGCCGTAGGTGCCGAGATCGTTGATCCCAAGGTCGTCGGCCAGTATGAAGACGATGTTCGGCGGCCGCTGCCACGGCGCCGGCGTGTCCGGCGGCGCGGCCGCCGACCCGGCGATGACGGCAAGGACGACGGCACCTGTGAAGGCGCCGGACGAAGCGGTGGATCGCATGGGGTGAGAGCATACCCGCAATCCCGTCGAGATTACGACGCGGCGGGCGAGTTGTTTCGCTACACTACCGCCCATGTTCACGCCATTGCTTCGCCTTGCAGCCGCAGCGACTGCCGTCGGCCTGCTCGTCACGCCGCTCGTGGCACAGTCGCCGCGATACAAAGACCCGAAGGCAGCCGTCGCCGAACGAATCGCGGATCTTGTCTCCCGTATGACCGTCGAGGAGAAGGTCGCGCAACTGGTGACCGTGTGGATGCAGCGCGCGCAGATCCAGGATGCCGAGGGGCGATTCGTCGCGGCGAAGGCGAAGGCGCTGCTCGGCCTCGGCCTCGGCCAGGTGGCGCGGCCGAGCGAAATCGCCAACACGCCGAAGGGTCCGCGCGTCCGCGGTCCGCGGGAGCACGCCGAGTTCGCCAACGCGGTGCAGAAGTGGGTCCTCGAGAACACGCGCCTGGCGATTCCCGTGATGTTCCACGAAGAGGCGCTGCACGGCTTCGTCGCGCCGCTGGCGACGCATTTCCCGGTGCCCATCGCTCTCGGTAGCACGTGGGATCCGGCGCTCGTCGAGCGCGTCATGGCCGTCGCGGCGAAGGAAGCGCGGGCGCGCGGCTGCCAGCACGTGCTCTCGCCGGTCATCGACCTCGGACGCGATCCGCGGTGGGGCAGGATCGAAGAGACACTCGGCGAGGATCCATTCCTCGTTTCGCGCCTGGGCGTGGCGGCAGTGCGCGGCTACCAGGGGACGACGATCGAGCCGCTCGCGAAGGACAAGGTGTTCGCCACGCTGAAGCACTTCGCGGGACACGGCTCGCATGAAGGCGGTATCAACACCGCGCCGGCGATCGTGTCGGAGCGGCTGCTGCGTGCCGAGTTGCTCGTGCCGTTCGAAGCGGCGGTGAAGGCCGGCGCGTGGTCCGTGATGCCGAGCTACAACGAGATCGACGGCGTGCCGATGCACGTCAATCGCTGGCTGATCGAGGACGTGCTGCGGCGCGAGTGGGGATTCAAAGGGCCGGTCGTCTCCGACTACTTCGCCATCGCGCAGCTCGCCGACCGTCACCGGGTCGCCGCCGACAAGGCGGATGCCGCGCGACAGGCGATCGAGGCGGGCATCGACATGGAACTGCCCGACCCCGACGCGTTCCGGGAGCTGGTCGCGCTCGTGAAGGCGACTCGCGTCCCGATGGCGGCGATCGATCGCGCCGTCACGCGCGTGCTTGCGGGCAAGTTCGCGGCCGGCCTGTTCGAGAACCCGTACGTGGATCCGGCGGAAGCCGAACGCGTCGTGCAGACGCCCGAGCATCGCGCGCTCGCGCTGGAGGCCGCTCGCAAGTCGATCGTGTTGCTGAAGAACGACGGCGCGGTGCTGCCGCTCGATCGCAAGGCGGTCACGACGCTGGCGGTGATCGGGCCGAACGCGAAGGGCGTTCACCTCGGCGGCTATTCCACGCCGCGGCCGCCGGCGGGCGTTGACGTGCTGGACGGCATCACCAAGGCCGCCGGCTCCGGCGTGAAGATCCTCTACGCCGAGGGCGTGCGCATCACCGAGCACGATGCCAACTGGTGGCAGGACGCCGTCACGATGGGCGATCCGGCGAAGAACCGCGCGCGGATCGCGGAAGCCGTCGCCGTCGCGCGTCAGGCGGACGCGATCGTGATGGTCCTTGGTACCAACGAGTCGACGTCGCGCGAGGCGTGGGCCGACAAACATCTCGGCGACGCCGCCGATCTGTCATTGTCGTCGCAGCAGAACGATCTCCTCGATGCGCTGCTCGCGTTGAAGAAGCCATCGATCGCCGTTCTCGTGAACGGCCGGCCGCTCGCGATTCCGGACGTCGCGGCGCGCGTGCCCGCAATCCTCGAGACGTGGTACTCGGGGCAGGAGGGCGGCACGGCCATCGGCGAGGTGTTGTTCGGCGACGTCAATCCAGGCGGCAAGCTGTCCGTCAGTTTCCCGCGTCACGTCGGGCAGCTTCCGGTCTATTACAACCGCCGGCCCACGTCGTATCGCGGCTACGTCGATTCGACGCGCGAGCCACTCTGGGCGTTCGGTCACGGCCTGAGCTACACGACGTTCGCGCTGGGACAGCCGTCGGTCACGCCGGCGTCGATCCGCGCCGGTGAGTCTGCCACGGTGACCGTGACGATCGCCAACACCGGCAAACGACGCGGCGATGAAGTCGTGCAACTCTACGTTCGCGACGTCGTCAGCTCGGTGACGCGTCCCGTGAAGGAGCTTGCAGGCTTCGAGCGCGTCACGCTGGATCCGGGGGAGAAGCGCACGGTCACGTTCCGGGTTGGGCCGGATGCGCTTTCCCTGGTCGGCCGAGACATGAAACGCGTTGTCGAGCCCGGCCGGTTCGACCTGATGATCGGCACGAACTCGACGCGCCTGACGACCGTCCCCCTCGACGTCACCCCCCCGCTAAAACCGTGACACTCACCGTTTCTCAAAATGAGACACAGGTGTGCTGCAATTTCTGCAAACGGTGAGTGTCACGGTTTTTTCGCCGGCGTGATGCGCAGGTTGGCGAAGTCGCCGTCGCTGCCATTACCGACCCACAGGCCGACCATGCCGCGATCCGTCTGTCCGAGCTTCCGTACTTCGAGCGTCGGCGATTTCACGCCGCCGACATAGATCTGCACGTTGCGCTCGTTGACGACGACGCGCAGCGGTACCCAGTCGGTGGGAGAGACGGATGCGTCGACCGGGTTTTCGAATTCCTCAGGGAATTCCTTGCGCAGCCGCGGCCAGTCGTAGTCCGGCATCGAGATGTACTGCACGGCGTGCTGCTTGCGGGCCGGATCGTCGGTGCGGAAGTTGAACGGACGGAGGTAGACCGCCTCGTAGCTCTTGTCGTCCTTGCCGTGGAAGGCGATGCCGACGAAACTGCGCCCCTGCAGGTCGCGGCCGCGGATGTCCATCTCGATCGTGCCGAGTGCGAAGTCGGTTCCCTGAATCCATGCAACGCCGTTTCCCGCGGCCTCTGACAGGTGCACGCCGGAGCGTCCGTCCTTGGCCGGCGTCGCCTCGCGATTGACGACGCGCAGCTTGCCGGCCTTGAAGTGCTCTGCGAGATCGATCTTCGCGGCCGGCTGCGGCGCCGCGGTAAGCGGCGTGCGCAGCGCGATCGCACCAAACGCAACGAGGGCCACCGTCAGCATCAATCGGCGCATCTCGAACCTCCTCTGCGCGACTGGTTATTCCGTCCGCAGCGCCGTCATCGGCTCGACACGGGCCGCACGCCACGCCGGCACGATGCAGGCGATGAAGGCGGCGGCCGCGAGCACTGCAGGCACGGCAACGAAGGTGACATGGTCGTACGGATCGGTGCGGTAAAGCAACGACGCGGCGATCCGGCTGAATCCAAGCGACGCCATGAGCCCGGCGGCAAGCCCAATGGCGACCAGCCGCCCGCCTTGCGCGAGGACCAACCGGACGACCACGTGCCGCGCCGCGCCGAGCGCGATGCGGACGGCAATCTCGCGCCGCCGCTGACGAACGCCGAATGCGAGCAACCCGTAGAGGCCGACGGACGCGAGCAGCAGCGCCATTGCCGCGAACGTGCTGACGAGCAGCGTACCGACCCGCTGCGGCGTCACGACTTCACTGACGCGATCGTCCATCGTCGCGATGCTCTCGACGGCGAGATCGGGATCGAGCCTCGCGATCTCCGAGCGGACGAGCGGCGCGAGCGCGCGTGGATCGCTGTCGGCCAGGATCGCCGCCTGCACGTCGCGTCCGAACTGGTTGGCCGCGCCGTTCAGGAAGAAGTCGGGCAACTGGCGGAACGGCTCGTACGCGTGCACTCGCGGCTCCACTCCAATCGGGCCGTCGGCGACGTTCGCGACGACGCCCACCACCGTCAGCCACGGAGCGGCGCTCGCCGCGCCGCCCCACTTGAGCCGCTTGCCGACGGGATCCTGTCCCGGCCAGACGAGCGCCGCCAGCTTCTCGTTGACGACGACGACCGCTCGGGCCTGCCGGTGCTCGTCGGTCTCAAAGAACCGGCCTCGCGTGAGGCGCATGCCGAGTGTTTCGAAATACGGCCCGTGGACCCACGTCAGCGTCGCGGTCGGCGACGTGCCATCCGGTAGCGCGACGCCCTCCGGCGTGAACGCTCGAACGTCGTAGTTCGCAAGCGGAAGATCGGTCGCGAGTGCGACAGCGCGCACGCCAGGGAGCGCCTCGAGGCTGCGCGACAGCGTGTCGTGGAACGTCCGCACGCTCGACGCAGTCGTATAGAACGTCCGTGGCAGCGTCATCGACGCCGTCAGCACGCGAGCCGGGCGGAACCCGGCGTCCGACGCGATCAATCGCGAGAAGCTTCTGATGAACAGGCCGGCGCCGACGAGCAGCATGCACGCGAGGCCCACGGTGACGACGACGAAGCCGCGCTGCACACGCAGGCGCCGCAATCCTGACGTCGCTCTGGATGTGTCGTCGCGCAACGAATGCTCCGGATCGCGGCGGTCGAGCGTGACGAGCGGCGCCAGCGCGAAGGCGCAGGTCGTCACGACGCACAGGGTGGCGGTAAACGCGAGCACTCGCAGATCGATCGCCAGCTCCTGGACGCCCGGCAGGACACTGGTGAGCGCCGCCGGAACGGCGCGGATCGCGGTGTAGCCAATCGCGATTCCGGCGAGGCCGCCGGCCAGCGACAGCAGCGACGCTTCGCAGAAGAGCAGTCGAACCAGCTGCGCGCGCCCGGCGCCGAGCGCGGTGCGGACGGCGAACTCCCGCGTCCGGCACGCGGCGCGGCTCAGGACGAGATTGGCGACGTTCGCGCACGCGACTAGGAGCACGAGTCCGACCGCCGCGAGCAGCAGGAACAGCGGCGATTCGAACCGGCCCGAGATCGATTGCCGCAGCGGCTCCGCGAACAGTTGCGGCGTGAACCCCGCGTTCCGGACCGCTGCGGGGTATTCACTCGCGATGCGGCGTGCGAGCAGGTCGAGCTCCGCACGCGCGGCATCCAGTGACGTTCCCGCTTTCAGGCGCGCGACGACGCTGTTGGCGTGCTGGCTGCCACGTTCGAGCCGCTCGCGCGGGGTGAACGCCATCGGCACCCACACGTCCGCCGGCGTGGCGTTGAACTGCGGGCCGCGCTTCGGGAACGAGAACCCCGCCGGCATGACGCCGACGATCGTGTAGGGCTGGCGATCGAGCTGGATGCGGCGGCCGAGCACCGCCGGATCCGCTGCGAATCGCCGCTGCCAGACGCCCCGGCTCAGAATCGCGACGTTCGTTCCCGGCCGATCGTCCTCTGCCGTGAACGTGCGGCCGATGCGGGCTGCCACGCCAAGCGTCGGAAAGAGATCCGCTGTTACGCGGGCGCCCGTGATTCGCTCCGGCGTGCCGTCTCCGGAGAGTTCGAAGGGCACGTTGCGGTAGGCGCCGACGGATTCGAAGGACTGCTGCTCCCGCTGCAAATCCCCGAAGTCGAGCGCCGAGAACGGCACCCGATCGATGCGCGCCTGCGGGAAGCCTTCCTGCAGCGACACAAGTCGACCGGCATCGGCGTAGCCGAGCGGCCGGATCAGCACCGCGTTGACGACACTGAAGAACGCGGTGTTGGCGCCGATGCCGAGGGCGAGCGTGAGCACGACGACGGTGGTGAAGCCGGGGCTGGCGCGCAGGGTCCGCGCGGCGTAGCGATAGTCCTGGAAGAGACGCGTCAATCGCGGGGCGAGCGTCCACGCCTCGCGCAGATCCTCGCGGGTCCGCACCGGGCTGCCGAATCGGTGTCTCGCGTCGCGGCGTGGGTCGTGCCTTCCGGCGGACCGAAGCTGCTCCTCGCGCGTGGCGAGGTGAAAGGCGAGCTCATCGTCGAAGTCGGTCTCGAGCTGCCGGCGCCGCAGGAGCGCCCGCACGCGGAGCCGCACGCTGCTCAGCCACTCGCTCACGACTCTCCTCCTTCTACGTCGCTTCGAGGACGCGGTTGATCGCCGTGCTCGTCCGCCGCCAGGAGTCGGTGATGTCCTTCAGGCGTTTCCGCCCGTTCGCGGTGAGGCGGTAGTACTTCGCGCGCCGGTTGTTCTCGGAGACGTCCCACTCCGATGTCAACAGGCCGCGAAGCTCCAGCCGATGGAGGGCGGGGTAGAGCGCACCTTCTTCGATCGACAGCGCGTCGGCCGACGCCGCGTGGATCCACTGTGCGATCTCGTAGCCGTGCTTCTCGCCCGACGCCAGCGTCCGGAGGATCAGCAGTTCGAGCGTCCCCTGCAGAATGTCCGCCGGCTTGCCGTCGCGTTCTCCCATAACGTCCTTAGGGAAGAAGTCTCCCCTAAGGGCGCTATGGAAGTCAAGAGGGCCGATGCGATCGAGCTCGGCGGTGATCAGGCGATTACTTCATCAGCGTGATGTTGTCGACGCCCATCGGGTTGTTGCAGCAGGGCGCGGCGACGTTCGTCAGCGTGATCCGCAGCGTGTCGATCACTGCCGCGGGATCGCGGCTGGTCACGGTGCGGAACTGGCCGAATGTGTTCGCCACGGTGCCGGCGAGGGTGAAGACTGCCGCCGAGCCGCGCAGGCCGGTAATCGTGTAGGGGATCGGCGTCGTACTCGAGTAGACGTCCACAGCGGTGAACTTGAACGTGGCTCCGCCTCCGGTCACCTGGATCTCGCCGGTCGCTGTGGTGCCGCCGGGCGTCTGGAAAATGACCGACGGACGCGGGTTGCCGTAATTCGCAAACGCCTGCCAGCTCGCCGCCGTCGTCGTCACGGTGAAACCGAGCTCGCTGTAGCTGGTGACGCTCGCGCGATCGGCGCTCAAGCCGCTGAACGTGATGGGACCGCTCTGCAATTCGGCCTGAGGCGTACTCGTCGTCGGCGCGGTTGCCGCCGGAGCCGATGCTGGTGCCGGTGAAGGCGCGGTGGTCTGGCCGCCGGTGCACGCCATCGCGACAGGCAGCCACGCGGAAGCCATCAGGAATAGAGCAGCGTGCCGCATGAACACCTCTTCAACGTCGGAGTGTACACCCGATCGCGCGTCGTTCCCGGGAGCCACAGCTTCTGCGGGAATCCGACAGAGAAGTCCGGGATCCCGCAAGATCCGCGGCGCTCCAGCGACGCGATCCCGCCTAACTGCACCGTAAACGCGGGTTACGTGCCGCGCGGCGGGCGGAATACCGCTTGCGAGAACACCCATGCGGATGGACGGCCGCTCGCAGCCTCGCCGCGTCGCATGGAACCGCCTGAGCACCAGGCTGACGGCCGTGATCACCATTGCGACGGCCATCGGCGCCGTCGCCTTCCTGCTGCTGGTCCTCAGCGCGCAACGCGCGCTGCTGATGGAGGAGACGAACCGCAGCGGCGCGTTCTTGAGCGACACGCTCGTCAACAGCCTGCAGCGCCACATGCTGCGCAACGAGCGCGCCGAGCTCATCGAGTCGCTGCAGGCGGTCGCGTCCCAGCCGCTGATGACCGAGCTGCGGCTGTTCGATTCGAGAGGGAAGAACCACTTCTCGATGAACCCCCAGGAGATCGGCCGCATCGCGCAGAAGACGGAGCGGACCTGCGCGGCGTGCCACGACTCGACGCTCGTGCCCCCGTCGCTCGACGTCGAGGATCGCAGCCGTGTCGTCGACACGGGCGGCGGCCAGCGGATTCTCGCGACCGTCACGCCGATCTACAACCGGCCGGCCTGCTCGAGCGCCGCCTGCCACGCGCATCCGGCGAGCCAGCGCGTGCTCGGCATCCTCGAGGTCGGCGTGTCGCTGTCGCACGTTGATGCGACGCTGGCGACGCTGCAGCGCCGCACGGCGGCCGTCGCGCTCGTCATCATTCTCGGTCTCGCCGTGACGTCCATCCTCGTGACGCAGCGGACGGTCGTCCGTCCCGTGTCGAAGCTGCTCGACGGTGTGCAGCGCGTCGCGACCGGCGATCTGAAGGAGCCGGTACCGGTCAGCGGCTCCGGCGAGATCGCGGAGCTCGCGCACGCGTTCAACGACATGGAGGCGGCGCTGCTCGAGATCCGCCGCCAGCGGCTCGCGCTCCTCGGCAGCCTCGAGGAACAGGTCCGCCAGCGCACCGCGGCGCTCGAGAACGCGCAGGCGCGGATGGTGCAGGCGGAAAAGCTCTCGTCGCTCGGCCGGTTGGCCGCGTCGATCGCGCACGAGATCAACAACCCGCTGACGGGCATCCTGACCTACGCGAAGCTGATCATCCACACGCTGGAGCAGCAGGGGCCCGACGATCCCGCGCGCGCGAAGACGATCTCGCAGTTGAAGCTGGTCGAGCGCGAGACGCAGCGCTGCACCGCGATCGTCCGCAACCTGTTGGACTTCGCGCGCGAGCGGCCGCTGAAGCTGGCGGACGTCGACGTCAACGCGGCGATCAACGAGGCGCTGTTCCTGATCCACAACCAGGTGGCGCTGCAGAACATTCAACTGGAGCAGAACCTGGGGGGAATTCCGCCGATGCGCGGGGACTTCGGCCAGATCCGCCAGGCGCTCGTCAACGTGCTGATGAACGCGTGCGACGCGCTCGGCCACGGCGGCGTGCTGCGCGTCAGCACGGCGCTCGAGGATGCCGAGTACATCCTCGTCACGGTCGAGGACACCGGGCCGGGGATCGCGCAGGAGCATCTCGCGAAGGTGGTCGATCCGTTCTTCACGACGAAGGAAAAGGGGACGGGCCTCGGCCTCTCGGTCGTGTACGGCATCGTGCAGCGGCACGGCGGCACGCTGCAGATCGATAGCCAGGTCGGCGTGGGGACGACGGTGCGGATCAGGCTGCACACGCGCGGTGCGGAGACGTCGGCGCCGCACGTCGAGGCGCCGGCGCAGGTGTTCGCCGGATGATCTATGTCACGTGGATTGGGTCCGCTCAAGAACCGTCCACGATGGTCCGTGAGGTGGTGGCGCACGTCGGGCGCGAGTTCGGCCAGCCCTCCGCGGCCTGGCGCGCCGACGGGCGGCCGGACGGCGCGTTCGATGCGCGACGCCAGCAGCACTCATCGCGGGTGATGCTGACGTGGCTCGTCGAGCGCGTGCCGCGACCCGGGACGAAGATGCTCGGCATCACGGATGTCGATCTCTTCATCCCGGTGCTGACGTTCGTGTTCGGCGAGGCGCAGCTTGGCGGATGTGCCGCGGTCGTCTCGATGGAGCGCCTGCGCCACGCCGCCGCGCCCGCGCTGCTGCGCGCGCGGCTGCTGAAGGAGGCGGTGCACGAGATCGGCCACACGTTCGGCCTCGTGCACTGCGCCGGGTCCACGTGTGTGATGGCGCGGTCGCCGTCGGTGGCGGCGGTCGACGCCAAGCTCGATCGCCTCTGTGGCGACTGCCGCATCCGGCTTCGTGAATTGATGAAGGAACAGGCTCATGTCCAGGTCCGCCCCGAAAGTACTGATCGTCGATGACGAAGAAATCGTCCGCGAATCCCTGTCAGGCTGGCTCGAGAAGGACGGCTACGCCGTGGAAACCGCGCCCGACGGCCCGACCGGCCTCGAGATGCTGCGCCGCGGAGACTGGACGATCCTGCTCGTCGACCTGAAGATGCCCGGCATGGACGGCTTACAGGTGCTCGAAGCGGCGCGGCGTCTCCAGCCGTCGCTGGCGGTGGTGATGATCACCGCGTATGCGACCGTCGAAACCGCCGTCAAGGCGATCAAGCTCGGCGCCTCCGACTACATCGTCAAGCCGTTCGATCCGGAGGAGCTGAGCCTGATGATCGAGAAGATCGTCGTGCAGCAGGCGATGCTGCACGAGAACGCGGTGCTGCGCAAGGCGCTGCGGCACGACTACCGCTTCCACGACATCGTCAGTTCCAGTGCGGCGATGCAGCGGGCGCTGGACGTGGCGCGCGCCGCGGCCCAGACGGCGTCGACGCTGCTGATTCTCGGCGAGAGCGGCACGGGCAAGGAGCTGCTCGCGCGCGCGATCCATGCGGAGAGCCCGCGGCATGCGGGGCCGTTCGTCGCGGTCTCGTGCGCGGCGCTGCCGGACACCCTGCTGGAATCCGAGCTGTTCGGTCACGAAAAGGGGGCGTTCACCGGCGCCGTCGCGCGGCGCAAGGGGACGTTCGAGGCGGCCAACGGCGGCACGCTGTTCCTCGACGAGATCGGCGACATCAGCCCGAAGCTGCAGCTCGATTTGCTGCGCGTGCTCGAGGATCGGCGGTTCTGCCGGGTCGGCGGGACCGAGGCGGTCTCGGTCGACGTGCGCATCATCGCGGCGACGAATCGCGATCTCAAGCAGGCCGTCGACGGGGGACACTTCCGCGAGGATCTGTATTACCGGCTGCACGTCATCCCGATCACGTTGCCGCCGCTGCGCGAGCGCCGCGAGGATCTGCCGGTTCTCGTCGAGGATCTGCTCGAGCGGCTGTCGATCGAGATGAAGCGCCCGATCGACGGCGTCTCGCGCGACGGGATGGCACTGCTCATGAATTACCCGTTCCCGGGGAACATCCGCGAGCTGCGGAACATCCTCGAGCGCGCGATCGTCGTGGCGGCCGGACCGATCATTCAGGCGGAGGATCTCAGCCTGCCGGCGGAGATGCCGCCGGCGCGCGATACGCTCGAAGCGGTGGAGCGGCAGCACATCGCCCGCGTGCTCGAGCGCACGTCGGGCAACGTGTCGCAGGCGGCGCGCATTCTCGACATCGATCGCGTCACGCTCTACAACAAGATGCGCAAGTATCACCTGCGCGAGCCCGCCGGTGCGTGATCGCTGTTGAAGATCGCAACTTCCCGCTGAACATCTCAACACCCTGCGCGGCGCCGATCGTCACACGGCGCCGCGCGCTCCGCGCGTAAGTCCTTCCATTACAACGTTATCGCGATCGCGCGTCGATCGATCGGCGCGTGGCGCGTCCTTTGCCATTACGAGAGGCAAAGGTGCACGAAGCCGCCCCGCATCGCAGGCGCACTGAAGCGCCGGCGGCCCGAGCAAGGCGCACTGAGTAAAGAGGAACGGACATGGCCTGCCCGCATTTGAAGGAAGTCGTGATGCTGTTCTGCGACGCCTATCCGGTGAAGAAGATGCTCCCACTGGATCGCATCGCGACCGCCGAGCCGTGTCTCGGCGAGTACGGCGTGTGCCCGCTGTTTCGCGAGGCGATGGCGCGCCTCAACGCAACGGTGGCGGCGACGGCGCCTGACGCCGCGGAGGACACGGAGGCACAGGGCCATCCGGGCCGACGCGGGAACCGGACGGAGGTGCGGCGATGATCCTCGCAATCCCACTCTCATCACTCTTCTTGCTGGTGATTGGCCTGGCGGCGTTCTGCGCGGATCGCCCGGCGCGCACCCGCGCGTGACGGAGCAGGAGGTCCCATGAAGCTCACGCGACGCACCTTCTTCAAGGTCAGCGCGGTCGGCGCCGCCACGGCGGTCACGGGCGGACGTGCGGAAGCATCGTCGCTCACCACGTCCGCCTCGGCGCCGGCCGTGCTCGTCGATACGACGAAGTGCATCGGCTGCCGGAGCTGCGAGGCGGCGTGCGCAGCCGCCAACGAGCTGCCCGAGCCGGCGATGCTCGGCGACGAGCAGATCTTTGCCGCCAGGCGCGAGACGAGCACGGCGTCGTTCACGGTTGTGAATCGCTACAACGTGACCGGCGCGCGCGAGCCGCAGCGGTTCATCAAGACGCAGTGCATGCACTGCGTCGACCCGGCCTGTGCGTCGGTCTGCCCGACGCGCGCGCTCGAGAAGACGGCGGCCGGTCCCGTCACCTACAACGGCGATCGGTGCCTCGGCTGCCGCTACTGCATGCTGTCGTGCCCGTTCGACGTGCCGAAGTACGAGTTCGACAAGCCGTCGCCGTTCGTGAAGAAGTGCACGTTCTGCGCGAAGCGGCAGGCGGAAGGCCTCGGCCCCGCGTGCGCGGAAGCGTGCCCGACCGGCGCGCTCACATTCGGAAAGCGCGACGCGCTCCTCGAGGAGGCGCGGATGCGGATCTACCAGCAGCCCGATCAGTACGTGCACCACATCTACGGCGAGCACGAAGCCGGCGGCACGAGCTGGCTGTACATCTCCGACGCGCCGCTCGATCAGCTCGGACTGAAGACGGGTCTCGACCTCGAACCGTACCCGTCCAACGCGCAAACGGCGCTTGCGGCGGTGCCGATGGTGATGACGCTGTGGCCGCCACTGCTGATGGGCCTCTATGCGCTGCGTGCGAGGAACGGCCACGACGAGAACGAGCCCGCACAGGAGTCCAGCCATGACTGACGCCGCACGACCGGCTCCGCGACTGAAGGACAAGATCCTGATGGGGCTCTCGCTGCGCGACTACCTGCGCAGCCTGCTGACGCCCTGGGACTTCGTCTACGCCGTCATCCTGATCATCGGCATTCCGATCATCGTCTACCGGTTTGCGAACGGCCTCGCGTCAGCCACGAACCTCACGCAGTCGACGCCGTGGGGGATCTGGATCGGGGTCGACATGCTGAGCGGCATCGCGCTGGCGGCCGGCGGATTCACCATCGCGTCGGCGGTGTACCTCCTCGGCCTCGAGAAGTACCACCCGATCGTCCGCCCGGCGGTGCTCACGGGATTCCTGGGATATCTGTTCGCCGTCATCGGCCTGCTGTGCGATCTGGGCCGGCCGTGGAATCTGCCCGTGCCGATCTTCCTGTCGCACGGCACCAGGTCGGTCATGTTCGAGGTCGCCTGGTGCGTCTTCCTCTACTCGACGGTGCTGTTCCTCGAGTTCACGCCGTCGCTGTTCGAGTGGCTCGGATGGTCGCGCGCGCGGCGCGTGATGCTGAAGGCGACGATCGCGCTCACGGTGATGGGCGTCGTGCTCTCGACGCTGCACCAGTCCTCGCTCGGCGCGCTGTTCCTGATGGCCAAGACGAAGCTGCATCCGCTCTGGTACTCGTCCTATATCCCGCTCTACTTCTTCGTCTCCGCGGTGATTGCCGGCCTCAGCATGGTCATCGTCGAAAGCTCGCTGTCGCACCGGCTGTTCGGCAGCCAGAACGATCCGTCGCCGCACGTGGATCTCGACGACCTGACGATCGGCCTCTCGCGCGCGGCGGCGATCCTGCTGTTCGCCTATTTCTTCATCCGGCTGCAGGGGCTCGTCGAGTCGCACGCGTGGGATCTGCTCAGGACGCCCTACGGCGGCTGGTACCTGTTCGAAATCGTCGGCTTCATCCTCGTGCCGTCGCTGCTCTATGCGCACGGCGCGCGCACCGGCAGGGTGACGCTGCTGCGCGTCACCGCCGCATGGACCGTCCTCGGTGTCGTCGTCAACCGGCTGAACGTGTCGGTCATCGCGATGAACTGGACGGTGTCGCCGCACTACGTTCCGAGCTGGATGGAGGTGATGACGACCGTGACGGTCATCACGGCGGGCATCATCACGTTCCGCTGGATCGTGAACCGCATGCCGGTGCTCCGCGAGGAGCCGCGGTACGCGCTGAGCCGTCAGGCGTGATCGAGCGTGGAGAGTGCCATGTTTCCCAACGATCCTTACTTCGCCAAAGCGATTGAGTACCTGCTCGGCATCGGGTTCCTGCTGCTGTTCATCCCGTTCTGGGCGTATGCGACCGGCGGCGCCCGCGCGCGCCAGACGGTGCGTGTCGCGGCGCGCGTGCGCGAGACGATCGGCGACATGTTCAGCGTTCCGGCGGGCGTCATGCTGCATCCGGGTCACGCTTGGGCGCGAGCGACGGAACCCGGGGTCGTGACGGTGGGCATGGACGACTTCTCGCGGCAGCTTGTCGGGCCGCTGAAGGCGGTGCAGGCGCCCTCCGTCGGCAGTCAGATCAACCAGGGACAGCCGGCGTGGACGCTGCGCGCGGATGGCCGCACCGTCGACATGCTGTCACCGGTCTCCGGCTTCGTCGTCGCGATCAACGACAACGAGGTTCGATCGCCCCGCGCGATCCACGACGATCCGTACGGCCGCTGGCTGATGAAGGTCCGCACGCCGCGACTCGATCTCGACGCGCGGCAGCTCCTCACGGATCGCGCCGCGCGCCAGTACCAGACAGCGCAGTGGGAGGAGCTGTCGACGATGCTGACGCCGGAACTGGGGACGATCGTGCACGACGGCGGCACCCCGGTGAACGGATTTGCCCGCGGCATCGACGACGAGCACTGGGACGTCGTCGCGCGCCGATTTCTGCGTTCGTAAACGAGGTGACTTATGGCGGCCTTCATCCGCGGTTTTGCGCTCAAACTCGGGCTCTTCGGCCTGCTGGTCGTGACGGCGATCGCGCTGTTGCTGCCGGTCGGCTACGGCGCCGCGTGGGTCGGGTACAGCGCGCCCCAGGGGCTCGCCGACTCGCTCTCCACGAGCGCGCTGCTCGTCGGCGGGCTGATCCTCCGATTCCTCGTGGCGGCGGCCATTGTCGTCGCGTTGATTGCGGCGCTGCTGCCTGTCGTGTACGGCGTGGAAGGCGTTCGGCGGCTGGCGCTGCGGGCTGCGGGATTCGAGGAGGTGGCCGGACTGACGTGGCGTCGCGGCACCTACTACGCCCCGGCACACGCGTGGCTGCGCCGTCGCGCCGAGCTGATGCGGATCGGCCTCGACGCCATCGCCGGCCGCGTGCTGCGGCGCGTTGACGAGGTGCTGCTGCCGCCAGAAGGGACGCTCGTCATGGCGGGCGCGCCGTTGCTGGTCCTCGCGCGCGGCCACCGCAGGTTCGAGATCCCGGCGCCGATCGCCGGGACCGTGCGTCGCGTGAATCGGCGGCTCGGCGACGAGCCGGAAGCGGTCGTCCGGGATCCGTATCGGCGCGGCTGGCTGCTCGAGCTCGAGCCGTCAGGCGATCAGGCGGGACTGATGAGCGACGACGATGCGCGGACGTGGTTCGCGTCCGAATCGACGCGGCTGGCGAACGCGATCGAACGTGCGACGGGCGTGCATGCCGCCGACGGCGGCGAGTTGGTCGTTCCGGCGCACTTCGCGATCACGGACGAGCAGTTCTGCGAGCTGGCGCGGGAGTTCCTGAACGCGAAGACCGCCGCCTGAGAAACCGCGCCCCAAAACCGTGACACTCACCGTTTTACGAATTTCGAAAAACGGTGAGTGTCACGGTTTCTCAAAACGGGACACGACGGGTGGCAGTTTCTGCATAGCGGGCCATTCTCGCCCCTCCGGTGTCTATCCCGCTGAGGTCCTCCTGTTCCCCACGGAGGCGCAATGCGCGCGATACTCGCCGTCTGGATCCCCCTGCTGCTGGCAGGGATGGCCCGTGCGGACCGTCCACCGCTGATTCCTCGCGACGCACTCTTCCCGAAGCCTGCCGCGATGCAAGCGATCCGCTTGTCGCCCGACGGCAGGCTGATCTCTTACCTCGCCGCGGATCCGGCAGGCGTCCAGCAACTCTGGGTCCGCGACGTCGATCGCGGAACCGTCCGAAGACTTACCGATGTTCCTGCTCCAGGCGTCGTGTCCTACGAGTGGGTGCCAGGCAGCCGCTTCGTCTGCTACGGGCGGCACAATGCGACCGGTCAGCAACTGATCGCATTCGAACTGGCGAGCGGGCGTGAGCGAACCGTCGTCGCGATCGACGGAGCGGAATTCAGCAATATCGTCACCCGGGCGGGCGTGCCGGACGCGCTGCTGCTGGCGGTCAAGACGCGCGGCGCGGAAGACGCCGACATCTATCGTCTGGACGTTGACAGCGGCCGGCTGGCCCTCGACACGAAGAATCCCGGCGGCATTCCGGACAACTGGTTCTACGCCGACGAGACGCTCACCATGCGGGCCGTCCAGCGCGTCCGAGGCGATGGTGGCACCGAGCTGCTCGTGAGGGACGGCCCGTCGGGCGCGTGGCGCCCGTGGCTGGGCGCTGACACGAGTCACACGCTCTCGGTCGAGGGATTCACGGGAGACGGCGAGGCGCTGCTGCTGCGTACCGACCTCGATGCGGATACGGCGGGTATCGTCTCGTGGAAGATTCGAGACCGAGAACAGCGCGTCGTCGCGCGCACAGCCGATCTCGACGTGTATGCCGTGCTCCGCCACGCGCGCACGGGAAGCGTCCAGGCCGTTGCGTATCTCGCCGATCCACTGCGGTGGGAGGCGATCGACCCTTCGCTCGCCGCTGACTTCCGCCTGCTGGGACGGCTCGAACGCGGAACGCAATTCGCCGTCGCCAGCCGCGATGTCGCGGACAAACGCTGGCTCGTGTGGCTGTCGCGAGACAACGGGCCGCCGCAGTTGTATCTGTGGGATCGCGCCACACGCAAAACGCGACTGGTCTTCGACGACCGGCCGCACCTGAGAGGCTTCCAGTTTGCGCACGTGCGGCCGCTTGCGATCACGGCGCGCGACGGCCTGCGCCTCCACGCGTATCTGACGACGCCACCCGGCATCCCCGCGCGTCAGCTTCCGCTCGTCGTCTGGGTGCACGGCGGACCGACGTTGCGCGACGCGTGGGGCTTCGACCACATCGGGCAGCTGTTCGCCAATCGCGGCTACGCGTTCCTGCGGGTCAACTTCCGCGGCTCCAGCGGGTACGGGCGCGCGTTTCGCCTGGCCGGTCGCAAGCAGTGGGGCCGTGCCATGCAGCACGACGTCGAAGATGCCGTGGACGCCGTCGTCCGATCCGGCGTCGCCGAACGATCGCGCATGGCGATCATCGGACATTCGTACGGCGGCTACTCGGCGCTGGTGGGTCTGTCGCTGACGCCCGATCGGTTCGCCTGCGGCGCGGCATCGTCGACGGTCGCGGACCTGGTTGCGTTCGCCGCCGCGTTTCCTCGCACGCCGGAGAACGCGTGGGTGCGCGAGGCGGTCGGGGACGTGCTGGACGCGGCGGACCTCGCCGTGCTGCGCAGCGTCTCACCGATTACGTTCGTCGATCGCGTGACGAAACCTGTGCTGATCGCGCGCGGCGGCAAGGACGGCATCGCGCCATCAGGCATCGATGCATTCGTGGAACGGATTCGTGCGCGGGGCGGCGAGGCCGCCTCGGTCGTCTACGAAGGAGACGGCCACTTCTTCAGCAGGCAGAACGAACTCGATTACTTCGCGCGCGTCGAGGCGCTGTTCGCACGATGTCTCGGCGGGCGCGCCGAGCCGATGGCCGGGCGTTCCGGCACCCGTTAGCGCGCGGCGCAGGGGTCGGCGCCCTCGCGCGCCGCGTCCTCCATGAACCGCTTCTGCTGCGCGAAGTAGTTCTTCATCGTCTCGTTCTGCGTCACTTTCGACAGGGCTTCCTTGAGTCCGGCCGCCATCTGCTGCTGCGCCTGGGCCTGTTCGACGGGATTCACCGGCAGCATCATGAAGTTGACGGACCCCATCTCGTCGAATGACTGCACGCCCCAGCGCACGCGTCGCGGCGGGTTGCACGGGTTTCGCGGGTTGCTGGCGGAGTTGTCATACATGATCGTCACGTCAATCCGCGTCCCGCGCGGCAACAGGACCGGTTCCTTGTAGTCGTAGCGGTCCTGCCAGTTGAAGTCCCAATCCTGGATCCAGAGCAGCGGCTTGATCGATCCGTCCGGCAGGATGGCGTCGGCGCGGATCTCTTTGCCGAGATAGTGGGCGTGTGCCGCGACGGACAACGCGTGCATGTCCCGCGGGACGATGAAGCTGCGCTTGATGGTGTAGGCCTTCTCGCCCGGCGGGATGTCGATTCCGGCGAGCAAGCCGAACAATCCGGGGATTCCAGGCGTCACGACATTGCGCTCGGGTGGACCGTCGGCGAAGTAGAGACCCACGGTCGATCGCTCGATCTCCGGCTTGCCGGTGGGGTGGAAGTGCAGCTGGAGGACGAGGTCGGAGTCCTTCGCCAGGCGTCGAGCGATGCCTGCGGGGAATTCGCGCGGCGTGCTGCCGACAGCCCACGTGCCCAGCTCGCCTGCCGGCTGAAAGCCCGGCACGAAGGCCACCGGCATCGCGCCGCCGAAGCCGGGTTGCCCGCCGCGACCCTCGAGGGATTTCACCGCGCCGCCTCGCACGAACGAGAAGATCGCGTGGTGGACGGCGCGGCGGGCGCTCGGACGGAACTCGACGGCCTTCACCCACTTGTCCTCGGTGAGCCCGGTCGGGACGGCGAAGTTGCGATAGATGTCCGGCCCCGTGGCCGGCACGGTGAACGCCTCCGGCATCTCGATGACGAGGTCCGGTTTGCCGAGCTGCCAGCCGTCTGGAAAGGTGGGCAGCGGCGGCATCTTCGCGCGGTCTCCTCGAGGCATGCCCCCTTTCACCCACGCGCGGATCGCGGCAATCTGCTCGTCGGTCAGGCGCCGCTCGTCTTTGAACTCGCCATGCCCCTTCGCCGCCTTCCACGGCGGCATGTAGCGCGATTCGGTCACCTCGACGATCAGCTTCGCGCGCTTGGCGACGTCCTCGTAGGACGTCAGCGCGAACGGCGCCGCCTCGCCGGGCCGGTGGCACGTGACACAGTTGGCGAAGACGATTGGGGCGATCGTCTCGCTGAACGTCGGCACGCCGTCCGCGCCCTGTGCCTGCTGCCAGGCGCCGGTGGATGCAATGAGCAACGCGAGCAGGACGGCAGGGATCAGTCTCATGTCGGTCACCTCGGGAAGACGATGTGGCAGCCCAACGCTCGCGTTTCGGATCGCTCCACGCGGCGCCCGGCAACGATCGCGTCGACCGCGTCTCGGAGGCTGTGCTCCGTCACCACTCGCCGCGGCCTGCCGAGCGTTTCATAGCGGTTGTCGATGCGGCCGCGGTATCGAATCGCACCCGTGTCGTCGGTCACGACGACTTGAGGGGTGACCGTCACACCCAGGCGCCTCGCGATCGCGCGATCCCGATCGATCGAGGCCGGAAGCCGATAGCCGTACTCTTCGCCGTGTTGCCGCATCCGCGTCTCGTCGACGTCGACGTCTTCGTACACCAGCGCGCATGCCAGGCCGCGCTCGGCGTAGGCGCGACAGATCTCCTGCACGGTGGGCGCGTAGTAGTTCGACAGCGGGCAATCGCTGGTGACGAAGATGGTCAGATGCGTGCGTGGATTCGCAGGCTGGATCGCCGCGAGTGCCAGGAGCACGAGTGACGCCGCGAGCGACGCGGAAGGGACGACCATTGTCGATAGTCGAGGCATCATTGTCGATAATCGAGGTATCCTTGTCAACCCATGCCGAAGCCCTCGGACTTGCTGCAAGGCACCGTCGACCTCCTCATCCTGAAAACGCTGGCGCGCGGTCCGCTGCATGGCTGGGGGATCTCGAAGCGGATCCAGGAGCTGTCCGACGATGTGCTGGCGGTTGGACAGGGGTCGCTCTACCCGGCGCTCCACCGGCTCGAGCATCAGGGATGGATCGTCGCCGAGTGGACGGAGTCCGATCAGGGCCGGCCCGCGAAGTACTACGCCATCACGCGTGACGGACGGCAACAGCTCGAGCGCGAGCTCGAGAACTGGAAGCGCCTGTCGTCCGCCGTGGGACTCCTGCTCAAACGCGCCTGACGCCGATGACAGTGGCGAGACTCGGTCGGATCCTCCGGCAGCGCCTGACCGCTCTGGTCCGGCGCGAACGTCTCGAACGCGAGCTGGATCGTGAGCTGGCGTTCCACCTCGACGGCCTGGTCGAGGAGATGGTCGCCGACGGGTGGCCGCGCGCCGATGCCCAGCGGGAAGCACGCCGGCAGCTCGGCCACATTGACAGCGTCCGCGACGCGTGTCGCGACGAGTGGCACGTCGCCTGGTGGCACGATCTGAGGGCTGACGTGCGATACGGCCTGCGTGTGCTCGCCGCCGCGCCCGCCTTCACGGCGGTCGCCCTCGTATCGTTGGCGCTCGGCATCGGCGCCAACGCCGCGGTCCTCCGTGTGGACGCGGCCGTCCGCTTCGACAGTCTCCCGATTGCTGACGCAGACCGCTTGATCGTCATCCGCAGTGTCGCGCAGGACGAGCATGGTTCCCTCGGCCGCGGCGTGTCTGGCGCCGACTACCTTGCGTTCAAGGCGCGTACGCGAACGGTCGAGCGGATCGAGCTCGCGCTCGCGTCGCCGCGCGACCTGGGAGATGAGGGCGCCGTTCCCGGCGAGCGAGTGATCGGCCAGGCGGTCACGGCCGGCTTTTTCGAGCTGCTGGGGGTTCAGCCCGCGCTCGGCCGGTTGTTCACGGCAGAAGAATCGCGCACCTCCGCGCGCGTGGTGATCCTCAGCCACGAGTTGTGGCAGCGCCGCTACGGCGCCGATCCGGGAATCCTCAACAGACGGATACCGATCGATGCCGGCAAGAGCGTGGTCGTGGGCGTCATGCCGGCGAGCTACCGCCACCGGAATCCGCGCGTCGATTTCTGGTCGACGATGTTCGTGCCGCCAACGACCCGTCCGGTCGCTTCGCGGCTGTTCTTCGCGCTCGGGCGTCTGCAGCCGTGGGCGACTGTCGAAGGCGCGCAGCAGGAGCTATCCGCGATCGCCGCAGGACTCGCCGTCGAGTCTCCCGCGACGAACAAGGGCTGGGACGTGCGGATCACGACGCTGCGGGACGATCTGCATGGCTGGACGCGCGAACCGCTCACCAACCTGCAGGTCGCGGTGGCGCTGGTGCTGCTGATGGCATGCACCAATCTCGCGGTCCTGCTGCTCGCCCGCGGAACGGTCCGGCGCCGCGAGATCGCGATGCGTGTCGCCCTCGGAGCGGGGCGCGCTCGCGTGGTCCGTCAACTGTTGACCGAGAGTCTCTTGCTCTCGATCGGCGGCGCCGCGATTGGACTGCTGGTCGCGTGGGCGGGCATACGGGCGCTTTCGGCGATGCCGCCGCCGCTCGCCGCCGCGCCGCTGAGCGACGTTCATCTGGACTGGCGAACGCTCGTCATCACGGGAGCGCTCGCTGTGGGCACCGGTCTTCTCTCTGGGGTGCTGCCCGCATTCACCGCGTCGAAGCCGGCGCCCCGTGTACGCGGAACCGTTCTGCGCGGTTCGCTCGTGGCCGTGCAGGTGGCGATCGCGTTCAGCGTGCTGGTCGGCTTTGGCCTGTTGGTCACCAGCTACGTGCGTCTCACGTACCGCCATCTCAACTTCGAGCCGGCGCAGCTGCTGAGGTTCGACGCGCGGACTCAGGGGTCGTCAGATGTGCTTCAGCGAATCCACGAGCGGCTCAAAGCGGTTCGCGGTGTCGAATCGGCCGCCGGAATCTCGTTCCCTCCCGTCGACAGCCTGATCCTGCCGACGGTTGACGTTCGGCTCGATATCGAGCATCCGCATGTGGTGCCGCGCCGCGCCGCCTACTTCCTCATCACGCCGGGGATCTTCAAGACGCTGCGGACGCCGATTCTGAGCGGGCGCGAGCTGACCAACGGCGACAACGCCGCCAGTCCGTGGGTTGCCATCGTCAATGCCGCTGCTGTCAGGCAATTCTGGCCAGGTCACGATCCGATCGGCCGGCGTCTCAGGTTGGACCTCGATCCGCAGGACCGTCCGCGAGAAATCATCGGCGTCGTCGCCGACATTCCCACGCGGCACGGGCAGATCGACCCACAACCAATCGTCTACGCGTCATACCTGCAGCAGCCGGCCGGATCGCGAGGACCTCTGGGCGTGATGTCCGGCCAGATGACGTTCTTCGTCCGGTACCCGTCGGACGCGATGAGTCTCGCAGGCGAGATCCGTAAGGCGGTTGCGAACGTGTCGGCGAGGCCGATTGGCTCGATGATGACCGCCGAACAGCGGCGCGGCCTCGGAGCCGTGCGGATTGAGCTGACGCTGCGGCTCCTCGCGTTTCTTGCCGCAACGGCAGCGTTGCTGGCGGCGATTGGCGTCCACGGATCGCTGGCGTACACGGTCATGCACCGGAGCCGCGAGATCGGCGTGCGAAAGGCGCTGGGCGCCAGCCATGAGCGCATCGTGTTCTTCATCGGCCGAGGCGCGGCGATCGCCGTGCTTGCTGGACTTGCGCTGGGCTGCCTGACGGCTCGCGCATCGACACGTCTGCTCGCGTCGCAACTCTGGGGAATCGCGCCCACCGACGCCATGACGTACGGCGCCGCCGCCGTTCTCCTCGCCGCCGCGGCTTCGCTGGCGTGTGTCGGCCCTGCACGCCGCGCGCTCGCCGTCGATCCCGCGATCGTGCTGCGCAGCGAAGCCTGAGGAAGCCCGGTTCCGCTCAGAAGCGAAACGACAGGCCGAGCGATCCGATGTGCGAGCGATACGTTTCGGCCCGATCGTTCGACGTGTTCCGCACGTAGCCGTACGACGCGAGCAGTACGACGTCGAATGCGCCGGACGATCGAACGGTAATCTCCGTATCGACACCGTTCCGCAGCAGCGTGTCCGAGCGCTGCCCGCCGGAGATTCCCTCTTCGTTTACGATGTCGAGCCCGTCGAACCGGCGCACGGCGCGATCGACGCTCGCTCCGAGCTGGTGCCCGGCGGCGAAGACGTGACGCACCCCGGCGCGCCAGGTCCGCGTTTCCACCACGTACGGGTCGTCGTACACGCCGTCGTCGTAGTACAGCGGAGGCGTCCAGACCAGCGCGGGCGGTGCGTCGCCGTTCGCGCGGCGCTGCTCGTGCTCGACCCAGATACCGGTGCGATCGTCGAGTGACTGCGCGGCCCGCGCGCTCCACATCCAGAGCGTCCGCGCGACCGGCTCGTTCAGCAGGCGGTAGCTGCTCATCGAGCCGAGGAGCAGCGCGCCTCGACCGCGACCGCGCATCCCCGCCTCGGGTAGCGGCGCTGTCGCGAGCATTTCCGTGACGTCGCCGTCATACCGCTTCCAGCCCGCTCCGGCAACGCCAACGAACGTGGTCCTCGTCGGCAGGTTGACGACGCCACGGACATGTCCGTAGTGCTCGACCTGGTTCAGGGCCTGTGCGTCCGGGAAGCTGCGCGCGTAGAAGTTGTATGCGGCCGTGAGGGTGCCCTTCGGCAGCGAGCGCTCGATGCTCGATTGCAGGTTCACGCCGCGGAACCCAGCGTCCGACCATCCGCCGCTGTTCTCGCGCCAGAAGAGCGCGCCGCCCACGTTCACCGTCGAGCCGCGAACCGCGAAGTTCCCGACGGCGCCGGCGTTGTGCAGCCACGTGTCGAACGCTTCCGCGGTCCGGAAGCGATCCATCGACAACTCGTAAAACACGCGACCGCGATCCTTCGAGAACCAGTGCTCAATCGACCCGGAACCCGACACGATGCCAACCGTGTCGCTCGGCGTGCCGCTGGCGCTCGTCGTCTGGACAGGGAAGTCGACGGTGACGTGGCCAGCCGGCTGCGCGGCGACGGACGCGGCCGCCCCTGACAACAGGGCGGCCGCGATGAGCGAGTGACCGATGCGGAGAGGCGTGCGCACTACCGGCCGCCTCGACGGCCTTTCGGTCCTGTGCCGTCACAGTTCGGCGACCCCGGGCCGCTGCCGGAACCCGGCCCCATGCCCTGGCCCTGTCCGCCGCCGCGCCGGTGCTTCTGGCCCGTGCCGTCGCGCGGACCCTGCCCGCGGCCGGGGCCGCCGGGCGTTCCAGCCTGGAACCGGTCGCAGATCCCATCGCCGTTGGCGTCGACGAAGTTCGCGCCCTTCACGGCGGGGTTCTGCGGGCCGGGCGTTGGCGTGGTCTGCGCTGCGGCCATCGCGGCGACCAGCACCACGAGCGCAGCGCTCATCAAGAGAATGCGTTTCATGTCTCGAACCTCCTTGCAGCCGCGACATCGCGTGCTGGCGGCTGACAGGGCAAGCGCTGCGCCATCCAGTGGCACGCCGTGGGCCGCGGAATTTCGAGGGATTTCACGCGATCCGGTCGACGGCGGCGGGATGGATCGACGGTCCCGTCGAATGGGTTCGACCAGATGGTCGAATCAGTTGGAGGCCGGCTGCGCGCTCTCGAGGCCGTACTTGCGCAGCTTGTAGCGAAGGTGACGTTCGGAGATGCCCAGAAGGCGCGCCGCCCGTGTCTGCACGCCTTCGGCGCGCGCCAGCGCGTCGGCGATCATGCGCCGTTCGAGATCCGCGACGCGCGCCGGGAGCGATGCCCCATCGCCGCTCTGCGGCTCGTGGCGCAGGCCGATGACATACGCGGGCAGGTCGGCCGTGCCGATCAGCGGCGTTCGGCTCAGCGCGCCCGCCCGCTGGACGATGTTCTCGAGCTCGCGCACGTTGCCCGGGTAGTCGTACTTCACGAGCGCATCCATCGCTTGGCGGGAGATGCGCCGCCGCTCGGTCGCGGCGCCTTGGCTGAAGGCAGCCAGGAAACGCTCGACGAGCGCGGGGATGTCTTCACGCCGCTCGCGCAGTGGTGGCACGCGGATCGACACGACGTTGAGTCGGTAGAAGAGATCCTCGCGGAACTCGCCTGCGCCTACCAGCGCTTCGAGATCGCGATTGGTTGCGGCGATGATGCGGACGTCGGCCGTCAGCGTCCGCGTTCCGCCCAGCCGCTCGAAGCGGCGCTCCTGCAGCACCCGCAGCAGCTTCACCTGGATGTTCTTCGGCAGATCGCCGATCTCGTCGAGCAGCAGCGTTCCGCGATCGGCGAGCTCGAAGCGGCCGCGCCGCTCGCGATCCGCGCCGGTGAACGCGCCGCGCTCGTGGCCGAAAAGCTCGGACTCAATGAGCGTCTCGGGCAGCGCCGCCACGTTGATGGCGACGAACGGCCCGCCGCGGCGCGGGCTGGCGCCGTGAATGGCGCGCGCCAGCAGCTCTTTTCCCGTACCGCTCTCACCGCGGATCATGACGGTGACGTCGTGCTGCGCCGCGCGCGCCGCCATGCTGATCGCCTCCTGCATGGCAGCGTTCGCGCTCTCGAGCCCCTGCAGCCGGTACTTCTGGTCGACCAGCCGGCGCAGTTCCGCGTTCTCGGAAATCAGCGCGCGCCGCTCGAGGACGCGCGCGACCAGCACCTCGAGCTCGTCGAGATCGATCGGCTTTGTCAGGTAATCGGCGGCTCCGCGCTTCATCGCGTCGACGGCGGTCTGGATCGTGCCGAAGGCTGTCATGACGACAACGGGTATCTGCGGATTCAGCCGGCGCAGCTCCTCGAGCAGGGCAAGGCCGTCGCCCTCAGGCATGCGCAGGTCCGTCAGGACGAGATCGATCGTCCGGTTGCGCGCTTCGGCCACGGCGGCGGCGACCGAGGGCGCCTGAATCGCCTCGAAGCCTTTCTTGCGCAGGAAGCCGGCCAGCACCTTCCGCTGGGCCTCTTCGTCGTCGACGACGAGAATCGTGTGATCAGCCACCGGATGCCTCGCCTCCTGGAATGAGGATGCGCATTGCGGTCCCGCGTCCCGGCTCGGAGTCCACTTCAATGGTGCCGCCGTGCGCGGTGACGATCTGCTGCGCGACCGCGAGTCCGATGCCGGTGCCGTCCGGCTTGGTGGTGAAGTACAGATCGAAGATCCGCGGCAGCGTGGCGGGCGGGATGCCGGCGCCTTCGTCGGCGACGGTGATCGCGATGCCCTTGCCGGCGGCTGTCGCGTCAAGCCTGACGCGACCGCCATGCGGACTTGCCTGGATCGCGTTGCGCAGCACGTTGTCGATCGCCTGCCGCAATTGAGCGGGGTCGACGGAGCCCTGGAGCGTCGAGGGCGCGCGCATCTCGATGCTGACGCCGTGCGTGGCAGCCACGGCCGACGCCGATTGTGAGATCTCCTCGAGCCACGGCGCGATGGCGATGACCTGGCGGTTGATCGGAAGCGGCCGCGCGTAGTCGAGGAACTGCTGCACCGTTTGGTTGATCCGCGTCGATTCGTGCTGGATCACCCCGAGCAGGTCGGCCAGGTCGTCGTCGCCGGAGGAGGGGGGAGGATATTCCTTTGCGAGGCGCTGGGCGCTCATCGCGATGGCGTTGAGCGGGTTGCGAATCTCGTGCGCCACCGTGGACGCGAGCTCGCCCATCGCGGCGAGCCGGTCGCGGCGCCGCAGCGCTTCCTGGGCGCGCGCATGTTCGGCCGACAGCACACCGAATCGCTGACGCAGCGACACGAACGCGAGCGCGACGGCCATCAATCCCAGCGCCGCCGTCAGCCCTGTCGCGAGCCGCACGAGCGTGCGCCGCTCGCCGCGGACCACGTCGTCGAGCCGCATGCCGATGCGGAGCTCCGCGGACCGTTCGTCGCCGAGCTGCACGGCGCTGCGCCGCTCGAGCACGCCGACGCCGTTGACGACGCGATTGCGCTCGTCGGGTGGCGAATCCTCCGCCTCGTCGACCACCGCGGCCGCCAGCGGTCCGTCGGCCACACGGCGTCCGTCGTCGTCCACGATGATGTAGGCCAGGGCCGGCGTCGACTGCGCAATCTGCGCCAGCAGCGCGCGCAGCGAATACACGTCGTCGAGCTGCTGCGAGACGTTGCTGGCGGCGTTCACGACAATGGCGCCGCCGTTGCGGCGTCGAACGCCGGCGGCGACGCGTTCGGCGCCGCCGTCGCGGGACGTATGCGCCGGCGTCACGATCTCCTCGGCTTCGCCGCTAATCAGCCGTTCGGCAACACGGCCGCCGCTGCCGGGTGGAGCGCCCCAGCGGCTGCGGCCGAATCCGGGGCCCTGGCCTCCGCCGCGCCCCCATCCTGGCGGCGTTCCGGCTGCAAACTCGCGCGCGCCGTCGGGACCGAACACGACGACGCGAATGTCGCTGTTCCGCGCCGCGAGATCGTCCAGGCTGGCGGTGGTGAGCGCGCCGGCGCGATCGAGATCCCGCAGCAGGCGCGCTGATTCGAGCAGCCGCTCGGAAAGCGCCGCTTCCGCGTGTTCGGCTGCGGCGTGCTGGGCGCGCGCGGCGGCGGCGACGGTGGCGTGGAGCGTGGCGGCCTGCGCCCGGACGACGGTGTGCAGTTCGCCGCTGACGGCGTGGTAGTCCAGCCACGCGAGGACGACGAGCGCGGTGCCGAGGAGGGCCCCGGCGAGAAGAACGGGCCTGTTTGGACGCAAGCGCATCGAACTGCGGGGGTGACGCACGGGTGGGAGCAAGGTTTGTTCCCGGCGGCGGCGCCGGCCGGTGCGACGACGGCCAGGCCGGGGAAATGTCGGATCGCCGGAAGTCCGGCGCCCCGAAAACCGTGACACTCACCGTTTTACGATTTTCGAAAAACGGTGAGTGTCACGGTTTTGCAGAATGGGACACGAGACGTGGCAGTTTCTGCAAACGGTGAGTGTCACGGTTTTCAGGCGTCGAAGCCGATTCGCAGATCGGCGGCGAGCGGCAGGTGATCGGAGGCCATCAGCGCGGTCCGCGACCGCAGAAGCTCCACGCTCTTCACTTCGACGTGCCCCTCGTAATAAATGTGATCGAGGTGGACGACGGGGAAGATGCCCGGGTAGGTGCGCCGGCGCTTCAAATGCGGGTAGATGTCGATGCTCTCGAAGAGCGCGCTCAGAGTGTTCGTCGCCAGCCCCTTCATCCATTCGTTGAAATCGCCGAGGATGATCTTCGGGCCGGTGACGCGGTGGTCGTGGACGTACGACGCCAGACGCCGCGCCTGGTAGCGACGCTCGAGGACGGCGGTGCCGAGGTGGACGTTGTAGACGTGCAGCTGATGGCCGTCGCCGAGATCGAGATCCGCGCGCTGACAGCCGCGCGGCTCGCAAGTCCGCCAGGACAGATCGTAGTGCCCGTGATCGACGATCGGCAGCCGGCTCAGGATCACGTTGCCGAACAGATGCCGGCGCAGATGACGCACTGACGCCATCACCCAGCCCATGCCGACCGCTGCGCCGATTTCTTCCGCCTGGCCCGCGCCATGCGGTCCGGCGCCGACGACCTCCTGCAGCGCCACGATGTCCGCGTTCAGCTCCCGCAGCACGTCGGCAATCCTCGACGGCACCGTCCGCCGATCCATGCCGCGGCACCGGTGGATATTGTAAGTGGCGATCCGCACGTCGACGTAGTCGCGCCGGCCGTGATGCTCGCTCACTGCTGGCGCTCCAGTATCCAGATGAAGGGACCCACGATCTTCTCCCAAACCGGCCGTCGCAGCCATCGCTCGAGGGTGATCTCCTCGCAGTTGACGACGTCGCGGGCGAAGTCCTCGAGCAGCCGGGCCGCGACCGCCGGGTCGCGCATGGCGAGATTGACCTCGTCGTTGTGCTCGAACGAACGGTTGTCGATGTTCGTCGTGCCGATCACCGACCACATCTCGTCGACGACGAGGATCTTGGCGTGCATCATCGCCGGCACGTACTCGTAGATGCGGACGCCGGCGCGCAGCAGCTCGCCCCACATCCTCCGGCTTGCCAGACGCACCCAGCGCTGGTCGGTGTGCCGGCCCGGCACGATGATGCTGACGTCGACGCCGCGGCGCCTGATCTCGACGAAGGCGCGTCGCAGCGCGCGGTCCGGCAGGAAATACGGCGTCTCGATGCGGATGTGATGGTCCGCGCCTTCCATCAGGAGCTGGAACGTCACGCGGGACGCGGTCGCGCGATCCGACGGCGAGCTCTTGACGACGAACGCCGTCGTGTCGCCGACGCGATCGATGTGCGGGAAGTAATCCGGGCCGGTCAGGATCTCGCCGCAGCATTCGAGCCAGTTCTCCGCCGCGATGCCCTGCAGCGCGGCGACGACCGGCCCTTCGACGCGCGCCATGGTGTCGCGCCACGGTCTGTTGCGGCTGCCTTTCGTCCCCGTCGCCCCCGCCCACCAGTCGGCCACGCCGGCGCCGCCGACGAAGGCGGTGCGGCCGTCGACGATGAGCAGCTCGCGGTGGGTGCGGTTGTTGAGCCGGGCGAGCGAATACCACTTCAGGCTCTGGTACGAGTGAATGCGGCACCCGGCGTCGCGCAGCCGCCGGACGGGCCGGCCCCAGAACGACAGGCTGCCGATCGCATCGACCACCAGCGATACGTTGACGCCGGCGCGTGCGCGCTCCGCGAGCGCGGTGACGAACTGGTCGCCAATCCGCCCGTGCCGGAAGATGTAGCACTCCATGTGAACGGAATGCGTGGCGCCTCGGATCGCTTCGAGCATCGCCGGATAGAACGCCGGACCGTCGGTGTGCACGATGATGCGGTTGCCGTGGTGCAGCGCCGCCTGGCAGGTGGACTGCAGCGTGTAGAGGAACTCTTCGTCGTGGATCGAGGTGCGCCGCGCCAGGTGGTAGTTGATGCCGGGCGTGAACAGGAACACCAGCACGAGCCAGGCGAGAAAAATGCCGCCGGCGGCGGCGAGCCATTCCATCAGGTGGACAGGGGCCGCGGGACCGTCACGGCGAGCGCGGCCGCGGCAAAAACGCGGCCGTTCAGGCACATGGAGATATCATATGCCCATGCGCCGCTGTTCGTACCTCGTCGTCGCGTGCCTGCTCGTCGCGATCGGCTGTTCGGAGGAGAAGCGCGATCCGATCTCGGTGGGCGATGGCTCGATCATCGTCGAGAACCAGTCGGATCAGGAATGGCGCAACGTGCTCATCACCGTGAACGATCATTTTCGCGGCGGCGCGCGGACGCTGGCGGCACGCGGACGGCTCAACGCGCCGCTCAGCCAGTTCGAGAGGAGCGGCGGCCAGCGCTTCGCGCCGGAACGCCAGATCGTGACCAAGGTCGTCGTGACCGCCACCGACGCCGCCGGGCAGCCCGTGAAGATCGAATGGGATTCGCGGCAACGGCGGCGGAGACAATAGAGAGGATTCCATGAGGCTCAACTCCGAGTTCGAGACGACCTGCCCCTGCTGCCAGGCGACGCTCGTCATCGACGTGAACTTGAAGAGGATTGTCCGGCACGAGGAGCCGGTGCGCGGCGATCGTCCGGAGCTGAACGACGCGCAGCGAATCCTCGCCGAGGAAGCCGCGCGGCGCGAGGCGATCTTCCAGCAGTCGGTGGCCGCCGAGAAGACGCGCGGCGACGCGCTGTCGCGGCGCTTCGAGGAAGCGCTCAAGCAGGCGCGCGAGGAGCCGATCACGAAGCCGACGCGCGACTTCGACCTCGATTAGCGTTCGTCTGAAACGGCGCGAAGCTGAAATGCGGATCGCGCGGGATCTCGGTCCATTTCTCGCGCCCGATGTAATCGACCGGCTTCTTGTCATCGTGCTCCCGCCGGAACCGGACGTACTTCCTTCGCAGCCGGTCGATCCGCCGATCCGAGCTGCGGATCGGCCGGTGCGGCCACTCGAGCAGCATCCGCTCCACCTTCCAGACGTTGTTTGGTGACAGGCGCCAGTCGTAATCGCCAAGCACGCGCAGATCGACGACCGCGTACCCGGTGATGCGCCCGTGGAAGTCGATGTACGGGTCGACGTAGCTGAGCGCGAGATGCCGCGCCGTACGGAAGACCGGCTTGCGGCCATGCAGCCCCGGGTCGCGCGAGCGAGCCACCGATCCCCATCGGCCGCGACGGCGATACACGAAGATGACGTGGTCGAGCTCGTCGATCGATTCGAAGCTGAGGACGAGCGGGGGATAGCCGTGCTGCTCGAGGATGACGGCCGCCGTGAGTGCCGCCTCGAGACAATGCGCCGCCCCGTGTCGCAGCACGCCGCGAAAGCTGCGCTGCGTCGCGCGTCCCGGCTCCGTGTTGTAGGGCAGGCGGTTCAGAAAGCGCTGCACGGCGTCCGGTGTTCGAAGGCGTTTGATGAGCCGCCGCTCCCGCGGCGTGAAGCCGTCAGCGGCCAACCGCCTGCCTCACCTGCGCGATCAGCTCCGCCGGTGTCCATTCGTTGCCCGACAGCATCGTGACGAGCCGCCCGTTGCGATCGATCACCGCCGTCCGCAGGTTGTGGCCGATCTCCACAGCCGGCTTGTCCTCGCGGATGATCGACACGCCGAAGCGCGCGGCGAGGGCGTCGATCTGCTCCCGTTCGCCGGTGACGAACGTCCAGTGCGCCGGATCCGCCGACACCCGCGCCGCATGAGCGTTCAGGACCTTCGGCGTGTCGTACGCCGGGTCGAAGCTGACCGAGACGAGATGCACCCGGCCGGCGAGCGATGCCTCGCGCGCGATCGTCCGCTGTGCCTCGGCGAAGTGGCGATCCATGAGCGGGCAGAAATTGGGTAGCGGACAGCGTGTGTATATGAACGTGACTGCCAGAATCTGACCGCGCCAGTCGGACAGCTTACGCGCGCGTCCGGTGTGATCGACGAACGCGGAGTCCGGCACTTCCTCGCCCGGCTCGAGGATATCGGGCGCGGCCGGCGCCGCCGCCTCCGCGTATGGCGCGAAGCCGGTGCGCTCGATGTTCGTGAGATGCGCGCTGCGATCGCCGACGACCAGCGTCGCGCGGATCAGCTCACCCGGCTCGCGTCCGCGCATCAACGCCGCGTCGCTCACCGCAAAGGGCATCGTCATTGCCGGCATGAAGCCGCGGATATCCTCGTGCTTGACGGTGAGCTCGTTCTTCTCGCGATCCACCGCCACGACCTGTCCGCGCAGTTCGTACTCGCGCGTGTTCGCGCACGATGAGAGGCACGCGAGCAGCGCGGCCGCATAGATGAGGCGCATCGCTTCACTGTATCCCAGCGCGCGATTCGCGACATGGACGAGCTTCGGCATCCGCCTTCCGCCGTTGCCACGGCGGAGGCAGTTTTCCGGCGCGTGTCATGCATTCTGCTATACTCGGCGCCGGATGAGAGCCCGCCGTTGACTGCGCAGGTCGCGTGTCCTCCCGCACAGCAAAGTGAGCTTTCCGGCGTGCGTCGCCCTGCGCGCGGGGGCGCCGCTTGTCAGATTCATCGCGCGTCAAGGCAGGAGTAAGTGACAGCATGGGCAGCAGACTCTACGTCGGAAACCTCCCTTATTCGGCGACGGAGGACCAGCTCACCGAACTGTTCAGCCGTGCCGGAAAGGTCGACAGCGTTCGCGTGATGCGCGACATGGCGACCGGACGCGCACGGGGCTTCGCGTTCGTTGAGATGGCAAGCGACGACGACGCGCAGAAGGCCATCACCGAGTTCCACGAGCACCAGATGGAAGGACGGGCGCTCGTCGTGAACGAGGCACGGCCGAAGCCGGAAGGCGGATTCGGCGGCGGCGGTGGTGGCGGTGGACGCGGGCGCGGCGGCTATCGCGGCGGTGGCGGCGGCGGACGCGACGACGGAGACTTCAGCGGCGGACGGAGAAAAGAACCGCGGTGGTAAGTGAATGCTGAATGCTGAACAAGCGAGGCCGGCTGCCGAAAAGGCAGCCGGCCTTTTTCGCATTGGGCATTCAGCATTCATTCAGCATTCGGCATTCAGCATTCAGCATTGACCTACTCGTCGACCACCCAGCCGTCCCGAAGATTGATGATTCGGCTGCCGTAAGCGGCGTTCACTTCCGAGTGCGTGACCTGCACGATCGTCGTCCCGGCCTCGTTCAGCGTCTTGAACAGCTCCATGATCTCCTTGCCCTGACTGGAGTGCAGGTTGCCCGTCGGTTCGTCCGCCAGGATCACTTTCGGTTTCTAGATGACGGCGCGCGCGACGGCGACGAGCTGCTGCTGTCCGCCTGAGAGCTGATTGGGATACAGATCCTTCTTGCCGACGATCGAGAACTTGTCCAGGATGTCGCACACCATGCTCTCGCGCTCCGACTTCTTGATGTCGCGGTAGGAGAGCGGGATGTCGAGATTCTCGTAGACGGTGAGATGGTCCAGCAGGTGGTAGCTCTGAAAGACGAACCCGATGTACTGCTTGTGCAGCTTCGCGCGGTCCTTCGCGGCGAGCCGGTGGACGGGCTGATCGAGGAAGTAGTACTCGCCGGTCCACGCGCTGTCGTGCATGCCGACAATGTGCAGGAGCGTCGACTTTCCGGCACCCGACGGCCCCATGATGGAGATGAACTCTCCCTCCTTGACGTCCACATTGATGCGGCGCAGGACGTAGGTGCGGCTGGTGCCGTGGGCGTACGACTTCTCGATGTTTCGAAGCGTGATCAGGGCCGTCGGCGCGAGCGTGTCCACCGTGGTGTCGACTTGCGGTTCCGGCCGGGACGTGCGGGAGAAAAACGCCATGGGGTCCTTTCAACAGGGGTTCAGGCCGATTAGACGGAGGGCCTACGGTCCCGGTTGCGGCTGATTATACCGGCACCATTCTTGAAGCACAGAGCCTTTGACGTTGTGAAGCCGGCAGGCCACAATCGTCGTCATAACACCTGTATGACTCTGCCCCTGGTGCTCGTCGCCGTGATCGCCGCTGGCCCGCTTCCGCAGGCCACGCCACAGAAGCCGCCGCCGGCGGAAACGGCCACGTCGGACCTGCCGGTCTCGCTCGAGCGCATCCAGAAGGCCCTGGCAGAGCAGCCGCTCATCAAGCCCGACGCCGTGCGGCCCGTCTTCCGCGTCGAGGTCATCGGGCAGAAGCCAACCATCGTCGATCTGCTGGGCCCGGAGTTCTGGAAGGGCTCGGCGCCCGGCATGCCCATCACCCATCAGGAGCTCTTCGCGATGGTGACGCCGCCGGAGTTCCGCGGCACGGCCATGTACACGCAGACCGAAGCGATCACCATCATGGCCACGTCTGTCGCGCTCCAGTGGGCACTGCAGAAGGCCATTCAGAAGTACAAGGAAGCGAAGCGCGAGAGCGAGCGCGAGGCCGCGCGCCAGGAAGTCGAGGAAGCGCTCGCCGCCCTCGAACAAGCGCGCTCGGCCGCCGGCGTCCCCAACGGGTCGGGGCCGACCTTGGTCGGCCCGCGGGCGGCTGTGGGCGGAGCAAGCTCCGCCCCTACAGGCTTTTCAACGCAACCATGGGATCGACGCGCGTGGCTCGGCGCGCGGGAATGAAGCACGCCGCGGCGGCGACCCCCAGCAGCACCAGCGCCGTCGCGATCAGCGTCAGCGGATCGCGCGGGTGAACCCCGAACAGCAGCGCGGTCAGCCACCGTGCGAGCAGCAGCGATCCGGCGATGCCCAGCGCCACGCCGATAGCCGCCAGCTTGAGCCCGTCGCCGACGACCAAGCTGAAGACGTTCCCCGGCGTCGCTCCCAGCGCGACGCGCACGCCGATCTCCGGCGTGCGCTGCGCAACGGCGTAGGCCATGACGCCGTAGGTGCCGACCGCCGCGAGCGCCAGCGCGAGCAGCGCGAACGCCGCGGCGAGCAACGCGAAGAACCGCTCCTGCTCGATGGAGTTGCCGACCATCTCGGACAGCGTCGTGATGCCGACGATCGGCACGTTGCGATCGACCGACGCGATCGCCTGCCGCAGCGCGCCTGACAGGCCCGAAGGGTCCGTCGCGGTCTTGAGCAGCACGTTCATGCCCGGCTCGGTGACCTGCCAGTACGGAACGAAGGTCTCGACGCGCGAGGTCTCGCGGGCGCCCCTGACCTTGACGTCGCCGACGATGCCGACAATCGTGAACCACTGTCCGTCGGGTCTGAACCGCACGCGGCGGCCGATGGGATCCTCACCGGGGAAGTAGCGCGCGGCGAGTGTCTCGTTGACGACGACGGATGGCGCCCCCTCGCGCTCGGCGAACGTGCGGCCGCGCCGCAGCGTCATCCCCATGACGTCGAAGTAGCCGGCGCTCACCAGCCGATACCACGTGATGGGTGTTTCGGTACGCGACGGCAGCGGCCGTCCTTCGATCACGAAGCCCATGTCGCTGTCGCCGCTGAGCGGCAACACCGACGCCAGCGCCGCCTTTTCGACGCCCGGCAGCGCCGACGCTCGTTCGAGCACCTGGCCGTAGAACGCCCGGTGCTCCGCGATGGTGTCGTACGGCACTTGCGGCGGATTGACGCCGCCGACGAGCACGTGGTCCGGATTGAAGCCGAGATCGGCGCGCTGGAGGCTGACGAACGTGCGCACGAGCAACCCGCCGCCGGTGAGCAGCACGAGCGCCAGCGCAACTTCAGCGACGATGAGCGCCCGGCGCAGTGCGAAGCCGCCGCCGCCAGCCGTTCCGCGCGCGCCTTCCTTCAGCGAGTCCGTCGCTCCGGCGCGCGATGTCTGCAGCGCGGGCGCGATGCCGCATATCAGCCCTGTCACCACCGTGACCAGCGCCGTGAACGTCAAGACACTGCGATCCGGACGGATCTCGGTCACGCGCGGCGCGTTGTCCGGCGCGATCGCGACCAGCGCGTCGACCAGCCAGACGCCGAGGAGCGCGCCCGCGACGCCGCCGACGGCGGCGAGCAGCAGGCTCTCCGTGAGGAGCTGCCGCATGACCCGCGCCCGCGCGGCGCCCAGCGCGAGGCGGATGCCGACCTCGCGACGGCGCGCCGATCCGCGAGCCAGCAGCAGGTTCGCGATGTTGGCGCAGGCAATGAGCAGCACGAACGCGACGGCGCCGAGCAGTGCGAGCAGCCCGTCGCGGAAGTCGCCGACGACCCGGCCGTGCAGCGCTTCGAGGTTGATGCCGACTTTCTCGTTGAATTCCGGATGGGCCGCCTCGAGCCGCTTCGCGAGTGTCGAGGCTGCGGCCTGCGCGCGGTCGAACGTCAGCCCGTCCCGCAGCCGCGCCACCGCTCGCTGCGTGATCGCGCCGCGATTCGGGTTGCCGAGGTCGATTGGCCGCGGCCGCCAGATCTCCGCGAGCGGCGCGACGATCGGCCGAAAGTCCCTGCCGACCACGCCGACGATCTCGTGCGGCACGCCGCTCAGATCGACGCGGCGGCCGAGGACGCCCGGGTCGCGGCCGAACCGCCGCTGCCACAGGCCTTCGCTGATGATGGCCACGCGCGGCGCGTTGACCAGGCCGTCCGGCTCGCCGAACGCGCGGCCGGCGATGGGCGCGACACCGAGCACGTCGAAGTACTCGTACGACACCTGCTCGCCGACGATCGCTTCGGGCTCCGCGCCGCCGAGCAGCGTCGGCCGCCAGCCGGACACGATGGCGACCTGTTCGAACAGCTCTTTCTCGGCGCGCCAGTCCACGTAGTTGCCCGGCGTCGCCCACTCATCGGCCGGACCGCCGCGCGCGCGGAAGTCCTGCCACACCATCACGAGCCGCTCCGGGTTCGCGTAGGGCAGCGGCCTGATCAGCAGCGCATTGACGACGGTGAAGATGGCGGTGTTGGCGCCGATGCCGAGGGCCAGCGTCAGCACCGCGACGAGCGTGAAGCCCGGCGCGCGCCCGAGGAGGCGAACGGCGTAGCGGAGATCCTGGAGCATGGAACGCATCCGCGACCGCGCAGCGAAGCTCGTGCCGTGCCGCCGCGGTCTGCAAACCATTGACGCTGAACGATGGAGCAACTGAGAGGCGCGCCGCAGCGTCCGCTTCCGAACACGATCATTCCGCCAACGGACAGCGGACAGCGGCCAGCGGACAGCGGTCTGCGATCCCCTAGCTCGCTTTGTTTCGCTCTCCGCCGCCGTGCTTGAGACCGCACTGCCTGCAGTCGGTCGGCGGCACTTCGTTGTCGACGTAGTGCTCGATCGGTTTGACGGTCTTCAGATACGCGAAGATCGCCTTCAGGTCTTCGTCGGTCATGTTCCTGTAATACGCCCACGGCATCAGATCGCTCAACTGCCGTTCGCGCACGCGCCCGGTGCGGATCACTTCGAGGAACAGCTCCTCGTTGTAGTAGGGAATGCCGTTGGTCGCGGGCGTCAGGTTCTTCGACGCGACCGTCGGACGCACGCCGGTCATCTGCACCAGCCCGCCGCCCGCCAATTTCAACTGCTCGAGATACTGTCCCTTGTCGTTCATCGGCGTGTGGCAGTCGCCGCATCCCGCCATGCGCGTCAGATACTCGCCGCGCTTCACCGGTGTCGAGACATCCGGCTCCGGTACCGGCTCTGTGACCGGCTGCGGCATGCTGTAGATGAGGCGATTCAGCGGAAAGGGCGTCGCCGGCTTCGGATGCGTTCTCGCGGTCGGCTTCAGTGTGCGGATGTAGACGACAACCGACGCGAGGTCCTCCTCCGACATCTGGCGGAAGTTCTGGTACGGCATCATCGGGAACAGCGCGCGGCCGTCGCTGCCGATCCCTTCGCGAATCGCCCGCGCCAGCGCATCGTCGGACCAGCCTCCGGCGCCGGCCTCGCGGTGCGAAGTGATGTTCGGCGAGTGCAGGAAGGGGAGCCCGTCAGTTTCGAGCGAGCGCCCGGCCCCTTCGGTACCCGGCTTGTACGTGATGCCCGCGCCCGCCACCGACGTGTCGAGATCGGAGTGGCAGTACAGGCACCCGGTCACGGTAGTGGCGAGATATTTACCGCGCTCGAGGCGCGCCGGCGTGGCTTCGAACGTCCGTGCGGTCAGCGGACGGGCCCTGGGGCCGATGATCGGCCGCCATCCGACGGTCGCGCTGATGCCGGCGGCCAGCAGCGCGCCGATGACGAGCAGAGTGACACCAAGACCCTTCGCGAGCTTCTGTAATCGCACGGACCCCTCCTCCGATGTTTGGCGCTCGGGGCCGCCGCTTCGCGGCGGTGCCCTCCGGCCCCTCGCTCGAGCGCGCTTCACGACGCTCGCGCTTCGACGCTCGCTCCGTTTCGCTCGCAGCTTCGTGTGGACGACAAGCGGGCCGCGCATTCTACCAGAACATTGCCCGAGCCTCGCGGAGGCCGCCGCCCTCCGTTTACCGCTGCGGCGGAGTTGTTCGCCGGAAACCGCAAGAATTCAAGGCTTTGGGCACGTATCGTAGGACCGTGAGGACGGACATGGAACACGGCGACAGGAGCAGGCGGGAATCCGACGGCCGCGCAGAACGCGGATTGCTGTTCGGGCTGGCGTTGATGGTGGTCGGGACGGCGTTCCTGCTCGATCGTTTCGGCGTCGTCGACGTGACGGGCGCCTACTGGCCGTTCATCCTGATCTTCCTCGGATGTGCGAGGCTGCTGTTTCCCTCGCGGTCGGGCTCGCGCCGGCCGGGTGTGCTCTTCATCGCGCTCGGCCTCTGGGGGCTGGCGAGCGAATTCCACCTGCTGGGTCTCGACTACGACACGTCGTGGCCGCTGCTGATCGTGATTTGGGGGTCGATGCTCGTGTGGCGCTCGCTGACCGGATCCCGTGCGTGCGATCGCCCGTGCGAGTCGGAGCGCTAATCGTGGAAGAACAACACATCCACCGCTCGGTGCCACAGCTCGTGCTCGGGCTGCTGATCGTGACCGCCGGCGTGTTCCTCACGCTCGACACCGTCGGCATCCTCGATGCCGAGTACTATCTGCGCTTCTGGCCGGTCGGCCTGATCGCGATCGGTGTCGCGAAGATCCTGCAGTGCCGCGGGCGGCACTGCGGCATGTTCGGCGGATTCGTGCTGATGTTGATCGGCACCTGGCTCCTGCTCGATACGCTGCGGCTCGTGCGGGTCGATCTGTGGGAGGCGTGGCCGCTGCTGCTCGTGCTGCTCGGCCTGTCGATTGTCTGGCGCAGCGTCGCCGGGCGGCGTCCGGCAGCGCCGAACGACAGCAACGCCATCGTGTCGGCGGTCGCGATTCTCGGCGGCGTCAAGAGGGGGAACAACTCCGGCACGTTCCGCGGCGGCGATCTCACGGCGATCATGGGTGGCTGCGAAGTCGATCTGCGGCCGGCGAAGATCAACGGTGAGGCGATCATCGACGTGTTCGCGATGTGGGGCGGCATCGAGATCAAAGTGCCGGAGGACTGGACCGTCGTCGGACGCGTGACGCCGCTGCTCGGCGGGTTCGAGGACAAGACGCGTCCGCCGCAAGGGAGCGAGCACCGGCTCGTCGTGCGCGGTTTCGTGCTGATGGGCGGCGTCGAAGTGAAGAATTAGCAGGCATGCATCCGATCCTGGCCAGCAGCGGACGCGTGGCGCTGTACCTCGTTTTCTGGGTGCTCGTCGGATTGCTGCTCGCGCCGCTGCTGGCGAGCCAGCCGTCGCTCACGCGTGGCGCGTCGCTGGGGCTGGCCGTGCCGCTGTCCGTGATATACGGCTCGGTCTGCCTGTCGGCGTGGTACGTGGCCCGAAGCATGCCGCTCGGCGGCCGCGGCGTCGTGCGGTTCGCGGCGACGGCGATGACGGCGTCGATCGTGTCGGCCGCTGGCTGGCTCGTGATCGCGCGCGCGTGGTTCGCGCTGCTGCGATGGGCGGGCCTGATTCCCGCGGCCGTTCCGACGACCGGCACCGGCGGCGTCCAGGCGTTGCTGTTTGGCTTCGGCGTGCTGCTGTATCTGTTGTCGCTCGCGGTGGGCTACCTGCTCGTGCTGTTCGAGCAGTCGCGCGAGGCGGAGCGGCGTGGCTACGAGGTGCAGGTGTTCGCGCGCGAGGCGGAGCTCCGATCGCTGCGTGCGCAAATCGACCCGCACTTTCTGTTCAACAGCCTGCACTCGATCAGCGCGCTGACGACGCTCGATCCGCCGGCGGCGCGGCGGATGACCGTGCTGCTCGGGCAGTTCCTCCGCGAGAGCCTCGCCGTGGGCGCGCAGCCGCACATCACGCTCGGTCAGGAGCTGCGGCTGGCGGCGCAGTATCTCGAGATCGAGCAGGTCCGCTTCGGCGATCGGCTGAAGAGCGACGTCGATGCCGGCGGCGCGGACGCCGCGCTCGTGCCGCCGCTGCTGCTGCAGCCGGTGGTCGAGAATGCCGTCACGCACGGCATCGCGCATACGGTGAGCGGCGGCACGCTGCGAATTGCCGCGTCCGCGACGACGTCACTGTTGCGCATCGTGGTGGAGAATCCGTGCGATCCCGACCGTCCGCGTCGTACGGGTACGGGGGTCGGTCTTGCCAATGTGCACGCCCGGCTGCGCGCGCTGCACGAGTCGAATGCATGGCTGACGACGACGGAGCAGGACGGCGTGTGGCGGACGGAGATCGTGTTGCCGTTCGTCCGAAAGTCCGAGAGGTCGGAGAGGTCCGAGTCGTCCGAGTTGTCCGAGAGGTCCGAGAGGGCCGAGTCGTTCGAGTCGTTCCAGTTGTCCGAGAAGGGCGACGTCCCAGGTCGGAGCTGAGTCGTGGTTGATACACCAGATGCTCAACGTGTTCGCGTCGCCATCGTCGACGACGAGCCACTGGCGCGGGCGGTGATCCGCGAATATCTCGGCGCGCATGCGGACACCGAAGTGGTGGCGGAGTGCGCGAATGGCTTCGAGGCGGTGAAGGCGGTGACGGAGCTGTCGCCCGACCTGATGTTCCTCGACGTGCAGATGCCGAAGCTGAGCGGCTTCGAGGTGCTCGAGCTCGTCGGCCGCTCGGTGCCGGTCATCTTCACGACGGCCTACGACCAGTACGCGCTGCGCGCATTCGAGGTGCACGCCGTCGATTACCTGCTGAAGCCGTTCAGTGCGGAGCGGTTCACCGAGGCACTCGCCCGCGCGCGCGAACGGATCGCGTCGCGCGAGCCCATGCCGGTTGACGCGCTGCTCGACGCCGCGCGTCCAAAGCACGGCGCCGCCGAGCGCGTGCTGATTCGCGACGGCTCGCAGGTGCACGTGCTGCCGGTCGACAAAATCGACTACGTCGAAGCGCAGGACGATTACGTCTGCTTCAAATCGGAAGGCAAGAACTACCTGAAGGACCAGACCATGGCAGCCGTCGAGGCGCAGCTCGATCCTGGCCGCTTCGTCCGCATCCATCGCTCCTACATTCTCAACATCGATCGCATCGCGCGCGTCGAGCTCTACGCCAAGGACAGCCGTGTGGCGATTCTGCGCGACGGCACGCGGCTGCCTGTCAGCCGCGCGGGGTACGCGCGGCTGGCGAAGCTGCTCTGATCGTCAGGCCTAGCGGCTGTACGGCACCGACAGCGTCACGGACTTCAGCGGCTCCTTCTCCGACAGCACGATCTCCTTGGAGTCGAACTCGTGCTCGTAGTCCATCGTCGTGGCCCGCAGCCGGTGCCGGCCATAGTCGAGACCGACGAACGGCCGCGCGACGCGACCGGCGACCGTCACGCCGACGCTCATTCCGTCGAGGATCAGCAGGATCGGCGTGTGATGGATCGGTCCATCGCGGGGGACGAGCGTGACGTCGATCCGGCCTGGCGGGATGTCGAAGTCGCGGCGGTTGACGCCCGGACCGAACCCTCCGCACCTCGACGACTTGAAATTCAACGCGTTCGGCAGCGTCACGCGGACGCACAGCGAATCGTCCGGGGCAACGGCGAGCGTATAGTAGCCGTCGCTGTCCGTGCGCGTGTCCCACGCCCAGCCCGGTGCGCCGTTCTGTATGACCTGGACGAAGACGCCTCGGCCTGCGGGTATCCCGCCCACGCTGATCAACCCTTCCACCGTGCCCGCCAACGGCGAGACGGACATAGTCCATGTCGATGCCGGATGTACCTCCGTGTGGGCCATGGCGACGATGCGCTGGTCTCCATGGGCGAGGCGGAGCACCGCCTGATAGTTGCCGGGCGGGACATCCGCAATCGTCCAGCGACACTCCGGCGGCGTGACCGGCGTCTGAAACACATGTTGGCGCCCGCCGCTGACGGTCCGCGTCACCAGCAATTCCGGTTCACGGCTGCACATGTGCTCCGGCGCCACGACGTCGAGCCTCCCGCCAGTACCCACGTCGGCCGGTGGTTCGATGCGTATCGGCCCCGGCAGTTCCTGGGGGAGCGCAGCACGCGCGCTGGTCGCGAGTATCAGGGTAGCGGCCAACGACCAAATCCAGAGCATGCGAGGGCCAGAGCAATATCCACGCCGCGCATTTGGTTCGCTCGCGCGGCGAATGCGCGCGCTGTGGAAATACGAGGTTCGCCGCTGAAGGCACGGGTCTGCCATCTGCCGAACGCAGTTGACAGCAGGCAGGCATTTAATTAACTATCTAGTTAGTTAATACATGGCGCGACCCAGACGCACCGCCAACGCCGACGCCGGAACCCGCGACAGGCTGCTGAAAGCCGCCTCCGTCGAGTTCGCCGCGCACGGCTTCGCCGGCGGCAACATCGACCGCATTGCCGCCGCCGCCGGCGTGAACAAGGCGATGATCTACTACCACTTCAAGAGCAAGGCGCACCTCTATCGCGAGATCCTGCGCGACATGTTCAGCGCGGTGGGCGCGCGGGTCGCGACGGTCGTGGCCGCGGGCGACAGCCCGCAGGACAAGATCCGCCAGTTCGTCCAGGCCATTGCGGTCGAGGCGCAGGCGCGGCCGCACTTTCCGCCCATCTGGTTTCGCGAGATCGCCGAAGGCGGCGCGCATCTCGACGCCGCGACACTCCGGAGCATGAGCAGCGTCATCGCGACGCTCGGCCGGATTGTCGAGGAGGGCGTGCGGCAGGGGCGCTTCCGCCCGGTCAACCCGCTGCTCGTGCATGCCGGCATCATCGCGCCACTGCTCCTCTTCTTCGCCATCGGCCCACTGAGACGGCGCCTGCACAAGGCCGGTGTCGCCGGAGCCGGCACGATCCAGCACGAAGACGTCATCTCACACATCCAGGGCATCGCCCTGGCCACGCTCGAAGGACGGATCTCATGAAGACAAGGGGAGCCGGGGGGCCGGGGAGCCGGGGGGCCGTGGTGCTGCTCATCGGTACGCTCCTCGTCACCGGGTGCAAATCGCGCGGAGCCGAGGCGCCGCCGCGTGCCTCGGGCTATGTCGAGGCGACGGAGGTGCGGGTCGCGCCGGAAGTGGGCGGACGCGTGATCGAAATCGCGGTTGCCGAAGGCGATCGTATCGAGGCAGGCGCGCTCGTCGCGCGGCTCGATACGGCGGATATCGACCTCGCGCTCAAGCGCGCGTACGCCGAGCGCGATCAGGCGAACGCGCAGTTGAAGCTGTTGCAGGCAGGATCGCGGGTAGAAGACATCCGGCAGGCACGCGCGCAGGCCGAATCCGCGCAGGCGGAGATCGCTGCGGCGCAGTCCGAACTGGAAGCGGCCACCGCGGACCTGGAGCGGTTCGAGTCGCTGTTGAAAGCCAACGCCGGCTCGCGCAAGCAGCGCGACGATGCGGCGACGAGGCGGGACGTGGCGCAGGCGCGCGTGCAGGCGGCGCGCGATCGGACGCGTGCGGCCAACGAGCTGGTCGCCAAGCTGCGCGCCGGTTCGCGTCCCGAGGAGATTGCCGCCGCCCGGGCGCGCGTCGCCGCGGTCGACGCGCAGATCGCCGTGCTGCTCAAGAACGCGCAGGATGCAACCGTGCGCTCGCCGGTCGGGGGCGTCGTCACGACGAAGCTCGTCGATCCCGGCGAAATCGTCGCGCCGCGGACGCCGCTCGTCGTCGTCACCGATCTCGAGCATGCCTGGGCCAACGTCTACGTCGACGAGCCGATGGTCCCACGCCTGCGCATCGGGCAGAAGGTGACGATCGTGACGGACGCGGCCCAGCGTCTCGACGGCTCGATCACGTTCATCTCGCCGCGCGCCGAGTTCACGCCGCGCAACGTGCAGACGGCCGACGAACGCTCGAAGCTCGTGTATCGCATCAAGGTCACGGCGGACAACCGCCAGGGCATTCTCAAAGTCGGGATGCCCGTCGAAGTGGAGATTCCGCTCGATGCCGGCCATTGAACTCGATCGCGTGACGAAGCGCTACGGCGCGACGACCGCCTTGCGCGACGTCTCGTTGACGGTCGAGCGCGGCGAGATGTTCGGCCTGATCGGCCCCGACGGCGCCGGCAAGACGACGCTCATCCGCGTGGTGTGCGGGCTGCTGCGGCCCGACGGCGGCACGGTGCGCGTCGCCGGGCACGATCCGGTCGGCGACCACCGGCAGGTGTCCGAGCGCGTCGGCTACCTGTCGCAGCGGTTCAGCCTCTACGGCGACCTCTCGATCGACGAGAACATCGCGTTCTTCGCGGACATTCACGGGCTCACGGATTACCGCGCCCGGCGAGATCGACTTCTCGAGATGACGCAGTTGACGCCGTTCAGGACGCGACGAGCCGATCGCCTCTCAGGCGGCATGAAGCAGAAGCTCGCGCTCGCGTGCACGCTGGTGCACGAGCCCGACGTCATCGTGCTCGACGAGCCGACGACGGGCGTCGATCCCGTGTCGCGCCGCGAGTTCTGGAAGCTGCTGTCGGAGTTCCTCGCCGGCGGACTGACGATCGTCATGGCGACGCCATACCTGGACGAAGCCGAGCGCTGCGCGCGCGTCGCCATGCTGCCCGAGGGACGGCTGCTCGCGCTCGACGAGCCGAAGCGGCTGCAGCGGGCATTCGGCGGCGAGCTCTACGAAGTCGTCGCGGATCCGCACCGCGCCGCGCACGCGGCGCTGGGGGCCGTGGCAGGTGCGAGCGATCGGCAGACGTTCGGCGAGCGCATTCACGTGCGCGCGGCGGATGGAGCGGGAGCGGCGCTCGAGTCCGCCATGCGCGCCGCGCTCGAGGGGGCTGGCGTGCGCGTGACGTCGATTCGGCGGGTACCGCCGTCGCTCGAGGACGTGTTCATCGATCGCGTGGTGCACACGCGTGCGTGACGCACTCGTACGCAGGGCGGGACTTCAGTCCCGCCACTGAGGCGCAACTGAAGTTGCGCCCTACGGAAGAGAACAGCATGGAGAAGATTCTCATCGCCCTCGCCGTCGCATGGACGCTCGCGGGAACAGCGTCCGCGCAGACGATTCCGCTCACCCTGGACGAGGCGATTGCGCGCGCGCTGAAGGACAGCCCGCGCGTCGCCGAGCTGCGCGCCCGCGAGGAAGGGGCGCGTGCATCGGCCGATGCGGCGGCCGCCGCGGCGCGTCCGCAACTCGCGCTGCAGGGCGGATACACGCGAACGAATCACGTCGACGTCTTCGGTATTCCGCAGCCCGACGGCCGCCTCCGCGTCGTCTTTCCCGACATTCCCGACAACTACCGCTCGCGGCTGGACGGAAGCTGGCTCCTCTATTCGGGCGGCCGGACAGAATCGCTGACCGAGGCCGCACGGGCCGAGGCGGCGGCCGCCGGCCGGGAACTGGCGGCGCTCGAGGCCGACCTGCGCCTCGAAGTCACGCGCGCGTACTGGAATTCGCTGACCGCGGCGGAAACGGTGCGCGTCGTCGAGCAGGCGCTCGAGCGGACGGATGCGCACATCAGGGACCTGCGTGCGCGGCTGGATGCCGGGTTGATTCCCCCGAACGAGCTGCTGACGGCCGAGGCGCAACGGTCACGACAGCAGGTGCAGGTGATCGAGGCCCGCAACGCCGCGGACCTGTCGCTGGCGGAGCTGCGGCGATTGATCCGGGCGGACCCGAACGCACGCCTCGAGCTCGCAACCGCGATGGTGGTGCCCGCGACGTCCGCCTCGGGCGAACTGGATTCGCAGATTGCGCGGGCGAAGGAGTCGCGTCCCGAGCGCGCTGCGCTCCAGCGGCGGATCGAGGCGGCCGCCGCGCGTGTCGATGCCGCATCCTCTTCCGCGCGGCCCTCAGTAGCGCTCAACGGCGGCGTCGACTACGGACGTCCGAACCCGCGCATCTTCCCGCGCACGGACAAGTGGCAGGACTCGTGGGACGTCTCGATCAACGCGTCGTGGTCGTTGTGGGACGGCGGACGCCGGGCGGCGGATGTCGGCTCCGCATCGGCGGCTGAGCGGGCGCTGCGCGCCCGGCTCGACGAATTCGACAGCCTCGTGGCGCTCGAGATTCGGCAACGCCGGCTGGATCTCGAAGCGGGCATCGCCTCGGCAAAGGCCGCCGCCGACGGCGTCCGTAGCGCCGCCGAAGCGCGCCGCGTGCTCGGCGAGCGGTTCGCCGCCGGCGTCGCGACGAGCACCGAGGTGCTCGACGCACAGGTCGCGCTGCTGCAGGCGGAGCTCGATCTCACGAGAGCGGTGGCCACGGCCCGCATCGCAGAGGCGCGGCTCGCGCGCGCGATCGGCCAATGAACGCGATCGAAGTCCGCGAGCTGACGCGGCGGTTCGGCCAGTTCCTCGCGGTCGATCGCGTCACGTTCGACGTCGCGGAAGGGGAGATTTTCGGCTTTCTCGGCAGCAACGGCGCCGGCAAGTCGACGACAATCCGCATGCTGTGCGGGCTGCTGCAGCCGACCTCCGGGTCCGCGCGGGTCGGCGGCGTGGACGTGCTACGCAATCCGGAAGCCGTGAAGCGGCGCATCGGCTACATGTCGCAGCGCTTCTCCCTCTACGAGCAGCTCACCGTCGACCAGAACATCCGCTTCTTCGCCGGCCTCTACGCCCTCACCGGCGAGCGGTTCGCGGAACGACGCCGGTTCGTCGTCGAGATGGCCGGCCTGGAGAAGCGCGAGCATCTGCTGACGCGCGATCTGTCCGGCGGGTGGAAGCAGCGGCTCGCGCTCGGCTGCGCGATCCTGCACGAGCCGCCGATTCTGTTCCTCGACGAGCCCACCGGCGGCGTCGATCCGATTTCGCGGCGCGAGTTCTGGCAGTTGATCGACGCGATGTCGGCGCGCGGGGTCACGGTGCTCGTCACCACGCACTACCTAGACGAAGCGGAGCGCTGCCAGCGCGTCGCGCTGATGCATCAAGGCCGCATCGCGGCGCTCGGCTCGGTCGACGGGGTCAAAGACGTGTTCCGCGATCGCGCGATTGTCGAGATCCGCTCCGATGATCCCGTTCGCGCGATGGCGTTCCTCGACGCGCAGCGCGACGTGGAGAAGACGAGCCTGTTCGGTACGGCCGTGCACGCGATGATCCCGCGCGACGCCGCCGGGCGCCTGTCGCTCTCCGAACGCCTGCGCAGCGCCGGAATCTCGGTGACCTCCGAAGCGATCGTTGAACCGTCGCTCGAGGACGTCTTCATCGACGTGGTCGAAAAGGCGGAGGCGGCGTCATGAGGAAGGCGCTCGCGGTCGGGCGCAAGGAGATGCGGCAGATCGTGCGCGATCGCCGCACGTTGATGATCCTGCTGTTCTTCCCGGCGTTCGTCCTCGTCATGTTCGGCTACGCGCTGAACTTCGACATCCGCAACATCGAGCTGGCCGTCGAGGATCGCGACAACACGAGCGAGAGCCGGGAGCTCGTCTCGGCGTTCGTCAACTCCGGCTACTTCGACTTCGTCGCCGCCGCGCGCACGCCCGCCGACGTCGACCGGATGATGGAGACGAACGAAGCGCGCGCGGTGCTGGCGATTCCCGAAGGCTTCGGCCGCCGCGTGCGCTCGGGTGAGACGGCGGAAGTGCAGGTCCTCATCAACGGCGACAACGCCAACACCGCGGCGACGGTGCTCGGCTACGCGACGGCAATCCTCCGTTCGGTCTCGGCGCAGTACAAGCTGGCGCCGGTCGAGCCGCCGATTGGTGCGGAGCCGCGCATCTGGTACAACCCGGAGCTTCGCAGCACGCTGTTCCTCGTCCCCGGCCTGATTGCCTACATCGCCATGCTCACGGCGATGATCGCGACGGCGCTCTCCGTCGTCCGCGAGAAGGAGCTGGGGACGATGGAGCAGGTGAGGATGGCGCCGCTCTCGCCGGCGCAGTTCATCGTTGGCAAGACGATCCCGTTCCTGTTCATCTCGCTCGGTTCGTCGGTGCTCATCCTGCTGACGGCGGGCGTCCTTTTCGGGCTGCCGATGCGCGGCTCGTGGTGGCTGCTCCTTCTGTCGATCACGCTCTTTCTGACGGGCGCGCTCGGCACGGGACTCCTGGTGTCGACGATTGCCGAAACGCAGGTCATCGCCTTCCAGTTATCGCTCCTTGCCGCGTTTCTGCCGACGTTCGTCCTGTCGGGGTTCATCTTTCCGATCGCGAACATGCCGCCGCCGATCCAGGTCATCACCTATGCGATACCGGCGCGGTACTTTCTCATCGCGCTCCGCGGCATCGTGCTCAAGGGCGTGGACGCGTCGATCATCGCGCCGCAGCTCTGGGCGCTCGCGATCTATTCGTTCGCGGTGCTGGCACTGGCGTCCGTGCGGCTGAAACGGGGCTGGGTCTGATGTGGCAGATCTTCTGGAAGGAATTCCTCGAGTTGCGGCAGAACCCGAGGATCTTCGGCATCGTCATCATCGCGCCGATTATCCAGTTGACGATCCTCGGCTACGCGGCGGATCTGGACGTGAAGAACGTGCCGGTCGTGATCGCCGACGGCAGCCGGACGCCGCAGAGCCGGACCCTGATTGCACGCTTCGAGGGCTCGCCGTACTTCAAGGTGCTCGATACCGTCACGACGGTGGCTGAGATCGATCCGTATATCGAGCGTGGGGAGGCATGGCTCGCCGTTGCGATCCCACCCGACTACGCGGAGCGCATCGGAACGGGACGGTCGGCGCGCGTGCAGCTCGTCGCCGATGGCAGCGACGCGAACTCGACGAGCATGGCCCTGAGCTACGCGTCCGCGCTGATTGGCGCGCACGCGGAAGAACTCGTCGTCGAGCGCGCCGGGCCGGCGGCCACGACGGGGGCCGTCGACGCCCGGGTGCGCGTCTGGTTCAACCCGCAGCTCATGAGCCGTGACTTCTTCATCCCCGGCGTCCTCGCGCTTCTGCTGCTCGTCGTCACGTCGAACCTGTCGTCGATGGCGATCGTCCGCGAGCGCGAGATCGGCACCTATGAACAGTTGAGCGTGACGCCGCTGACGCGCGGAGGCCTGATCGTCGGCAAGCTGCTGCCGTACGCGCTCATCGGCATGATCGATGTGTTCCTCGTGATCGCCGTTGCGGTGGGATGGTTCGAGATCCCGCTGCGGGGCAGCCCGATTCTGCTGATCGCCATGTGCGCGCTGTATCTGCTGGCGACGCTCGGGCTCGGACTGTTCGTCTCGACGATCTCGCAGACGCAGCAGCAGGCGATGCTGACCACCGTGTTCCTGTTCCTGATGCCGATGATCTACCTCTCCGGCTTCATTTTTCCCATCGAGAACATGCCGTGGATCATCCAGCAGGTCACGTATCTGATCCCGCTGCGGTACTTCCTCGTCATCGTCCGCGGCATTTTCCTGAAGGGGATCGGCCTGGAGATTCTGTGGCCGCAGGCCGCGGCGCTTGCAGGGTGGAGCCTCGTCGTGCTGTCGCTGGCCATCATGCGCAGCCGCAAGACCATGAGCTAGAGCCTGAAAACCGTGACACTCACCGTTTCTCAAAATTGCACACACGACGTGGCAATTTCTGCAAACGGTGAGTGTCACGGTTTTCAGAGGCGCAAGGGTGCTACGCACCCCTAAGCACCTCGATCGGGTCGATGCGCGCGGCGCGGCGGCCGGGGAGCGCGCAGGCGGCGAGCGCGACGCCCGTGAGGACGAGCGGCACGACGACGAGCGTCAGCGGGTCGGTCGGTCGCACGCCGAACAGCAGGCCGCGAATCGCGGGACCGATGGCCAGCGCGCCACCGAGACCGAGCACGGCACCGATTGCCGCGAGCAGTAGTCCGCGTCGGACGACGAGCGCGAACACGTCGCGAGGCTGCGCGCCGAGCGCGAGGCGGACGCCGAGCTCGCCGCTGCGCTGGGCAACGTTGTAGCTCATGACCCCGTAGACGCCGACGCCGGCCAGCAGCGCGGCAGCCGCGGCGAACAGCGCGAGCAGCAGCGCGCCGAAGCGATGCGGCGCGATCGAGTTTGCGGCAATCGAGGACAACGGCATCACACGCGCGACGGCGACGTCCCGATCGAGCCGAGACACCTCGGCGCGGAGCAGATCCGCAAACGCGGCCGGGTCGCCGCCCGTCCGAACGGCGACGGTCATGGAGCTCCACGCGTTCTGGCGATGCGGCACGTACACCAGGGACTGCTCCTGATCCGCAAGCCCGCTGTAGCGCACATCGCCGACGACGCCGACAATTTCCCGCAACAGGTTTTCATCACGCCACGAGCGCATGCGTCTGCCAATCGGATCGGCAGCACCGAAGACCCGCGCGGCCATCGTTCGGTTGATGAGCAGGACGGGACGCGAGTCCGCGGTGTCCTGTGCCGTGAACGCCCGCCCTCGCAGGATCGGGATGCCGAGCGTGCGGAAGTAGTCCGGAGTCACGACATTCCACAACGCCGGATGATCGGTGGTGGCGGGCGGTTCGGCCTGTCCCTCGAGCAGGAACACGCGGCCGAGACCGAAGCCGCGCCCGCCCACGGGCAAGTACGAGGTCGCTGCCGCGGCCTCGATCCCCGGAGACGCCGCGAGCGCCTCGATCAGCCGTTCGTAGAACTGGGCGCGCTGCGCTGGCTCCGCATAGCGTGCGGCCGGGACGACGACGCGCCCGGCCAGGACCTTCTCGACGTCGACGCCCGGATCGACGCGAAGCAAGTGGCCGAAGCTGCGCAGCATCAGCCCCGCACCCGTGAGGAGCACGATCGCCAGCGCCATCTGCGCGACGACCAGTCCGTCGCGGAGACGCGCGGCGCGGCGGCCGCCGCTCGCCGTTCGTCCACCTTCGCGCAGCACGTCTGCGGGCTGCGACGAGGAAATCGAGAGCGCCGGCAGTAGACCGAACATGACCGCCGCACTTCCGGTGAGCGCGATGGCGACGCCAAGCACGACGCCGTCGATCGACATGCGCTCGGCCATCGGCAGCTCGGCCGGCGCCGACGCCTTCAGCGCGCCGACCAGCCACTGCGCCAGGAACAACCCGGCGGCGCCTCCTGCGGCGGCGAGTACCAGGCTCTCGGTCATCAGTTGGCGGACGAGGCGAGGCCGGTTTGCGCCGAGCGCCGATCGAAGAGCCATTTCGCGCACACGATCGGCGCCTCTCGCCAGCAGCAGGTTCGCCAGGTTCACCGACGCGATCAGCAACACCAGCACGACGCCGCCGAGCAGCACGAGCATGCCGAGGTGCAGTTCCGGTTCGACGATGTACTCGCGAAGCGGCAGCACGTTCGTCGTCCAGCCCTGGCGCGAGGCGGGGTGGTCCTGCGCCACCCGCTCTGCGATTGCGCCAACTCGCGCACGCGCCTGCTCGATCGGCACGCCGGCGCGCAGCCGCGCGACCGAGAGGAAAATCATGTTGTCCCGGCGTGTCCGCACGTCGTCGTTGAACAGCGCCGGCCTCATCGGCGTCCACACGTCCTGATCCGACGGCCAGACGCGGGCCCCGGGGACGACTCCTGCAATCGTCGCTACGGTCCCGGAGAGGCGAATCTCCTTGCCGGCGACGTCCGGAGCGCCGCCGAACCGCCGCTTCCAGAGCCCGTCGGCAATCACGACCACGCGCGCGGCGTCAGCCGCATGGTCGGCAGGGACGAAGAGCCGCCCCAGCAGCGGCTGCACCTGCATCGCGGCGAAGTAGTCGGCTGAGACCTGGACGACGGCCACGCGCTCAGGCGCGCCGTCGCCCGAGATGTCGAGCTGCGTCGGGCTGAAGAGCGCCACCTGCTCGAAGACGTCGCGCTCGGCGCGCCAGTCCTCATAATCAGCAAATGGAACGCTGGCGCGAAGGATACCGCGCGCCTGATTCTCACTGACAGGCACGGCCAGGCGATCGCTTCCCGCTACGCCGAGCGGGCGGTACAGCACCGTGTAGACGGCGGTGAAGATCGCGACCGTACCGCCGATGCCGAGCGCCAACGTCAGCAATGCGACCGCAGTGAACACGGGACTCCGGCGCAACATGCGCACGGCGTAGCGCACGTCCTGCCATCCTGTTGCGACCGACGGGCGATCGGGCGGCGCGCCGGCGGGCGGCAGCGACGGAGGCGGCTTAGTTACACGGGTCAGCTCTTCACGCATTCGGGCGGCGTCGTCGAGCTCGGCGAGCGCGGCGCGGCTGGCGTCCTCGTCGCTTCGGCCCAGGGCGCGCATCTCGGCGTAGCGGTCGTCGAGATGCTGCTCGAGCTCCTGCGCGATCTCCGCCTCGTGCGCCGGGTCCAGATGAGCCGTCGCCAGCCGTCGTCGAATCTCGTCTCGCCAGCGCGACACCTCACACCTCCCCGGTTCCGGCGATTCGGTTGATGGCGGCGGCAAACGCACGCCAGGCGCTGCGTTGCTCGCCGAGGACGCGCCGCCCGTCGGGCGTGAGGCGGTAGTACCTTCGCCGTCGCTGACCGGCCTGCTCGACCCATCGCCCCTGGATCCAGCCTCGTTTCTCGAGGCGGTAGAGCAGGGGATAGAGCGCCGCGGCGCTGAACGTGATCGCGCCGCCGGAGCGCTGCTCGATCAACTTGCCGATCTCGTAGCCATGGCGGGCACGGGCTTCGACGAGCGACAGGATCAGGAGCTCCGCGCTCCCTTTCTTGAGCTCCCGCGCGTGCATCCGGGCCAGCGCCGTCTTCGCGCGCTCGATATGTCTCATAGCGATATGTTTCAGAGAGATATCATTGCGACGCGGGCCGCGTCAAGGCGCATATACTGCCGTCCCGCATGGGCAGCGCATCGGTGCGCGAGGAGTTCGACACGATTGCCGGGCTCGGCGACGAGCTCGGCTTCCGCACGGATCGGTTTGATGATTTCCTGCTGTCGCTGGTGCCTTCAAGCGCGAGGTCGGTCCTCGACGTCGGCTGTGGCGGCGGCGCATTGACCGGCAGGCTCGCGGCGCGGGCGCGCGAGGTGATCGGCCTCGACCTGTCGCCCGCGATGATCGCCAGGGCGCGGCGGCGGGAACACCGTTCCGACGTGACGTTCCGCTGCGGCGATTTCATGGAGGAGGACTTCGCGGGCCGGCTGTTCGACTGCGTGATCTCGATCTCCATGCTCCATCACGTGCCGCTCGACGCCGGGCTCCAGCGGATGCGGGAGCTCGTCGCGCCCGGCGGGCGCCTCGTCGTCCACGATCTCCGGAGCGACGATGGCGTCGCGGATGTGGTGCGATCGTACGCGGCGCTCGGATGCAACGCACTGCTGCGGCTGGCGACAACGGGCCGGCTGTTCCCGCCGAAACGCGTTCGCGATGCGTGGGCCCGTCACAGCGCGGGTGAGACGTATCCGACCTTTGTCGCAGCATCGGCTCTGGCCGCGCGGCTGCTGCCCGGCGCGCGGCTCTTCTATCACTGGCTGTGGCGCTACACGATCGTCTGGACCCGCCCTGAAAACCGTGACACTCACCGTTTGCAGAAATTGCCACGTCGAGTGTGCAATTTTGAGAAACGGTGAGTGTCACGGTTTCGGGCGCGTGCTAAGGTGGGGCGCTCATGCGGGCGGTCAGCGGATTCGAGCGTCCTGTCATCCAGTGGCTCTTCATCGCGCTCGGCCTGCTGCTGATCGCTGTCGCGGGCGGCGCGGCGTGGAGCGCGCGCCAAGCGCGGACGACGGCCGCCAGCCTGCAGGCGTCGGCTGAAGGGGAACACCTCGAGCGCGACCGGCTGGAGGCGCAGCTCGCCCGCGAGCGCGCCGCCCGGGAAGCGCTCGCGCTGGAGCTCGAACGCGTCCGCGCCGATGCCGACGCCTCGCAGGCGCCGCGCGTGTTGCCGACCCTGACGCTGACGCCGCTGACGACGCGCGGATCGCAGCCGCCGTCGCCGACGATCACCGCTCAACACGCGACGCAAGTCATCGAGCTTCGTCTGATCCTGCCATCGGCGGTCGACAAGACCCTCTCCCGATTCGACGTGACGATGCGCGACTGGTCGACGGGCGCGCTGGCCTGGTCGCGCGGAGGCTTGACGGCGGCTGTCGTCGACGGCCGGCGCGGCCTGACGATGTTCATCACCGGCGACGCAATCCGCGCGGGCACCTACGAGCTGCTGCTATCGGGCTTCACGTCGGCTGGTCAAAAGCGACAGGTTGCTGCGTACGAGATCGCGATAAAGTGAACCCCCGGTCAATGCTGAATGCCGAATGCTGAATGCTGAATGCAATGCTGAATGAGGCTGTCGATCATTCGGGCATTCCACATTGACCTTTCAGCATTCGGCATTCAGCATTTAGCATTGACGGATGTCAATACTCGTCGGAACCTCGGGCTACAACTACCCCGAATGGCGCGGGACGTTCTATCCGGAGAAGTTCAGCACCGACAAGATGCTCGCGTACTACGCCGAGCGGTTTCCGACGGTCGAGATCAACTACACGTTCTACCGCATGCCGACGGAGAAGCTGCTCGCGGGCTGGGCGGCCGGCACGCCCGACCGCTTCACCTTCACGCTGAAGGCGCCGCGGCGCATCACGCACGACTCGAAGCTGCAGCGCTGCGAGGATCCGCTCCAAGCGTTCTGCCGCACGGCGCGGACGCTCGGCGCGAAGCTCGGGACCCTGCTGTTTCAACTGCCGCCGAACTTCAAGAAGGACGTCGACGTGCTGCGGCAGTTCGTCGACGGCCTGCCCGACGGCACGCGCGCGGCATTCGAGTTCCGCCATGCGTCGTGGTTCGACGCTGCCGTCTACGACACGCTGCGCAGCCGAAACCTGGCACTCTGCATCGCCGATAGCGAAAAGCTGAGCACGCCGGTCGAGATGACGGCGGATTACGCGTACTTCCGCCTGAGAGACGAGGGATACCAGCAGGCCGACATCGAGCGGTGGGCCGGGATCGTAGTCGGACTTCCGGCGCAGGACGCGTTCGTCTATTTCAAACACGAAGAGCAGGGTCTCGGACCGGACTTCGCGAGACGATTCATCGATGCCGTCGGTACCGCAGGGTAGAATGCGGTACTCGGAGGCGCATGCGACGCGTGACCCCATCGAATCCCGTCCCGTTCGATGAGCTGCGCCAGCTCGCTGCACAACGTTTCGGCGACATGGTCAAGGCCGTGGTGGATTTGCGGCGCGAGATCATGCTGATCGACGCGGATATGCACGCCGATCAGGAGGCGGAGCTTCTTGCCGATGGATCGGCGCAACGCGATCTCTGGGGAATCAACTTGTATCCTGAGGCTGCCGAGCCGGACTGGCTCGAATTCGATTCGATGATCAACCTGCGTCCATCGTTTGGCAACCGGTCGCGAGGGGTCGACGATCCGGACACGCGTCAAGCGATTGCAGACCTCGTCCGTCGTCTCATCCGGCGATGACCAGCCTGCACCGCGAGCTTGCGGCCGGCCGCTGGTGGGAGCTGACGCTCGCCGCCCAGTTGGGCAATGTCGGGAGCGAAATCAGCCGTGCGGCGCGCTGGAGCGGGCGCAATCCGGAGCTCGCCCGGCAAGCGCTGTACCGCGCGCTCGACCTCCTGGATCTCACGCTGGACGACCCACGCCACCGGGCGTCGCCCGCGAGGCTGCGAGAGCTGGCCCGCTGTCGAGAGGTGGTCGCCGATTTCTTTGCCGGGCCCAACCAGTACGGCTCCACCGCTGCCTCTCTGCAGCGGTACTTCGATGCCTACGCCATCGCGGCGCGACAGCCGCAACCTGGCGGCAGCGAGGCGGGATCGTAACAGCGCCCCGGGATCAGAAGGCGCGCTCCGACGCGAACTCCATGATCCGTTCTTCGGCCCAATAGCCGTCGGCGTGGCCCGATGCAGCAACGAACCCGCAGTGGCCGCCGCCGCGCGTGACGATCAGCGTCACGTTCGGATTCGACGTCACTGCCGGATCCCTGAACGGCTCCACCGGCACGAACGGATCGTCGTCCGCCGTGATGATCAGCGCCGGCACGCGGATGCGATCGATGACACGCAGGGCGCTGGCGCGATGGTAGTAGTCGGAGGTGCCCGCGAAGCCGAAATGCGGCGCCGTGAAATACTCGTCGAACTGCCGCACGGTGCGCACCTGACGCAACCGCTCGACAGGAAAGCGGCCGGGATGGGTCTGCCCCTTGCGCCGCAGCCGGCGCTTCAGGCCGCGGACGAAATTCCACTGGTAGACGACGTTTTGCCGGCGCTCGAGGGCACGCACGCATGCGTCGAGCTCGAGCACCGGCGACACCGCGCAGACGCCGCGCAACTGCGGCGGCGCGGCCCCGCCGAAATCGCCGGCCAGCTTCAACGCGAGATTCCCGCCCAGCGAGTAGCCTACGACGACGATGCGTTCGATGCCTTCAGCGGAGAGCTGCTCGATGACATGCGCGGCATCGTCCGTGAGACCGGAGTGATACAGCGTCTCGGACAGCTCCTCGGTGCCGCCGCAGTTGCGCTGGTTGAGCAGGACGACGTTGAATCCCGCCGCATACGCCTTGTCCGCGAGCCCGCGCATGTCGTGCGCGCTGCTCGAGCCTTCGAGGCCGTGCAGCGCGATCAGCGCCGGATGCTGCGCCGGCGTGGGCTGCCAGTGGCAATGCGCGAGCACGCGCGTTCCCGGGGCCACGTCGAAGTAGCGATCGGAGGGGGGCGGCAGGTGAGGGAAGCGCCTCGGCTTGCCCCAGGCATAGATGGTCATCACGTGGCCGTTGCGAAGGCCACGCTTCGGCGCGTATTCGTTCATGGACTCTGCAGTCGATAGACACGCAGCGCGCCGCTCTCGAAAGCGACCGGAAGATCGAGCGGCTGCTCGGTGACGAGGTAGTCCAGATCATATCGCGCGGCGAGCGCGCGCGCCTGGCCGGGCGTCAGCTCGTCGAAGCCGGAGATCGCTTCGGCCCGCTCACGCGTGCGCATGGCGACGGATCGGTCGTACATGCCGAGTGCCGCATCCTTCAGCGGCTCGACGAGCACATCGCGGTGGCCGGCGAGTCGCACGCTGGTGCCGTAACGGGCCGCATGGATGGGACTCGCCAGCCAGGCGCTCCCCGGTTCGCTTTGCCGCGCCCACGCCATCGTCCGCCCCCAGTCGTCGTCCGGAATCGCGACTTCGGCGAGTGGACGCTCGGGGAACATCGCGATCTTCAGATACGCGCCGCGCGCGATCGATGCGACCACCAGCGCAGCAATCGTCACTGACACGCGCCGCCGTACCGGTGTCCGTGTGCCTTCCGCGATTGCCCAGACCAGATAGACGATGGCAAAGAAGTCGAGCAGCCAGAAGACGCGTCCGGGCTGGAGTTGCACGGCGAGCGCGACCCGGCCAGCGTTGAACGGCAGCGCAAGGAGGAAAACGGCGAGGAGCGCGAGCGATCCGAAGACCAGACCGCGCTCGCGATCGCTACTCAAACGCGCGCGGGCACGCATCGCGTAGATGCCCAGGATCGCCGGCCCGTACGACAGGTTCACCAGCCAGGCGTCCCAGGACCAGCGCAGGGGGAATAGATAGTCCTTCTCCCCGAGTGTCGCGATCCACTCAGGATCCATGACTGCGAGCCGCGACGCCAGCGGCCCGGCCATCAGCAGCCATGCCCCGGCGACGGCGGCGATCGCGGCGATCCCGATCAGTGCGGGACGCACCGCTCGCTCGGCGACGAACGTTGCCACGCCCAGCCAGATCGCAAACCACATCGTCGTTGTCGGGTGCAGTGTTGCGGCGGCGCCAAGCAGGAGCACGGCGCCTGTCATCCGGCGCCGGAAGAACGCCGCCGCCGCGAGCGCGCCGAACGCGAACGCGAGCTGGCGCGGATGGAAGTAGCCCTCGAGCGTATTCGTTCCCGAATCGGGCACCGCATGGCGCAGCGTCAGCGCCGCGAGCAGGGCCAGGATCGGCCACGGCGATCGATACAGGGCGACACCGAGCAGCCAGGCCGCGCCGGCCAGCAGCGCGAGCGAGAGCACGTGCAGCAGGGCGCAGACCGCCGGCAAGTCGAGGCCGGTGATCCGCACGGCAGCGGCGACGATCTCGTCGGCCCACTGCAGCGGCGCCTGCGCCGCGAGGACCTCGCGATCGTGCGGGAAGAGCGAGGGATCGAGCTTCAGCAGGACCGCGGGGATGTAGAACGCCTGATCGGAGGCGCCGTAGCGATAGCCCGCCGAATTGAGCGTCGCCAGGAGGACGAACGGAACCAGGCAGAGGGCGAACGTCGCCGCCGCTCTACCAGCCTTCATCCGCGGTCGGACCGTAGATCGGAGGCAGCGGCACGTTCTGGAGTCGCAGGTAGACGCTCAGCTGGCCGCGATGGTGGATGCCGTGGTTCATCAGGTACGCCCGCAGCGCGGCGGCGCGAGGCAGCGAGAAGAGCTCGGCGCCGCTCTTCTTCAACGTCCAGCGAGCAAGGATCTCGGGATCCGTCGCATTCGCGATCAACCGCCGCGTTTCGGCGACCTTGGCGTCGAACTCCTTCAACATCACCGCGCGCGACGGAGGGGCCTTCGGCGTCGAGTCGACATCGTCGGCCAGATCGAAGGCTTCTGTCGTCATGATGACGATGCCCCAATATGGGAGGTTGGCGAGATGAGCGGCGAGCTGCCCGAGCGTCATCGATTTCTCGTGCGGCTTCCAGCCGAATTCCTGCTCGGGCACGCGCTCGAGCAGCCGGCGCGTGGTCGCCCATTCGTGGTCGTATTCGGAAAGGAGGGCGTCTTTGATGGCCATGACGCTCCCATTCTAGCGCGGGGCCGACCAAGGTCGGCCCCTACGGAGGTGGCGTGGTCGTGTGGCGTTGCGTCGTAGGGGCCGAGCTTGCTCGACCCGTCACGGAATGATCGTGTCGGCCTCGACGGCGAGGCGTCTTGTGGCGATGGTCTTGTCGCCGATCGTCAGCTTCGCGAGGTACCAGCCTGCCGGTACGGACGGCAGGAGTCCGCCGCGGCCGAGGAACTGCTGCACCTGCGCCGGCGGCTGCTGTCCGCCCCGCGCGGCGGGCGGCTGCGGCCCGAGGTTCCACTGCACGCGATGCAGCCCGCCTTCCTTCGGCCCGTCCATCGACCTGATCTCGCGGCCGCTGACATCGCTGATCGTGATTTTCACGTCCCCCTGCGCCGGCGTCTTCAACCAGTAGCTGATCGCGGTGCCGCGCGGCGGGTTCGGCGCGCGGAAGTGCTTCGCGCCCTCGACGAGGATCGACTTCTGCACGTCGTTCAGCCACGCAACGGCGGGCCGCACCTCGAACACGTGCGCATCCGCCTTCATCGCCTCCTCGGTCAACTGCTGCAGCGGGGTGATGTCGTCCATGATGTAGATGCTGCGGCCGTGCGTGCCGAGGATCAGATCGTTGTCGCGCGGATGCACCATCACGTCGTCGATGCGCACCGTCGGCAGCCCCTGCATGAACGGCTTCCACGCCTTGCCGCCGTCGAGCGAGATGAAGAAGCCGTACTCGGTGCCGAGGTACAGCAGGTTGCGATTCTTCGGGTCCGCCTTGACGACGTTGACGTTCCCCTCCGGCAGGTTGCCGGCAATCGACGTCCACGTCTCGCCGTAGTCGGTCGTCCGATACACGTACGGCTTGTGGTCGTCGCTGCGGTGCGCGTCGATGCTGACGTAGGCGGTGCCGGCGTCGACGTACGACGTCTCCACGCGCGAGACGTGCCCCTCCTTTGGCGCGCCTGGGATCTTGTCGATGACGTTCTTCCACGTCACCCCGCCGTCGCGGCTGACCTGCACGTTGCCATCGTTGGTGCCGACCCACAACACGCTCGGCAGCACGTACGACTCGGCAACGGTCGAGATGTTGCTGTAGGAGGCCGCGCCGTCGTGTTTGGACGCCATTGGCGCGTTGCCGGGCACGCCCATGATCGGCCGATCGTTACGGCCGATGTTGCGCGTGAGATCGCTCGACGCGAGCCACGTGTCGCCGCGGTTGAACGATCGGAACAGGCGATCGCCGCCGAGGTAAATCGTCCGCGGATTGTGCGGCGACAGGATGAACGGCGTGTTCCAGAAGAACCGGAAGTTCGTCCCTTGCGGCGGTGGCGGGACGATGTTGCCCTGCGGGTTGCCGCCGAAGCCGAACTGCGCGGCGAGTGCCTGTGCCTGCTCCGTCGTGAGACCCATCGCCGCTGCCATCTGCTCGCCGCCGGGCGGCAGGCCGCCGCGGCCAGCCTGCGGACCACGCGGACGGATGCTGGTGCTCCGTCCCGCTCTCAGATCCCACCGGTTCGTGTTGCCGTCCTGCGACTCGGAGTAGAGGATCGTCCAGTCCGTCGGATCGTTCTGCGTGTAGAAGCCGTCGCCGCCGCCGATGCGATACCAGTCGAAATTGGTGATGCCGTTGGCGGTGCGAGTCGCGCTCGGGCCGCACCAGCTCCCGTTGTCCTGCAGTCCGCCGCAGACGTAATACGGCCGCCGCATGTCCGCGCTGACGGCGTAGAACTGGCCGACCGGCATCGTGTTGACGTATTCCCACGTCGCCGCCTGGTCGTACGACACCGCGAGTCCGCCGTCGTTGCCGAGCAGAATGTGATCGCTGTTCTTCGGGTCGATCCAGAACGCGTGGTGATCGCTGTGCGGGATGCCCTGCACCTGGCGCCACGTCTTACCGCCGTCGATCGTCTTGAAGAACGGCGCACCGCCCTGGTACGCAATCTCGGTGTTGTTGGGATCGACCCGGATCTGACTGTAGTACATCCAGCGATCGCCCTGGTTCGAGACGCATTTCCACGTTCTGCCGCCGTCGTCCGAGCGCCAGATACCGCTCTTCTTCGGATCGGGCGGTGGGGGAGGCGCGTTCGGATCGCCGCGGCCACCGCCAAAGCCGCCGAAGCCGCGGCCCTGGCCCGGCGGAACGAGACTGCCGTCCGCGTTGACGCCCGCGCCGGTGCCGCCGCTCGGTCCGACCTCGAACGACGCGTAAATCGTCTTCGGGTTCGATCGCGCGATGTCGATGCCGATGCGGCCGATGATCGGGTCGCCCGGCAGTCCGTTGCCGGTGAGCCGCGTCCAGTTCCGGCCGCCGTCCGTCGTCTTCCACAGGCCGCTTCCGGGGCCGCCGCCGTTGAAACCCCACGCCTGCCGCCGCCGCTGGTACGACGCTGCGAACAGCACGTTCGGGTTCGACGGATCCATGGCGACATCGGTGAAGCCGGTGTCCTCGTTGACGAAGTTCGTGTTCGTCCACGTCTTGCCGCCGTCGGCCGTCTTGTAGAGGCCGCGTTCCTTGTTCGGACCGAAGAGAGGCCCGAGCGCCGCGACGTGGACGGTGTTCGGATCCTTCGGATGCACGACCACGCGCCCGATGGTCTGCGTCTCCTTCAGGCCGATGTACTGAAACGTCTTGCCGGCGTCGGTCGACTTGTACATCCCCGCGCCGAACGAGGAGCTCTGGCGATTGTTCGGCTCCCCAGTGCCGACGTAGATGATGTTCGGATCGGAGGGCGCGATCGCCAGATCGCCAATCGACGACACCGGATACGTATCGAAGATCGGCGCCCACGTCGTCCCGTTGTTCGTCGTCTTCCAGATGCCGCCGGTCGCATATCCGAGATAGATGATGGATGGATTGCTTTCGACCACGGCGATGTCATCGATGCGGCCGCCCATGTTGGCGGGGCCGATCGAGCGCCAGACGAACGGTTTGAGCAACGGATCGGTGGTGGCGTTGATTGGTGGCGGCAAGGGAGGCGCCGCCGGTTGTTGCGGCGCCTGCCCCTGAGCGAACAGGCCGCTGCCGGCCGCCGCGCAGATGCCGGCGGCTGCCCATGCGAGCAGCCGCCTCTGTATCGATCCTGGTTTCACGCGTTCTCCTTCAGCGAAGGTCGTCCGCTTCGACCACGACGGTCTTCACGAGCTCCTTGCCGCCGACCGACAGCTTGACGACGTAGGTTCCCGGATCGACGGCGCCGGGATTGACGAAAGCCGGGCCGCCGCGTCCACCGCGGCCTCCGCCGCCGCCTCCGCGGGCCCCGCGTCCGCCGCGGCCGGTGTCCGGATCGGCCGGAGGTGGATTGGGCGAGAGGTTCCACTGCACGCGGTTGAGGCCGGCCTCCTTGGTGCCGGCGATCTCCCGCACGAGGGTGCCGGCCATGTTCGTGATGGTGATCTTCACGTCACCCGACGGGGCGGACTTCAGGTAGTAGTTGATCGCCGTGCCGCCCGGCGGGTTCTGGCCACGGAAGTGCCTCGCGCCCCCCGTGCCGCGGCTCAGCATCGTGTCTTCGACCCATCGCGTCGCCGGCCGCACGTCGAACAAGTGCGCATCGGCGGTGATCGTCTGTTCGCTCATCTGCTGCAGCGGGGTGATGTCGTCGACGATCCAGATGCTGCGGCCGTGCGTGCCGACGATGAGATCGTTGTCGCGCGGATGCACGAGCAGATCGTCGATGCGGACCGTCGGCAGGCCCGTCATGAACTTCTTCCACTCGCGGCCGCCATTGAGCGAGACGAACACCGCGTACTCGGTCCCGAGATAGAGCAGGTTGCGGTTCTTCGGATCCTCGCGAATGACGTTGACGTTCCCGGTCGGCAGGTTGCCCGCAACCGACGTCCACGACGCGCCGAAGTCGGTCGTCTTGAAGACGTACGGCTTGTGGTCGTCGGTGCGGTGGCCGTCGAACGTCACGTAGCAGGTGCCCGCGTCGAAGTTCGACGGTTCGACGCGCGAGACATGCGTTTCCTTCGGCACACCCTTGATGTTGTCGACCACGTTCTTCCAGGTCGCGCCGGAGTCGCGGCTCACCTGGACGTTGCCGTCGTTCGTACCGACCCAGACGACGCCCGGCGTGACGGGCGATTCGCCGATCGTCGTGATGTTGCTGTACGAGGCCGCACCGTCGTGCTTCGACGCCATCGGCGCCGTACCGGCGGCGCCCATGATCGGCCGATCGTTCCTGCCGATGTTCTTCGTCAGGTCGGGCGAAGCCGTCCACGAGTCGCCGCGCGTCGCCGATCGGAACAGCCGATCGCCGCCGAGATACACGACCTTCGAGTCATGCGGGGAGAGGATGAACGGGGTGTTCCAGTAGAACCTGAACGTCGCCCCTTCAGGCGTCGGGAATACGTTGGGTCCGCCGCGGCCGCCACCGCCGCCGCCACCGCCGCCGCGTCCGCCGGTGGTGCGCGGACGGATGCTCGTGGACGTGCCGTTGCGCAGGTTCCAGCGGTTCGTGTTGCCGTCCTGCGACTCTGAATAGAGGATCGTCCAGTCGTGCGGATCGTTCTGAGTGTAGAAGCCGTCGCCGCCGCCGATGCGATACCAGTCGGTGTTCAGGATGCCGCTGCTGCTCCGCACTGCGCTCGGGCCGCACCAGCTTCCGTTGTCCTGCAGCCCGCCGCAGACGAAGTACGGCTTTCGCATGTCCGCGCTGATCGCGTAGAACTGCCCGGTCGCCATCGTTGCGACCTCCTCCCACGTCTCGCCCTGGTCGTAGCTGACGTCGAGGCCGCCGTCGTTGCCGATGAGCAGATGACGGGTGTTGCGCGGGTTGATCCACAGCGCGTGATGGTCGCCGTGGCTCTGGCCGGACATGACGTTGAACGTCTTGCCGCCGTCGGTCGACTTGTACGCCGACGCGCCCATCGTGTAGATGATCTGGTCCGTGGTCGGATCGCAGCGGATCTGGCTGTAGTACATCGGCCGATTGTTGTTGTTGCTGGCGATCTGCCATGTCTTGCCGCCGTCTTCCGACCGCCACACGCCGCTGCGGCTCGGATTGGGCGGCGGAGGCGGCCCTTCCTGCTGTCCGCCGCGTCCTGCTGGAACGGCTCCCCGGCCCCCAGGCGCCCCGGCCCCCGCACCGCCGCCGCGTCCCTGCCCTGGTTGCACGAGGCTGCCGTCCTCGTTCACCCCGGCGCCGGTGCCGCCGCTCGGGCCGACTTCGATCTGCGCGAGCACGACGTTCGGCTTGGAGCGGCAGATATCGACGCCGATGCGGCCGATGATCGGGTTGTTCGGCCAGCCGCTGCCGGAGATCTTCGTCCACGTCTTGCCCGCGTCGGTCGTCTTCCACAGGCCGCTGCCCGGCCCGCCGCCGTTGAATCCCCACGGCTGCCGCCGGCGCTGATACGACGCCGCGAACAGCGTGTTCGGATCCGCCGGATGCATCACGACATCGGTAAAGCCCGTGTCGTTGTCGATGAACTTTGAAGGCGTCCACGTCTTGCCGCCATCCACCGTCTTGAACAGCCCGCGCTCCGGATTCGGGCCGAACAGATGACCGACGGCCGCGACGTAGGCGATGTTCGGATCCTTCGGGTGGACGACGATGCGTGAGATGCTTTGCGTGTCTTTCAAGCCGACGAGCTCGAACGTCGTGCCACCGTCGTTCGACTTGTAGACGCCGCCGCCGAACGACGAGCTCTGACGGTTGTTCGGCTCGCCGGTGCCGACGTAGATCACGTTCGCGTTCGACGGCGCGATCGCGATGTCACCGATCGACGAGACCGGGTGTCCGTCGAAGATCGGCGTCATCGTCGTGCCGTTGTTGTCCGTCTTCCACACGCCACCCGTGGCGTAGCCAACATAGAAGGTCGAGGGGTCGCCTTCGTTGACGGCGATATCGTCGATGCGTCCGCCCATCACCGCCGGCCCGATCGGCCGCCACACGAATCGCTTGAGAATCGGATCGTCGGATTGGTTGATGGGCGCTCGAAGCGCGGCGACCCGATCCTGCTGTCCCTGGACCGCGAGCCCCCGCATCCCGAGCAGACACAGGCCAACGGCCGCCCACGTCGCCAATCGGGTACGCAAATGTCGCTTCACCGCATTCTCCTTGATTGAATGTCTGGCTTCGGCTTCAGCCGGGTGGAGTTTACGACAGGTTTGGAGCTAACGCTTACCGTCCCTGGTCACTGGTCCCTGGTCACGGGTCCCCGGTCCCGGGTACCGGGTCCCGGGGCCCGGGTCCCGGGTCCGCGGCCCGGGTCCGTGACCCGGGACCCGGGACGAGGGCCCCGGGGCCAGGGACCCGTGACCAGGGACTCGTGTCTACTTGAAATTCACCGTAGGCGGTTTTTGCGCTTCGGGGGGCGCCTGCCAGTACGGGTATTCCTTGAAGCCGAACATCTTCGCCGTGACGTTCGACGGGAAGCGGCGGCGTAGCGTGTTGTATTCGGTGATGAGGTCGTTGTAGCGCTTGCGCTCGGTGGCGATGCGATTTTCGGTGCCCGCGAGCTCGTCCATCAGGCGCTGGAACTGCGCGTCCGCTTTGAGCTGCGGGTAGGCCTCGACGACGACGAGCAGCCGCGCGAGGGCGGAGGACTGTTCGTTGGCCGCGGCGATCTGCTGCTCGGGCGTCGTCGCGCCCGAGAGCTTTGCGCGCGACTCGGCTACGCGCGTGAAGATCTCCTTCTCGTGTGCGGCGTAGCCTTTCACCGTCTCGACGAGGTTGGGAATCAGATCGTTGCGCCGCTGGAGCTGGTTCTGAACCTGTGACCACTGCCCCTTGATGGCCTCCTCGGTCCCTGTGAACCGGTTGTAGGAGCAGGCGGGAAGGGCGGTGGCCAGCAACAGAACGATGCCGAGGTTCGCTGCAATCCGCTTCGTGTTCATCTGTGACGTCCTCTGCAATGACGTTACCATCCGCCGGAGGCTCCGCCGCCGCCTGAGCGGCCGCCGCCAAAGCCGCCGAACCCTCCACCACGTCCGCCGAATCCTCCGAATCCCCCGCCGAACCCACTGCCATGGCCGAACGGCCCGATGCCGCTGTTCCAGCCGCTCCAGGGCCCGATGATCCAGGGTCCCCGGCGGCGCCTGCGCCGGCCGCCGATACGGCCGATCATGCTCAGGAGGAGAAAGACGATGAGAATGACCAGGCCGAACGGGAAATTCGAGGACGGCCCTACGGTCCTCGGCTGCGACCGAGGCACGTTGTCGAGCCGGACGCCGCGGCGATCGGCGATCCGGTTGATGATCTGCGTCACGCCGGCGAGCAGCCCCTCGCCGTAGTCGCCGCGCGCGAAGTGCGGACGCATCGCGCTGCGGATGACCTCGCCCGCAAAGCCATCGGTGATGAACTCCTCGAGGTCGTAGCCCGTCTCGACGCGGACACGGCGATCGTCGACCGCGAGGACGATCAGCAGGCCGTTGTCCTTGCCCTTCTGGCCGATGCCGCGTCCGCCGTTCTCGAACATCTTCACGGCGTACGACTCGATGTCGCCGTACGGCTGGAACGTCCTCACGGTCGCCACGACGACGGTATCGCCGCTCGCCTGCAGCAGCGCGCGGATTCGGCGGTCGATCTCCTGCTCACTCGCTGCGTCGATGACGTCGGCGAAGTCATTCACCGGCGCCGTCAGTGCGGGGGGCTGCGATTCCTGCGCCCCGAGATCAATGCTGAATGCTGAATGCCAAATGCTGAAAATACCGAGAATGACGAATGGGTAAACAGCACTTCCATTCAGCATTCGGCATTTAGCATTCAGCATTGACAAGGCCACACCGCCTACCGCCATGTGTCGACCAGTTGCCAGATCTGCTCGACGTCGGCGATGTAGCGCTTCAGCAGCGCGGTGGGATCGGCAATCGTGCCGGCCGTCGAGAGCTCGCGCCATAGACGCATCGACGCGTCCTGCTGGCCGGCGAACCGCTCATCGAGGCGGCCGAGGTTCTCGATGAGCGCGCGATACGCCGGCGCGGAGGCGGCGACGAGGCGGCCGATCGCGGCCGCATGGCCGGCCGTCTCCAGGAAGCCTTCGCGCAGGTGGATCAGATGGCTCTTCGCCTGCAGCTCCACCGCGCGGCGCAGATCCGCGTCGTTGACGACGCACCCTTCGAACGGTGTGGCGCCAACGATGACGACATGGCTGTCGAGAATGGCGCCGTATTCGATGGGGAAGACGTCGAGCGTCCTGAGGAACTCGTCGCGCGAGAGGATGAGCGGCGTTGCGAGCCCCTGCCGCGTCCACCTCGCCGTCTGCGCGATGCACGCGGCGAGATCGTCGAAGACCACGCGGTCGACCAGGACGAGCGTGTGCAGCCCCTCGTCGTCGCGTGCGCCGGCGCCGTAGGCGACGACCGACTGCAGCCGCGCATCGAAGACGCGGCGGAGATCCGATACCAGCGCGCCGAGCGCCGCGCGATCCTCGGCCGACAACGCCACAGAGCTCATAGCACGATTATGCGGCATCCGCGCAGGCCGAACGCCATGGCAGCTTCTCTTGGCGGCGCCTGGGGCCCCACCCCCAGGCGCCTCTACGCGCGCTTCGCGCGCGACGGCCTTCGGCCTTGCCGCCCTCGCCTTGCTCGGGCAGCCTGTGGCCTAATAAGGCGCAGCGATGAACCTTCGACATCTCAACGTGGGCTGCTTTGGGGGTGGGACGGGACTCCCGAGCCTGCTCGGCGGGCTCAAGGCGAATCCATGGCTGCGGCTCAACGCCGTGGTCACGATGTTCGACAGCGGCGGCAGCTCGGGCCAGCTGCGCGACGAGCTCGGCGTGCTGCCGCCGGGCGATGTGCTCCGGTGCGCGCTGGCGCTCGCGCGCAACGAGCGGGAAGCGCGCCGCGTCCTGCTCTCGCGGTTGCCGACGCTCGAGCATACCCGCCTCGGCGGGCACACCGGCGGCAACCTGCTGCTGTCGATGATGGAGACCTACAGCGGCGACTTCCTGGCCGCCGTCGAAGGCCTGCGTGCGCTGCTCGGCTGCGCCGGGCGCGTGTGGCCGGTCAGCGTGGAACAGGCCAGCGTGTGCGCGGAATACGGCGACGGCACGTCAACGCGGGGGGAAGTCGAAGTCGACGCGGGGCAAACCGCCGGTAACGTCATCTCGCGCCTCTGGCTGGAGCCGGAGGTCAGCGTGCATCCGGAGACCGCCGCGGCGATTCCGCACTTCAACACGGTCATCATCGGCCCGGGCAGCTTCTACACCAGCCTGATGCCGATCTTCCTCGTCCGCGGCGTTGCCGAGGCCGTTCGCGCGGTCGACGGCCCCGTCGTGCTGGTCGCGAACCTGCTCACCGAGGGCCGGGGTATGTGGCACTTCACCGCGGCGGAGGAAGTGCGCTTGATCGAACAGACGATCGGCAGGCCGGTGGACGTCGTCGTCTTCAACACGGCGCGGCCGAACGAGGAGATGCTCGCGCGCTACGGCGCCGAGCACAAGCTGCCGCTGGAGGTGGGCGACGTTCCCCCGACGTGCGAGGTCGTGTGCGGCGACTTCTGGTGCCGCGACATCGCGCGCCACGATCGGCGCCGCCTCGCGCAGGCGGTGTGGGCGGTGCTGGCCAAGCAGCTGCTCTGACGCGGTCGCGTGCCACGTGTTCGTGCGACGTGAACGCGTCAGGCCAGTACGATGTCGGTCTGCGCGAAGTCGTCGCCGACGCACAGCAGCGGTTCGCTGCTCAACTTCGCGACCGCGTAGGCAAGGCAATCGCCGAAGTTCAGCGACGCGGCGTGTCGTCCCTTTCCGTAAAGGACAAACGCGCTGACGGCAGCGCGCCAGTGTTCGTCTCCAAACGGCACGGGAACGATGTCGAGCTCCTGCAACAGTCGCGCAATCAACGGACGCGCATCGGATCGGAGGCGTGCCGACAACAGAATGCCGGCTTCGACCAACGTCGGCGTGCCGACGGCGCACGCGCCAGACGTCGCGAGTCGCGCCAGCACGGTGTCGTAGCCCGGTTCCTGGAAGACGATGGCGGCGAGCGCCGACGTATCGACGATCATCGCTCGTCGCCGGGGTCGGAGCCGAGAATCGCCGATTCCTCATCGCGAGTCAGACGTCGACCTCGCTCCTCCGCCGGAACATGCGGCCAGATCTCGCTGGCGAGAAACGCCTGCAAGTCCTTCAGCCGGTCCCTTCGCGCCACCCGGAACCGCAGCCGATCCCGCCGCTCGATTAACGCCTTTCGAATCGCCTCGGTCTTGCTTTCCCCAGTCAAATCAGCGATTTCAGAGGCGAGCCGCTCCACTTCGCGGTTCTTCAAGTTCAACGCCATAGGTAGATTATAAGCCACATGGTGGATGTGTGGCACCATTACACCATCAACCTGTGACGCCCGGCTGGCAATCCGTTCCAACTGGTGAACATCTGGCTCACTTACACGTCTCCTGAATGCGCCGCACTTCTTGACGACCTCGCAATTCTGAATATGCTTAGTCTCGTTACTTAGATTTCTATATATGTCGCGCTACGATGCCCTGCAGGGTGCGCTTCCGCTCCTCGTGCTCAAGCTCCTCGTCCGCCGCGGCCCGATGCACGGGTATGCGATGACAACGCAGATCGAACAGATGTCGGACGATGTTCTCCGGGTGATGGAAGGGTCTCTGTATCCCGCGCTCCATCGCATGGAGGAAGCCGGATGGATTAAGGCCCGATGGGCCAGGACAGAGCACGGGCGCCGGGCCCGCGTCTACGACATCAGCGCTGCCGGACGCCGACAGCTCGACGCGGAAGAGGAGCGATGGCTAGTCGTTACCGGCGCCATCGGTCACATCCTCAAGCACGTGTAAGGAGGCCGCCATGTCCTGGCTGTCGCGACTGGCCAACATCCTTCGAACATCGCGAGTCGATCGGGACCTGGACGACGAGCAGCGCTTTCACCTCGACTCCCGGATCGACGCACTGGTCGAGCAGGGGCTTCCCCGCGCCGCGGCCGAAGCCGAAGCCCTCCGAAGTTTTGGAAATCCCCTCCTGCTCCGGGAAGAGAGCCGCGATATCAAGCTGCTGCGGCAAGTCGAGATCGGCCGGCAGGACATTCGCTATGCGTTGCGACAGGTGCGCCGACACCCGGGCTTCTCTGCGCTCGTCGTGCTGATCCTGGGGCTCGGCATCGGTGCAAACATCGTCGTCTTCAGCGCCCTCGAAGTGCTCGTGCTGCGCTCGCTGCCGGTCGGTGCCCCCGAGCAATTGGTTCTGCTCAGCACAACCCGTACGGCAGGCAACTCCGCGCCAATCGTGAACAACTGGGTTTCGTACGACACGTATGAGCACCTGCGCCACCATGCGACCCCGTTCACGGGAGTCCTGGCGCTGAACGGGAGCCGGAATCTGCGCACGCTGATTTCAGACAGCCGGTCGGAGCCGCTGCAGGTGACGACAAGCGACGTATCGGGGAATTACTTTTCGCTCCTCCAGATCGCTCCCGCCATCGGACGTCTGATCGTGCCCGACGACAACCGCAGGGAGGCGCCGCGTGCGGTCGCGGTGCTCAGTGACGCGTTCTGGCAGCGTGAATTTGGCGGCGACCCCCACGTCGTCGGACGGACCGTGCAGATCGAGAACGTCGTGTTCGAAATTGTCGGTGTGGCGCCGGCAGGCTTTTCCGGCGTGAAAGTGGGCGAGTCCGTGGATGTCTGGACGCCGCTCGAGATGATGCCCCTGGTCAGCCCGCGCTTCGGAAGGAGCCTGCATCGGCCGGACTGGTCCGGTTTATTCGCGATGGCGCGGTTGCGTCCCGAGATTACGCGCGAGGCAGCAACGGCCCAGATCAATCTGCTCTACCAGCAGCTCGGGGCAGCGCGGCGACCGCAGGACTCGGCCGGGGAGCACGCACGGGCCTGGGGCACGATGCAGCTGGAGCGAGGGGCGAGCGGTTTTGACAGCGAGATGCGTAGCCGCGCGGGGCCGATCCTCAGCATCCTGCTCATGGCCGTCACGCTGGTGCAGATGATCACCTGCGCGAATGTCGCCAGCCTGTCGCTTGCGAGACTGACGAGCCGCAGACGGGAGTTCGCCGCTCGTACGGCGCTCGGCGCCGATCGCAGCCGCTTGCTCGTGCAACTCGTCACGGAGAGCCTGCTGCTGGTCGGCGGGGGCGTGGTGCTCGGTCTCCTGCTGATGCAGTGGGGCTTCTCGATCGCGCGTTCGTATCGCATCGATGCCCAGCCGAGTCTGGAAATTCTTCTCTTTGTCGTGCTCGTGTCCAGCGTGACGGGACTGATTGTTGCAGTCATGCCGGCGTTCAAATCGACCCGTATCGATCTGTCCTCGGTGCTGAAGAGCGAGCCAGGGAGCGCGACCGCCGGCTCGCGGCAGGTGCTGCAGAAGGCGCTGGTCGTGGTGCAGATTGCCGTGGCCGGCTGCCTGCTCGCCGGCACGGGGCAATTCGTCCGGACGGTCGAAAATCTGCAGGCCGTCGACGTCGGCTTCCCGACGACCGGCCTGTTACTCGTCGACATCGAGATGACGCGCGCGGACGCGGGCGGGCGTCGGGCGGTCGTCAGGGACGAGCTTGTGCGGGCGTTCGCTGCGATTCCGGATGTCCAGCACGTCACGTTTTCCCAACACGCGTTGCTGAATGACACGATCACGCAAGCCCGCGTTCACGTGCCCGGGTACATCGACGTTCCCGGCGAGGACATGACCGTTCAGTTCGCCTCGGTCGGACCGGATTTTTTCACCACCCTCGGCATTCCCGTACTGCGCGGCCACGGTCTGCTGGCGGAGCGCTCGCCTGACACGCGCCAGATCGAACCGATGGCCGTGGTGAGCGAAGCGGTCGTGCGGCGCTTCTTCAGCGGCGCCGATCCCCTGGGTCGCGTGATTCAACGCGGAGATTCGCAGTACCGAATCGTCGGCGTAGCAAAGAACACGAAGTATCGCGATCTCCGCGATGACGCCGAACCCGTGTGCTACATCGCACAAGGCCGCACACCTTCATCGAGAATCGGATTTCAAATACGTACCAACGGCGACACACGGGCCGTCGCGAATGCGGTTCCGGCGATCGTGCTGGGCATCGATCCGGGCATCCGCGTGCGCCGCGTAGAGACGATCGAGGCGGCGCTGGATCGCGCGACCCGCGAGGATCGATTGATCGCCGCGATTGTCGGCGGATTCAGCATCCTTGCGCTGCTGCTTACATCACTGGGACTGTGCGGAATGCTGGCCTACGATGTCGGGCAGCGCACAAAGGAAATCGGCGTGCGAATCGCGCTTGGGGGACGGTCAGGCGATATCATCGCGCTCGTTTTGAAACAGGGTTTGCAGTTGACCGCAATAGGTGCGGTGCTTGGTCTCGGCGCCGCCGTCATTCTGGTGCGGCTGATTGACTATCGGTTGTACGGTGCCTCTCCGGTCGATCCGATGCTATTCGCCGTGACCATCGCGGCGCTCCTGGCCGTGGCGTGCGTGGCCTGCTGGCTGCCGGCGCGACGCGCGGCGATGCTGGATCCGATGAACGCACTGAGGGCCGAGTGATTCGCTATGGCGCTCGATCTCGACGGGCAGCGTCTGCTCGTCACTTCTGGCTCTCCATCTACGACGGAACGCTCAGAGCCGTCGACGGTGACGCGTCGCGCCCGACCTTCGGGCAGATCCCACCACGCACGCCGTGCAGTTCGAAGTGCGCTGACCATCGAGTGCGCGGTGGATCGCGGTTTCAGCAGGCGTTTCAGACCGCGTACGATCGGCTCGCCAACCGCTTGCGCGTCGAGGCGAGGAATTCCGACGGCGTCTCGACGCGCAGGCCGTGGCGCAGCGCCGAGAGGAAGTGGCGGCGGTTGTCCGTGACAATGACGCGCGCGCCGGCCGCGCGGGCGACTTCGGCGATGTGCACGTCGTAGATACGGCCGCCGGCAATGGCATCGTCGGCGAGCAGCCGCAGCATCGGCTTTCGTTCGCCGGCCGGCAGATCGTGGACGCTCATCCGGGCGAACACTTCGTCTTCCAGCAGACGCACCGCATCGGCGGGTGCGAGGCGGAATTCGGGAGGCAGGCGCGTCGCAACCGAGAAGAACTCGAGGCAGCAGTGCCACGCCGTTGCGGGCGGGGCGATGGTCTTCTCGGCAACCGCATGCATCAGCGATTGCGCCGGCGCGCTTTGCGGCCCGAGATCGATCAGGCCTGCCAGCAGCACGCTGGTGTCGAAGAACGCGGTTACGGCCATCGGTTGCGCTCGTCCTCGACCAGCACAGCGATGTCGAGTGCAGGCCGCGCATCGGCTGGCGCCGTGGGCCGCGCGACCAGGCGGCGGCCGACCTTGACCAGGCGCGGCGGCGGCGCGACGCGCTCGATGCGCAGCCCGGTCTCGTCGGCCGTGACCTCGAGCTCCGTCCCCGGCGCCAGACCGGCGCGCTCCCGAAGCGACGCCGGAATAACCACCCGGCCTGCCTTGTCAATGGTAGTACGCATGGCATTAGACTACCATTTTCGAACTTCGAACTTCGAACTTCGAACTTCGAACTTCGAACTTCGAACTCCGAGCCCCGAGCTACTGTGTGATGACAGCCCCGGTGGCCTTGATCTGATACTGCTTCGACGCCTTGGTGTCGTGCTTCGCGTGCTCGCCGGCGGCTTCCTTGCCCTCGACGTCTTTGACTTCCTCGAACACGCCCTGCGCTGACACCTTCTTGCCCTTGGCGGTGACGGGGAAGACGATGACGCCGTCCTCGACCTTGAGTCGGACCGTCGGGGCGTTCGGCTGGCCGTCGGGAGCGACCGCCATCCAGCAGCCCATGTGCTCGCACACCGCGGGGGCCACGCCGTCGATGCGGACGGTCTTGCCGACGAAATCGGCCGGCTTCGCCGTCAATGACGCGATCGGCGTCGCTTCTTTCAGCGTCACGCCGCCGCCGAGTGTCTTCTCTTCCGCCGCTACCGGCACGACCAGTGCCACGATCGCGGCTGCGATGAATGCCTTCATCCGAACCTCCTGTGCTCGAGATCCCCCACTATACTGTGAACGAAGGATGCGGGGCCGCTGCTGGCCGAGGTCGCCGGGCACCTTCGCGATGCGCGCCTCGAAGCGGCGCTCATCGGCAACGCCGCGGCTGCCCGCGCGGCGCGCCGGTGACGACGATCGATTTCGACTTTTTTTCCGGAAAACGCCGCGAAATGTCGCGAAGTTGAAGATCGTTGCCGACGCTCTCGACGCGACGGTACTGCCTATCCGATCCTTTGAGGGCCGTCCTGGAGATTCTGGAGAAGGCACGTGACAAAACGTCGAAAACGGAGCGCAAAGCTCGCCGCCGTCCGGCGGGAGAATGACCGCGCCGTGCGCGAGATGATCCGCCGATGGCAGGCGTTGCCGCCGTCGAAGCGGACGAACTTTCTGCGCAAGCGGCTCCCCGGCGGCGGCTCGGCGCTCTAACAGTCTCCCTTGCCCTTGCTCACGCTCCAGAATCTCTCACTGACCTTCGGCCACGTGCCGCTCTTCGAAAGCGCCAGCCTGCAGATCGATCCGGGCGAGGCCGTCGCGCTCATCGGCCGCAACGGCAGCGGGAAGTCCAGCCTGCTGCGCGTGATCTCGGGCGAGATTCCGCCGGATGCCGGTACGATCTGGCGGGCGCCGTCACTTCGCGTGTCGCGGCTCGATCAGGAGGTCCCGCCGGCCGGCGATCGCACCGTCTTCGATGAAGTCGCCGACGGCCTCGGCGAGCTCGGCTCGCTCGTGAAGGCCTACCACCACGCCGCGATGGCGGTCGCCTCCAATGCGAGCGGCCTGGAGAAGCTCGGAGACCTTCAGCACCAGCTCGAGGAACGCGACGGCTGGCGGCTCGAACAGAAAGTGGAGATGGTGCTGTCGCGGCTGGCGCTGCCGGCGGATCGTCCGATGCGCGACCTGTCCGGCGGCTGGCGGCGGCGGACGCTGCTCGGAAAGGCGCTCGTCTCCGAGCCAGACGTGCTGCTGCTCGACGAGCCGACCAATCACCTCGATATCGACGCGATCCGCTGGCTCGAGGAGTACCTGCTCGAACACGCTGGCGCGCTGCTCTTCGTCACACACGACCGCGCATTTCTCTCGCGCCTGGCGACACGGATCGTGGAACTGGATCGCGGCAGGCTCACCTCGTGGCCAGGTAGCTATGACAGCTACTTGCAGAAGAAGGCGGATGCGCTCGAGGCCGAAGCGCGCGAACTCGAGCGTCTCGACAAAAAGCTCGCGCAGGAGGAGGCGTGGCTGCGCCAGGGGATCAAGGCACGGCGTACGCGCAACGAGGGGCGCGTCCGTGCATTGCACGAGCTGCGGGCACAGCGCGCGGCGTATCGCTCGCAGCCCGGCGCGGTCCGCCTGGGCCTCGAAGGTGCCGAAGCGTCAGGACGCGTGGTGTTCGAGGCAGAGAACGTGTCCAAGAAGTTCGACGGGGTGCCGATCATTCGCGGCTACTCGCAGCGCATCATGCGCGGCGATCGCGTCGGCCTCATCGGGCCGAACGGCTCGGGCAAGACGACGCTGCTGCGGCTGCTGGTCGGCGAGCTCGAGCCCGACGAAGGGGAAGTCCGCCGCGGAACGCGACTGCAGATTGCCTATTTCGATCAGCAGCGCGAGCAGCTCGATCCCGAGCGTACGGTCGCGGAAAGCGTGAGCGACGGCGTCACCGTCGTGGTGAACGGGCAGCCGCGCCACGTCGTCGGCTACCTCGGGGACTTCCTGTTTCCGCGGGAACGCGTGCGCTCGCCCGTGAAATCGCTCTCCGGAGGAGAACGCAACCGGCTGCTGCTCGCCCGGCTGTTCGCGAAGCCGGCCAACGTGCTCGTGATGGACGAGCCGACCAACGATCTCGACATCGAGACGCTGGAGCTGCTCGAGGAGCTGATCGCCGACTTCGACGGCACCGTGCTCCTCGTCAGTCACGACCGCGTCTTCCTCGATCACATCGTCACGAGCACGTTGGCGTTCGAGGGAGACGGACGGGTGATCGAATATGTCGGCGGATACGAGGACTACTTGCGCCAGTCAAAGGCCAGGGACCAACGGCCAACTCCCAAAGACCAACGGCCAACTGCCAAAGACCAAAGGCCAGCTGCCAAAGACCAAGAAACAGCCGCGCGGCAGAAGCTCTCCTACAACGAACAGCGGGAGCTGGCGTCGCTTCCGGACCACATCGAGGCGCTCGCGGCGGAGCAGCAGCGGCTCACAGCAGAATCCGAGTCGCCCGAGTTCTACAAGGAATCGCCCGATCATATTCGCGCCGTACTCGCGCGGCTCGACGCGCTTGGCGTCGAGATCGAAACCGCGCTCGCGCGCTGGGTCGCGCTCGAAGAACGACGCTAATAAATCGATTGCGGATTGCGGATCGTCGATTGCGGATTGACGGGATTGTCGATTGGCGATTGGGATTGTCGATTGCGGATTGGATTGTGGATTGTCGATTGCGGATTGGCGGGGTTGGCGATTGTCGATTGTGGATTGGATTGGGATTGGAATTGCGGAATCCTCAATTAATCCTCAATCCCCAATCGGCAATCCAATCCTCAATCCCCAATCGACAATCCAATCAACAATCCCCAATCCCAATCAACAATCCCCAATCCCGTCAATCCGCAATCGACGATCCGCAATCCGCAATCGATTGTTGGTGCGTCAGTTCGAACGCATCGACCCAGCGTTCCATGTCGGCGCGAACCGTGTGCGCGAAGCGCTCGGCGACGAAAACGTTGAGCAGCCGCATGGCGCGGTCGGCGCTGCGGAACGTCGGGATGCCGCCGCGCTGCAGCATGCCGGCGAGCGGGTCGTAGATGGCGCCGGCGTCGACGATGGCAATCCACGGCTTGCGTACGTCGGCGGCGACCCGCAGCAGGCGATGGGCGATGGAGTCGCCGCGCAGCAGATCCTCGGAATGCTCCGGCGCCGCGGGCAGCGTGATGAGGGCCGGGGTCGCCGGTACGCATCCCACCACGCCGACGTCAATTCGGTCATTCTCGAGGACCCGCCGCACGGCGATTTCGAACGCGGCGTCGCTGGTCATCGGCGTCAGGTCGAGCGGGTTGTGGACGTCGACGACCGTCGATAGCCGATTCAATTCCAGCAGCGCCTCCAGCCGCCCCCTCGTCGTCTCGTCGAACTCCGGCAGCTCGAGATCGCCGAGGTTGTCGGCCATCACCACGCACTCGAAGCCGGCGTTCGAGATCGCGCCGACGCGGTGGCCGTGGACCGGCCGCGAGTGCAGCAGCGTGAACAGCGATACGAGGTCGGTGAAGTCATCGAGCGTGGCGGCGACCACCGCGCCCGCCGCGCGCGCCAGCTCGCGCGTGACGGTGTAGTCGCCGGCCACCGCGGCCGTGTGGCTCGCCGTCGCGCGCGCGCCCGCGGGCGTGCGCCCGGCGCGATACAGCACCACCGTGGATCCCGCCTCCGTGATCCGCCGGATCGCGTCGAACGCCGCCGCGCCGTCGAGCGGCTTGAATCCCTCCACGTAGACGGCCACCACCTTCACGTCCGGGTCGCCCGCGAGGTGTGTGAGGTAATCGCCGATCGTCAGATCCATCTGATTGCCGACGGTGATGCAGTAGCGCGGCCGGATGCCGGTGAGCCGCGTGATGCGCGACGCGGCGAACGCGCCGCTCTGCGAGACGATCGCCAGCGGCGAGGTCACCCGGCCGGAGGCATCGAGCTTGTAGGTCGGCAGGAACATCGTGTCGTAGCGGCCCGGCACCGACTGGATGCCGAGGCAGTTGCCGCCGTTGATGACCGGGCCGCCCCACGCCGTCTGCCGCGACGCGACGATCGACGCCTTCATCTCCGCCAGCAGCGGACCGGTACCCGCTTTCTCTTCGAGCCCGCCGGGGATGACGATGACGCTTTCGGCCTTCTCGTGCTCGATGGCTTCAACGATCGCTTCCGGAACCTGCGTCGCGGGAATGCTCAGCACCAGGAGATCGACCGGCGCGGGAAGCGCCGCAATCGACCGCACGGTGCGACAGCCCTCGACCTCCTGCGCGCCCGGTTTGACGACGAAGACCGATTCGCGATCGAAGCCGCCGCGGATCACGTTGTTCAGGATGACGTGGCCGGGATTCATCGACGCCGAGACGCCCGCAATCGCGATCGTGCGCGGCGTCAGCAGGTTCCCGATCTTGTGGAGCGGCCGCGGCGGGGCGGTCGTCACGACGCGTGACCCTGCGATCGCGAGCACGTCCAGCGCGATCAGCGTGCCGTCGTGCGCGACGAGCGGGTTGACCTCGAGCTCCGTCAGGCCATCGGGCCGGCACGACGGCGCCAGCGACGCCATCGCCTCCACCGCCTTCCGCAGCTCCTCGAGCGTCGTTCGAGCCGGCTGATTGCGCACGGCCCCTATCGCGAGCGGCGTGAACAGCAAGCGTTCGAGCGCCGCTTCCACCGGCGCGTGCTCGAGCCGCTCCGGCAGGAAGACGGCCACGCCGCGGCCGGCCTCGATTCCTCGCGACAGCACCTCGGGGGCGATGCCGCCGGGGCCAATCGACACTACTGGTCCGAACTCGTCCGTCCAGCGGAGACCGAGGAGCCACTCGCCGCCGGGCGTGGGATCGTACGGAACGAACTCCGCGATCGAGAAGCCGCTGAGCGGTACGTCCGTCAGCCGCCGCTCCATCGTCCGGATCGCGGCTTCGACGGCGGTCCGTGTGCTTTCGACCACGGCCACGCCGCCGACGTCCGACTTGTGCGCGATCCCGGCAGCCACGACCTTGACGACCACGCGCGGCGTGCCGAGAAGCGTGACGTCGAGCATCGGCACGTCGGCCGCCGTTCGCGCGAACAGGCGGCGCGGACACCGGATGCCTGCACCCTCCAGGAGCTGAAACGCCTCGGGCTCGAGTAAAGCCGTCACGGCATCGCCGCGCATAACGCCTCCACATGCTGCCGGCCGGCGCGGAACGCCGCCAGGTTCTTCTCGACCACGGCCGCGCCCTTGGCGGCGAACCGCCGGGTGATGCTGCGCTCGATCGCGGATGGCGACAGCGGCAGCCACATCGATGCCGCGCCCGCCATCACCATGTTCGTCGCCTGCGGGAGGCCGGCACGCTTCGCCAGCGCCGCCGCGTCGATCACGAACGCACGGGGCAGCGCATGGATCGTCGTGAGCAGTTCGTCGAGGTCGGGGTAATCGGCGATGTTCGCCACGGGCCGGCTTGCGGTAATCAGGATGCCGTTGGGCGAGAGGTACTCGAGATAACGCAGGCTCTCCAGTGGCTCGAGGCTCAGAATCAGCGACGCGCGTCCGCGCGGCACGAGATCGCTGGCGATGGGCTGGGCGGCGAGCCGCAGGTGCGCCGTGACGGCGCCGCCGCGCTGCGCCATGCCGTGCACCTCCGACTGCTTCGTCTGCAGGCCTGAGTCGAGCGCGCCGGCGGCGATGATGCTCGACAGCGACAAGACGCCCTGTCCGCCGACGCCCGCCAGGACGATGTCGTACGTCACGCCGGCACCTCCGCCTTGTGCCGCTGATCGCCGATCGCTGATCGCTTGTCGCCGATCGCCGATTTGCGCGACCTGGCCGCTTCGATACACGGCCGCGCCGCGACGATGACGGACAAGCCGCGATGGTCGAGCTCGCGGCGGATGATCGCGGCGTTCTCTTCGGTGCGCCGCGGGTGCGCGTCGATCACGTGGCAATGTGCCGGATCGACGCCGAGGCCGAGCAGCAGCCCGTGCAGCCGCGAGGACGGCAGCAGCGTCGGCTGTGCGCCGGTCATCGCCACGACTTCGTTGTCGGCGATGACGAGCGTCATGTCCGTATCGCTCGCCACGGCGTCCATCAGCGGCGTCACGCCCGAGTGCAGGAACGTGCTGTCGCCGATCACCGCAACCGCCGGCCGTAACCCCGCCTCGCTCGCGCCGCGAGCCATGCCGACCGACGCCCCCATGCACACGCACGACTCCACCGCCGAGAGCGGCGGCAGCGCGGCCAGCGTGTAGCAACCGATGTCCGACGTCACGATGCCGCCTTCGAAGCCGGCCATCGCGAGCTGCAGCGCGGCAAACGTGTCGATGTGGGGACATCCGGCGCAGAGCTGCGGCGGCCGATCCGGCAGCGGCAGCGGCAACGACCGCGCCTCGGGCGCGGCGAGCCCGAGCGCGCGGCGCACGGTGTCCGGCGTCAGCTCGCCATCCGCGGGCAAGTCGCCCGTCTCGCGGCCCCGCACGTCAGTCGAGGTCGGCAGCACGCCGCGCAGCGCGCGCTCGATGTACGGATAGCCGTCCTCGACGACGAGGATCCGCTTCACGTGCGCGGCGAGACGCCTGATCGCGTTCACCGGCAGCGGATAGGCCCCGATGTGCAGCAGCGACGGCGGCGACGGCAGCTCGTCGACGTTCTCGTCGACGTAGTTCCGCGCGATGCCTGCGCTGACGATGCCGAGCTCGGGATCGCGCAGCTCGAGGACGTTGTGCGGGCATCGTTCGCTGTACTCGAGGAACGACGCCTGCCGCTGCAGCAGATCGCGCCAGCGTCTTCGCGCGATCGAGGGCAGCAGGATCCATCCGGAGCTGCAACTACCGTGCTTGTTCACCGGACGCTCGGGGACCGTCGGCGACGATCGCACGGCGGACCGGCTGTGTGCGAGCCGCGTCACCAGACGGAGCATGACCGGAATGCCGAAGCGCTCCGACAGATCGAACGCCTCCCGCGTCATGTCGTACGCCTGCTGCTGGTTGCGCGGCTCGAGGCAGACGGTGCGCGCGAAGTCGGCGAGCAGCCGGCTGTCCTGCTCGTTCTGCGAGCTGTGCATGCCGGGATCGTCGGCGACCGCGACGACGAGGCCGCCGTTGATCGCGACGAGCGCGGAGTTGATGAACGGATCGGCGGCGACGTTCAGCCCGACATGCTTCATCGACACGAGCGATCGGCGGCCTGCGATCGACACGCCAAGCGCCGCTTCATACGCGGTCTTCTCGTTGGCGCACCAGCCAGCGTGGGGGAAGTGGCGGCCGTCCGCGGCCGCCTCACGCTCGCGTTGAAGAAGGAATTCGAGAATCTCGGTCGCCGGCGTGCCCGGGTAGGCATACGCCGCGGTGATGCCTGCGTCGAGGGCGGCGAGGCCGACAGCCTCGTCGCCCAGCAGGACGCGGACGGACATGGGACGCTCCGCTTATGACCCGAACGCTATGAACCGGTCGTGCGCCGATAAATGCGATACGAGACAGCAACTTTCGTGCTGACCGTGAAGCGCGCGTTCGACCGGTTTTGCGCCGTTTTTCGCGCGAGATGGCATTCGATGCTGGCGGGAATCCGCCGAGGCGTAGCGGAAAGCTAACGGCGCTTGCGCGCGGGCGTTGATTTTTTCTGCGCTGTGGATTTTTTCCGCGGCGTCGCTGTCGTCTTTTTCAACGCTCGCCGCGGCGGCGTGGCACGCTTCTTCGCTTTCAGCGCTGCCGCGCGTTCGATGATCGTCTTCAGCATCATCCCGGCCTCGCCGCCGGCGGCGGGACGGTTCGAGACCCACACATCGGGATTGTCGGCGGCGAGAATGTCCTCGAAATCGCCGGCGCTCTTCACGCTCAGCGGCGCGAACTCCGTGATGTCCACGTCGCCCGCCCACTCGTCACGGTGCTTGATCAGCAGCCAGCTGCGCGCATCGCCGGAGCCGTAGCGGCCGCCGGTGCGCACGAGCACCCACGATCCTTTGAGCTTGTAGCCGTCGAGCGTGAACTTCAGATCCCCCTTCTTCAACGCGGCGTCGATGTCGTCCACCTGCGGCGTCCACGTCCCCTGATCCCACAGCATGACGATGCCCGCACCGTAGCCGGACGGGATGACGCCCTCGAAGGTGCCGTACTCGATGGGATGATCTTCGACGTGCATCGCCAGCCGCTTGGTCTTCGGATCGAGCGCCGGTCCTTTCGGGACGGCCCACGACAACAGCACGCCCTTGTGCTCGAGGCGGAAGTCGTAGTGCAAATGACTCGCGAGGTGTTTCTGCACGCAGAAGAACAGGCCCTGCTGCGGCTTCGCCTGCTTCGCGCGCTCGGCGGCGAGTGTCACGTCGCCGGCGGGCTCCGGCGTGCGTTCGAAGTTCCGTTTCTGCTTGTACTTTTCCAGTACCATCTTGTTGGTCCCTGGTCCCTGGTCGCTGGTCCTTGGTCCCTGGTCCCTGGTCCCTGGTCCCTGGTCCCTGGTCCCTGGTCCCTGGTCTCTGGTCCCTGGTCCTTGGTCCCTGGTCCTTTGGTCCCTTGGTCCTTGGCCGTTGGTCCTTGGCCCTTGGTCCTTGGTCCTTTGGACCCTTGGTCCTTGGCCGTTGGTCCTTGGCCCTTGGACTGCGTCAGTTCCTAATGAGTCTCGCCCATCATCAGCTTCATCGGCCGCGCCAGCGGTAGCAGGGCGATCCCGGCGATGACTCCCACGAGCCCGACGGTCAGGAACAGCGTCGGCAAAGGCATCGCCTGGTAGAAACCGGAGACGCGGCCGGCGAGGAAATTGCCGACCGACGTTGCCAGGAACCACACGCCCATCACCAGTCCGGCGATGCGGACCGGCGCGAGCTTCGTCATGGCGCTCAGTCCAACCGGGCTGAGGCACAGCTCGCCGAACGTGTGGAGCAGATAGACGCCCGTCAGCCACAGCGCGCTGACCTTCCCACGCTCGGCAAACTGCGCGCCGAACATCAACAACGCGAAGCCGGCACCTGCGAGCGCCAGGCCGAGCGCGAACTTCACCGGCGTGGAGGGCTCGCGGCGGCGCCGCCCCAGCGACAACCAGAGCCATGCGAACGCAGGGGCGAACGACCAGACGAAAAACGAGTTCATCGTCTGGAACCAGCTGGCCGGGTATTCCCAGCCGAACAGGAACCGGCGCGTGTCGCGTTCGGCGAAAAGATTGAGTGTGGAGCCCGCCTGCTCGAACAGGGACCAGAACAAGGCGGCCGCGAGGAACAGGACGCCGACCGTGTACAGCCGCCGCCGCTCGCCTGGTGTCCACGCGGGGTTGAAGAACAGCCAACCGAAGAACACGACCGTCACGATGAGCAGCATGTAGCCGGCGGCGTCGGCGATTTGCCTCGGAGTGATCGGCAGCGCTCCGGTATAGGCGCCGATGCCGACGACGGTGGCGATCGCCGCGAAGAACACGACCGCAATCAGCGCGCTGCGGCGGTGTGTGGCGTACTCGGCCGGCGCCGCCGCCGCTGGTGCGAGTCCCGCCTCGCCCAGATACCGTCCGCCGAGCACGTACTGCACGAGCCCGAGCGCCATGCCGATGCCTGCGGCGGCAAAACCGTAATGCCAGTTCACCTTTTCCCCGAGATACCCGCAGATCCACGGCGCCAGGAAAGCGCCAAGGTTGATCCCCATGTAGTAGATCGAGAATCCCGCGTCGCGCCGTTGGTCTTCCGGCCCGTAGAGCGATCCGACGAGAACGCTGATATTGCCCTTGAGCAGCCCCGTGCCGATGACGATGAGAAAGAGTCCGAGATAGAAGGTCGTCAACGTCGGGAAGGCCATGCTGAAGTGGCCGGCGGCAATGAACATGCCGCCGTAGAGGACGGCGCGGCGCTGACCGATCAACCGGTCGGCGATCCAACCGCCGGGCAGCGTCGCCATGTACACCATCGACGTGTAGAGACCGTAGATCGCTCCGGCCGTCGCATCGTCGAAGCCGAGGCCGCCTTTGTCGACCGACGCCACCATGAAGAGGATGAGCAGAGCGCGCATGCCGTAATAGCTGAAGCGCTCCCACATTTCGGTGAAGAACAGCGTCGAAAGTCCGCGCGGATGTCCGAAGAAGGCGGTGTCGTATGCGCCGGGCGTTGCGTGAAGGCCGCGTCCGGGAGGCGACGGATCCGTCATGCGTCACAGCATAACTGATGCGTGTTACTTTACCTGACTCATGAACGTGTATCTCATCGCCGTCATCGTGTATCTGACGTGTCTGGCCGTCGTCGGCTTCTGGCGGACGCGCCAGGTGCAGACGGGCGACGATTTCCTCGTTGCCGGCCGTTCGCTGCCGGCCAGCGTGCTCGTGTTCACGCTGCTGTCGACGTGGATCGGGTCGGGGAGCCTGTTCGCCGGCGCCGGCCTCGGTTACCGCACCGGCTTTCCGGCGGTGTGGCAGTCGGCGGGCGCGTGGGTCGGCATAGCGCTCATCTACTTCATCGCGCCGCGCGTCCGCCGCATCGCGCAGTACACCGTCCCCGACATCCTGGAACTGCGCTACGGCCCGGCGGCGCGCGTGCTCGGCACCATCACGATCGTGCTCGCCTACACGACGATTGCCGCCTATCAGTTCCGTGGCGGCGGCCGCCTGCTCAATCTCGTCGCCGGCATCGATCCCGTCACCGGCGCGCTCGTGACAGCGGCATTCTGCATCGCCTACACGGCGTTTGCCGGCATGCTGTCGATCGCGTATCTCGACATCGGCAACGGCCTGATGATGCTGGTCGGTGTCAGCCTCGCAGTCGTGTTCCTCATCGGTCACGCCGGCGGTTTCACGCCCGCCATCACGGCGCTGCGGCCCGACCAGGTCACGCTGTTCGGCAGCATGTCGCCGCGCGCGGCATTCGCGCTCTTCCTGCCGACGATGTTCCTGCTGCTCGGCGAAGCGAACATGTACCAGAAGTTCTTCTCCGCGAAGAACGAGCGCGCGGCGAAGATGGCGGTGGTCGGCTGGATCGTCGGAACCATCCTCGTCGAGACGCTGATCGATTCGGTGGGCGTGTTCGGCAGCGTCACGATTCCGGGCCTCGACACGCGGGCGTCGGAGACCATCGTCGTGCGAGTCGCGCTCGACAGCTTGCCGATGGTGCTCGGCGTCCTGCTGCTGTGCGGCGCGGCGGCGATCATCGTGTCGACGGCGAACAGCTTCCTGCTGACGCCGTCAACGAACCTGATGCGCGACGTCTATCAACGGTTCATCAACCGATCGGCGACGGATCGGCAGGTGCTCGTCTACACGCGCGTGCTGGTCGTCGTGCTCGGTGCCGTCGCCTTCGCCGTCGGCAACTTCTTCCCGACGATCCTGGCGATGGCGCTGTGGGCGTACACGATGTACGGCGCCGGCATCACCCCCGCGCTGCTCGCCGCCTTCGTCTGGCCGCGCGCTACGCGCGCCGGGGGCGTCGCGTCGATCACGGTCGGGATGGTGACGACGCTGCTGTGGGAAATCATCGGACTGGCGCGCGGCACGGGCGGGAATCCCGAGTATCTGCTGGGGATCGAGACCGTCTATCCCGCGCTCGTGCTATCGATCGCGGCGCTCGTCGCCGGCAGCCTCGCAACCGAGGCGGAAGGGAAGACGGCATGAAACTGACCTCAATCCTCGCGCTTGCGGCTGCCGTGCTCGCGCAGCAGGGGCCGCCGCCGAATCCCAATGCGGCCGCCACCGCCGCGGACCATCAGGACATGATGCGGCAGCTCGGGATCACGGTCCTGCGCCCGGGCCGGAACGCGAAGGAGGGCGCGCCGAACGCCGCGAATTATGACGAGGCGCTCGCCAATCCATATCCGAAGCTGCCCGATCCGCTGACGCTGAAGAACGGCCGGAAGGTGACGACCGCCGCGATGTGGTGGAAGCAGCGCCGGGGGGAGATCGTCGAGGACTTCGACCGCGAAGTGGTCGGGCGTGTGCCGCGCCGCGTCCCCGCCGTCACGTGGCGCGTGAACCGCACCGAGCAGTTCGACGTCGGCGGGCAGCGCGTCATCGGCAAGGAACTGATTGGCGTCGTGGACAATTCTTCGTACCCGGAGATCGCCGTCGAGATTCAGATGACGCTGGTCACGCCGGCCACCGCGGCGAAGCCCGTGCCGGTGATGATGATGTTCGGGGGACGATCGGGGATGCCGCCGGCGCCGGGCGCGCCGCCTCCACCGGCGCGCGGATTCGGGCCCGGCCGCGGAGCGCCTCCTGGCGTGCCGCCAGGCCCGATGGATCCACCGGCAACCGTGCAGCTCATCGCCGCCGGCTGGGGCTACGCAACGATCAGCCCCGCGAGCATTCAGGCGGACAACGGCGCCGGTCTGACGAAGGGCATCATCGGCCTGGTGAACAAAGGGCAGCGACGGCGGCCGGACGACTGGGGCTCGCTGCGGGCGTGGGCGTGGGGCGCGTCACGCGGTCTCGACTACCTCGAGACCGACAAGGCGGTCGACGCGAAGAAGGTGGGGATCGAAGGCGTGTCGCGGTTTGGCAAGGCTGCGCTCGTGACGATGGCCTACGACCAGCGCTTCGCCGTGGTGCTCGTCGGATCGTCCGGTGAAGGCGGCGCCAAGCTCCACCGGCGCAACTTCGGCGAAGCGGTCGAGAACCTGACGGCGCCGGGTGAATATCACTGGATGGCCGGCAACTTCCTCAAGTACGGCGCCGAGGAGGCGACCTTCGGTCGAAAGACCGCGGCGGACATTCCAGTCGACGCGCACCAACTCATCGCGCTGTGCGCGCCGCGTCTGACCTTCATCAGCTACGGCATCCCGGAGCGCGGCGATGCGAAGTGGCTCGATCAACAGGGCAGTTATATGGCTGCCGTGGCCGCGCAGCCGGTGTTCCGCCTGCTCGGCGCGAAGGACCTCGGCGTCTCCGGCGATTACATGAAAGAGAAGATGCCGCCGGTGAACACCGGGCTGCTCGACGGACATCTCGCGTGGCGCCAGCACGACGGCGGCCACACCGACGGCCCGAACTGGAAGTACTTCATCCCGTGGGCGAGCCGGTTCCTGAAACATCCGCTGCCGCCGACCTGGCCGCCGGCGCAGACCGGTGCCGACGCGCCAGATCGCGCGGCGCCGCGCACCGACGCGAACTCGACGCTGGCGCACCAGCAATTGCTGCAGAAGGCGAAGCAGGGCCGGATCGACGTCTATTTTCTCGGCGACTCGATCGTGCGCCGGTGGGGCGCGCTCGATTACCCGGAGCTGCTCGCGAACTGGAAGCAGAACTTCCACGGCTGGAACGCGGCGAACTTCGGCTGGGGCGCCGACCGTACGCAGAACATCCTGTGGCGGATCGAGAACGGCGAGCTCGATGGGGTCGATCCGAAACTGATCGTGTTGCTCGCGGGCACCAACAATGTCGGGACGCAGCCGCGCGACGAGGCCGGCATCGAGGCGATCGTTCGCGGCGTCAAAGCGATCGTCGACGCCTGCCAGCGGAAAGCGCCGCAGGCGACGATCGTGCTGACGGCGATTCTTCCGCGCAACGACAACATCGCCGTGATGCCGACCATCGACGGGATCAACGCGAAGCTCTCGACGCTCGCAGACGGCAAGCGGGTTCGCTTCCTGAACATCAACGACCGGCTCGCCGATCGCGACGGCAGACTGTTCGACGGCGTGATGCAGGACACGCTGCATCCGACGTTGAAGGGGTATCAGATCTGGGCCGACACGCTGAAGCCGATCTTCCACGAGCTGCTCGGCCCGCCCGCCGCTACCGACCTCGCGCCGCCGCCGACCGGCGACCCCAGCGCCGCCGGCCGTGTCAAAATGGCTTCGTGCGCGCGCTGCTGATCTCGACCTACGATCTCGGCCATCAGCCGTTCGGTCTCGCCTCGCCCGCGGCCTGGCTGCGCGACGCGGGCGTAGACGTGGCGTGCGTCGATCTCACGCGCCAGCCGCTGCCGCTCGAGGCCGTTCGCCAGAGCGACGTCGTCGCCTTCTTCCTGCCGATGCACACGGCGACGCGTCTGGCCCTGCCGGTGATCGAACAGGTGCGTGCGCTGAATCCATCCGCGCGGATTCTCGCTTACGGACTGTACGCGCCGCTCAACGCGTCGATGCTGCGCGAACGCGGAGTCAGCGAAATCCTCGGCGCGGAGTTCGAAGATGCGCTGGTCTCGGCAGTCGTCAGCGGCACGGCGGAGGAGGCCGGCGCGATGCCCCGGCTTCAGTTCCGCGTGCCCGAGCGTAGCGGCCTGCCGCCGCTGACGAGGTACGCGACGCTGCAGGTGGGTGCGGAGCAGCGCATCGCCGGCTATACGGAGGCGAGCCGCGGCTGCAAGCATCGTTGCCGCCACTGTCCCATCGTGCCCGTGTACGACGGCCAGTTTCGCGTGGTCCAGCCCGACGTCGTGCTCGCGGATGTGCGGGCGCAGGTCGCCGCCGGCGCGCGGCACATGACCTTTGGCGACCCGGACTTCTTCAACGGACCCCGGCACGCTGTCGCCGTCGTCACCGCGCTCGCGCGCGAGTTCCCGGGAATGACTTACGACGTCACGATCAAGGTCGAGCATCTGCTGCGGCACGCCGATCTGCTGCCGCTGCTGCGCGACACCGGATGCGCGTTCGTCACCAGCGCGGTCGAGTCGCTCGACGACCACGTGCTCGCGAAACTGGAGAAGGGACACACGCGTGACGATTTCGAGCGCCTCGTCGCGCTCTGCCGGGAGCAGGACCTCACCCTGTCGCCGACGTTCGTCGCATTCACGCCCTGGACGACGATCGAGGGATATCTCGAGCTGCTGCACACGATCGATCGGCTGGATCTCGTGCCGCAGGTGGCGCCGATTCAGCTCGCCATCCGACTGCTGATTCCCCAGGGCTCGCGGCTGCTGGAACTGCCAGACATCCGGGACGCCATCCTCCGCTACGATCCGCGCTGGCTGACGTACGTCTGGCGGCACGCGGATCCCCGAATCGATGCGCTGCAACGTGACGTCGAGCGGTTGGTGGGCGTCCGGATGCAAGGGGAACGTTCGTCCGTGTTCGATCGGATCTGGGCGCTGGCGCACGAGCACGCCGGCGTCACGGCGGAGCGCCGCCACGCCGGTCTCCTGCCGCGCGCCGCCATTCCCTACTTGAACGAGCCCTGGTACTGTTGAGCGGAACCCATCTCGGAGCAGGTTGCTCTGATATAGATCGATTGCGGATTGCCGATCGTCGATTGCGGATTGACGGGTAGATCGATTGCGGATTGCCGATCGTCGATTGCGGATTGACGGGA